>VFJQ01000054.1 GCA_009885995.1 Verrucomicrobiota bacterium
CACTACAACGCCAAACGCACTCCACCTCACACCGTTCCAAGAGAAGCATTCCTTTTAACCACCCTCATAATACCCGAAAGGCTGGGTCAACTGTCGAACTTGGGCTAAGATCAATCAGCGCGATCAGCCCCATGCCGCTCGGCTGCGCCGTCGAGTTGCGCCTCGATCCAATCGCGCGTGGCGACTGGCAGCGCGGTATCACTGCGCAGCGAGACGATCATGTAGTCGCAGTCCGCGGTGGCGCGGGTGGCTGCGTTTGCGATGGGCCAGGATTCGAGCAGATCGCTGCGCCACAGCGTTTGGGAAAGCGGAGAGGAGGGCTCGATGCGTGAGGCCAGGCGTTCGGCAAAATGCTTCGCCCGCGTGCCGGTCGCAAAATCTTCATAGATGATGGCGACCTTGATCGCCGACGAATCGGCGAGCGGGGAGCATTCGAGGGGAGTGATCCGGGGGTTCATCAGCGACAAAGCTAAGCGCCCGCGGCGGCGCGAGCTATAGGGCGGAGGCTGCGACGTGTGTCTCCGCTCCGACTGATGCCCGATCAGGAAAACCCGGATACGCTCACTCTTTCGCTGCCACCCAGCGGGCGGCGTAGGCGATGAGTTCCGCCGCGGTCGCGATGCCCAGCTTGGTCTTGATGTGCATGCGGTGCGTCTCGACGGTTTTGGTGCCGATGTGCATGCGATCCGCGATCCGCGTGGTCGAGAGCCCGTGCCCGAGCCCTTCGAAGACCTCGAACTCCCGGTCGGTCAGCTGGCCGAGCGGCGTATCCTTCACCGTGTTCCGCCCGCCAAAGCTGGCGACGATCCGGGCCGAGGTGCTCGCGCTCACGTGGATGCCTCCGGCGAGCACGTTTCGAATCGTGATGGCCAGCTTCTCGGGGCCTTCGCTTTTCATCACGTAACCGCGCGCGCCGGCGCGCTGGCAGCGCTCGGCGTAGATGTCCTCGTCGTGCATCGAGAGAACGATCTCGCTCAGGTGCATGGTGATCAGTTCGGCGCTGCCGTGGTGGAGCGCGTTGTGAACCGCCTCCTGCGCGATCCGGAAAAGCTCGTTCGCCATCGTCGGGTTCTCGATCGCGACCGGCTTCGCACACCGGAATGAGCACCGAATCCGGCGCGTCTGCGCGGTCGTCTGCGCGAACTGCCGCAGCGCATGCATCAGCCCGCTGCCATCCGCCACCACGGGGTTCATGCCCCGCGCCACCTGCCGGGTGCGGTTCATCGTCCCGGTGATCGCAGCCACGATTTGACCGGCTTCCGGCAGCAGCGGATGGCACGTCTCTTCCAGCTTCTGCCGCAGGATGTGCGCGAAGAGGCCGATGCCCGCGAGATCCTGGCAGATCCCGTCGTGCAGGTTCGCCGCGACGCGCAGTCGCTCCTGCTCGGCGATCCGCAGCACCTCGGCCTCGAGCCGCTTGCGCTCGGTGATGTCGTCGGCCACGCCGGCGATGCGGTGAATTTTTCCCGCCGCATCGCGAATCGGAAACGCCCGATCGTGAATCCACCGCTCGGTGCCGTCCGTCCGCGTGATGCGGTATTCCACGTCGTATTCGCCGACGGTCTGTTTCTTGAGCGCGGCTTCGAGAATGCGCGGGCGATCTTTGGGATGGATCGTGTCGAGCCCGTCGCGCGGCGAATCGTAAAGCGACTGCCACGAGCGCCCCCAGATGCGCTCATAGCGCGGGGCTCACGTAGAGCATCTCGTTCTTCGTCACGTCCGTCATCCAAAACACCTGGTCGATCGCCTCGGTGACCTGCTGGAACCGCTCGTCGCTCAAGCGCAGCGACTCAGTGCGCTCGGCCACTTGCTCCTCCAGCGTGGCGCTCAGGCGGGCCAGCTCTTTCTCAGCCTCCTTGCGCCGGTGGATGTCGATGAGCGCGCTCCGGCTGTGCCGCGCGTCCGTGGTGGGATCGCGGACGCAGTCTCCATCCGGGCAAAGGACTGCGTGCCGTCCGCGCGTCGCAGCAGGATGTCGCAGGCCTGCTTTTCATCGCAGTCGAAGACCGCGCTACGATGCAGGTAGAGCGTGTCCTGCGCGCTGGGAGCGACGAAGCGCGTGAACTTGCGACCCACGAGCCTGTTCCGCTCCACGCCGAGCATCGTCGCCGCCGTCAGGCTCGCTTCGATGACGGTCCCGTCGTCATCGAGCGTCACGTAGCCCACGGGCGCGAAGTCGTAGAGGTCGTTGAAGCGGTCGCGCGAATGACCCAGCTCCGTTCGCTTCCGCAAGGTGGGCGCTGGCTTCGATTGGCTGGCGCGTTTCTTCGGCATGGGATCGGGCGCGGATTAAGTGGCGGAGGGATCGACCATGCTCCCCGCGCACCCGCCGCAACAAGCGCAACCCCCCGCAGCCCTGCCACGCGCACCGCGTCCTTGCACGCGCTGCGGGCACCGGGCACGCTCCGCTCCTTGGCCACCGCTGACTCGACATCCGCCCTCGATGCCTTCCTCCTCCGCTGGTCCAGCGCGGCGGCGAACGAGCGCGCGAATGCCCAGCTCTTCCTCGCCGAGCTGGCCGACCTCCTCGGCGTCCCGCGCCCCGGCAATGACCACGCCCACGGCTACTCCTTCGAGTTCCCCACCGGCCCCGGCGCCACCCCCACGGCTTCATCGATGCCGCAGGAGCCCCTCCTGCGGAAGTTCCGCAACATCGAGTGTCGCGACGCCGTGCTCGCGTGGGACGGCGAGCCGGTCCCGCAAAGACGCGCCGCACCCGAATCTGGAGGGCATCGCGCCGTCGATGCCGCGGGAGGCACCAGCCACGGAAGCGACGGCGCGCTTCCCTCCACACCGGGCGAGATCGTCACGGTATGGGACCGGCGCAGCTTCAAGACCGACCTCGTCACCGGCCGCGACGTGCCGGACGAGACCCAGCGCGTTCCGCTGCTCACGTATCCGGGCGCCCGCCCCGCCGCGTGGCCCGCCGCCGACTTCATCGTGGGGAATCCGCCCTTCCTCGGCAACAAGCGGATGCGCGACGACCTCGGCGACGGTTACACCGAGGCCCTGCGCGCCGCCTACCCGGACGTGCCCGAGAGCGCGGATTTCGTGAT
This sequence comes from Verrucomicrobiota bacterium, assembly GCA_009885995.1. Classification (GTDB taxonomy): domain Bacteria; phylum Verrucomicrobiota; class Verrucomicrobiia; order Chthoniobacterales; family Chthoniobacteraceae; genus VFJQ01. Next base: position 3,057 of record VFJQ01000054.1, read on the forward strand.
GCATTGGTGGCACAAGGCGGCGGCACTCGTCCGCTCGGGGGCGGCCCGGCGCTTCGGATTGATCACCACCAACAGCCTCCGGCAGACCTTCAATCGCCGGGTGGTGGAGATGCATCTTAAGGGCGTCCCGTTGCGTGTTATGGCCATTCCCCCATTTCCGGCGGGGGCGTCGCCGGACGCCGCGGAGGCGCCCCCGCACCAAATGGGGGCGGAGTTCCGCCCGGCGGGGGCGCCCCCGGAGGAAATGGGGGCGACCCCCATTGCGTCCGGGGGCGCCCCCACCGCCGGGAACTCCACCCACGCCGCGAATGGGGGTGCCCCCGCGCCAAATGGGGGAGCCCAAAAATCGGCCATTTACTCTGGTGAGCACCTGAAAGCCGCCCCCCTGAGCCTCCTTTTCGTCATTCCCGACCATCCCTGGGTCGATACGGCGGAAGGGGCCGCCGTCCGCATCGCCATGACCGTGGGGGTCGCCGGCACCCCCCGCTGGCTGCGCCCCGCTTTCCAGAGCAGGGAGAAGGGAGCAGGGGGCAGGGAGCAGGCGACGCAACAGCAGATGAAACTGCCCGAAGGCTCGGGCTCCCGGCCCCCGGCGCCCCGCTCCCTGCCGGCGAAGCAGCCCTGGCCGAAGACCCTCGCCGAACGCGTCGCCGCCGTCGAACGCGCCCTCCAGTCCGCCGCCGCGCCCGTGACGGCGGCCGCGCTGGCGAGCCGCTTCACCCGCGCCAAACCCGCCGACCTCGCGGAGATCCTCGACACGCTCGCGACGATGGGCCGTGCGCACCGGGAGGGGGATCGCTTTTCATCGTGAAATACCTCCTCCCCGCCGCGGTCTTCATGCTGATGGTGTCGGTGGGCCTCAGCCTGAGCCCGCGGCAACTGGTGGAGAACTGGCGGCGGCTGACGCCATCGCTATGGGTGCGGCTGCTGGTGGCGACCTTCCTCGTGCCGCCCGTGCTGGCGCTCGCGCTCGGGCATCTCCTGCCGCTGGGCGGCGCGGCGACGCTGGGGCTCTTCCTCATCGGCGTGGCGCCGGGGGCGCCGCTGATGACGCGGGGCGTGGCGAAGAAGGGCTTCGATATGCAGATCGCGGCTAGCTATCAGGTGTGGGGCGCGCTCCTCACGCCGGTGCTGCTCCCGCTGCTGATCGCCGGCGGTGGCTGGCTGTATGGGCGCGAGATCTGGGTGCCGCCGCTGAAGCTGCTGGCGGTGATCGCGCAGCAGCAGTTCGCGCCGCTGCTCGTAGGCATGGCGCTGATGCGGTTGGCGCCCGCGTTTTCCACCCGCCTCCAGCGCGTGCTGAATCCGGCCGGCAACCTCCTGCTCATGGGGATGATCGTGGTGGTGCTCTACAAGCTGGGCCCCGCGCTGATGAAGGCGACGCCGTGGGTGGCGCTGGCCGCGCCGCTCCTCGCCGCGGGCTCCCTGCTGGCGGTGCGTCTGCTCCTCGGCCAGCGGTCGGCGACGGTGCAGACGCTATCCATCTGCAACGCGAACCGGCACGCGGGTCTCGCGCTCCTGATCGCCGGGCAGGAAATCCGCGATCAGCGCGCGGTGCCCGCCATCGCGGCATACGCGCTTGCCGCGATGCTGGTGATGGGGCTGTATGCGAAGTTCGCGCCGCGGGATGCAGCGGCGCCGCCGAATCAAACCTGACCAACTTTATGGACGAATTCTTTAGATCCATCTTCCGCAATCAATGGCTGGTGATCCTGGTCGTGGGGCTATGGCTGCTCGTGCTCGCGGAGGTGGGATTCCGGACGGGGCTGCGGCTGTTTGCGACGCACGACGAGGCGCGCAAGGCGCAGATCGGTGGCGTGCAGGGTGCGGTGCTCGGGATGCTCGGCTTGATCCTCGGCTTCACCTTCGCGATGGCGGTGGGTCGCTACGAGAACCGGCGCGATCTTGTGCTGCAGGAGGCGAATTCCATCGGGACGACCTACCTGCGCGCGGCGCTGCTGCCGGAGGCGCACAAGACGGCGGTGGAGGCGAAGCTGCGGCGTTACGTGGACGCGCGGCTGGACTTCTACAACGCGGGGACCGATGCGGCGAAGATCGACGCTGCGGAGAAGGTGACCGCCGCGCTGCAGCGTGAGCTCTGGGAGCACACTGTCGCGGTCGCGAAGGAAGCGCCGACGCCGATCACCGCGACCTTCATCAACACGCTGAACGAGACGATCGATCTCGATGCGTCGCGCCTGACCGCGATGCGTGCGCGGGTGCCGAGCGCGGTGTGGATGCTCGTGCTGGTGGTGGCGGGAGCGGGCTGCTACGCGAGCGGCTACGGCGCCGGGGCGAACGGGGCGCGCAGCAACTTCTCGAACACGCTGCTCCCGCTGCTCATCGCGGTGATCATCACGCTCATCTCGGATTTCGACCGCCCGCGCCAGGGTATGGTCGGCATCAGCCAGCAGCCGATGCTCGATGTGCAGGCCAGCCTTTCCACCCTCCCGCCGTCACCTTCCCACAAGCCATGATTGGGATGGCTTGCCGCGCAACTTCACTAAACTAACTCATGCTCATCCGTCTGCTCCGCTCGCTCTGCGTGAAGTCCACCGCCCTCCTCGTTGTGCTCGTGCTCCTCTGGGCCGCGGGTGCGCTGTGGTTCGATCTGCCCATGCCGGTGCTCGAGCGCAAACTAGCGGCCGTCACGCTGTTGCTAGGCTTCGCGGCGCTGTGGTTTTTTGCGGGGCACCGGGGTCGCCTCGCCGGGATCGCCGCTCTCGTCGGGATTGCCGCGTGGTGGTTCTCCCAACGCCCGAGCAATGACCGCCCGTGGCAGCCCGACGTGGCGCAGACCGCGTGGGCCGAGATTCAGGGGGATGAAGTCACGCTGCATAATGTGCGCAACTGCGACTACCGCACCGAGACCGATTACACGCCGCGCTGGGAAAGCCGCACCGTGCGCATCTCGCAGATCACTGGGATCGACCTCGCCATCAACTACTGGGGCTCGCCTTACATGGCGCACCCCATCGCCAGCTTTCAGTTCGCCGATGCTCCGCCGGTCTGCTTCTCGATCGAGACGCGCAAGGAGATCGGCGAGAGCTATTCCGCCATCGGCGGCATCTACCGCCAATACGAACTCATCTACATCGTCGCCGACGAGCGCGACGTGATCCGCGTCCGCACCAACTACCGCAAGGGCGAGGACATCTATCTCTACCACCTGAATATCACGCCCGAGACTGCGCGCATGCGCTTCATGGACTACATCGCTACGCTCAATCAACTCCGCGACCACGCGCGCTGGTATAACGCCGTGACCACCAACTGCACCACCAGCATCCGCACCCAGCACGCCGTGGCTAAGCGCGCGCCGTGGGACTGGCGCATCCTGGTCAACGGCAAGGGCGACGAGATGATGTTCGAGCGCGGCTATCTCCACACCGGCGGCCTTGGCTTCGCGGAACTGAAAGCGCGCTCGCTCATCGACGATCGCGCCCGCGCAGCTAACGACGCCCCCGACTTCTCCGCCCGCATCCGCGCAGGCGAGCCCTCCTTCCAGCCGGACCGGTAGAAACCCGACGGATCGCTAGCGGGTAGTGGCTTAGTTTGGGCGCTCGACCTCGGCGGAAGGTAGGGCGCGGTGTCCCCACCGCGCCGCGTTTCAGATCGCGCGCTCATTCCGGACCGCTGGGGACAGCGGTCCCTACCTCTGCACTCGCCAAAACTGAGCCACTACCAGCTATCGGGGGAGGCCCGGTGGACGATCGGAGAGCTTCGGCGCGGGTGTCGCACCGACGACGGGGGCGGCACGGCGGGTGGCGCCGACGACTTCAAGGTTGCCGCTTTCGTCGCGGCGCAGGGCCGGTTTGTATTTCGGTGCGTCGTAGGTCCACTGGCCATAGACCTGGCCATTCACGCCGATCTCGGTGAGCGTGTAAGTCTTCGGCGCGGTGAGGATGAGGGCGTGGAGCGTGTTGGTCGTGTCGAATTGCAGCGTCGGCTGCGTGTTGTCGAGCTGGGGCGCGACGCGATAGCAGCCGAAGACTTTGCCCGAGTCGGGCTCGCTGATGCGGACGTAGTAGTAGTTGTGCGCCCCATTGATCGCCGAGATGAGCCGGAACTCGTGCATGGCGCCCGAGTTGGGAAATGTTTCGGGCACGCCGACGAGTTGCTTCCAGACGGTGCGCCCGTCTTCGATGTCGAGATTGGCCGTGCGCGAGGGGAAATATTTGTCATGCACCGCGGAGTAGATGTTGGCGCGGACGCGATAGTAGCCGAGCTCGCTGATCGGATAGAGGTCGATGAGGTTGATGGTGCGCTTGACCGTCTCGCCGAGCTTCAGTTCGAGCGGGTCGAGCTGATAGTCGGGGTTGCGCGGCGAGATGATGGTCGTGGCATCGCCGTGCAGGACGGTGAATCCGAACCAGGGCGAGGCGCCGTCTTCGAGGACGAAGTCGCGCCCGGCGAGATTGGTGATGCTGACGGTGATGAGGATGGGCTCGTAGCGCAGGAAGTTGCGTCGCTTGACCTCGAGGTTCACGCTGAGCTGCGCGTGAGCACCGGAGACGAGCAGGAATAGGAAGAGAAGAACGGTGCTGCGCACTGCGTGTGATTGCTATTCCGCGTCCGGCGGAGGATTGCGGCTGATCGTGCGGAAGCCGATCCATTCCTCGCCCTTGTTCGGATCGTGGTCGGCGATGCTCGATGTGATGGGCGTCGCCGGGTTGGCGAAGTTGCCGCCTTTGATGATGTAGAACTTGTTATCCTTGGTCGGCGTGGAGGTCCACTCGGAGACGTTGCCGCCCATGCCGATGACTCCCCACGGGCTCTTGTCGCTGCTCTTGGCATCGACTTGTGCCCAATAGACAAAGCCATCCTTGTTGCCCTTGGCTCCCGGATCGCCGTTCTGCCAGTCGGCGCCGGTGTTTGCCTTGGATTCGTCGGGTTCGTTGCCCCACGGGAATTTCAAGCCTTTCGGGCCGGCGGCGGCGACTTCCCACTCCTCCTCGGTGGGCAGGTCGCGCTCGGTATTGGTCTGCTTGCCGAGCCACTTCGCGTAGGCATAGGCGTCCCACCACGTGATGGTGAGCGCAGGGCAGTTGAGGTCGATCTTCACGCTATGCGCGGCGCCGTTGGCCTTCGCCTGGCCGTGGTAGATTTTCCAATATTCGGGCTCGTGCGTGAGGTGCCGCGGCATCTTCGGGTGGCGGAACTCCTGGTCCTCGGTCGGGTGCTGGTCGAGGTAGTCGAGGAAGCGCTGATACTGAGCGATGGTCACTTCGTATTTATCGACCCAGAAATCATGGTCGATCGCGACGATCTTGCCGCCGGGCGTTTTGTAGCTGCCAGCGTTGATCTTCACCATTGCCTGAATCTTGCGTTCCCATGATTTCTTGGCGAACAAGCGCCAGTAGGCAACTGCAAGAACTGCAACGGTAAGCAGAGTGAGGCTGGCGACATTGAGCCAGAATGACCTTCGCTGCGATCTGCGCGCGGCTTCGACGGCTTTGATCGCCGCTTCATCCTGCGCGCTGATCTTTGCCGCTGCGCTGGGGACGGTTTTCGGCTCGAGCGCCTTGGCGGCCTGGATGACCTGGCCCCACGCGTTGAGCCCGCTGGCGGGCGCTTGCTGGAGGCGGTTGATGACAGCCTGCAAGCCGGACGAAATGCTGTGCGGCTCGACGACGCTGGCGAGGATGCGGCCAAACGCCTGCAACTCCTGCGGGATCGTCATTGGATCGTCGGCGACCTGCACGGCGATGTTCGAGAGCCGCGGGTTCCCTTCGACGCCGACGAAGACCCGCGATGCTTCGAGCGTGCGGTGCGGGAGATTCTGCATGTGCAGATAGAGGAAGCCTTCGCCGACGGCCTTGAGGATCTTGAGGAGCGTCGGCTCGGGGAGCTTCGCGCCGCTCGCGGCGACTTCCTGGAGGCTCTGTCCATCGACGAATTCGCGGGCGAAGAAGAACTGACCACCGGCTTCGCCAGCCTCATACACGGAGAGGATGGACGGGTGTTGGATGTGCGCCTTTGCGCGAGCATCGGCGATGAAGCGCGCTTTGACCGCCTCGTCTTGCGCGCGCTCCGGATCGAGGACCTTCAGGCCCACGGGGCGATTGATCGAAATCTGCACCGCCGCATAGGCCGAGCCGGAGCGACCCTCGCCGAGGTAGCTCACGATCTGGTAAGCGCCGAGCGTCTGCCCGATGAGGCTCTCGCCGGCACTGCTCGACGGCTGCGGGGGCGCAGGGGGCGGCGAGACCGGGGTGGCGGGCTGGGCGACCACCTTCGGTGCCGCGGGCACGGCTTTGGCGGTCGGTTGCGCGGCCTTCGCGACCGGGATCGCCGTGGGGACTGCTTTCACCGTGGGCTGCGCGGGGATGGCGACGGGGATCGCCGCGGGTTGCGCCGCGGGGACGGCGCGCACGGTCGGCTGGGCAGCCGGCACGGCTACGGGCACGGCTGTGGGTGTCGCTGCGGGTGTCGCTTTCGGCTTCGCACGCGTGAACATATCCGGCACGGCCGCGACCGCGGCGGTGGCGGAGTTCGGACGTGCGATGGCAGCCATCACGGTGGCCAGTTCCCGATGCACCGCGGCGAGGAGGGCCGCCGGCTCGATCGGCTTTTGCAGCACCTGATGCCCGCTGGTCTGCCCGACGTAGTCGCTCAAGTCGTAGCCGCTGATGAAAATCGTCCGCACATTCGGATACCGCTCCACCATCTGATCGCGCAGCGTGAAGCCATCGGTCGGCTCCATCACCACGTCGGTGATGAGCAGGTCGAGCCCGCCCATGGCGGATGCGCCCTCAAGTGCCTTTTCGCCGCTGGTCGCCACGCGCACGTCGTGGCCAGGGAGGGTCTTGAGCGTGGCTAGGAGCACTTGGATCACGCTCGTTTCGTCATCGACTAGGAGGATTCTCATTTCTTGTTGGAGGGGTTGGATTCAAGCGTTTGGGGAGCCGGGAATTTTGCGTTTAGCGTCTCGGGCTCTGCGCGGAGATCCTGAAGCTGCCCCTTGTAATACACCCGGACGACGTAGCCGTGATACACGCGCTTCTCCGTCTTCGGGCCTCGGGCGAGCGGTGGCTGCTGGCTGTATTCGACTTCGAGCATCTCGGGATCGCCCGTCGCCCAATCGATCGGCGCGCTGGCGAAGCGATAGCTCACATCTGCGCTCGTCTGCACCGGCGTCTTGTCGTCCACCATGTCGTAGAAAAGCACGTGGATATCGACATCCGCGACGCCGACCTTCTCGCCGCGCTTGGACTTGATCGGCACCCGCAATGCGAAGCGCAATCCGCCCGACTCCGGCTTGTCCTGCCGTGTGATCTCGCCGATTCCGAGCACGGCATCCGGCTTGAGCCGGGAAAGCGGCGCGTTGTTCGCCCCGACGCCCTGGATGCTTTGCGCCGCGGCGATCGCCTGTGCCTGGCTCATCTTCATGCGCGACTCAGCGGCGATGAAAAACGATCCGGCGGCGTCGCCCATGTCGAAGATGCGCTTCCACTGCTCGGCCGCCTTGTCCATCTGGCTCATCCGCTCGAAGGTCACGGCCAGCTCGGCGATAACTTCCGGGTTCTGCGGTTCGAGCGCCATCGCCTCGCGCAGCTTCACGAGCGCCGAGCCTGTGTCGCCGCGCTCGCGCAGTTGTTTGCCCGTGAGCACGAGTTCCTGGTAGCGCGTCTCCGGCGGGGCCTGCGGGTTGAGCTTTGCGGAGGAAACCGGCACTGGTTTCGGTGGCGGCGCGATCGGCTCGCTCGAAGGCGGCACGTTGCGGGCTGCCTCGAAGGGATCGCGCGCATCCAGCGTCGCGGTGGTCGCGAGATCACCCGGCGCCGGCGCGGCGTTCGTGGCGACGAGCCGCGCGGGGCCCTGCTTCGCGCGCTCGGTGAGCGTGGTGAAGCGATTCGCAAACATCCACCCCACCGCGCCGATCTGCGCCAGCGCGATGCAGCCGAGCAGGCTGATCGCTACGATAAACGTGCGACCCACCGAAGGTCTGGCGATGGGTGAAACGGCGGCAGGCATCTGGAAATGAGGGGCGGACCGTATCAATCTTCACCCGTTTGTCACCCGCGATTCGACGCATCCGCCTCCATGCCGCTTGAGCATTTTCAGGGGATTCCGTAGCACTTGCGCCGCGCATGCTCCCCTACGGCGATTTCACCTACTTCGGCCTGCTGCTCTACGTGGTAGTGCCGACCGTCCTGCTCGGCCTCTTCGGCCGGGCGGGCTGGCGCTGGACGCTCTTCTGCACCGCGCTCGTCCTCGCCGTGCAGCTCAGCACAGTGCTCAAACCGACGCTCGGCTTCCAGTTGCGCGAAGTCTGGTGGTTTGTCGCATTCGGCGCGTGGCAGACCGCGCTCGCCTTCACCTTCCTCCGCTGGCGCGGGAAATTCCCCTCGTGGCTCGCGATCGCCCTCGCCGTCCTGCCCCTCGCGCTCGTGAAGGTTGCCCCCTTCTTCCCGCCGCTCAGCGCGCTGAAATTCCTCGGCCTCTCCTACATCACCTTCCGCGCGCTCGACGTGATCTTCAGCATCAAGGACGGCGTGCTGAAGTCGCTCTCGCTCAGCACCTGGCTCGGCTTCCTGTTCTTCTTCCCGTGCATCTCCAGCGGCCCCATCGATCGCTACCGCCGCTTTGAGAAAGACTGGCTCAAGCAGCGCACGCGCGCCGAATTCCTCGACGACCTCGACTTCGCCATCGCGTGCACCTTCCGCGGCTTTCTTTACAAGTTCATCCTCGCCGCGCTCATCCACGCGCACTGGCTCTCGCCGCTCGAACACAAGACCGGCCCGCTCGCGCTCTCCGGCTACGCCTACGCCTACACCTTCTATTTGTTCTTCGACTTCGCCGGCTACAGCGCCTTCGCCGTGGGCCTCAGCCGCCTCTTCGGCATCCGCGCGCCGGAGAATTTCGACCGTCCCTTTCTCGCGAAGAACATCCGCGAATTCTGGACCCGCTGGCACATCAGCCTCTCGTTCTGGTTTCGCGACCACATCCACATGCGCTTCCAGCTCGCGGCCGCGAAAGCCAAGTGGTTCCGCGGAAAATACACCGCCAACTACCTCGGCCTCTTCCTCACCTTCGGCCTCATGGGCATGTGGCACGGGCTCGCCTGGCACTACATCCTCTATGGGCTTTACCACGCCGCGCTGCTCAGCGGCTACGACTGGTTCGCGCGCTGGAACAAGCAGCGCCGACTCTGGCCCGACGGACGTTTTCCACGCATCATCGACACGCTCCTCACTTTCCACGCCTTCGCTTTCGGCTTGCTCATTTTCTCCGGCAAGCTCACGCACTGAACCACCATGAAACCGCTCTCCGAACAATACGACGGCATCGAGCGTCTGCTCGAATTCGACTTCGTCCGCGCCACGGAAAACGCGGCGCTCAACTCCCTCCAATGGCTCGGCCGCGGAGAGAAGGAACTCGCCGATGCCGCCGCCTGCGATGCCATCCGTGGCATGTTCGACCACATGGACATCAGCGCCGAAGTCGTCATCGGCGAAGGCATCAAGGACAACGCTCCCGGCATTTTCAAGGGCGAGCACCTCGGCACGTGGCTGCCCGGCACGACGCACTTCGAGATCGCGCTCGATCCCATCGACGGCACCACGAACATCGCCAAGGGCGCGCCCAATTCCATCTCCTGCATCGCCACCGCCATCCCGCACGAAGGCACCCGCAGCGCGCTCAAGGACATCCCCAGCTTCTACATGAAGAAGCTCGCTTACGGCCCGGAAGTCGTCCGCTCGATGCTCCGCAGCGCCGGCGCGAGCAGCATGATGCTCAACGCCCCGATCAGCGCGAACATCGAGGCGGTCGCCGCCGTCTTGAAAAAGCGCGTGCAGGACGTCGTCGTCCTCATCATGGACCGCCCGCGTCACAACGAACTGGTGAAGGAAATCCGCAGCACCGGCGCCGCGCTGCGCATGATCGCCGACGGCGACATCGCCGGCGCCATCGCGCCGAGCATCCCGGACAGCGGCGTCGATCTTTTCGTCGGCATCGGCGGCAGCCCCGAGGCCGTGCTCGCCAGCGCCGCGCTCAAGTGCCTCGGCGGCGACATGCAGGCGCAGATGTGGCCGCGCGACGACGCCGAGCGCGCACAGATCGCCGCCGACGGTTACGGTGAAGAAGTCAGCCGGATCTACCGCGCCGACGATCTCGCCAGCGGCCCGAATATCATCTTCTGCGCGACCGGCATCAGCGACAGCCCGATGTGCCGCGGCGTCCGCATCCAGCGCAACCGCGCCATCACGCACACCGTCCTCATGCGCGCGAAAACGCAGAGCCTCCGCTACATCGAGACGCACCACGAGTTGAGCATGAAGAACATCCCGCTGCGCTCGACAAACCGGAAATAGACTCAGCGCCGGAAGGATTTGATCGCGAAGATCAGCGCGAAGATCCCGAGGATCACTGCCACGTTGCGCCACCATGGTTCGGCGGCCTTGGATGTAGCGGTCGCCACATCGCCCGAGATCGTCACCGCCACCGGCGCGGACTTCGCGATCTCCGCGAGCGTCGGCAGGTCGGGCAGCGGCGCGGACCTCGCCTTCACCGCCGCCTCCCAATCCGCCGCGATCAGCAAATCCGCGCCGGGATTCTCCTCCTTCACCTGGCACGAGCACTTCCCGATGAGGAACGTCGCCGCGCGATCGATCGTCTCGCTGCGGATGCCGTCGCCCACGAGCGCGTAGAGCGCACGCCCGCGGCCAAAGACCGGAAACACCATCGGTTCGCGCGAGTCCGCCAGCCCGCGCTCCGCACCGAGCAGCATCGCGACGAAGATCTTTTCCTTCACGTCGCCGCGCGAAAGCCGGAGCGTGGAAAACTCCAGCCGCAAATCCTCCTGCGCCACCGACACGAGCCCGTTCGCGATGTCCTGCGCTTCGAGCCTCGGCAGCTCCAGCGTCGCAGCGAGATACTCCAGCCGCTCGTCGATCGCGCTCGCGGCAGCGTCGTCGCGCGCACGGTCGCCGCTCTCGAGCACCACCCACACCGCGCTCTGCCCCTCGCCGATCCGCTTCGCGATCTCGCTCCGCGCCGGCGAGTCGAGCACCGGTGCCACCTCCCCGAGCGCCCCGCTCCACAGCTCCGCCTTCGTGCGCGGAAAGCGGATGCTCACCCGCGGTTCCTGCGCCGTCGCATCCACGACCGTCCGCACGGCGAGGTTCGCTCCGCTTTCCTCCAGACTCCGCAGCGCCTCCGCGGTCAGCGTCCCGCGATGCGTCACCACCGCCTCGAACGCATCCGGCTTCCAATGCTCCAGCGCGTAACGAAACACCGGCACCGAGCAAGCCCACGCCGGCACGGCACACGCGAGGAGGCTGAGGAGAAGACGGAGCATGACTGCTACAACCCCGCACCATCGCCCCGCACAAGCCAGGAAAAGCTCTGCCTGCGAACCAGCCCCGGTGGAGCACGCGGCCCGCGTGCCGTCTTCGACGGCCCGCCGAAGACACCGTGAGCGCGTGATTTCCCCGCCAGCGCCGCTTTTCCCAGACTGCGCGGCGAGCCGCCGCGCAGCGCACGCGAGCCGCGTGCTCCACCTATCCCCATGCGTAGCCGCATCTCGAAAAAAACAACCTCAACTTCCCGCCCCGCGCGCGTTACTCCACCGCCATGAAGCTGCTCCTCCCTTTCCTTTTTCTCGTCGTCGCCGCACGCGCGGACTGGCCCACGTATTTGCACGACGCCTCGCGCGTCGGCGCCACCTCCGAACCGCTCACCGCGCCGCTGCGTCCCGCGTGGACCTACGCCTCGCCCGTCGCGCCGACGATGGCGTGGGCGGGTGAAGACGGGCGCGTGTTTGAAAACCACGTCACGCTCAACCGCATCCGCTTCGACGACGTCTTCCACGTCGCCATCGCCGGCGGGCGCGTCTTCTTCGGCTCGTCCGTCGATGGCCGCGTCTATTGCCGCGACCTCGCGACCGGGCGCGAAGCGTGGACCTTTTTCACCGATGCACCGATCCGCCTCGCGCCGCACGTCGTGGACGGAAAGCTCTTCATCGGCTCCGACGACGGCTACGCCTACTGCCTCGATGCCGCGACCGGGAAGCTCGTGTGGAAGCTGCGCGCCGGCCCGAACGACGAACGCATCCTCGCGCGCGGTCGCATGATCTCGCGCTGGCCCGTGCGCACCGGCGTGCTCGTCGATGACGGCATCGCCTACTTCGGCGCGGGCGTCTTCCCGCACGAAAACATCTACCTCTACGCCGTCGAAGCCGCGACCGGCAAAGTCGTGTGGAAGGACGACGCGATCAGCCAGGAGGACGCGGGCCGCAACGACCTCTCGCCGCAAGGCTACCTGCTCGCGACCCAGGACACGCTCTTCGTTCCCTCGGGCCGCTCGCTCGCCGCCGCGTTCAAGCGCGCGACCGGCGAGTTCATCAGCAAACCCTCGCCCGGTTGGCGTGGCGATGCGGGCGGACAGGTCGGCGGCACTCAGGCTTTCCTCGCCGACGATCAGATTTACTCCGTCGGCGAGCATCACATCCTCGCCCTCGACCAGGAGAAGCAGAAGACCGGCTTCGGATGGTTCGCCGGCACGCAGATGACGCTCGCCGGCGACGTGGGCTACATGGCCAGCGGCAAGGAGATCGTCGCCATCGACCGCATCCGCCACGCCGAAGGCACGCGCGAACGGCACAGGATCGAGGTCAAGATCGCTGGACTCGACAAGGACTTGAAAGCGCACCCCGCCCTCGCCGCGCTGAAAAAAGTGCAAGCCGCGCCGGGCGACGCCAAGCTCGCGCAGGCTTACGAAAAGCACCGCGCCGACTACCAGGCGAAGAAGGACCAACTCGCCGACCTCAAGAAAGAGCTGAACCACTTCGCCGAGGTCGGTGTGAAATGGCGCTTCGCCTCCGCGCACGAGTCCGCGCTCATCCTCGCGGGCGATACGCTCGTCGCCGGCGGCCAAGGCGAGGTCGTCGGCCTCGACACCGCGAGCGGAAAGGAGCGGTGGAAATTCGCCGTCGACGGTGAAGCGCGCGGCCTCGCCGCGAGCGGCGGGCATCTCGTCGTGAGCACGACGACCGGGAAAGTGTATTCGTTTGCCGACGCCTCGCAGCCTGCGTCGAAGCCGCTCGCCGAGGCGAAGCCCGCGCCATTTGCGACCGACGCCGCGATCGCTTCCGCAGCCGACGCCATCCTCGCGCAGACCGGCATCAAGCGCGGCTTCTGCCTCATCGTGGGCAGCGAGCGCGGCCAACTCGCCTACGAACTCGCGAAGCGCAGCGAGTTGACGATCTACGCCGTCGATTCCGACGAAAAGAAAGTCGCCGCCGCGCGCGCCGCGCTCATCGGCACCGGGCTCTACGGCTCGCGGATCATCGTCGATCACCTCGATCTTTCGGTCGTGCCTTACGCGAGTTACTTCGCGAACCTCATCGTCTCCGAGACTGCGCTCACCACCGGGGAGATGCCCGGCGTTCCCGCCGAAGTCGCGCGCACGCTCAAGCCGCTCGGCGGCACGATCTGCCTGCCGGCGAAAGCGAGCGCGTGGCTCGCCGCGACGAAGCTCACCGCCGAAGGTGCGAAGATCGTGCGCGACGGAAAGTGGACGCGCCTCGTCCGCGCAGCGCTCCCCGGCGCCGACTCGTGGTCGCATCAATACGGAAACGCCGCGAACACTTCGAGCAACTCGGACACGCGCATCAAAGGCGGACTGAGCGTGCTGTGGTATGGCGACCCCGGCCCCGGCAAAATGGTGAACCGCCACGACGGTGCCGTCGGCCCGCTCTCGGTGAATGGCCGCCTTTTCGTCCAAGGCAATGAAACCGTGATGGCCTACGACGCTTACAACGGCCAGTTCCTGTGGGAGACGCCGAACCCCGGTGCGATGCGCACCGGGGTCTATAATGCCCGCGAGCCCGGCAACATGGCCGCGAGCGACGACTACTTCTTCATGCTGCTCGATGAGAAGTGCGTGCAGTTCGACGCCGCCACCGGCTCGATCGTGCGCACGCTCGCCGTTCCCGGCGCGGGCACGAAGGAGAACCTCCAGTGGGGCTACATCGCGGTGAAAGACGGCCTGCTCTACGGCACCGCCACGGAGCGCGTCGCCAACGCTTCCGAAAACGCGCGGCGTGGAAAGAGCGCGTCGATCAACACCGACGCGATCTTCGCCTACGACGTGAATACGGGCGCGCTGAAGTGGACGCACCAGGGCCAGCACATCTCGCACGTCTCCATCGCGATCGGCGACGGGCGCGTGTTCTTCGTCGATAGCTCGCTCACACCCGCGCAGCGCGAGGACATGCTGCGGCAGGACAAGTCCGCACTGGCAAAACTCACCGGCAAGGAGCGTGACCTCGCCGAAGAGCGCGTAAAGAAAGCCGACCTGCGCATGGCCGTGGCGATCGATGCCGTCAGCGGCAAGCAGCATTGGGCGAAGCCGGTCGATGTCACCGATTGCAGCGAGATCGGGATCGGCGGCGGCGCGCTCACCTTGATGTATCACAACGGCCACATCGTCCTCGGCGGTGCGAACGCGAACGGGCACTACTGGGAGCAGTTTTTGAAAGGCGAGTTCGCGCGCCGGCGGCTCGTCGTGCTCAACGCGAACAGCGGCGACAAGATATGGGCAAAGGACGCGAACTACCGCCACCGCCCGGTCATCATCGACAACGAAATCATCGCCGAGCCGTGGTCTTACGACCTCTACAGCGGCGACCAGAAAATGCGCACGCACCCGATCACCGGCGAGCAGACCGCGTGGATGTTCGCGCGGCCTGGCCACCACTGCGGCGCGATCTCCGCGACGCCGGGCATGATGTTCTTCCGCTCGAAATCGACCGCCTTCTACGACCGCGACAAGGATGAAGGCACCGAGCATTTCGCCGGGCAACGCCTCGGCTGCTGGATCAATACGATCCCCGCCAACGGCCTCGTGATGATCCCCGAGGCGAGCGCCGGGTGCGTGTGTCTTTTCTCCATCGCCGCGACGATCGTCTTCGAGCCGCGCGAGAGCCGCTCGCAGTGGGGCGTGTATAGCGCCACCGGTTCATCGCTCCCCGTGCAACACATGGCGCTGAACCTCGGCGCGCCCGGCGACCGCCGTGACGCGCACGGTAAACTCTGGCTCAGCTACCCGCGCCCGAGTTCGCGCGCAGGCATCGACCTGCCGCTCGATTTCAAACCCGAGTTTGTGAAGGACGGCGCGTTCTTCGCGCTGAACGCCGAGTCGGTGAAAGTCGCGGGCACTGAAACGCCGTGGATCTTCACCTCCGGCGCGCGGGGCCTGGCGAGCTGCACTATCCCGCTGCTCGCCGCCGGAGCGAAGCCGGAGACGTTCACCGTGCGGCTGAACTTCATGGCGCTCGAAGGCGACCAGCCTGGCCAGCGCGTCTTCGACGTGAAACTGCAAGGTAAGACCGTGCTCGTCGCGTTCGATCCCACCGCAAAGGCGGGCGGGCCGCTGCGCGCGTTTACTGCCGAGTTCCGCGACATCGCCGTGACCGAGAATCTCACGCTCGAGCTCGCCTCCACGCTCGCCGCCGAGGACGAAAAGCATCAGCCCATCATCAGCGCCGTCGAAATCGTGCGCAGCGGCGCGGGCGAGATCCTGCGCCCGGTCGCGGGACGCTAATTTAACGCAGAGGCGCAGAGAGCGCGAAGGAGCGCAGAGTTCTCATCCACCTCTGCGCTCTCTGCGCCTCTGCGTTAAAAACAACCCGTCCTACCGGAAGATCTCCGCGAACAGCTTCTTCATCGCCGCCCACGATTCCTCGTCAGCCTTCGCATTGTAAGCCTGCCCCTTGGTCGGATCGTCGCCGGCTTCCTTCTTCGTGAAGCTATGCACCGCGCCGGGGTGCGCGATGAACGTGAGGTTGGCTTTCGACTTTTCCATCTCGGCCTTGAACGCATCGACCTCCGCCGGCTTCACGAACGGATCGTCCGCGCCGTGGCAGACGAGCACCTTCGCCTTCACCCCACCCTCCGCCGCGGGGAGCGTCGTCTTCAGCCCGCCGTGGAAGCTGACCACGCCTTTCACGTCCGCACCGCTGCGCGCGAGTTCGAGCACGCTGCTGCCGCCGAAGCAGTAGCCGATCGCGGCGAGCTTCGATTTGTCCACGCGCGGGTTCTTCTTCAGCTCATCGAGCGCAAGCATCACGCGCCGGCGCAGCAGCGGCAGGTCGTTGCGATACTTGCCGCTCTCGACCATGCACTCCTTCGGATCGACCGGGCGCACGCCCTTCCCATACACGTCCGCGGCGAAGGCCACGTAGCCCATCTCGGCGAGCATCGTCGTGCGGCGCTTCGCGTAGTCTTGCAGACCGGTCCAGTCATGGATCACGAGCACGCCGGGTCGCGGTTTGTCGTTCGCGTCGTCGTAGGCGAGGAAGCCTTCGAGCACCTGGCCGCCATCCTTGTATTCGACGGCTTCGGTTTTGATCGCGGCGAAGGCCGATGCGCCGAGCGCGAGCAGGGTGAGGGAGAGGACGAAAGTTTTCATGGCGGAGGAAATGTCTAGGCGATCAGTGCCCGGCGACAACTTCGATCGCCCGCTCGACCGCCTCCACGCACTGCACGAGCTGTGCGTCGGTGATGCAATACGGCGGCATGAGCACGATCGTATCGTGGATCGGGCGCGTGAGCAGGCCGAACTTACGCGCGGCTACGCAGACCTTCGCACCCGCCATGGCGTCCGGCGGAAAACCGGCCAGCTCGATGCCCGCGATGAAACCGCACAGCCGCACCTCGGCGACATGCCGGTTGGTCTGAAAGCGCGTGAGCAACTCGGTGAAGCGGCTGATCTGCGACGCCAGTTGATCGAGCACGTTCTCTTCACGGAAGACCGCGAGGCTCGCCAGCGCGGCGGCGCAGCCGAGCTGATTGCCCGTGTAGCTGTGGCCGTAGTAAAGCGTGCGATCCAGCTCACCGAGGAATGCGCTAAAAACGCGCTCGGTCGTGAGCGTAGCCGCGAGCGGTTGATAGCCGCCGGTGATCCCCTTCGCGAGCGCGATGAGATCCGGCACGACGTTCTCGTGCTGGCAGGCGAACATTTTCCCCGTGCGCCCGAAGCCGGTCATCACCTCGTCCACGATGAGCAGCACGTCGTTCACATCGCACCACGCGCGCAGTTCGGCGAGCATCCCCGGGGGCCACAGCCGCATCCCGGCGGCGCCCTGGATCAGCGGCTCGATCACCACCGCCGCGATCGTGCCGGTGGTGCATTCGGCGAGTTCGGCGACCGAGTTCACGAAGGTGACCGGGAACTGCCAGCCCGCGAACCGTCCGTGAAACGTGCTGATGCCGCCGAGGCTCGATGCGCCCATCGTGTCGCCGTGATACGCGCCGCCGAATGCAACGAAGCGCCGCTTCTCCGGGTGACCGGTGAGCTGCCAGAATTGCGCGGCCATTTTCAGCGCCACCTCGATCGCGGTCGAGCCGTCATCGGAGAGAAAACAGCGCGTCAGCGTGTTGGGCGGCCACAGCGCGCACAGTGCCGCGCTGAGCTGGATCGCCGGCGGATTGGTTAAGCCGAGAAACGATGTGTGCGCCACGCGATCGAGTTGCGCGCGGATCGCCGCGTCGATCTTCGGGTGCCGGTGTCCGTGCAGGTTCGTCCAGATCGATGAGTTGCCGTCGATGTATTCGTGACCTTCGCTGTCGCGCAGGAGCGCGCCTTCGCCGGAGACGAGCACGAGCGGGTCGTGCCATACGGCGTGCTGGGTGAAAGGGTGCCAGCAAAACCGCTGGTCGAGTTGCTGGAGCGCGCGCGTGCCGGAAGCCATGTCAGTCGAGCGGTTCGAGTTTGCCGCCGCGTTCCTGGATCAGCCGGTTCACCGCGACGATGTCGTCATGGGACACGCGCTTGCGCTGATACTTTTTCCACAAGATCACGCGCAGCTCGACGAGGTCAGCGAGAAGCGGCGAGTCGTGGTAAACCCACTTCTCCTCGCCCGTGAGCTTCGCCAGGATGCGCCAGTGCTTGCCGAATTTCTCGGCGCGAAGCTCGCGCTTCTCGCCCTCGGCGGTGGTGGATTTCCATTCGTGAATGTTTTTTGCGGCCATGGTTTTCGGTGGCGAGTCGCGCACTTATCGCAAGAATCCGCGCACTTGAAAGACCTCGGAAAGATTCTTCTCTATTTCGCCGCCGTCATCGCGCTGGGCGCGCTGCTCGCGCCGCCGCTCTTCTGGGCTGGCCATGCGCTCGCCGCACGAGGCGTGATGCCGTTTCTCGGCGAGGTGGAACTGCAGAAATACTTCAACCGCGCCGCGCTCGTGGCCGCACTCGCGCTGATCTGGCCGATGCTCCGCTGGCTGCGTCTCGACGGCGCACGCGGGCTCGGGATCGATCCGAATCCGCACTGGCGGCGGCATTTCGCGATCGGCTTCGGGATCTCGGCGGTGTGCGTCGGTTTGCTCGCGACGGGTTACATCCTCGGCGGCGTGTATCGCTGGAAGCAGACGCTGCCGTGGGAAAGGATCCCGCCGCTGCTGTTGTCCGCGATCGTCGTGGCGTTGCTGGAGGAAGGTCTGTTTCGCGGCGGCATCCTCGGTCTGTTCCGCCGCACGCTGCGTCCGGGAGCCGCGATCGTCTTCACGAGCGCGATCTTCTCCGCCGTCCACTTTCTCAAGCCCGGCGAGGATGTGCGGATCGACGTGGTGACGTGGCTCTCCGGCTTTGCCCTGATCCCGCATCTCTTTCATCAGTTCGCCGAACCGCTGCTGCTGCTCGGCGGGTTCACGACGATCTTCGTGCTCGGGCTGATGCTCGCGGACGCGACCGTTCGCACCCGCTCGCTGTGGCTGGCGATCGGCCTGCACGCGGGGCTGGTCTTCGTGAAGATGTCGTTCAGCAAACTCACCAAGCGCGACGCCGCGCATCTGCCGTGGATCGGCGAGGAACTTCAAATCGGCCTGGTGCCCGTCCTCGCGCTCCTGCTCGGCTGGCTGCTCACCCGCCTCTGGCTTAAATATGCGAATCCTGCGCCGCGCGGGTGAGGCCCTGCTCTCGCTCTTTTTTCCGCCGCACTGCGCATCATGCAGCGCGGAGACCGGGGCAGGGGAGCACTTGTGCCCGACGTGCGCCGAGGGCGTGCAGCGGATCGAGGCACCGTTTTGCCGGCGGTGCTCGCAGCCGTTCGAGGGCGACATCACCGGCGAGTTCACGTGCTCGAATTGCGGCGACCGCGAGTTCCATTTCGACTGCGCTGTCGCCCGGCATCTCGCCCGCGATGTCGTGCGCGAGTTCATCCACAGCTTCAAATATGAGCGCCAATACCACCTCCGCCACCAGCTCGCCGCCTGGGCTGCGGCGGGGCTCGACGACGAACGCATCCGCGCGCAGCCCTTCGACGCGCTGGTGCCCGTGCCGCTCCACCCGGCGCGAAAGCGTGAGCGCGAGTTCAACCAGGCCGAGGTGATCGCCGAACTGCTCGCGCGGCGCGCTGGCGTGCCCGTCCGCAACGCCATCGTGCGCACGCGCTACACGACCACGCAGACCCGGCTCGACCGCCGCGAGCGCATGGAAAACTTGCGCGGTGCCTTCCGAGTGCGACATCCTGCCGCCGTGCTAGACCGCCATCTCATCCTCGTGGACGACGTTTTCACCACCGGCTCGACCGTGGAAGAATGCGCCCGCGTCTTGCGAGACGCCGGCGCCGCCAGCGTGCGCGCGCTCACCGTCGCCCGAGGCTGATGGACACACCTCAACCATCCGATCCGACCATGGGCTTCTTCGATCCACCTCGCTTTGGCGCCGGCAAGAAACGCGACTTCCCCGAGGGGCTCTGGCAGAAGTGCCCGAGCTGCGGCGAGATGATCCACAACCTCGAGCTCGTGCAAAACCTGCACGTGTGCCCGAAGTGCGATCACCACTTCACGCTCACCGCGAGAGAGAGGCTTAAGGTGCTGCTCGATCCGGAGTCCTTCGAGGAGCACGACGCGAAGATGGAGTCGGTGGACATCCTGAAGTTCACCGGCCAGGCCAGCTACACCGACCGGCTCAAGAGCTACCAAAAGAAAACCGGCCTCAAGGATGCCGTCACCACCGGGCGCGGGCGCATCGAAGACCAAGGCGTCGCGATCGGCGTGCTCGATTTCAATTTCATCGCCGCTACCATGGGCTCGGTCGTGGGCGAAAAACTCACGCGCATGATCGAAGGCGCGACGAAGGACCGGCTGCCGGTCATCATCATCTCCGCTTCGGGCGGCGCGCGCATGTATGAGGGCGTGGTGAGCCTTATGCAGATGGCCAAGACCTGCGGCGCGCTCGCGCTGCACGGCAAGGCCGGGTTGCCCTACATTTCCATCCTCACGCACCCGACCACCGGCGGCGTGAGCGCGAGCTTCGCGACCATCGGCGACATCATCATCGCCGAACCGAAGGCGATGATCGGTTTCGCCGGCCCGCGCGTGATCAAGGAAACCACGCACCAGGATCTGCCAGCCGGCTTCCAGACCTCCGAGTTCCTCGAGGAGCACGGCCTCGTGGACATGATCGTGCCTCGCAAAAAGATGCGCGAGATGGTCGCGCAGTTGATCCGCTACCTCGCGCCGAAGCCGGCGGCGAAGGCCGCGAAGAAGTGACGTATCGCGAAGCCGTCGCGTGGCTTTACGGTCAGCAGCTTCACGGCATCCGGCTCGGGCTGGAGACGATGGAGCGACTGTGCGCCGGGCTGCACATCCCGCTTTCGCCAGCGGAAGGCGCCCCGGTTTTCCTGCACGTCGCTGGGACGAATGGCAAAGGCTCCGTGTGCGCGATGCTCGACGCGATCCTGCGTGCTGGCGGGGTGCGGACTGGGCTCTATACGTCGCCGCATCTTGTCACCTTCCGCGAGCGCATCCGGCTTGATGGAGAGATGATTTCCGAGCGCGACGTCGCTGACGGGCTCAGCGTTGTCTGCGAGTTGATCGAGGCGTGGGAGCCGCGTCCTACGTTCTTCGAGATCGTGACCGCACTGGCGCTGCGCTGGCTGGCCGAGCAGCGGGCACAAGTCGTCGTGCTCGAGACCGGACTCGGCGGGAAGCTGGATGCGACCAACGTCGTCACGCCCGGCGTCTCGGTGCTCACGCCGATCGGATTTGATCACCAGACTTATCTCGGCGACACGCTCGCGGCGATCGCGGGCGAGAAGGCGGGCATCATCAAGCCCGAGGTGCCCGTGGTCTCTGCACCGCAGAGCGGGGAAGTCGAGGTGGTCTTCCGCACGACAGCCGCCGCGCAAGGCTGCGAGCTGACTTTCGTCGCGGGATCACTAGCGGATGCGCGCGTGGGACTGAGTGGCAGTCACCAAGCGCGGAACGCCGCGCTCGCGCTCGCCGCGCTCGATGCTGCGCGCATTCCCGTCCCTGCCGCAGCGATCGCCGCCGGTCTCGCGACGGTCGAGTGGCCCGGTCGGTTCCAGCGCGTGGGCGCGCGCATCGTGCTCGATGGTGCTCACAATCCCGCCGCCGCCGCCGCGCTCGCCCGCACGTGGCGCGAGGTCTTCGGCGAGCGGAAGGCGACGCTGATCCTCGGCGTGATGCGGGACAAGGATGTGCGTGGCGTCTGTGCGGCGCTTGCTCCGATTGCCGCGCGTGTGCTCGCCGTGCGCGTGGACAACGCGCGGTCATGCACCGCGGAGGAACTCGCTGCGATCGCGAGCGCAGCGATCGCTGGCGCGTCGATCGAGCCCGCCGCTTGCTTAGGCGCCGCGCTCACGGTCGCCGAAGCGCACCCCGAACCCATCCTCATCGCCGGCTCGCTCTTCCTCGTCGGCGAAGCGCTCGTCGCACTCGGCCTCGCCGGGAGCGAAGCGGAGCGGAGCGAGCAGTAGCTACCCGCGCATCGAGCGAATGGCCGCCGCCATGTCCGGCGCACCGAAGGCGCTGTTGCCTGCGACCAGCGTGTCGGCGCCGGCTTCGCGTGAAATGCGTGCCGTGTCCGTGTTGATGCCGCCATCGACTTCGATGCGGTAGCCAAGACCGTGGCGCGAGCGGTGATCGGCGGCGGCGCGCACCTTCTCCATCATCTCAGGCATGAACGACTGGCCGCCGAAGCCGGGCTCGACCGTCATGACCAGCACGAGATCCACCTCGGCCAGGTGCGGCTCGATCGATGCGAACGGCGTGCCCGGTTTGAGCGTGATGCCGCAGGTGCAGCCTGCGGCGCGGATCGCGGCGAGCGTGCCGGCGATGTCGCATGGCGACTCGACGTGGATGGTGACGTTGGCGGAAAACTTCGTGAAGCGCGGCAGGTAGTGGTCAGGCCGGTCGATCATCAGGTGCACGTCGAGCGGCTTCGTCGCGACCTTCGCGACAGCGGCGCAGAAGGCGGGGCCGAATGAAATGTTGTCCACGAGGTGACCGTCCATGACGTCGAGGTGATGCCAGTCGGCGCCGGCGGCTTCGGCGCGGCGGACCTCCTCGTGCAGGCGGCCAAAATCACAGGCGAGAGCGGATGGAGCGATGACGACGGAATGCATGGGGCGTGGAGTGAACGCAGATTCGCGCCGCGCGGCAAGCTGCGCGGTTTCCCACGAGGTCCGCTACGGCATCTGGCCGGGTGGGCGCGGGGGAGGCGGAGGCGCGCTGCGCCACTCGACGAACCAGCCCACGGCCACGGCAAACCCGAGGACGAAAAGCCCCGCGACGATCTTCCACCAGAGCGGTGGAGCATCGCCGCGGGGCGTCGAATCGGGCACTGGCGCGGGTTATTCCTCGACGAGCGTGTCGATCTTCTCGGCCATCTCGAAGTCGAGATCGGTCAGTCCGCCTTCGGTGTGGGTCGAGAGTTCGACCCGCACTTTGTTGTAGCGGATGTCCATGTTCGGGTGGTGCTCGTCTTCCTCGGCGATCTCGGCGATTCCGTTGATGAAATCCATCGCCTGAGTGAAGTCCTCGAAATCAAACGTGCGTTCGATGTGCTTCTTCTCGAGATCCCATTCGGGAAGTTTCTTGAGCCATTCCTTGATATCTTGGTTGTTGAGCAAATCGGCCATGTGGTGAGTGAGTTGAGGTTTAAGGGCGGCGGGTGGATAGCCACCGCTCGCGGCATTTCAAACGCAATTTTTCCGATTTACGGCTCCGGGCTGTGGCGCCTACAAAGCCGGTCCCGCTTTTAACCAAACCAAACACCGCACCAAACATCATGGGCCGCATCTACAACAACATCGTCGAAACCGTCGGACACACCCCGCTGGTCAAACTCAACAAAGTCACCGCAGGCGTGGATGCCACGATCCTGCTCAAGTGCGAGTTCTTCAATCCGCTCGGCAGTGTGAAGGACCGCATCGGTATGGCAATGATCGACGACGCTGAGCAGCGCGGCGTGCTCACGAAGGACACGGTCATCATCGAGCCGACCAGCGGCAACACGGGCATCGCGCTTGCCTTCGTCGCGGCGGCAAAGGGCTACAAACTCATCCTCACCATGCCGGAGACGATGTCGCTCGAGCGGCGCGTGCTGCTCGCGATGCTCGGCGCGAAGCTCGTCCTCACGCCCGGCAGTGAGGGTATGAAGGGAGCCATCGCCCGCGCGGAGGAACTCGTCGCGAACACGCCCGGCGCGTGGATGCCGCAGCAGTTCAACAACCCGGCGAATCCTGCGATTCACCGCACGACGACGGCGGAGGAAATTTGGGAAGACACGGATGGACAGGTCGATGTCGTCGTCGCGGCCGTCGGCACCGGCGGGACGATCACGGGTTGCGTCGAGGTCATCAAGGCGCGCAAGCCGTCCTTCACCGCGATCGCGGTGGAGCCGGCGGACTCGCCGGTCATCAACCAGACGCTCAAGGGCGAGCCGGTGAAGCCGGGGCCGCACAAGATCCAGGGCACCGGCGCGGGCTTCGTGCCGAACAACCTGCACCTCAAGGACGAGGCGGGGAACGCGCAGATCACCGAGTGCGTGAAAGTGACGAACGACGACGCATTCGCGATGGCTCGCCGCCTCGCGAAGGAGGAGGGCATCCTCGTCGGCATCAGCACGGGCGCGAACGTCGTCGCCGCGATCGAGGTCGCCAAGCGGCCCGAGAACAAAGGCAAGACGATCGTCACCATCGCCTGCTCGACCGGCGAGCGTTACCTCTCGACGGCGCTTGCCGCCGACGCGCGCGCCGAGGTCGGCGGCTAAGCCGTGACGCTGGACCTCAGACCTCGCGCTCCACGCTGGCGCACGCGGATCGTCGTCGCGCTGCTCGCCACGGCGCTGGCGCTGGGCGCGGCTGAGTTCCTCACGCGCGTGCTGGGCCGCGAGAAGGCGATCCTCTTCCCGCGCTACCAC
The DNA here is from genome assembly GCA_009885995.1 of Verrucomicrobiota bacterium. Taxonomy (GTDB): domain Bacteria; phylum Verrucomicrobiota; class Verrucomicrobiia; order Chthoniobacterales; family Chthoniobacteraceae; genus VFJQ01. The sequence goes on from VFJQ01000054.1 coordinate 27,234, forward strand.
AGCGGCGCGACCTACGGGCAGTATGAGCTCCGGCGGCTGCGGCCGAGGACGACGTTTCAGCACACGAGCATCGATGGTTCGTGGCGGTTCACGACGAATGCGCAGGGCTTTCGCGACACGCGCGACTGGAGCTACGAGCGCACGCCGGATGTCGGGCGCGTGCTCGTGCTGGGCGATTCGCACACGCAGGGCTTCGAGTGCCGGCAGGACCGCACCTACTCCGCCGTGCTCGAGCGAAAGCTGCGCGCGATCGGCAAGCCGACGGAGGTTTTCAACTGCGGCGTCTCCGGCTTCGGCACCGCGGAGCAGCTCGCCTTCCTCGAAAACGAAGGGCTAAAATATCGACCCGATGCAGTCGTGCTCGGCTGGTTCGCCAACGATCTCGACGACAATGTAAAAGCCGGCCTCTTCGCCGTGCGCGACGGCAAGCTTGTGACGGAGAAGTTCAAGCATCAGCCCGGCGTCGCGATCCTCGATGCGCTCAACCGCTGGGCTCCCCTGCGCTGGCTGAGCGAACACTCGTATTTCTACTCGCTGCTCTTCAACCGCGTCTGGGAGTGGCGCAAAGGCCTGCTCACCCGCGAGGCGCACGCGACGGCGGCGGAATTCGCGAAGGCCGCGCCGACGCCGGATGCGGCAGTCGCGACATACCAGAGCGTGCTCGCGATCGAGCTCGTCGAACGGATGGGAGCCTCATGCCGCCAGGCCGGCGTGCGCTTCATCATCGCGGAGATCCCCGCCTTCAAAGCCATCGACGACTACGACCGGGCGCCGGCTGCCGAGCTGCTCCCGAAGTTTCGCGAGCACTGCGACGCGCTGCTCGCGTGCGACGAATGGCTCGGCACGTATCGCGGCGTGGCGGACATCTTCGTCGCCCACGGCCAACAGCACATCTCCGAGACGGCGCACCTGCTCCTCGGCGTCGCGCTCGCGGAAAAGCTCGCCGCGTCGCGCTAGCGATACCGCACGGCGTCCTTGTGAAGCTTCGGCGCGAGATCGCGGATGAAGCCGGTCAGCATTTCGTCCACCGCCTTCTCGTCGCGACCGAACCGACTCTTCCCGGCGGTGATATTTGCCGAGACCATCATCATCGCCCAGCGCTGCACGTAGCCGCCGCTGATCCGGTCGAGCGTGTCGATCCAGACGCGGTCGGTGTGCGACGCTGTCAGCCTGCTGCTGCCCGCGAACCAGTAGTAACAAACGTTGTCCACCGTCAGGATCGAGCCATCGGGCAGCGTCTCGGTGCGGCGATTTTTCAGCTTCGTCGCCGGCATCACGCCGCGGCCTGGCACCTCGACGAATCGCGTGCCGCTCGGCACGCACGCCCAGCCCTGCGCATTCAGGCAGCGCTCGGGGCGGTGGATGCTCGTCATCATGTCTTCGCCCGCGAGCACCACGGACGCGAGGATCACGTCGCCGCGTCCGTTGGTGTATTGCTTGCGGGCGAATTCCGTCCCCGGGCCGAGCACATCGCGCTCGTGCTGCGTCACCGCGGCGTCGCGCCCCCACCATTCGCCGAGGCCCTCGGGCAGGCTGAGATCGATGCCGAGCGGCATGAAGCCGAGCACCTTCGGCAGGAAATAAACGCTGCCCAGCCCACCGAGCAGCACCGCGAGCAGGATCGCGAGCCGGCTAGTAGTCATACGAGATCGGGTTGGAAGGCGACGCCGGCTTGCCCTCGGGCGCCGCGCTCGGCTCGGCAGGCGCGGGGGCCGGCTTCGTCACGCGCGCGGTGAACTTCGACACATCGATGCTGAGCAGCTCGTGGAAGCCCACCATCGCGCCGACCGCGATCGGAATCGTGATGATGAAGCCCGAGATATCGTGCCACGGCCCGGTGCCGACTTCCTGGCCGAACAATTTCGAGACGAGCACGATCGTGAAGACGCGCACGATATTGCCGAGCACCGTGAACGGAAGCGTCATCGCGAAGATCGCCGCCTTCTTCCACAGCGCGCGCTCGTTGAAGTGCGCGTAGAGCAGGCTGAGCATCGTCATTGCGATGAGCGAGCGGATGCCCGAGCAGCCGCCGGCGACCTGGCATTGGAAGCTGCGATCCTTGGCGATCAGGTTCACGCCGTCGCGATCGACGCCGATGCCGACGAGGTTTGAAACGCCCGTCACTACGCTGGCGACCAGCCGCTGGAGCGGCTCGGTGTGCCCGAGGATGAACCCGATCGGCACCATGAACAGCAGCAGCAGGCACGGGAACGATGCGATGCGTGCCGCCGGCCAGCCCCACAAAAACCACACGCAACCGACGAAGAGCACCGGCAGCGCCACGAGCGCGTAACGCGCCTGCTGCGCGCGGGCCGCGATCACAAAGATGGCGATGCCGACGAGCAGCGGGATGAGCCCGACCCACGACGAACGCTTCACCGCCGCGGCGAATTCCCGCCGCTGCAACCACGCTACGAACATCGCGCCCGGCAGGATCAGCGGCCCGTGTTCGAGATCGTTGCCCTCATTCCACGCCTCGCGCGCCCACTTCCAAAACGAGTGCGAAGGCAGCGGCTCATAGACCGCGTAGAACCACGCGAGCGTGCCCGCCAGCGCCACGAGCATCGCCGCGTCGAGCGGGTTTGCCGCGCACCAGCGGCGCAGGCGCCGCAGTCCATCGAGCATCGTTTCCGGTGCGCTCGATGTAGCATTTTCTATGGATGAAGCCGGGGTGCTCATCGCCGGCACCGTAGCGCGATCGTTCTCGCTTCAAAGCCGCAGTTTTGCGTTTCCCCCGTCGTCGCCTGCGGCAATCCTCCGCACGCGCGTGTCCACTGCTTCCCGCCCGAAACTTCTAGTCCTTGAGTTCTGGGGTCTCGGCGACCTCACCTTTTCCACGCCCGTGCTGCGCGCCGCCGTCGAGCGCTACGACGTCACGCTCGTGGGAAAAGCGCATGCGCGCCCGCTGCTCGCGCCGACCTTTCCACAGATCGAATTCCTCGCCTACGACGCGCCGTGGTCCGCCTATCGCGACAAATACCGGCTCTGGCGCTGGAACTGGCGTGACCTGCTCGTGCTGCTCGCGCGCTTGCGCGGACGGCGCTTCGATGTCGCGCTCTCCGTCCGCAACGATCCGCGTGATCACCTCTTCCTCCTCCTCACCGGCGCGCACCGGCGCTACGGTTTTCCCCGGCGTGGCAGCAGCGCCTTCCTCACCTGCCCGCTGCTTCGCTTGCGCGAAAAGCAGCACAAGGTCGAGGACTGGCGTGACATCGGTCGTGCGCTCGACCTGCCCGGTATGGACGCCGCCGGGCCGGCGCTCGACCACGCGCGCTACCGCTCCGCGCAGGGCGACGCGCTTTTTTCCCGGATCGATAAGCCCGTCGTCTGCCTGCACCCCGGCGCGCGCATCCCCGTGCGGCGCTGGCCGGAGAAATACTTCGCGCACATCGTCGAGCGGCTGCGCGCCGAGTTCGACTTTCACCTCGTGCTCATCCCCGATCCCGACGGCTACGGCAGCGGGCTCTCGCCGCTGGCCGACAGCGTCCTTCCGGACCTCGACGTGACCGAACTCGTGGACGTGATCGGTCGCGCCGAGCTGCTGCTCTGCAACGACAGCGGCCCCGGCCACATCGCCGCGAGCTGTGGTCGGCCGGCCATCGTCGTCTTCGGGCCGACCGATCCGGATTGGTTCCGCCCGTGGGGCGAGCAGCATCATCTCATCATCCGCGACATCTGCCCGTGGAGGCCGTGCTTCGACTACTGCAAATTCCCCGAGCCCTATTGCCTCACGAAGATCGCGCCCGAGCGTGCGTGGCCGGAGATCCGCGACCACGTGCGCAGCTTGATCGAGCAGGGGAAAGTCGCGCGCACCATGTTGAAACGATGAGCCCTCGCATCGTCGCCGTCGTCGCCACGCATCGCCGCCCGCGCGAACTCGCGCGCCTGCTCGCCTCGCTGGATGGCGTTGAGAGCGTCGTCGTGTGCGACAACTCCGCGAGTGACGAAGTGCGCGCCGTCGTCGAAAGCGCGCCGCTCTCCGCGCACTATCTCGAGCCCGGGACGAATCTCGGCTGCGGCGGCGGCCTTCGCCTCGCGGAGGAACACGCGTGGAAAATCACCGGCGGTAATTTCACCCACCTGCTCGTGCTCGACGATGACGCCGTGCTCCAGCCCGGCACCGTCGCGCAGCTCGCCGAGATGCTCGATCGCGAGCACGCGGACGCCGCATATCCGCTCGTGCTCGGGCCGGATGGCTGCGTGGGCTGGGCGCCTGGTTTAAAGGATCGCGCGCTGCGCCGGCTGGAGCGCGAGCGGCTGACGCCGGACGAATATCGCACTCGGCTCGGCGCCACGGTCGTCGAGTTTGCGTGGGCGCAGGGCATCTGCCTGCTCGTCCGCCGCGCGGCGGTGGAGGCCGCTGGATTTCACCGCACCGATTTCTGGGTGCGCGGCGAAGACCTCGACTTCAGCCTGCGCCTCACCGCACGTGGCCGCGGGGTCTTCCTCCCGGCGGTGGAAGTGCAGCATCTCCCGCCCGGCTCGACCGCGCCCGCCGACCAGCGCGCCGAGTTTTTGCGCCACGCGGCCATGGTGCAAAACATCGCCTGCCTCGCGCTGCGCGAGCCGCACGGCGCGACGATCCGCGGCTCCATCGCGGGCGCGAGCCTGCGCTTCGTGCGCACGTGGGGGGTGCGCGCGTGCCCGGACCTGCTCTGCGCGTTGTGGCGCGGCGCCCGCGGCGAGCCCGCGGGCGCAGGCGCGGGCCGCACGTTTCGCCAGCGCTTCGACGAACTCACCGCCCGCTGATCATGCCCGATATCCCGCGCTTCAACGTCCTCGGCGTCTCACTCTGCGCGATGAATCTGCGCATCGCGACCGCTGCCGTGCTCGAGGCCGTCCGCCTGCGGCGCAAAGGCTTCGTGTGCGTGACGGGCGTCCACGGCGTGAGCGAGGCGCAGAACGATCCCGCCTTCCGCCGCATTCTCAACGCCGCCTTCCTCAACACGACCGACGGCATGCCGCTCGTGTGGCTCGGTCGGCACCACGTCAGCAGCGAAGTGGAGCGCGTGTATGGCCCAGACCTCATGCTCGAACTCTTCGCCGCCACGCAGCGCGGCGAGGCGACGCATTTCCTCTACGGCGGCGCGGCGGGCGTGGCCGATGAGTTGAAGGAGAAGCTCGAAGCGCGGTTCCCCGGTGTGCGCATCGTCGGCACGTTCACGCCGCCCTTTCGACCGCTCGACAGCGCGGAGGAGTCGGCGCTGATCGATCTCGTGCGGGAGCGAAAGCCGGACCTGATGTGGATCGGCCTGAGCACGCCGAAGCAGGAGCGCTTCATGGCCGAGTATCTGGCGAAGCTCGACACGACCGTGATGCTCGGAGTCGGCGCGGCGTTCGACTTCCACTCCGGCCGCGTGCGTCAGGCTCCGCGCTGGATTCAGCGCTCGGGATTCGAGTGGCTCTACCGCTTGTGCTCGGACCCGCGCCGACTCGCTCGGCGCTACCTCGTGAACAATCCGCTCTTCGCCTGGCGCATCGCCGGGCAACTCCTCGGGCTGCGGCAGTATCCGCTTGAATGACGCAAGCCGCCGCGGAGAGTCGGCGCCTTTTCCTCCAATCATGAACCAACGCATTCTCGTCTGCGGCGCCGGTGGATTCATCGGCGGCCATCTCATCGCCGACCTGCGCCGGCAGGGATTCACCCAACTCCGCGCCGTCGATCAAAAGCCGTTCGGCGATTGGTATCAGCGCTTCGACGACGTGGAGAGTCTCCAGCTCGATCTCTCGCGGCTCGATGCGTGCGAGCGCGCGGTCGAGGGCTGCGATGTCGTTTACAACCTCGCCGCCGACATGGGCGGCATGGGCTTCATCGAGCTGAACAAGGCGCTGTGCATGCTCAGCGTGCTCATCAATACGCACCTGCTCATGGCCGCGCGGAAGCACGGGGCGCAGCGGTTCTTCTTCTCGTCGAGCGCGTGTGTCTATAATGCAGACAAGCAGCGCGACCCGAACGTGACCGCGCTCAAGGAAGCCGATGCGTATCCCGCGATGCCCGAGGACGGCTACGGCTGGGAGAAGCTTTTCAGCGAGCGCATGTGCCGGCATTTCCGCGAGGACTTCGGCATCCAGGCGCGCGTCGCGCGATACCACAACGTCTATGGGCCGCACGGCACTTACGATGGCGGTCGTGAGAAGGCGCCCGCGGCGATCTGCCGGAAAGTCATCGCTGCGAAACTCAGCGGGAAACACGAGATCGAGATCTGGGGCGACGGGCAGCAGACGCGTAGCTTCATGTTCATCGACGACTGCTTGCACGGCACGCAGATGCTGACGAACAGCGACTTCACCGACCCGCTGAACATCGGCAGCAACGAGCTCGTCTCGATCAACCAGCTCGTCGATCTCGTCGAGGACATCGCCGGCGTGAAGCTCAAGCGCAGCTACAACCTGAGCGCGCCGAAAGGCGTGAATGGGCGCAACTCGGATAACACGCTCATCAAGGAAGTCTTCGGCTGGGAGCCCGGCACGCGGCTGCGCGACGGGCTCGAAATCACCTACCGTTGGATCCACGACGAGATGACGCGCGGCGGCGTGAGCGTGGTGAATCGCGCCTAAACGGCGGGGTAGCGAAAGCTGGGTCGCTCGCACGTCAGCGGCGAGCGCTGCGTGTCATCCTCGCCGACGAAAGCCTCGTAGCTGATCGGCCCCGAGCGGTAACCGCCGGCCCTCCAGCGCTCCGCCCGCCGCCACACGCGCAGCAGCGGCGCCGCGAGCCGCCATGAGACTGGCAACCGCGCGCGTATTCGCGCCTCTTCCACGCGAGAGGCCGGCTGTGCGCTGAGGTTCGTGCCCGTCCAGGTGAAGGTGGAGAGCCACTCGTGCAGCAGCACGGCGCGATGGTCTTTGCCCAGCGCGCGCGCGACCCATTCGCCATCGGCCACGGATTTCAGCGCGACATCGAATGGCCCGGCACTGGCGAAGACGTCGCGACGGAAAAACAGCGCGCACGTGAAGGCGTAGAGGTGATCGGTGAGGATCATCGCCGGTCGCAGCGGCGTGACGCGGCGGAAGGCGAGCAACTGCTGCTGCGGATCGACGACGAGGTAATCGCCCGCTACGAAATCCGCCCACGGGTTCTCCGCGAACACACGTGCGACGCGCGCCAACGTGCCCGGCAGGTATTGCTCGTCGCAGTTGAGGATGCCGCACACGTCGCCGCTCGCGCGGCCGAGCGCCGTGTTGATCGCGTCATACATCCCGAGGTCCGCCTCGACGGCGAGTTTTACTGTGGAATTCCCGCGCAGCCATACGCTCAACTCCTCCCCGCTGCCGCCATCCTGCACGAGATGCTCGACCTCGACGCCCGTCTGATCCGCCACCGAGCGCACGCAGCGCTTCAGCCACGGGAGCTGGTGCAGACTGGCGGTGATGATGGAAAAACGCATGGGCGCGAACATCTGCCGCCGGAACCCGAACGTCCAACTCCGAACGATCCGCCGTGCTGCTGCATTCGATGTTCGACGTTACGAGTCCGGCATTCGATGCTCACCGCCTCCGCGATGAAGCTCCTCGTCTTCGCCCACATTCCTCCGCCTCATCATGGCCAGAGCTACATGGTGAAGCTCATGCTCGATCATTTCGGCGGCGACGCGCGATCGGGTGGCGGCGGCTCGGAGATCCAGTGCTACCATGTGAACTCGCGCTACTCCGAGGATCTCGAAGACATCGGCAGCTTCCGCCTCGGCAAGGCCTGGCTCGTCCTGCGCTACTGTCTCGAGGCGATCTGGTGCCGCTTCCGCCACGGCGTGCGCGCCTTTTACTACGTGCCGGCGCCGGGCAAACGCGCGGCGCTCTACCGCGACTGGATCGTGATGCTGCTCTGCCGTCCGTTCTTCCCGCAGTTCATCCACCACTGGCACGCGGTGGGGCTCGGCGACTGGCTGCGGCGCGATGGTTCGTGGTTCGAGCGATGGATCACGCATCGCCTGCTCGCGCGGCCCGCGCTCGGCATCGCGCTCGCCGTTCCGGGGATGCGGGATGCGCTCTGGTTTCGCACGCGGCGCGTCGAAATCGTCGCCAACGGCATTCCCGATCCGTGCCCGGACTTCGACACCGCCGTGCTGCCGCGGCGCCGCGCGAGGCTCGATGCGCGCCGCGCTTGGCTCGCCGGCCGCGCGGATGCCGACCCCGATGCGCGCACCTTTCGCGTGCTCTTCCTCGCGCACTGCACGCGCGAGAAGGGAGTCTTCGATGCGGTGGACGGAGTGGTGCTCGCCAACCAGCGCCTCACCGCGAGCGGCTCGCCATTGCGGGTGCATCTCACGGTCGCCGGCGCATTTTTCACCGAGCAGGAGGAGCGCGAGTTTCGTGAGTGCGTCGCCACGGCCGGGGAGTGCGTGCGCTACGTGGGCTTCGTGTCCGGTGAGGAAAAGACGCGACTGCTGCGTGAGAGCGATGCGTTTTGTTTCCCGACCTACTATCCGGCGGAAGGGCAGCCCGTGTCGCTCATCGAGGCGATGGCTTGCGGGCTCACGATCGTCACCACGCGCTGGCGGGCGATCCCCGAGTTGCTGCCGGCGGAGCATCCCAGCTTCATCCCGCCGAGCGCTCCCGCCGATGTCGCCGCTGCGCTGATCCGCGCCGCCATGCACGATGACGCGGCGCTGCTGCGCGCGCACTTCCTCGCGAGCTACACCGAGGCGCGGCACGTCGAGTGCCTGCGCGCCGCGCTCACGGCTGCGGCGGCGTGAGCGCGGCGAGTTCGGCGAAGACGGACGCTCGCTCGGTCGGTCGCAGCACCTCGGCGCAGTAGCGCACATAGCCGGCGGCGATGAGGTGCTCGCTGCCGGCGAAACCCGCCGCGTGCGCGTAGCGCGCGAACGGAGCCGAGCGCAATAAGGCCGTGATCCGCTGCCGGACCTGCGCGGCGTCGAGTCGCTCTACGAGCACCGCACGCTGGACGACGAAATGAAGCCAGTCCCAGCCGGGCACGCCGGCGAGTTCGCCGCGTTCCCAATCCACGATCGTCCAGCGCCCGCCGTGGACGCGCACATTCCACGGCGCGAAGTCGCCGTGCATCAGCGCGGGGTGAACTGAGAGCGGCGATCGGTCCGCGATGCGCTGCCAGGCGGGCAACTCGGCGAGCGGCACGCGCCGCGAACGGTCGAGCCACGCGGTCAGCACCGGCTCGATGCCGTCTTCATTCCGGGGCGGCGCGCCGGGGACGAAATCGAGCGCGAACGCAGCGGCGGACGCGTCGGAGAATCTTCCGCGCAGCGGCGGTGCGCCCGGCGTTCCCGGTGGCAGCGCTTCGAGCAAGTCGGCCTCGACATCGATGAGCTTGCGTGCGGGTGCGGTCACGCCGGCTTTCACGACCGCGCGCGGTGCGCCGGTGCGATCGAAGAGGAGGAACAAGAACCGCCGCCCGAGCGCGCGTGGATTTCCGAACGACACTGCGAACGTCCTGAGATCCACACCTTCGATGCTCGCGAGAAAGCGGACGAACGGCGCGGACTCCGCGAAGTCGAGCGCGACGCCCGGCAGCGGCCAGCGCACCCGCAGCGCGAGCGCGAGTAATCGCTGCGCGGCGCGGGCCTGCGGGGATTGCGCGGGATACAATCCGAGCGCGGTGATGGCGGGCGCGCTCTCGCGTGGCAGGAGCAGGAGCGGTTCGCCGCGCTTGCGGACGAGGCGCAGTGGGATGGTGCGGGCTTCGGTGGCCGCGGGCGCGAGGAGCTGGCGGAGGTCAGCGTCGATCATGGCTTGCCCAGATGATCGAGAGCTTGAGCGACGAGCGCTTGCACCGGTTTGGTCGCGTCGAGATCGAGTCGGCGGTCGGCGAGGCTGGGAAGCTGGCGCAACCTTTCGATCTGCGCGCTGATTTGCTCGTCGGAGAGTTCGCCTTTTCGCGAGCGCAGCGTTGCGGCATCGGCGCTCAAGCTGATGAGGGAGTCAGCGTGTGGAAAGAGTTGCCGCGCCCAATCGAGCCATTGCGTGGGTCCGGCGTAGCGGACCGAGGCGGGGTCGAGCCAGTAGTTGGTCACGTAGCGGTCGATGATGACGAGCCAGCCACGGCGCACGAGGGGGCGGACGACGAGGGCGAAGCCGATCCGGGCGAGCGCGATATTGCGCGCGAGTCGGGCGGCACTCAGCGCGGCGGCGAGCGCGGTGGGCGGTTGCGGCGCGCGCCGGGGCTGATCGCCGTTGGCGGGCCAGGGGAATTCCGGGCGGCGGAATGGGCTGGGGATCCAATGGAAATAGCGGACGCCGGTGAAGCGGCGCGAGCGAGCGACCTCGGCGAGGAGCGCGCGGGCGAAGGTTGTCTTGCCTGCGCCATCGAGCCCCGCGAGCACGACGCTCGCGCCGACCTCACACGCTGGCTTCCCTCGCAGCGCACCGAAGCAGCGCTCGAAGCAGCGCGCGGCGTCCGACGCTGCGTAGGCGAGTGCGGCGAACGGGTGGGCGAGCGCGGCTAGGGCGAGCGAACGGCGAGCCTCCGCAGCGGAGATGACAGGCGCGCCGAGTGCAGCGAGGCGGTCGGCGTAGCGCGCGGGTGCTTCGCCCCGCCAGGCGATTTGCGCGCGCAGGATCGCGGCTTCGTGCTGCGGCGCGGGGATGGGAAAGCGTTCCCCGCGTTGGCGCTCGCGCAGCACTTCCTCGGCGTTGAGGACGTGACACCAGCGCCAGCGCACCTCGGTATCCACGTCGATGCGCACGAGCGCGCCGCTCTCGTGCGCGAAGATCCACGAGTGATTCGCGAAGCGGGTGGCTTGCGCGAGCACGAAGCTGCTCTCCGCTGCGACGGCCTCGCAGGCTTCGCGAATGGAGCCGACATCGCGGGCGCGAGCGAGTAGATCGACGTCGGATGGGCCGTCCACGAAGACCGTGTCGGCATTTCGAGCGACGCAATATTCGACGCTGCGCTGATCGAGTCGCTGGAAGACGCGGAGCAGGAAATCCTCGCGCGGGCTCATCGCAGCAGGCGCGCGTAGGCGGCTTCGAGCAGGCGCCGCTTTGCCTCCCACGTGAAGGTGTGGGCGCGGGCGACAGCGCCGACGGCGAGCGACGTGCGCCACGCGGGTTCATCGCGCAGGCGGGCAATGGAGGCGGCGAGATCGGCGACGGTGCGCGCGGGATCGGCGACGGAAAGTTTCACGCCCGAGGTGTCGTCCACCATTTCCGCCGGGCCAGCCCAATCGAGGCACACGACCGGCAGGCCGAGCGACATGGCTTCGATCAGGGAGGAGCCGCCGGAGTCGCGCAGCGCGGGGAAGACGAACGCGTCGGCCTCGGCGTAGAGGCGCGGGAGTTCTTCGCGCGCGACGCTGCCGGTGAAGCGCACGCCCGTGCTGGTGCGGCGCCATTCGGCGAGCGCGGGGCCGTCGCCGACGACGGTGAGTGTGCAGCGCGGATCGCCGAGCTGCGCGAGCGCGGCGACGACGAGGGGGATGGAGCGGGTGGCGACGCAATTGCCGACGTAAAGCAGAGCGAGACCATCGCGCGGCGTGGGCGGCACACGCCGCGCGGGGATTTCTCGCAGCGCGTTTGGCGGGACGACTTCGCACTTCGCGCGCACCTCCGCGGGGAGGAAGCCGAGGGTAGTGCGGTTCGAGACGAAGATCGCGCTCGTGTCGCGCAGAGAACGGCCGACAGCGGGCAGGGCGAGGCAGGCGCGGTTGAGGAACTGTCGCCGCTGCTCAGCCCTACGCGCTGCGCCGAGCCAGCGCTCGAAGCCTGGCGGGACGTGCTCGCCGCCCGCGATGGGGCCCCAGACCGACGGGATGCCGAGCGATGCGGCGGAGAAGGGGATGCGGAAGGTGTGAAAGGTCGTCTGGTGAACGAGCGCGATCGGCTCGCGCGCGTGCAGCGAGGCGACGTGGTGCGCGGCGCGTTTCTGCCACGCGTATTTTCTCCACCACGAGCCGGGAGCGCCGGGTGGGCGAAGGCTCGGCGGCTCGACGAAGTGTGGCGTGATGCCGGTGCGCGCGGCGTGGCGCTCGATCGCGTCGCGGCTCTTCGGCGTGGTGATGAGCTGCACGTCGAAACTGTGCGCCGCCTGCTCGGCCCAGCCCCAGCCGAGCCAGTGTTCGCCCGAGCCTTCCGGATCGCAGGCGTAGGCGAGCATGGCGACGCGCGGGCGCGCGCTCACGGCTGGCGGGGATGCAATTCCTCCGCGGCGGCGCGGCCTTCGATCATGGCGTCTTCCATGCCGCCATAGTTCCAGCCCCCCCAGCGGCCGTGCGTGATCACGTCGTGCGCGGCGAGGAAATCGACGACGGTGCGGCGGGCGGCTTCGTAGTGCGCGTCGAAGATAACGTAGGCGTGCGGGATGGTGCGCAGATCGGTGAAGAGGATCTCGTCTTCCTCGGCGAGGACGTGCGCGCGGCGCAGGTCGGCGAGCACGCGGTCGCGTAGCTGGTCGGGTCGGTCGAGCAGTTCGCGGATGCCGCCGGACATCTCGACATAGTAGCTGCGGCAGCCGGCGGGCGCGGCGTCGCGATGCACGGCGGAGTAGGAGCCGACGCGGTAGAAGATGAACCCGGGTTCGGGAAAATAGGTCCAGTGGTGGTCGCTGGCTTCCGCGCCGGGGCCGCGCACGCCGATGTCGAAATAGTGGACGGTCGTGGCGCGGAGGCGAGCGGCGGCGGCGCGGATGTCGTCGGGCACGCCGGTGGCGAGGCGCAGGAAATCGACGAGCGGCATCGTGTTCAGCATCCGCTCGTAGCGCGCGCGCGTGCCGTCGGTGAAAGACACGGTCTTCTCCCGAAGATCGATGGCGCTGGCGGCTACGCCGAGGCGCGGAGCGATGTGCAGCGCGGCGGCGAAGGCTTTCGAGAGCGCGCCGATGCCGCCGGTGCGGGGGTAGAGAAATTTTGCGTTGTAGCCGAGGGCCTCGGGGGAGAGGCCGAGTGCGCCGCGGACGACGGCTTCGAGCGACGGCTTTGGGATGAAGCGCTCGGCATACTCGGGCGCGATTTCGTCGAGGCTCACGCCGAGGAGTTTCTCGTTGTAGGGCACCATGAAGTGCTGGCAGATGCCTTCGCCGAAGAGGCGCTCGACCGATTCACGGAAGGTGCGCGGTGGTGCGTCGGGGCGCGGCAGACCGAAATCCTCCGGATGCCGCGCGCGGAGCAGGCCGAGCAGGCAGTCGAGCACGGTCTCGCGGGGCAGGCCGTAGGTGTTGGCTTGGAAGGGGTAGGGGGTGAAGACACCGCTGAGATGGATGACGGCGCGGCGTTCGTATTCCACGAGCCCGCCGGGGAGCAGGCGCTCGACGAGCGCACGGATGGTCGCATCGCGGAAGTGCAGCCAGTGGCCGGTGCCATCGCAGTGAAACGGGCCGGCGTCCGTGTCGCGCACGCGGGTGCGGACGATGCCGCCGGGTTCGTTTTGCTTTTCGACGAGGAGATAGTCGCGCCCGAGGTGCAGCGCGCAGGAGAGGCCGGTGAGTCCGGCGCCGAGGATGACAGTTGAGTGTTGGTCCAAACGAGGGGGAGAATTCGCAGCCCGTGGCGGTGCGGGCAAGCTCTCTCAGAGCGGGCGCATTTCTTCGCGGATGAGGATGGGGATGCCCGCGGCATCGGGGAAGATCCCGCTCTCTTCGACCCAGCCGCCACGCTCGGCGGAGAAGCGGAGCGGACCGCCGGAGAGCGGACTGCGCAGGAGATCGGCTAGGACGGGCGCGGGGAGCTGCGGCAGCGTGCCGGCTTTGCGCGCGAGGATGCGGTGCGCGGCAAAGACCGTGGGAAAGTGGACGCACAGCCAACCGTGGAAGCGGGCGATCGGGCGGCGCAGCGGCGGCAGTTCGCGCAGCTTCCATTCGGAGCGCGCGTTGGCGAAGGGGCTGACTTTCACCTCCGTAAAGCCCGCCTCCCGGCACAGCCGCACAAGCTGGCCGGCGGTGAAGCTTTTCTCGATGGTGCCGCGGAGCCGGTCGCGCACTTCGGATGCGCGGCGCAGTGGGTTGATGGCGTTTGGCTCGATGGAAAAGAGCACGCCGCCGGGAGCGAGAACGCGGTGGATTTCGGCGAGCACGCGCGACCAGTCGGGGAAATGATGGAGCGCTTCGAGGACCGTGACGGCGGCGAACGCACCGTCGGGAAACGGCAGCCGATGCGCATCGAGCGCGACGTAGAGGGGAGCGATCAGGCCGAACTTCGCGACGCGCTGGCGGGAGAGTTCGAGGGCGTATTCGTTGATGTCGGCGACGACCATCTCGTAGCCGCGCTGCTGGAGGATGGTCGCTTCGCCGGCGGTGTTGCCGCCGAGATCGAGGACCGGCCCAGCCGGTGGGCCGAGCCCGCCGAGGGTCGCCTCGACTTTTGCGCGGTAGCTCGGGTCGGTGGCGAAACGCTCAAGCGGATTGGTCGCGAGGTAGCGTTCGGTCTTGGCGCGGATGTTCTCGCGCTCCCAGTCGCGCTCATCCGCTACGCTGGGGGCATGGAAGAGATACTTGAGCGAGAAGGGCATGGTCGCGGGAGGCTGGCGGGAAGCGCTCGGGCATCAATCGCATTCTCGCCGGGTCGCCACGGGGCGGAGGCGGCGGCGCAGCTGCGTATAGACGGAGAGCGGCATGATGCGCTTGAGCAGCTCCTTGGCGAAGTAGGCGGTGCGTAACCATGCGAGACCGCGCCCGTCGATGAGCCGTGCAAATCGCTCAGGATCGACGTGCCGGTTCACGGGGATGCACTCGATGTCCATGGGGTCGAGGCGCCGGTTCAAGCCCCAGCGCATCCCGCGCAGCCAGCGCAGACCGAGGTCGGCGGCGGCGCGGCGGACGGTGCCATTCACGAAGCCGCCCGGCGGAGCGAACCAGACGGGCGCTTCCCCCGTGAGCTCGCGGAGGATACGGCACGCGGTCTCGAGCTGCGTGCGCACTTCGGCATCGCTGAGCGTATCGAGCCGCAGGTGCTGGTGGCTGTGGCAGCCGATCGCGTGTCCCTCGGCCACGAGGGTGCGGACCTGGTCGGCGGAGAGACGATCCGCCTGGCCGATGTCGGCGGTCGGGATGAAGAACACGGCGTGCTCACCGCGCTCGCGCAGCACGGGCAGGGCGTGCTCGAAGTGGTCGGCGGTGCCGTCGTCGAACGTCAGCAGATAGCGCGCAGGTCCGGGCGGCGGCGGCGCCGCCGCGCGCAGATCGGCGGGCTGGCAGCCGCGATCGCGGAGCGCATCGATGTGGCTGGCGAGCCAGTCCGCGGGCACTGTGTAGAAGCTATCGGCTGATCCTGCGGCGCCGCGGATGCGGTGGTAGGTGACGATCAACATGCCGGCTTCTGCACCGCGAAGAAGAGGTGCCGTGCGGAAAGATCGTCGCGGGAATAACCGGCGAAGCATTCATGAACCGGCGTGCGCAGAAATGCCTCCATCTCCTGCGTCGTCGCCGGCTCGACTTCCCAACCGCGGATGATGAAGCCCGCTTCCTCGATCAGCGCACGGTAGTCCGGCGCCTTGAGCCGATTGTAAGGCATGAGCCCCGTGTTCACGAGATTCTCCCAGACCCACGGCGAGTAGCGAAGATGGTTGTGGGGCAGGAGGCCGTTTTGCGGCGTGGCGTGGAGATCGCGGAGGTGGATCGTCGCGAGGAAATGGCCACCCGGTTTCAACGTCCGGAAGATGTGTGCGAAGATTTCGCGCAAGCCAGCGCGAGAGATGTGCAGCAGCACCTGAGTGGACGTCACGAGGTCCGCTTGGGATTCCAGCTTCCTCCACGCGGCGCCATATGGGGCGACGTATTCCATGCCGGCACCGCGCAAGTAAGCGCGCCAGTCGGCATCGGCCGGCAGTGGGCCGAGCAGCGGGCGGCGCAGCTTCAACCGGGCTGGCCACGCCGGGTTCTCGACGATCTGCGCTACCGTCTCCCGGGTTTCGCGCACGAGCGCTGCATCGAGTAGCGGGGTGATATCGAAAAGCCACTGACGGTCGATGCCGAGCGCGTGGTAGAGAAGCGGGATGCTCGGGTGCCACCCCGTGCCGAAATCCAGGTGCGATCCGTCGAGCGGGACCACAGCGTTCCGCTCCAGCCAGTCCCAGTAGAGCAGGCCGATCTCGATCTTCAGGCTGACCCGTTCCCGGGTCGCGACCAGCGAGTGGGTCACGTATTGTTGTGCCCAGTGATACACCTTCGATCCACCGGGTAGCGTCGAGAGAACGCGGAAGGCGGCGATTTTAAGGAGCCAATTCATACCTTGATGACGATCTGCGTCGGCGACTCGTGGACTGCGGGGGCATGGGGAACCGATGCGTAGCGGTGCGGTGCGGTGATGTCGATATCGGACTTGGCTGCGTGCGTTCCGCACGGCTAGGCCCGAGGGCGGCTACAGCTTGTCGAGGCCGATGTTCGAGGAAAACGCCGCCTTCTGTCGGAGATGGCGACGCAGCAGGAGATTGCCAGGGATGAGGTCACACTTGCCGCGCATGATGAGTTTCTGCACCTGACGCTTCACGCGGGCGTAAGTCATGAGCACCTGGCCGGGCCAGCCGCCGGGGATCCCGTATTCTGCGCGGATGCGTGCGGTCTCGCGGGCCATATTTTCGCGAATGCGGACATCGACCGACTGGCCACGCTGATGGAAGCGGAAGTTCACAAGGAGCGCATTCACGTGCCCGATCGTGGCCCGCGCGCGGACGATCCGGTAGAGATACTCGATGTCGCACGCGCCCTTGAACTCCTTGTAACGATACGAGCCGAGCCGTTCATACACGGCCTTGCGGAGGAAGAAGGATTGGTGGTGCGCCATACCGAAGCCGAACCGGATGATCTGCGGATCCCAGCACGCTTCCTCGCGGCGGAATATCTCCCGCCCGTCACCATCGACGAACACGATGTCGCCGAACACGCCGTCCCACTCCGGGTGCTGGCCGATGGCTTCGCTCACCGCTCGCAGCGCACCGGGGCGGTAATAGTCATCCGCATTTAGCACCGCGAAGAGATCGCCCGTCGCCATGCGGATGCCTTTGTCCATCGCGTGCCAATGGCCATCGTCCTTCTCCGATACGCAATGCACCCGTGGGAATTCGCGCACGATGTCGAGCGTGCCGTCGGTCGATCCACCGTCGATGACGAGGTGCTCGACGTCCGGGTAATCCTGCGAGCACACGCTCTCGAGCGTCTCCCGGATCGTGTGAACGCTATTGAATGAAGGTGTGATGATGGAGATCCGCGGTGTGGCTCCCATGCGGCAAGCCTACCGACATTCCCTGCCCCAGCAAGCAACTGCCCGGCGGCAGCCGCTCGCGCTGACAAATTTCTGACACAGACGGGACCGCTGCATGACAACCGTGCGTCTCGCTCGTGGCAGCGTCGAGGCGTATGAAAACCAAACATCTCATCCCGCTCCTCACCTCATTCCTCGCCGCGCCTGGGTTCACAAATCCCGTCCCGCCCGGGGATGAGCGCCCGCTCGTGCAACTCGCCATCCTGCTCGACACGTCGAACTCGATGGACGGCCTGATCGCCCAGGCCAAGACGCAGCTCTGGCAGATCGTGAACGAATTCATCGCCGCGAAGCAGGACGGCAAGACGCCGCGCGTGCAGGTGGCGCTCTACGAATACGGCAACGACGGCCTTTCCGCGGAGAAGGGGTTCGTGAGGCAGGTCGCGCCGCTCACCGACGACCTCGACAAGATCAGCGAGTCGCTCTTCGCGCTGAAGACCAATGGCGGAAACGAATACTGCGGCTGGGTCATCCGCGACGCTGTGCGCGACCTCACGTGGGATGCGTCGTCGAAGGTCTATAAGGCGGTCTTCGTCGCGGGGAACGAGCCGTTCACGCAAGGTGGCGTGCCTTACGCCGAGTCGTGCAAGGCCGCGATCGGGCGAGGCATCATCGTGAACACGATCCACTGTGGCGATCAGCAGACGGGAGTAAGCAGCGGCTGGCTCGATGGCGCGAAACTCGCGGACGGGAAGTTCATGAGCATCGATACGAATGCGCAGATCGCGCACATCGACGCACCGCAGGACAAGACGATCGCCGAGCTTAACGCGAAGCTGAACAAGACCTACATCGCCTATGGAGCGAAAGGTGTCGCCGGCAAGACGCGCCAAGAGGCGCAGGACCTCAACGCCGCCAGCGCGCCCGCGCCGTCGTCCGTGACCGCGGCTCGCGCGAAGACGAAGGCTTCCGCGAACTACTCGAACTCGACGTGGGACGTGCTCGATGCGGTGAAGGAGAAGAAGCTCGACCTCGCCAAGGCGAAGGACGCGGAGCTTCCCGAGGAACTGCGCAAGCTCGCTCCAGGCCAGCGCGCCGACTTCGTCGTGGAGAAGCAAAAGGAGCGCGACGAACTTCAGGGCCAGCTTCGCAAGCTCACGGGCGAGCGAGAGCGGTTCGTCGCCGCGAAGCAGAAGGAGCAGGGCAAGGATCAGCGCCTCGACCAGGCCGTGACCGGCGCGGTGCGCGAGCAGGCGGCGAAGAAGGCGTTCGTGTTCGAGAAGAAGTGACGCGGCTGTGGCGTCCAGCGCGCTCTCCTCGCGGGGAGCCCGCTTTTTCGTGGGGCGGTCGCGCCCGGTGGAGTGCGCGCGCGCCCCGGTCGCCCGGTGTTTTACCCGACCCTCACTTCGGGTTTCTCCGCATTGACCGCGCAACGATTTCGGGCACGAAGAAGGACTCCATGAAATTGAACCTGCCCCACGCCTTACTCATCGCGATGGAACACGCCTTTGGCGAATCATCGAGCGCGATCGGGGAGTTGAAGGCTGCCTTGGGAAGGGAATTGGGAACGGCCCGAGGCTCTGTCGTGCTCGAACTCGGCGACGATCTCGTGCAGCGGATCGATGCGAGCGTGGACGGCCTCGAGAAGCGGCCGTGGCTGCCGCCCTATTTCGGACCGCTCACGGCCAGGGAGATCCATGAGCAGTGGCGGACTGCGGTGAAAGCAGCCGAGACCGCGACGGCGTGAGCGTGGGGATTTAGCTCCCAGATTCATCCAAGGGCACGCACGAGCAGAAGAGATTGCGGTCGCCCCAGACGTTGTCGATGCGGCCGACGGCGGGCCAGAATTTGTGC
The DNA here is from genome assembly GCA_009885995.1 of Verrucomicrobiota bacterium. Lineage (GTDB taxonomy): Bacteria > Verrucomicrobiota > Verrucomicrobiia > Chthoniobacterales > Chthoniobacteraceae > VFJQ01. Next base: position 46,187 of record VFJQ01000054.1, read on the forward strand.
TCGCGCAGCCACGGCGCGGGATAGGCCGCCTGCTCGCGGGAATAAGGGCGCGTCCACTCGCTCGCGGTCACGCTGCCGGCGGTGTGCGGGGCGTTCTTGAGTGGGTTGTTCGCGGCGTCGAGGGCGCCGCTTTCCACGGCGGTCATCTCGGCGTGAATGGCGATCATCGCCTCGCAGAAGCGGTCCAGTTCGGCCTTCGACTCGCTCTCGGTCGGCTCGATCATGAGCGTGCCGACGACTGGCCAGCTCAGCGTCGGCGCGTGGAAGCCGAAATCCATGAGCCGCTTGGCCACGTCCTCGGCGCTGGTCTTCTTGAACCCGCGCAGGTCGAGGATGCACTCGTGCGCGACGAGGCCGTGCGCGCCTTTGTAGAGCACGGGGAAGAACGCATCGAGCCGACGGGCGATGTAGTTCGCGTTGAGGATGGCGAGCTTCGTCGCATCGGTGAGGCCTTCGCCGCCCATCATGCGGATGTAAGTCCACGGGATGACGAGAATCGACGCGCTGCCGAACGGCGCCGCGCTGATCGCGCCGACGGTCTGCCCCCTGCTCCCTGCTCCCTGCCCCCTGCTCGGCAGGAAAGGCACGAGGTGTTTCGCCACGCAGATCGGCCCGACGCCAGGGCCGCCGCCGCCGTGGGGGATGCAGAAGGTCTTGTGGAGATTGAGGTGGCACACGTCGGCGCCGATGCGTCCGGGCGACGTGAGGCCGACCTGCGCGTTCATGTTCGCGCCGTCCATATAGACTTGCCCGCCGTGCGCGTGGATGAGCGCGCAGATGTCCACGATCGTCTCCTCGAAGACGCCGTGCGTGCTCGGGTAGGTGACCATGAGCGCGGCGAGATTTCGCGAGTGTTGCTCAGCTTTCGCGCGCAGATCGGCGACGTCGATGTCGCCATTCGCGCTGCACGCGACGGTGACGACTTTCATCCCGCACATCACGGCGCTGGCGGGGTTCGTGCCGTGCGCGCTCGTGGGGATGAGGCAGATGTCGCGGTGCGCTTCGCCGCGCGATTCGTGGTATTTGCGAATGACGAGCAGGCCCGCGTATTCGCCTTGCGAGCCGGCATTCGGTTCGAGCGACGTGCCGGCGAAACCGGTGATCTCCGAGAGCCACGATTCGAGCTGGCGGCACAGCGCGGTGTAGCCTTGCGCCTGCTCCGGCGGGCAGAAGGGATGCAGCATGCCGAACCACGGCCACGTCACCGGCAGCATCTCGCTGGTTGCGTTCAGCTTCATCGTGCATGAGCCGAGCGGGATCATGCTCGTGGTGAGCGAGAGGTCTTTCGCCTCCAGCCGGCGCAGGTAGCGCAGCATCTCGTGCTCGGTGTGGTAGCGGTTGAAAACCGGGTGTGCGAGGAAGGCGGACGTGCGCGCTTGCGGGCCGAAGTCGGTGCTGACGCGCGGCGTCATCGACTCGGGCGTGAAGCCGGGATCGGCGCCGCCGTGGAAGACGCTGAAAAGCGCGCGGAGCTGGTGGCGGTCAATCGTTTCGCCGAGCGAGATGAGGAAGGAGCGGTCGCCGAAGGTCCGGAGATTGATCTCGGCGGCGAGCGCGGCGCGGACGATCTCGTCGCGGCGCGCGGGTGTCTCGAGATCGACGCGGACGGTGTCGAAGAACGGTCCCTCCGGCACGCGGAAACCGAGCGCGCGCAAGCCGGCGGCGAGCATTTCGGCGTAAAGATGGATGCGCTGTGCGATGCGCCGCAGGCCGTCCGGGCCGTGATAGACGGCATACATCGAAGCCATCACCGCGAGGAGCACCTGCGCGGTGCAGATGTTCGACGTGGCCTTGTCGCGACGGATGTGTTGCTCGCGCGTTTGCAGCGAGAGCCGGTAGGCGGGATGGCCGTGCGCGTCCTTGCTCACGCCCACGAGGCGGCCCGGCATGAGGCGCTTGTATTCGTCCTTCACTGCGAGGAAGCCCGCGTGCGGTCCGCCGAAGCCCATCGGCACGCCGAAGCGCTGCGCGCTCCCGACCACGATGTCCGCGCCGAATTCCCCTGGCGTCCGTAGCACGCAGAGCGCGAGCGGATCCGCGGCGCAGATCGCCACCGCGCCGGCGGCGTGCGCTTTCTCGAAGAACGCGCCGTAGTCGCGGATGACGCCGGCTGTGTCGGGATACTGCACGAGCACGGCGAAGACTTTCTTTTGCGCGAAGGCGAATGCGTCCTCGGTCTTAGCGAGGTCGATCGTCGCTTCGTCGCCGACGATGATTTGAAAGCCCAGCGCCTGCGCCCGCGTGCGCACCACGTCGATGGTCTGCGGATGGCAGCCTTGCGAGACGAAGATCGCATTCACCGCCTCGTCCTTGTGGATCGCGCGTGCCATGCCGATCGCCTCGGCGGCGGCGGTGCCTTCGTCGAGCAGCGAGGCGTTCGCAATGTCGAGTCCGGTGAGGTCGCAGATCATCTGCTGGAAGTTGATCAGCGCCTCCATGCGGCCCTGCGAGATCTCGGCCTGGTAAGGCGTGTAGGCCGTATACCAGCCGGGGTTTTCGAGGATGTTCCGGCGGATGACCGGCGGCGTGATCGTCTCCGAGTAGCCCTGGCCGAGGTAGTTGCGGAAGAGCTGGTTCTTCGACGCGATCGCGCGCAACTCGGCGAGCGTCTCGTATTCGCCGCGACCGGGCGGAAGCGCGAGCGGCTTGGCGCTGCGGATATTCGCGGGCACGGCCGCGTCGATCAGCGCGCCGAGCTTCGCGAAGCCGCACGCGGCCAGCATCTCCGTGATCTCTTTTCCACCGCTGCCGAGGTGGCGCGGGACGAAATTGTCGGTCGGCGGAAGAAGATCGGTCGCGCTGGGCGCAGGCGTGTCGTGCATCGGCGCAGGCTAGAAATGCGCGCGAATGCGGCAAGCGGTTTCCGGGTCAACCGTTGTGCCGCATCCGATCGTTGACGATTCGCCACAATCCCGGAAGATTCTGCGCACCAACCAATGAGCACCTCCGAAGCAACCCAGGACCTCGTGAAGGAGTCGCTTCTCTACAAAGAGTTCCTCGCCGAGCGTGAGGAAATCCTGCGTCACAAATGGATCGAGAGCGAAAAAGCCGGCCACGACATCGGCTTTGAAAAAGCGCTGCTCGACTGGATCGTGAAGCACCGGAGCGCATGGCGCACCAAGCGCCAGGCCGAACACCCGCGGAACAACTGATGCGCTGACGCACCAGACTCCGTGCCCTTTAAGGCGATCCCGCGAGGTCGCCAAGGCCGCATGACCGAACCGACTCAACCCACACCCCTGCCCCCCGGCGCCACGCTCGTCCTCGACAGCGCGGCCCTCGACCGCTGTCTCAAGCGGCTCGCGCACGAGATCATCGAGCGCAACCCGGACCTCACGAAGGTCGCGCTCATCGGCATCCCGCTCCGCGGCATTCACATCGCCCAGCGGCTCACCGCCTTCATCGAGCAGGTGGAGAAGGTGCGCGTCTTCGCCGGCGTGGTGGATGTCTCGATGCATCGCGACGACTTGCACCGCCACCGCGTGCCCCCGCGCGTCGAGCGCACGGAGCTGCCGCGCTCGCTCGACGACATGACGATCGTGCTCACCGACGACGTGCTCTTCTCCGGCCGCACCTGCCGCGCGGCGATGGAGACGATCTCCGCCTACGGCCGCCCTGCGCGCATCCAATACGCCGTGCTCGTGGACCGCGGCCACCGCGAGCTGCCGATCCGCGCCGACTACGTGGGCAAGAACCTGCCGACCGCGCTCGCGCAAAAGGTGCATGTGCGCTTCGCCGCCACCGACGGCATCGCCGACTCCGTATGGATCAGCCAGCCATGAACTGGACCCGCAAAGACCTCACCGGACTCGAATCGCTCAGCGCCGCCGAGATCGAGCACATCCTCGACACCGCTGCGGCGTTCAAGGACGTCGGCTCGCGCGAGGTGAAGAAAGTGCCCGCGCTGCGCGGCAAGACGCTCGTGAACTTCTTCGTCGAGCCGAGCACGCGCACGCGCGTTTCGTTCGAGCTCGCCGCGTTCCGGCTCAGCGCCGACGTGATCAACGTGAGCGCATCGACTTCCTCGCTCACGAAAGGCGAGACGCTCAAGGACACCGCACTCAATCTCCAGGCGCTCCATGCCGACATCATCGTGCTCCGCCACGCGAGCGCGGGCGCGGCGCAGTTCCTCGCCGAGCGGCTCGACTCCAGCATCATCAACGCCGGTGACGGCGCACACGAGCACCCGACGCAGGCCTTGCTCGACACGTTCACGATCCGCGAGCGGAAGGGGCGCATCGCTGGCCTGCACGTCGTCATCATTGGCGACATCCTTTTCAGCCGCGTGGCCCGCTCGAATATCCACGCGCTCGTGAAGCTCGGCGCCCGGGTGACGCTCTGCGGCCCGAGCACGCTGGTGCCGCGCGCCTTCGAGTCGCTCGGCGTGGCGGTGACGCACGACATCGATTCCGTGATCGCCGACGCCGACGTGGTGAACCTGCTCCGCATCCAGCACGAACGGCAGCGGAAGGAATACTTCCCCAGCCTCGGCGAATACACCGCGCTCTTCGGCCTCACGAAAGCGCGCGCCGAGCGCCTCAAACCCGACGCCCTCATCATGCACCCCGGCCCGATCAACCGCGGCGTCGAGATCGACAGCGACGTAGCCGACAGCGGCCGTAGCGTCATCCTCGACCAAGTCACCAACGGCCTCGCCGTCCGCATGGCCGTCCTTTACCTCTGCGCCGGAGTCCGCCCGTCATGAGCGCCACGCTGCTGAAAAACGGCCGCATTATCGATCCCGAGAATCGTCGGGATGAAGTCGGTGACTTGCTCATCGTGGACGGCTGCATCGCGGAGAAGTCGGATGCGAAGCCGGAGATCATCGATTGCACCGGCAAAGTGGTCGCGCCCGGTCTCATCGACTTGCACGTGCATTTCCGCGAGCCGGGGCAGTCGGCGAAGGAGACGATCGCGACCGGCACCCGCGCCGCGGCGGCGGGTGGATTCACGAGCGTGGTGTGCATGCCGAATACCTCGCCGTCGATCGACAGCCCGAGCGTCGTCGCATGGGTGCAGGACAAGGCGAAGGCAGAGGGATGCGTGAATGTCTTCGTCGCGGGGGCGATCACGAAAGGCATCGCGGGCGAGGAACTCGCGCCGATCGGCGCGTTGAAGAAGGCGGGCGTCGTCGCGATCACGGACGATGGGCACTGCATCCAGAATCACGAACTCATGCGCCGCGCGCTGGAGTATGCCGGGATGTTCGACCTCGTGGTGATGGATCACTGCCAGGACTACGCCCTCGTCGGCAAAGGCGTGATGCACGAGGGCGCGGTGAGCACCTTGCTCGGCCTCCCCGGCTGGCCGGCGATCGGGGAGGAAATCATCGTCGCTCGCAACGCGCAGCTCGCCGAGCTGACCGGCACGGCGATCCATTGCCAGCACCTCAGCGCCGCGGGCAGCGTCCGCATTTTGCGCGAAGCGCGAGCGCGCGGCATCCGCCTCAGCGGCGAGGTTTGCCCGCACCACATCGCGCTCACCGACGAGGCGATCCGCGGCTACGACACGAACTTCAAAATGAACCCGCCGCTGCGCTCGCAGGAGCACGTGGACGCGCTCATCGAGGGCATCGCCGACGGCACGATCACGATCCTCGCCAGCGACCACGCGCCGCACTGCGGCTACGAAAAGGAAGTCGAGTTCGACCAGGCGCCCTTCGGCATCCTCGGGCTCGAAACGGAGCTCGGCCTCTTCCTCGACATCCTCGTCCACAAGCGCCGGGCGATAGACCTGCCGCGCCTCATCCAGCTCTACACCGAGAACCCCGCGAAGCTCCTCGGCCTCGATCGCGGCACGCTCACACCCGGCGCGACCGCCGATGTGACGATCATCGACCCCGGCCTCGAATGGACCGTGGACAAAGCCGCGAGCGCGAGCCGCAGCCGGAACAACGCCTTCCACGGATGGGAGCTCAAAGGCCGCGCGGTGCGGACCATCGTGGGCGGGAAGACGGTGTGGTCGCTATGAGCACGACGCGGCTAATCCGCTGCGCGACTTGCGGGAAGGAAACCGACTTTTTCGCCGAACCGACCGGCCCGTTTTGCTCGGCGCGGTGCAAGCTCGTCGATCTCGGGAAATGGTTCGGCGAGGAATACCGCGTGAGCGAGCCACTCAGCCCGGACCATTTCGCGGAGTTCGAGGGACTGGATGGCGGCGGTGAACTCGACCGGCCATAGCGCTGGAAACCGCCACGTTTTCCCGACTCGGACCGCGCGATGCGCCTACATCGTCCCCCCCTGAAAAGCATTGAGGGCGGACGAACAAGTGGGGGTGTTCGTCCGCCCTCCCATCGAGGGGGAAATCTCTCGTTGGTGCCTAGAAGGAATGCCTCCGAGGCGATGCTGTCAAGGGGTCAACTTGCGCCCGCAGCTTCCTTCTTCGCCGAGCCGCCTTCCGGCACGGAGAAAAGGAGCGCCTTGCCATCGCTGGTCACGTTTGCGGTGTCTCCGGCCTTGATGTGGCCGCGCAGGATTTCCTCGGCGAGTGGGTCTTCGAGGTAACGCTCGACCGCGCGCCGCATCGGACGCGCGCCGTATTGCGGGTCGTAGCCTTTCTCGATGAGGAACTCCTTCGCCTTCTCGTCAGGGACGAGCTTGATGGACTTGTTCTGCACGCGGATCACGACCTTACTGATCTCCAGTTCGACGATCTGGAGCAACTCGGGCTTGCCGAGGCTGTGGAAGACGATGAGGTCGTCGAGGCGGTTGATGAACTCGGGCTTCAAGATCTTCTTCGCCTCCTCGAGCATCTTGTCCTTCATCACGTCGTAGTTCGACGTGTCCTGCTTGGACGCGCCGAAGCCCATGACGCTCCCCTTCTTGATCAGCTCGGCGCCGATGTTCGAGGTCATGATGATGATCGTGTTCCGGAAGTCGATCTTGCGCCCGAGCGAGTCGGTGACTTTGCCTTCCTCCAGGATCTGGAGGAGCAGATGCAGCACGTCCGGGTGGCCCTTCTCGATCTCGTCGAAAAGCACGACGCAATACGGACGACGGCGCACGGCTTCGGAAAGCTGACCGCCCTCCTCGTAGCCCACATAGCCGGGCGGCGAGCCGATCAGGCGGGAAGCGGTGAACTTCTCCATGTATTCGCTCATGTCGATTTGGATGAGCGCGTCGCGGTCGCCGAACATGTATTCGGCCAGCGTCTGGGCGAGGAAGGTTTTACCCACACCGGTCGGGCCGAGGAAGATGAACGAGCCGATCGGGCGGCGCGGATCCTTGAGGTCCGCGCGGCTGCGCCGGAGCGCCTTCGAGATGGCGACGACCGCTTCGTCCTGGCCGATGACCTTGCCTCTCAGCTCGTTGTCCATCTTCAGCAGCTTGTCGCTGTCGGCCTGCTCCATCCGTTGGAGTGGCACGCCGGTCCACTTGCTGACGACGTGGCGGATGTCGTCCTCGGTCACCATCACTTCCTTCTCCTCACGCTGCGTGCGCCACTCGGCGAGGATGGTTTCGAGCTTCTCTTTCGCCTTCTTCTCGTCGTCGCGGAGCGAAGCGGCTTTCTCGAAGTCCTGAGCTTTGATCGCGCCTTCCTTGTTCACGCGGATGGCTTCGATCTCCTTCTCGATCTCCTTCACGTTGGGCGGGCGCGTCATCGAGCCGATGCGCGCGCGGGAGCCGGACTCGTCCATCACGTCGATCGCCTTGTCGGGCAGGAAGCGGCCCGTGAGGTAGCGGTCGCTGAGCACGACGCACTGCTCGAGCGCGTCGTCCGTGTAGCGGGCCTTGTGGTGAGCCTCGTATTTTCCACGCAGCCCTTTGAGGATCAAGATCGCCTGCTCGACGTTCGGCGCCTCGACCTTCACCTGCTGAAAGCGCCGCTCCAGTGCCGAGTCCTTCTCGATGTATTTGCGATACTCGTTCAGCGTGGTCGCGCCGACGCACTGCATCTCGCCGCGGCTGAGCGCGGGCTTGATGATATTCGACGCGTCCATCGCGCCCTCCGCCGAACCGGCTCCGACGATCGTGTGCAGTTCGTCGATGAAGAGGATCACGTTCTTGCTCCGGCGAATTTCGTCCATCACCGCCTTGATGCGCTCCTCGAATTGCCCGCGGTATTTCGTGCCGGCGACCATCAGCGCGAGGTCGAGCGTGATGACTTTCTTGTCGCGCAGAATCTCCGGAACGTTGCCGATCGAAATCTCCTGCGCGAGCCCTTCGACGATCGCGGTTTTGCCCACGCCGGCCTCACCGATGAGCACGGGGTTGTTCTTCGTGCGGCGGCAGAGCACCTGGATCACGCGCTCGATCTCGCTTTCGCGGCCGATCACCGGGTCGATCTCGCCTTTCTTCGCCAGCTCCGTCAGGTCGCGGCCAAAGGCGCGCAACGCCGGCGTCTTCACGTCCTTCTTACTACCGGAAGCTCCGACCCCACTTCCGGAAGATGGTTCCGGCGCGCCTTCCTGCTCGGCTTCGGGCGGGGTGAAGTTGGGATCGAGTTCCTTGAGGATCTCGTTGCGCGTGCGCTCGATATCGACCTCGAGGTTCTTGAGCACGCGCGCCGCCACGCCTTCGCCTTCGCGCAGCAGGCCGAGCAGGATGTGCTCGGTGCCGACATACGAATGGTTCAGCGCCTTCGCCTCCTTGCCCGCGAGCGCGAGCACCTTCTTCACGCGCGGCGTGTAGGGGATGTTGCCGACCATCTTCGTCTCCGGCCCGGAACCGACCTGTTTCTCGACCTCCATGCGGACGGTCTCGAGATCGAGCCCCATTTTCTGGAGCACGTTCACCGCGACCCCCTGGCCGAGTTTGATGAGTCCGAGCAGCAGATGCTCGGTGCCCACGTAGTTGTGGTTGAAACGGTCCGCTTCTTTGCGGGCCAGAGCCAGGACCTGTTGAGCGCGAGGTGTGAAGTTATTCATCATGTGATCGGAAGTTTGGGCCCGATTTACCTGTTTCTAACGAATGGTTATCGGCGTTCGACAAGGAGTGCAACTTGAGCGCAATGAAAATTTTCTCCCACGGGTTCACCCAGTCACTCGCATGAAGTCCGCGCGCATTGCTGCCTCGCTCCTTGTCCTTTGCGTCTCATCGCTCCCCGCCGCGGAGCGCAGCTTCCGTCTCGCCACCTTTTCGGCGGACGTCACGGTGCCACTGGGCCACGGGATGATGGGTGGTGCGTGGCTCTCGACAAAGATCGCCGACCCGCTCAGCGCGCGCGGCATCGTGCTCAGCGGCGAAGGATTCCCGCCCGTCGTGTTCGTGTCGGTGGATTGGTGCGAGATCCGCAACGACGCCCTCGTGCGCTGGAAAACCGCGCTCGCCGAAGCGACCGCGACACGACCGGAGCGCGTGATGGTCTGCGCGATCCATCAGCACGACGCGCCCGTCGCCGACCTCGAAGCCGAGCGCATCCTCCGGGCGCACGGCTGCGAGGGCACGGTGTGCGACCTCGATTTCCACGAGCAAGCCGTGCAGCGCGTCGCCGCCGCGGCTCGCGGATCGCTCGCGCAGGCGCGCACCGTGACACACCTCGGCACCGGGCAGGCGCGCGTCGAGCGGGTCGCATCGAACCGCCGCTTCGTCACGCCGGGCGGCATCGTGAGCTTCAGCCGCGGAAGCCGCACGACTGATTCCGTCGCTCGCGCAGCGGATGAAGGCGTCATTGATCCGTGGCTGAAGACGCTGAGCTTTTGGGACGGCGACACGCCGCTCGCGGCGCTCAGCGCCTACGCGGTGCATCCGATGAGCCACTACGGTGCGGGCGAAGTGAGCGCGGATTTCCCCGGCCTCGCCCGCACACAGCGGGACGCGGAGGCGCCAGGCGTGATGCAGATCTACGCGAGCGGGTGCAGCGGCAACACTACCGCCGGGAAATACAACGACGGCTCGCGCGAGAGCCGGGTCGCGCTCGCCTCGCGGCTGCGCGATGCGATGAAAGCCGCATGGGATTCGACCGCGAGACTGCCGCTGGAGCGCGTCGATTTCCACACGACTCCCGTCCGCCTCGAACCGCGTGATGGGCCCGGCTGGAGCGTCGCCGACCTGACGAAGAATCTCTCCGCGCCGAAGCCCTTTCATCAATGCCTCGCCGCGATGGGCCTGAGCTGGCGGCGGCGCGCCGACGCGGGGCAGACGATCGACATCCCCGTGCTCGACTTCGGCGCCGCCGCACTGCTCGTGCTGCCCGGCGAGGCTTACGTGGAGTATCAACTCTTCGCGCAGCAGCAGCGACCGGATGCGTTCGTCGTCACCGCCGGCTACGGCGAAGGCGCTACCGGCTACATCCCGACCGAGCGGCACGTCGCCGAGCGCGATACGAACCTGAGCGACTGGTGGTGGGTCGCGCCCGGTGCCGAGCAGCCGCTCAAAAACGCGATCCGCGCCGCGCTCACTCGTCGCTGAATTACTTCTCGCTCGTCTCGATCAGCTTGAGCGCCTCGCCGAGCAGCGAATCGGCCTCGTGCAATTTCGCCGCGGCCGCTTTCACGCGTTCGATCCGCTCGCGAGCCTGGCCGGCTTGCTTCGCCTTGAGCTCCGTGAGCCACGTGCGCTGCTCCTCATTGAGGATCCCGCGCAGTTCCATCATCAGGCCGAACTGGGCGCGCTTCATCTCGCGCTCGCAGTCCTGCACCTTTTCAAACTGCGCCATCACCGCGGCGTGGTCGGCGCCCTTTTCCTCGATCGCTTTGCCGAGCGCCTCCGCTGCCTCCTTCAGCCGCGGCCCGAACTCCTCGAAACGCCCCTTCGCCTGATCGAGTGCGCCGCGCAGCTTCTCCTGCTGTGATTCACTGAGGCTGATCAACTCGGCGTTGGCAGCGATGAACTCGGGCGGAAAAAGTTTGGACATGATCGGGTCAGCCGGCGGCGCTTGCGCGTGAAGCAGGGGGGCGAAGAGGACGGCGATGATGTGAAGTCTAAGCAGGTTCATAGGTTTGAGGATTGTTGGCGGACGTAAGCATCAGGCCGGTAGCGTGCCGTCGAGCGCGGTGCTCACAGCGAGGCCGAGCGTGCGCTCGGTGAACGGCTTCTCGACGATGTCGCTCACACCGAGCGCGCGGGCCTCGGCTTCGGTGGCGCCGGACCCGATGTAGCCGGTCGTGAGCAGGCACGGCACGCGGTCGCCCGCTTCCCGCAGGCGGCGGATCAGGTCGAGTCCGGTCATGCGGGGCATGTTCAGGTCGGTGAAGACGAGCGCGCAGGCGCCGGGCTCGGCTTGCATCAACTCGAGGGCGCGCTCGCCGGCGTGGGCGATCACCGGCTGGTAGCCGAGGCGTCGGAGCATCGTCGCGGCGACTTCGCAGACGATCGGTTCGTCATCGACCACGAGGATGCTCTCCCCGTGACCGCGCGGGATGGATGACCCGGCAGGCGTGATCGCCGTGGGCTCGGCGATGGGCGCGGACGCTGGCGGAAAAAGCAGCGTAAACGTAGTCCCGTGGCCCGGTTCGCTCTGCGCGAAGATCGCGCCTTCGTGCGCTTGCACGATGCCGTGGACGACTGCGAGTCCGAGGCCGGTGCCCTCGCCGGTGGCCTTGGTGGAATAGAACGGCTCGAAGACGCGAGCGAGCGTGGCGGCATCCATGCCGTGGCCGGTGTCGCTGACCGAGAGGCTCACGAGCGGGCCCGCCGGCAGTTGCGGATATGCCTCGCGAAGCTCGGGCGTCGGATCCGAGCGCGCGAGGATCACGCGCAGTTCGCCGGGACCGCGGCCCATCGCGTGGACGGCGTTGGTGCAAAGGTTGAGCACCGCCTGGTGCATCTGCGCGGGGTCGGCGAGAACGGGCGGCACGCCGGGCTGGAGTTCGGCGGCGAGTTCTATACCCGCGGGTGCCGTGGCTCGCATCAGCCGGAGCGTGTCGCGGACGATGGACTCCAGCGACACGACCTTTTTCTCCGGCGTGCGCTTGCGGCTGAAGGTGAGGATCTGCCGCACGAGATCGCTGGCGCGCTCGCCCGCCTCGATGACCTGCCGCAATTCGTCCGCGGCGGGATGCGTCGGTGGCAGGCGGTCGAGCGCGAGCTGCGAGCAGCCGAGGATGCCGGTGAGCATGTTGTTGAAGTCATGCGCGATGCCGCCGGCGAGCGTGCCGAGCGCTTCCATCTTCTGCGCTTGCGCGAGCTGTCCGGAGAGGCGCAGGCGCTCCTCCTCGGCGCGGCGGCGCGCGGTCGCGTCGCGGAAACTCCACACGCGACCGACGATCTCGCCTCCCTGCCGCTGCGGGCGCGAGTCGCGCTCGAAGACGCGGCCGTCCGTGAACTCGATCAGGTCCGAACTTGATTCCTCGGGATGGGCGTAGAGCTCCTGCACGCGCTTGAGGAAGGCGTCGGCATCCTTAAGCTGTCCGTAAACGGTCTGGAGCAGGGTCGAGTCGTCCCGCTTCTCCGCGAGATCCCGCGGCACTTTCCACAGCTCGAGGAAGCGCCCGTTGCAGTTGGTCATCTTGCCGGCCTTGCTCACGACGAGCACGCCGTCGGAGATCGAGTCGAAGGTGGCGCTGAGCACCGAGAGCGAGCGGTCCAGCCGCGCGGCAGCGGCGCGCTTTTGCCGGAGCAGCACGAGGAGCGCGAGGACGAGCGCGCCGAGCACGACGATGACGGCGCCCGATCCGAGGAGGACGCGGCGGTGGCGCTGCCAGACGCTCGGCGGGATATTCAGCACTTCGCAGCCCGGCGGCAGCGCGCTGAGCGGGAAGCCGAAGCGCTGCATCTGCCCGTGATCGGCGACGACCCGATACGGCACGCCCGGGCTGAATGGGATGTCGCCCGCCTTTTCCCCCGCGAGCAGCCGCAGCGCGATGCGGCCGGCTTCCGCGCCGTGCTGTTCGCCGTCGAGCAGCACGCCGCCGAGGATGCCGGGCAGGTGCATCGGCGCGCGCAGGCCGTAGATCGGCACCGGGCAGCGGTCGCGCAGTTCCTCGAAGACGCGGCGCGCGAGCCGGGCGCGCGTCATCAGCACTGCGCTGTCGGGCGGCAGCTCCTCGACGCCCTCGAAAAGCGCCTGCGCCGTGTCGGCCCGCAGTAGTTCCAGACTCACCTCGGTGGCGGCTTCCGGGCGCGCGTCGCGGATCTTTCGCAGCGCGCCCTGTCCGGATTGCGTGCTGTCTTCGAGGATGACGAATCGCTTCAGCCGCGGCTGGAGCCGCCGTGCGAAGTCGAACGTGGCCGGCGGGTCGTTCGCCTCGAAGATGCCCGTGAACCACGGCTCGCGCCGCGTTTCATCGAAGCTGCGCAAGCCGCAGAAGACGGCCTGCGTATTCGGAAAAAGCGCCGCGCGCCGGCGGATGAGGAACTCGACCGCCGGTTCGTCCGCGGCCACGACGACGCGGAATTTTCGCCGTGCGAACTTCGTGGCGTAGTAGGCCGTCATCCGCTCCTCGTAGTCCGGCCCACTGCTGCCCTGCCAGTCGAGGTATTCCACCACTGCACCCGGCGGCGGCGTGGCCTCGCCGAGCACGCGCGTGATGCCGCTCGCTTCCGCGACAGCCCATGTGTCGCTCGGGCTGCGCGATACGAGCACGAGCACGGCGGGGCCGTCTTTTTTCGCCTTCGGCGTCTGCTGCGCTGGCGCGCGGTGAAAAAATCCCGCGCACACGATCAGCGTGAGCACGATCGCTCGAACACGCGAGCTGTGGCGGGTGGTTCCCATGACGGTGTCCCGTCATGTAGCCCCTCGCGAACCGCCCGGACAACGCGAATTTTCCTCCGCCCACTGACCGCCTACCAGGCGCGCTCGATCGACCGCCGCCGCCAGAGGAACTCGAACATATTCCCCTCGTGCGGTTGGTCCCAGGAGATCGCCATCGTGCTGACCGGGCCGATGTTGAGCCGGTCGATCTCGGAGAAGGCCATCAGTTCATCGATGAAAGCCGGGTCTTTCGTGATCGCCGAGACGGCGAGCGAGTAGCCGATCTGGTGGAGCATGTCTTTCTGCGGGCACGTGACCACGCTCGCGTAGGGGCAGAGGAATTCTTTGTTCGCCAGCGGGTGCGCGAATGAATCGCAGCGCACGATCGTCGGCCGCAGGAACATGCCGCCCTCGTGCTCGACCTTGCGTGGGCCGCCGCGATATTTCACCGTCACGTCCTCGGCAGCGGGCGTCTTCAGCCCCTCCTCGATCGCGCCGTCGATGAAGTCGGCCATCTTCGGATTCGCGAAGCCGCTGAGCCGCGCGTTCGGGTCGTCGTTGCGCGTGGGCTGGATCGGTCCGAGACGCTGCGCGAGCGCGTCGGCGATCTCCGCCGCGTATTTCGGCACGACGACGCAGCTCGCGTTGATGCACGAGCGGCCGCCATTGTCGCTGATCGCGCCGGCGATCACGTCGAGGTAGTCACGCCAGTTTTCGATGCAGTCGTCGCCGATGACGAACTTGCTCCAGCCCGGCCCGTGGAGCTGGATGGCGGGGTTGTTCGCATACTGCTGCGTCGTCGCCTTATCGCCGAAGATGAGCGCGCGGCCGCAAGACTTGAGGATCTCGCTCGCGCCTTCATGGTCGGTCGGATAAAAGCCGAACGCCTCGCTCGGCACGCCCGCGGCGATGAAGGCCTGGATGAGCCGATACGGCGTCCACGGCTCCTCTCGCCCCGGCTTGATGACGACCGGCGTCTTCAGCGCGATCGCGGGAAGCCAGAGCGAATTCACTGCCGGCGAATTGCTCGGCATCACGAGCCCGAGCGCCTGGCAGGTGGGGAAGAACGAGAGCTTCGTGCCGAACTGCTCGCCGTTGCCCGAGTCGATGATCGAGAGATCGAGCCCGCGCGAGAGGCCGTTGAGCACTACGTCGAGGTGCGTCAGCGCATAGTGGATCTTCGCCATGTTGCGCCGCACCATCACGTGCGGCAGCCCGCTCGTGGCGCTGAGCGTGGCCACGTATTCGTCCGCCGATTGCGTGTGCCCTTTGTCGCCCAGCGGCAGTGTGCCGTTGAGGAAGTGCTCACCCGCCTTCGCGCTCATCGCGATGAGCTGCGCGACCGTGAACTTCTTCAGCGCCGCCCGCGCCTCGCCGAGTCGCTTGAAGTCCTTGCGAAGGATGCCGGCGTTGATCGTTGAAACGGTCGCCTTCACCTCGCCGCTGCGGTGATCTTTGACCTCGAGCTTGTCGAGGCTCTCGTAGCTGCGGCCAAGGCGGAGGACGGGGAGATGAGGGAGCGTGGTCATGATAAGCGGCGGATTTTATACGTGTGCGTATTGTTTCGGCAAACGGTTTTCTGGTGAACTCTGCGCGTCTGTTGCCTCGCCCGTTCTGCCCCTCAAGAAAGCGGCGGATCGCGGACAAAAAGATGGTGCGCGCTACAGGGTTCGAACCTGTGACTTCAACCGGGCCTGTGTAATCGACTGAATTACTCTGTTGGAAGACACACCGGAACGTCTTTGACATGAGCGGATGGTATGACTATCGGTATGACTTATGTCGAGCCTGCACAAAGACCCACGGGGCCGGTCGCCCTACTTTTACTGCAAGTTCCGAAATGCAGACGGCAGAATTTCGTTCAAGAGCACGAAGAAGAAGATTCGCGACGAGGCGTCACAGGTTTGTCTCGATTGGGCCAAAACAGCAAAGCGCGCTGCCGCCGGAGAGTTGACCGAGGCTCAGGCTCGAAAAGTAATCTCGGAGATCGTAGAGAGAGCCGGTGGCGACGCGATTGAATCTCAAACGACGGAAGAAGTTTTTAAGCGCTGGCTGGCGTCTAAGGAGACGACCAAAACGAAAGGCACCGTGGTTCGGTATCGTGGGGTCCTCGAAAACTTTCAGGAGTTCATCGGCAAGAAAAAAAACACGTCCAACATTGCCGCAATAACTCCAGCGGATGTCGAAACTTTTCGTGACGGAGAAGTGCGAGCTGGAAAAAGCCAGAGCACCGCGAATTTTAGCCTCAAGGTCATCAGAAGCGTCTTCCACTCAGCAAAACGGCAGGCCCTGATTCTTCACAATCCCGCAGACGCTGTGGAGGTCTTCGCAGCCGTTAAAGAAGAACGCGATGTTTTTACTGACGACCAAATTCGATTGCTCCTTAAGGTAACTGTCGGAACCGAGTGGGAGGGCATGATCCTGCTGGGACGCTATACGGGGGCACGCCTCTCTGACTGCGCCAGCATGGGGTGGAACAACGTCGATCTTCCACACGCCATCATTCATTACCACCCCGGTAAAACGAGCAAAGGGAACAAACGCAAAGAAGTGTTCTGTCCCATCGCCGGGGAATTGATGGACTACTTGCTTACTCGGCAGTCATCAGACCAGCCCGTCGCCAAGCTCTTCCCCACCCTGGCGCAGATGCCTACGCACGGCAGTGTCGGTCTGTCAGCGTCATTTCAGAAGCTGATGGTGCGGGCGGGAATCTTTACTGACCGAGGTGAGGCAAAAACTGGCAAGGGTCGCCAGTTTAGAACGCTCGTGTTTCACAGTTTGCGCCATACCTTCAATTCGACCCTCGCAAATCAAGGGGTCTCAATTGAACTGCGGCGCGAACTGACCGGACACAGCAGTGACGAGATGAATCGTAAATACACGCACTTCGACCTCGCCCCCCTCAAGGACGCCATCGACAAGCTTCCGAGGTTGTGGAAAAAGCCGACCGCCGCAGCCCGCGAAAGTGCGAAGCCCAATGCAAAGTCTCAATAGCACCCACTACACCCACATCGAAACCGAATCGCTGCGTAAGGCGGCGGCGAGTTTGCCGGATATTTTGACGTGATGAAGAAACCGCAAAATCCAAAGAGAGCATTACCAACGGTGAAGAAGCGTCTAGTCGCCAAAAGCCATGACGAAATTTATCACGTTCGCAATGACAAGGCCGCACAGTCGTTAAAGTCTGCACTGGGAATCCCTGACAGGATTAGCCTCGGCCTAACTGATAGTGGTTTGGTCATGATAGAGGGAATCATGGGTGCAATGACTGGAGACAAAGAAGCGGTCATGAGGTCGATCCGAAGAGTGTCCTATTTTCTTGTTATTCTTAACAAGACTGTCGTCCTCAATCTTGAAGATTGTGGAGAAATCGGGAAGGGACGCTCGCTGTGGCCTGTCATGAGCGGCCCTAGCCCGAAGGTTGCGTCGCAAAATGCGGCGTTCTTTGAAAGCATTGGCCTCGGCGTTGAGGTCAATCCTGCCAGGAATGCGGAGGACGTGGGGATAGTGAGCACGGAAGCAAAACGCGCAGCAGTCGCACTGATCTCTTTCATTGAAGCAATTCGATCGAGTGATTCGCTTGCGGGCTGCCACGCGGAAGATCCGTCACGCGTAGTGTTTCGCGCAGCTTTGGCATCGAGCTTTACCGATGAATTCCTGCCCGAACCCAAATACACCGATCGGATCGCTGCTGAGTGCGTTACGTTGCCGCCGCTAGGCAATGACGCTGCTGTGATCGCTCAATGGTGGAAAGCTGGACAGCAATTGCTGATGGTCAGTACTTCAGGGAAGCCTGAAGGCATTGATGGACTCTACAAAATCGGAGAGTGGAACAAAGATCACGAATCAGCTGCTGCAGTGCTAAAGAATACTCGCGATATCGAAGATATTCCTTCTGATGCAATGAGCAGAGGAGGCTCCGCCTCGAACGTGCGGGCAGCCATCTTCAAGCGACTGAAAAAGGAGTTCAAATCGATTGCGGTCAACATACCGAAGCGCGCGCGAACAATGACTTCAGAGGAAGTCTAGGTAGCCGGGACGAGGGCGTCCTCCCCTCTTCGGGAAAAGCGGGGTGGTTGTAGAGGCTTTTGGCTCAACGAGACTTCGGCGTGTTCAAAACCACGCCCTCGAAACCAAACCCGCAAAGCCAACCTGGAACGATGTTCACCATCGAACCGGTCGAAGCTCCGCGGGCCACACCAGTAACGCACCCGATTTGGATTCGGCTGCCAAAGTCCGGCACGCTCTGTCCCATAACGGGATTGAGCAGGTCAGTACTGAACGCGCTCATCCTTGGACGTAACCCCGCTGTGAAAAGCGTCAGTCTCAGGAAGCAATACGCAGTTCGCGGTTCACGCCTGATCCATCTCGGATCGTTGCTGGAGTTCATCGAGGGAATGGCGGCGGCACAAAACAAACAAACAACAAAAACAAGATAATGACTAAACAAACGGAAGAAAATACCGAAACCACGGCTCCCGAGAAAAGCAAGCTGGACCTCGTGAAAGAAGCCCAAGCTGAACAACAAACCGTCATCACGGCAAAGCGCCTTGAACTCATCGACACCATGATGGA
This sequence comes from Verrucomicrobiota bacterium, assembly GCA_009885995.1. Classification (GTDB taxonomy): domain Bacteria; phylum Verrucomicrobiota; class Verrucomicrobiia; order Chthoniobacterales; family Chthoniobacteraceae; genus VFJQ01. The sequence continues at coordinate 64,334 of VFJQ01000054.1, forward strand.
GCACAAGTCCATCGGTGGCGAAGATCAGACCCAGGAAAGCCTGATGGAACTCCTCGGGAAGTATCCGCTGGGAATTCCCTATCCATACCTGCAGTCCACGTTTGTCGAGGCGGCCCTCACGGCAGCTCGTGATGCTCTGGTGGAGGCCAAAAAGATCGAGAAAATTGGGAAGAAGGGACACTATACCCTGAAACTCGCGACGGCGAAGTAGAACCCGGGGCCGCGTCCATGGCCAAACACCGTGGGCGCGGTTCCACTTCATTAACAGAATGAAAACTGAGGTTTCAAACGAAGCGATCGAAGACATCGCTACCAAGATCGGGCTCAGTGTCCGCTCTATCATCCGCAACAAACTCCTTCAGCTCGAAGATGACGATTTGATCGCACACATTCGTGAACTCAAGATCACTGATCATCAAAAGGTCACGACCTACCTTGAAAACACAAAGTTGAATTGGGAACGAGTTGTAACTAGAAAGGTTGTGACCGTAAAAATCTCGTTTCTTGCAAATGCTTTCAAGCTTTCGTCCTACAAAATGAAGGTCATTCGAGACGCTATTGCTGCGGCGGGTAGTGCAAAAGTGTGGCGACACTATTGTCACCTGACGATCCGATATTGGTGCACTTCGGCGCCGCCACAACCGCAGCCGGTACCTACCCAAGCCACGTAGCTCCATCGCTTAACAACGCAAACACTGAGGTCGCGGTCGCCGGTCCCATCCCTGCGGCAAGTAGTAATAGAGCCACATCCGGACTGATTAACCGGGTGTGGCTTTCTATTTGTGTTCGCGGCAGAAAGTGTGCCGCCGTGAGACTATTCACTAGACATCGGCCTAATGTGTGTTATACTCGTAGACTTCCAAATATGAATCACTCCCTCGCAGAACAACTTTCCAGACTTCGCATTGATAAGCAGCTAACGATTCGCGAGCTGGCTAAGCTCGCCGACGTGTCACATTCAGTGATTGCTGGGCTACAGTCTGGCAAGCGCATTATCGGTGGACATCAAGCCCGCAAGATTGGCACAGCTCTCGGTTTGCGTGACTCCGCTCTTGATCATTTCGTCTTGCTAGCCATCGACGAGTGTTCGCAAAAAGTGCTCGTCACTTCTAAGTGCTATCCCGCCGAACTCCTGAATCTACTCGCACGCCAGTTAGGCCAGGCGGGTATTGAGGCAGAGTCCATCTACAGGTTCGCCATCGATGGGAATACCCACCATCAAGATGTAACCCTGTGGCTGACTGGAAATAAGACAGCCACTCTCAGAACCGAACTCGTTCATATCTAACCCCTTTTTGCGTCAGTGGTTCATCTCCGAACCACCACGGCGCTGAAACAAAACAAAGCAAGAGCCCGACACTCAAAACAAATCGCCGCGATAACGGGCAGCGGCAAACGCCTCGCAACATATGACTAGAATCGAAACGAAAACAAAGACAAACAAGAGAGTGAAATACACTCCGGTCGATGCAGGCCACATCCTGCTCAACGACTTGAGCGCCGCACAAGAAGAAAGTGATAATTTTGGCTATATGCAGATCCGTTGCAGGGTCAACGAACCCTGCTCCGCCGTGTATCACTCCAACGGGCAGTTCGAAGTAATCTGCATCAATCCACACTGTTGCTCGAAACAACGGCGCTACACGATATCCCCGCTTTTGCCAAAAGCACTTGCGGCAAGATGGAATGAAGAGGGAAAGCAAAGCGCATAGGCAACGTCCAACTGCACTACACGCAATCACACGAAACAGAAACAAAAACACTCACCAGTTATAAGCTGGTGAGCGTCAACCAAACTAAATGAATCCATACAGTGAATATCATATCAAATCACGCGGAGGAAGGCAATGTCCTTCTGGCCGCAAACGCAGAGAAACTAAACAAACCCGTATGTTCTAAACAGCAGCGGCTTTCGGACTTTGGTATCGGAAGCCTGAGTCCGGCAAATGAATTAAAGGCGACGATCTCATTTCGAGCACTCGTCGAGTCAGATGGACAGAAGATTGTCCGTAAAGGCCAGCAGTATGCCTGCTGCTGTACCTTTCACCAAGACAGCACCCCGAGCTTCTTCATAAGCAGGGAGGACGACCACGCCTACTGCTTTGGTTGTGACCGCCATTGGAGCATCTTCGATTACGTCATGGAACGAACCGGCTGCGATTTTGTCACGGCATTGAAGTTCCTAAGCAGCACGCCAACGCTCCAAGGCACGAAGACGAAGGAATCTGCCTCTGTCGCACCTAAGATCGCGGCAGACTTCATCTACTCGGAGCAGGATCTCAAGGACATCAAGCGCTACACATCGAGAGTGAGCAATGAGCCGTGGCTTGCCGAAAGAATCGCATCCACGGAACAGTGGAAAACGGAGACCATCGCAGGTTTAGCCACAGAAGGTCATCTTGGATGGGCTGGTGACGCCCTCGCCTTCATCTACAAGACCGGCTACAAGCTGCGCAAATGGCCTGGGCGAGCGTTTTGGTGGGAAGTCGGCCATCCCCACCTTTGGCGCTTCGAGAAGATCAGCAACGTCAATGAAGTCTGGATCACCGAAGGCGAGACAGACGCCATAGAATTGATCGATAAAGGAGCGGAGCAATCAGGACGTATCGCAGTGGTTGCTACGGCCAGTGCTTCATCGTTCAAAGATTCGTTCGTGCCTTTTTTCAATGGCAAGCATGTCACCGTCCTCTTTGATGGCGATGAAGCCGGTCGAAAAGGTGCGGCAAAGGTGCATGCTCTGCTTGCCCCTGTTGCGGCAAGTCTTCGTGACTTCAATCCAATGGAGGGCAGCAAATGAGCACGGCAAAGGACATTAAAGATTTATCACGTCAGGTAGAGCCTGGTAGTCTATTGGCGACAATCTGCACAAATCGACACCCGGTCTCCATTACGCCGGTGCAGAATGCCATTGAAGATGGCTTACCTGCCATTATCAACGCGCGCGATCTGCTCGCGAAGCCACCAGTTGAGCCGCCTCAACTGATCAGCGGACTACTTCACCAAGGATCGAAAATGGTTCTAGGTGGCGGTTCCAAGTCATTCAAGACTTGGAGTCTGCTCGATTTGGGAATGAGTGTAGCTGCTGGACAGCCTTGGTGGGGATTCGACACCACTGCCGGCTCCGTGCTCTATGTGAATCTGGAGTTGCCAGACTGGGCGTTTGCGCGGCGCATGAGCGACATCCGAACGGTGAGGCCGGAGTTGTCCGGAAATGCCAAGCTCGATACTTGGAACCTTCGTGGTTACGGCGCCTCGTTTGAACAATTGCGTCCGGTGATGGAGAAGAGGCTAAACCAAAATTACGCGCTTATCATCATCGATCCGATTTATAAGGTCTACGGCAAGAGAGATGAAAACTCAGCCGGCGAAATGGGTGATCTGCTGAACGAGATTGAACGCTTGTCGGTAGTAACTGGTGCGGCCGTGGTCTTTGGCGCGCACTTCAGCAAGGGAAACCAGGCGGGCAAGGAAAGCATCGACCGAATCTCAGGTTCAGGAGTCTTTGCCCGTGATCCCGATACCATTCTCGTGATGACGAAGCACGAGAATGAAGACGCCTATACGGTTGAATCAACAGTGCGGAACTTCAAACCCATCGCGCCATTCTGTGTGCAACGTGAGCATCCACTCATGGTGCGCAATGAAGCACTCGATCCTTCAAGGTTAAAGCAGGCAGGTATGAAGAAGGAGAAATATACCACTACACAATTGCTCGCAATCTTGGGCGCGCAGGAGCTAAGCACTACTGGATGGTTTAACCAGGCCGCGCACAAGACCGGCATCGCTAAGAGGACCTTCATGGAAAAGCTGGCACTAATGAAAGAGCTGCTGGTGAAAACACCGGATGACACATGGAAAGCCTTAAACTCAGCAGAACCGGAAGCAGAAACTGTCGTGGCAGATGCTCAGGAGAAGACGGAGGTGCGGCAAGTGCAGGAAGTGCATTCTGCACCTAGTGCACCTCTATGTGCAGTTGGTGCGGCAGCAGTATTACTTAATACTGCTGCACTCACTGCACCACATGCAGGAGGTTGCCATGAGCTATAAACTCTCCTTTGGCGAACATGAAGGCAGAACCTTCGAATGGCTCTTCTTCCACGCTCCGTGGTATGTGGAATTCATCATCAGCAGAGGCATGCTTCGGCAGCGTCATGTGTTTGAGGAAGACGAATCTGAATACTTCCGAGAACTTTACCGTCGAGCCTGCGGCTTAACGGGCCAGTGCCGGGACTGCAATGAACGGCCTATTGAGCGTCTTGGCCTCGCCTGGCAGCACAATGGCAACCTCGGGATGGTGGGCTTCTGGTGCGACCAATGCGAATACATGGGCGGATCGAGAGCCGCTTACCACCCAGCCAGTTTCTTCGTTGAAGCCTACACGCTGGCCCGGTGTGATCAAAAGCGCATTACCAAGGAGATCAAACGTCTCTACCTCGGTCGATGCAAACTGACCCAAGAGAAGATGGAGGCGTTCTTCCGCAATGACACCAACTTCCACAATCCAACACCTGGCTTCTTTGAGCAGCGAGAGGAGGTCTTACAATGATCGCGGCCAATCTTCAAATTCCCACGGTCGCAGAGATCGTGGCCATTGGCGCAAATGAGGCAGATGAGCTGTATGCCCAGCAGAAGCACTCTACTCGTCTGACCGAGGCCGGTGCCATCAGGAAGCGAGAAGAACTCGTCCGTAGCTGTGTGGAGGCGCGAGTTGATTCCATTCGCAGCGAGGTCTTGAACCGCTACAAGTGGTCCTACGACGAGATTGTTGAATCATCTGAGGTTCAAGTCAGCGAGATGGCCGTATGGAAGCATCCACGGCTTCTCCTGAACCTCTTCGAGCCAGATGACGTGCTTTGGTGTGGCGCCGTCGATGAGACACGAACCGAGAACTTCAAGCGACGTGATGAATGGCTGAGTGGCCCTTCCGCTCCAGCTCAGTTCACTTGTCCTTCAACCTTCCAACTAGGCACATGCTCGCGCCGGCAGGAGAACCTGCTTCATCGTCGATACTTGGTGGTGGAATCGGACACACTGGACCGTGATACCGTTGGTGGAGTATTCCAATGGTTGATCGAGGACAACGGTCTGAAGCTCCATGCAGTCGTCGATACAGCCGGTAAATCTCTGCACGGCTGGTTTGATGCGCCACCGCACATGCTTGCCGATCTCAAGCTTGTCCTCCCTGCTCTTGGTTGTGACCGACACATGTTCGTGCCCAATCAACCGTGCCGAATGCCAGGAGCAGCTCGTAATGGGAAGTTTCAACGGCTTATCTATTTGGCGCAGTGAGCGGGTTTGTGCTCGCCATCAGCCGTCCTTCTTTGATACACTTCAGTGATGAGTTATCAATGGATTGATCCCCAAGGCCAAACCGTCCGGACGGAGACAGTCCGCGAGTTCTCGGACCTCACTGGTCTGAGGTATTCAAATTGCAAGACTCTCGCCTGTGGGCTTCGATCTACCCTTTCAGGATTCTGCTCTACTCATCCAAGAGCATCCAAGCGCCGTAAGCGATTCACCACGGTGCTGCGGAATATCCGAACTGGAGAGCGCCGCTGTGTGGGGAGCTCTTTGAAACTCACCGCACAGAATCTCGGGTTGTGCCTTTCGGAGTTGAGCAAGCTCGTCAATCGACGCCAGATTGCTTACAGATCGTGGGTTCTTGAGGATACATGGAAAGCAGCCCACCCTGATGTTGCTGATGATCACTTCTAACGCTGATCCCGCGCCCATGCCATTGGTTGAGGTTATCGAGGTCACAGGAGGCGTTTATGCGCGTTCTAGGGGCATTGTAGAACCGTCATCAACACCAACGATTGCCGCTCCCTCTCCGCTGCACATTTCGCACTTCGACGATTTCAAGGGCATCCTCAAGCAACCACGGGCCACTCCAGAGCCACACTCCTTCGTTACACCGTATCCGTTTTTGATCCGCCGAGCTTTCACGTTGAGCGAGATGTCCCAGTTGTGACGGATATTTATTGGCTTCTACAATCAGAGGAAGAATGGAAACGCCTTATGCTGGTTTAGTTCTTCCCATAATGCCTTCGCACTGGCGTCCTTCGTCAATGCAGCCTCGAATTCTTTCAGTTCTCGAAAGGTATCTCTTTTCGGAAACTGCCTATGTTGTTGGTAATACGCCATCGCACCTTCCTCGGGCCTAACTTGCCTAAAGTAAGCGAGAACGCGAACCTTCGACAGTCGTGGTAGGGTATTGAACCATCCCGATGTGAATGTGTCGTTAATAGATCGCAGCTTTCGCAAAGAGACGCCTTCCACAACTTGAACGGAATCGTTCCATCGCCGGCAGTTGGCAACCACCTCTGGCTGTGAGCCGAATTGCTTGCGGAAGCCTTCACCTTCCATTTCGTAGCCTTCCGTTATATGCATTAGTGCAACGTCTACGCTGGGCCAACCTTGACGGATAGCAAAAGCATCGAACGGCGCGGGTTGTTCTAGGTAACGCCCGTATTCCGTCCAGGCTTCATCGAACTTTCCTGCATAGGCGAGGTGTTGGGCCAGTAGCGCCCTGCTCCACGATGATGAAGTGCGACTTTCCGCTTCGTCGCGGAAAAGGTTGGCCGCACCAACAAGGTCACCCTTTTCTGCGCGAGCGATTCCAAGATATTGCTGGAACGAACTGATCTGGCTCAAGAGGTCTCCATGCAGCATCTGTGCGTGAATGGGATCAGACGTTGCCTTCTGTTGTTCAAAGACAGAATGGGTTCGATCCTCAAGCACGTCCTTACGACTGCTCCACTCGCTCAGGGATAAAAAGTAGTCCTTAAGATCGGCTTGGCGATCACCTGTCAGGTTGAGTGTTATGCGAATGCTAGGTCGTTCAGTGTGGCCGATCAGTTTCTCTTGAGCTTCGATTTCGGACAACAGTGGCAACGCGGGAGTCTCCTTACTGTGAGCCAATGTCCATTGAACACGAAAGCGATGATCCTCGAAGCGTGAAAGCCAATGGTCGGCACTAGTCCTTGCTAGTCTCGGCAGAAGTGGGGCAGTGGCCCTCACACGAACCGAAGCTCCTACTCGCTCATCCTTCAGGAATTGAGCGAGCAACGGGTCGCTTCCTAGGCCGGCAAACGCATCAGGCAGCGCATCGATACGTTGTTCACATTCCTTCAAAAAGGAGACATATTTCTCTACGGCTCTTCGTATCGAACCATAAAGGGCCTCAATCCGTTGATGAGCGGCCTGAAGTTCTTTTTTCGCTTTCTGGGCTTCTGAAGAAGAGGACCTCTCTCGCAATTTGTCCGGCTCCGTCCGCACCATGTGCTCGATTATGCAATTGCATTGTAGCAGCTCCCCTAATGCGAACCACGCGTCGTCGCGATAGCCTTGTTCAATGAAGTGCTCTACGGATTTGATCTCGTTTGCCAAATCCCGGAGACGAAGAAGCGGCTCGCGAAACAACTCAAGAGTGGGGATCGCCGACGAGCGGATACCCACGTTTAGATTCTGGACCACTGTAATCCCGTCATTCCGCGCACCCATTGTCGCCACTCCAATCACTTTGCCTTCTGCGTTTACTAAGGGTCCGCCGCTGTTCCCGCTCGAAATAGGAGCATCGAAAAGGACATAGTCCTCCTCTACCGCGCTGACGATGCCACGGGTGATCACCTTTCCGAGTCCGAGCGGAAAACCGAACGCCATGACCTCGCTCCCTGGGTTTGGAATGGTCTGAGTGAGTTGTAGAGGTGGTGCTGTTAACTCAGCGGGGCAATCTAGGAGCGCCAAATCTAGATCAGGCGAAATTTTATAGCTACGGGCAGCAACCAGTGTGCTTGTATCCGTGCCCACCCAAACCTTAAACGCACCTTTTACGACGTGGCGGTTTGTTAAAACGTAACGCTTTCCGTCGACCAGGGATACGAATCCGCTTCCGATCATAGTAGAGCCATCAAGCCCTTCGGCTGAAACGAAGATTAGGGACGGCGCGATCTCTTTCCAGATCTGTTCGGGAGTCTTCGCTTGAGGTTGTGGAAGCGAAACAGATACGGGGGGCGTTCGGTTGCAGGCACCGAAGAGGCAGAGAACCAGAACCATTAACAGGCGAGTTGCGTTCATCAGCAGGAGAAGGCACGAAGGCAGCGGGGAGTTCAAGCGAGGATTTCTAGGGCCAATGCCGGCGCAGGACGGCGCATTGTAGAGTGGCGCTCAGCGGACAGCATTGCCATTCACAGGCCGTGGGAGAGGTGCGAGATCCGGTTCGATGAATGTCCGTTTAGCATCAACGGACATGATGCGATCTCGTGAGTAGAACAGCAGTAGAATCCGCTTCTGGGTCAGCTGGGGATGCTCGTCGAGAAATGCCTCAGCACTGGTCGCTTTGCCGGACTGGCAGAGGGTGGTGTGAACAAGGTGAAGCCAGGCACACGTCATCGTCTCATGGTAACCACCGGTGGGCGAATCAACGATGCCCTTCGCAGAATTGAACGCTTGGACACCCGACCGCACCCGCATGAGTGCGTCATCAAAGGACAATCGTGTGAGATACAAGTAGGCGACCTTGACGTGTGCGCGATGGGTCCACTGTTCGCGCGGGAGACTTTGGGCCTCGAAGCTCAGTAGAAACTCATCGTCGGAAAGTGGAAGCGAATCCTGCACGCTCGGCATGTTCACGCTCAGGGGATCAGAAGCACAAGGCGAATGCTGCTCCGTGCAGCCACACTCAATGGTCGTCTCGTGGGATGTGTCGTTCGCCCAATCTTGTATCCGCAATCTGCCCTAGTGAGGTAAACATATTCTTTCGTTAGCGGCTGCGGCTCTACCGGACGAGAAACAATGTCAGCGAGGATTTCTGCTCGGGCTGCGCGCTCTTCATCGCTAAGGAACGGCTTCTTCTTCCGAATCATAAACGTCAGCGTTCAGTTTGCCGCAGAACTCGTCCATTCCCAGCTAAAACATTCCTGACCCGAGCATCACCAACGTGCAGCCCTCGACGACCTCAATGCCAGCGGCTCGTGCAACATCGGCAAGGTTGGGGTTCTCAGCACCGGGATTGAAAATGATCCGCCTCGGCCGCGCCGCAATGATCTCTTGAGTGAGTAGCGTAGATCGAGCAGCACCCACATACATGGTCACGGTGTCGATCGGCTCTTTCACATCGGCAATGCTTGCGTAGCACCGTTCACCCAGAATTTCTTCGAATGCGGGGTTCACGGGAATGGCCCGGAATCCATGCTCCTGTAGTCGCTGCATCGCCAAGAAGGCGTAACGGTCAGATTTGGGCGTGGCCCCGATCACGACGACGTTCTTGTTCGGCTCAGATGTTGGTGACATACGGACAGACGCTGGCTCACTCCGACAGAAAAACCATGACCGACCTCACCAACCCGAAGCTCATCTATCTCAAGGGCATCCTCTTCCTCATCATCGGCTTCATGGCGTCGGGACTTCTACTCGCGGAGTCCCCGTCGCTACGAAATGGGCTGCTCTTGTTCATCACCATCTGGGCCTTCTGCCGCGCCTACTACTTCGCCTTCTACGTCATCGAGCATTACGTCGACCCGAGCTTCAAGTTTGCCGGCCTGTGGGCTTTTGCTCGATACATGATGAAGCAGAGGAGTGGAGGGCGATGAATCAGAAGATCCTCGACCGCATCACGAAGGACTTTCCGGTTTCAGCACAATCGCGAGTGATCGAAGCTCTGATCAGCTACGTGGGACGAGAAGCGGAGCGCGTTCAATGGGACATCCTAGAACTGAGCAAAGGCAGCCTGAAGAACGTCGAGCACTTCGTCACGGCCGCACAGCAGGATTACCGCGACATCCTGTATTGGGCTGAATACTACGACAGCGATGTTGCAGGGCGTAATCCGAAGAAGATGGTGGAGGATCTGATTGAGAACTGGCGGGAAGGACGCAAACCTCAATGACATGAGCACGCCGTTGGGTTTTCACCGCATCAAAGTCATCGCGTTGTCCGTTACTGATCTCGACCGAGCGAATCACTTCTACGGCGTGACTTTGGCCTTACCTCCCGCATTCGAGGGCACGGAGCAGGTGGGCTACCTGCTCGGTCAATCCATCCTCATGCTGAAGGCCAAATGGTATGCGCCACCCACTGATGCACCGAATCCACGAGTCACCCTTGCGACAGATCACGCGCCCGACACTGAGAAGGCTTTACGTGAGCGTGGTGTGGTGATCTCAGATCCAGTGCAGCCTTACGATGACTTCTACGTGGGCAGCTTCCTCGACAGCGAAGGCAACAAGCTGTGGTTCTGCTCGCCGGTCTAGGCAGATGGGTAAGTCCGCAGCGAAGAAGCTCCTCTTCATCTGTAGCCGGAACAAGAGCTGCAGCCTGACCGCTGAGAAGCTGATTTATGGCATCCCCGGTTACAGGGCGCTTGAGGGTAAGGAGGTCGTCGTGCTTCACATCGCTGACAAATACGAATTCATGGCGGAAACTTTGATCGATGAATTGAAGACGAGGCTCGCGCGCTATGTGACCATTCTTGAAGACGCTTGAGTGCAGATGGCGAACGGGATCTAGACATTGGGGTTTGCTTGCGAAGCCCGGCGAGGACAGGCTCTTACCCAATGAAAGCAGTGACTTCTTTTCTCAATCGCTACACCAGCCTCCCCGTGTTGCTCGATACACTGGTTCACAAGCGTCTTACGCTCCTTGATCCAGCTTCGTGGGAAGATCGCAACGACTCTTACTACATAGAGCGGTATAGGGAGGCCATGCCGAAACTGTTGATTCAACTACGTGGAGATCCCCCAAAATCGCTGCTGTTGGCGTTGTTGCCGTCCCATAGATCTGGGTCATTTCATCAGAATGAAAGTTCCCAGCAATGTCGGTATGCTTCTCCTCGCCATCTACCTCATCGTCGTTGGGGTGCTCG
>VFJQ01000114.1 GCA_009885995.1 Verrucomicrobiota bacterium
GACATTTTCCACTACGTCTATGCCGTGCTGCATCACCCCGAATACCGGGCGCGCTACGCGGAGAACCTCAAGCGCGAGCTGCCCCGCATCCCGTTCGCGCCCGACTTCCACGCCTTCGCCAAGGCCGGCGCGAAGCTCGCCGAACTGCACGTGCATTACGAGCGGCAGAAGGAATGGAAGCTCCAGCGGATCGAGGACAAAGACACGCCGCTCGACTGGCGCGTGGAGGCGATGAAGCTCACCAGGGAACGCGACGCGCTGATTTACAACGAGCACTTCACCTTCGCCGGCCTCCCGCCCGAGGCGCACGAATACCGGCTCGGCAACCGCAGCGCGCTCGATTGGGTGATCGACCAATACCGCGTGACGCGCGACGCCGAGGGCCGCATCGCCAGCGACCCGAACCGCGACGCCGACGAGCCATTCATCGCCCGCCTCTTGGCGCAGGTGGTGACGGTGAGCGTGGAGACGATGAAGCTCGTGCGCGCCCTGCCACCCCTCGGCCTGCCATGAACCGCCGCCGCTCTCATCCCGCCGCCGCCGCGCCCGCGCCCTGCCGCCCGACTTTCGAGCTGCTCCGCGAGCGGGGCCGGCTGCCCGTGTATCTCCCGCAAAGCGACCGCACCTTCATCCTCTCCCTGCGCGGCTGGGAGGACGTGCTCTGGGGCGTGCGCATCCATCCCTGCGACCGCCACCGGCTGGCGACACCGCCCCGCCCAAGCCCTTACGAAGAGGCACACGTGATGATGTCGCGCGGGGAGATCGAGGAGCTGTTGCGGAAGCTCGTCCTGTTGGAGTAGCGCACACGCTTTCCTTTCGCCGCAAACGCCGGTAGCGTCCGCCGCATGAGCACGATCACCGCGATTCTCGAAGCCGACGCCGACGGCACGCTGCACCTGCCGCTGCCTGCGGATGCGCCGCGCGGAAAATTGAAGGTGACTGCCACGGTGGAACCGGCGGGGGTGGATTGGCCCGAACGTCGCGAGCGCGCGCTGGCGGCGCTCCGGCGGCTCGCGGCGCGTGGCGGCATCCGAAGCATCCCCGATCCGGTCGCCTGGCAGCGCGAGCAACGCAAAGATCGTCCGTTGCCAGGAAGGGAGGCATGAAGCTGCTCGACAGCAACATTCTGATCTACGCGGCTGAATCCGGGCAGGAGGCCTTGCGGGAGCGAATCCTGGCGGAGCCGGCAAGCGTCTCGGTGGCGACGATGGTGGAGGTGCTGGGTTATCACCTCCTTACTCGTGAGGAGGAGTCCGACCTACGCGCGTTGCTGAATGAACTCATCGTTTTTCCCACCGACATCGTGGTGGCCGAACGCGCCGTCGCCCTGCGCCAGCAGCGGAAGATGGGCTTGGGCGACGCGATCATCGCGGCGACGGCGCTGGTGCATCATTGCCCGCTGGTGACGCGGAATGTGGATGACTTCAAGCACGTCGCCGGGCTGGAGTTGGAGAATCCGTTCGAGGCCAAAGAGGACACCTGATGCCCGCGATGACCGGGATTTTCGACAACGAGACGGGCGCAGTGGACCGCGCGCGCGCTTTCCTTTCGCCGCAAACGCCGGTAACCTCCGCGGCATGAGCACGATCACCGCCATTCTCGAAGCCGACGCCGACGGCACGCTGCACCTGCCGCTGCCTGCGGAGCTACGCCAGGGGAAGATCAAAGTCGAAGCGAAGCTGGAGCCGGTGGAAGCCGGACCAGGCACCGCGAGACCGCCGCGCCAGAAACTCACCGCCACGCCGGAAATGATCGAGCAACGCATGGCCGCGCTGGAGCGTGTGCGGAAACTGAATCCTTATCGCGACATCGCCGACCCTGTGGCGTGGCAGCGTGAGATGCGGGAAGACGTGAAGCTGCCCGGCCGGGAGTAGGCCATGCTGCTGGATACCAACATCGTGATTTACTCCTGCCAGACGGACGGCGGCTGGCTCACGCAGTGGACAGGGCACGCGGATGCCGCCATTGCGAGCGTCACGCGGGTGGAGGCGCTTGGCTTTGTGGAGATTACTCCGGCTGAGGAGTCCGCGATTCGCGAATATCTGGGCCGGTGCCCAGCCTATCCGCTGGATGAGGAGGTGATCGAGCGCGCCATCCGCCTGCGCCAGCAAAAGAAGATGAAGCTCGGCGATGCGATCATCGCCGCGACTGCCCTGGAATTCGGCTTGCCGCTGGTGACGCGCAACGCGGATGACTTCAAACACATCGCGGGTTTGAAAATCATCAATCCGTTCGAGGGACGATAACACCGGGAGCCGCGCGCACGCTTTCCTTTCGCCGCAAACGCCGGTAGCCTGCGCCACATGAATCGAATCACCATCAATCCCGCACAATGCGGCGGACGCCCGTGCATTCGCGGGATGCGCATCCGCGTGAAAGACGTGCTCGATATGCTCGCCGGTGGCGCGAGCGAGGCGGAGATCCTCGAAGACTACCCCGACCTGGAAATCGAAGACATCCGCGCCTGTCTCGCCTACGCCGCGAGCTATTTCGATCATCCCGTCCTGACGACGGCGTGAGCATCGCAGGCTTCGGACTTGAAGGGCCCATCGCTAGCGATAGTCTCCGCGCATGAGTAAGACCGAGATTCTGGCTGAACTGCCCCGGCTATCAGCGCCGGAGCGCGCGGAAATCCTGGATTGTCTCTGGCATCTCGAAGAGGCGGCCGGGCCAACCGAGCGCGAGAAAACGCTGCTGAATGAAGCCCAGGCAAACTACGATGCCAATCCTTCCGCAGGCGCTCCGTGGCGTGAGGTGGAGGCGCGGTTGCGCGGGCGCGCGTGAGCTGGATCGTGCTCGTCCGCGCCGAGGCGGAAGGGGATTTGGAGATGGCGCGGGAGTGGTATGAGCAGAAAAGGTCCGGGCTGGGGGGGGGCGAGTTTCTGGATGAATTTGCCGCCGCCATGCGGGCGCTGGAACTGAATCCCGAACGCGAGCACCTTTACCATGGCAATTTCCGCCGGGTGCTTTTCCGGCGGTTTCCCTACAAGATCTTTTACCAGGTCATCGGCGAGCGCGTCGTCGTCTTTCGCGTGCTCCATGCCAAGCAGGATCACGAACGGCAAATCCCATGAGCGCCCGCGCGGCCCGGCTATGCACACCTTCGCCGACCTCGCCCGCGCGCTGAATCGCTCCGCGGTTTATCTGCGCGGTCTGCAAACGCGCTTCGTCCTGCCCGTGCTCGAAGGCGCGGCCTACTCGGACAGCTATCTCGCGTTTCTCCGCACCGTTGCCTTCCTCCGCACCTTCGGCGTGAGCGAGGACGCGCTGCTGCGGCTGTGGCATCTCGAAACGAAACTGCTCACGCTCCTGCACGTGGACTCGACGGGTTCGCCGACGTGGTTTCTCGATGCGTGCGGACAGTCGAAGCACCGCAAGCGCCGCCTGCTGCTCACGAACCACGACCTCGGCGTCGCGATCCCGTCGCGCGTCGTGCAACTCGGCCTGAACTTCGGCGCCGCGCTGCCCGAGCTTTTCGCCGGGAAGGAGATGGGCGAGGACGCGCTGCGCGTGCTGGAGGAATACCTCATCGCGCTCGGCACGATCCGGCGGAATGTGGGCGATGAACTGCCGCACATCTGCTCCGCGGTTTCATTTGCGCGGCGGCTTGTCCCGCAGACCGCGCCTCGTCGTTCCGGAGCGAGCGGGCCGAAGAAGTAGGGCACGCCGCGCGCACGCTTTCCTTTCGCCGCAAACGCCGATAGCGTCCGCCGCATGAGCACGATCACCGCCATCCTCGAAGCCGACGCCGACGGCACGCTGCACCTGCCGCTGCCGGCGGAATTGCGCGGCGGCAAAGTCAAAGTGGAGGCGAAGCTGGAGCCCGCCCCTGGCGAAGTCAGCGACGCGGCGGAAGCGGAGCGCCAGCGGCGCTTGCTGGCGATCATGGAGCGCATTCGCGCCCGGAACCCGTTCAAGGGCATCAAGGATCCCGTGGCCTGGCAGCGCGAGATGCGCGAAGACGTGAAATTGCCGGGTCGGGATTGACGCGTGATGCGCCTGCTGGACAGCAACATCCTGATTTACGCGGGCCAGCCGGAGCACGCCTTCCTCGATGCATGGCTGAGTCCCGCAGCCGCCCAAGTGTCGGCGATCAGCATCCCGGAAGTGCTCGGCTAATCCGCGCCTCAGTGCGGAGGACGAGGCGAACTTTGAAGCGTGGTTTGCCGAACTCACGGTCCACGCGGTGACGGAGCAAATCCTCCGGCAGGCAGCGGCGCTGCGGCGGCAGCGACGCATGAAACTCGGCGATTCGATCATCGCAGCGACGGCGCTCGCGCTCGGCGCCGAACTGGTCACTCGCAACGTGGACGACTTCAAACACATCGCCGGGCTGCCAGTGATCAATCCATTCGAGGGACGGTAACGCCGCCGCGCCGCGCGCACGCTTTCCTTTCGCCGCAAACGCCGCGAGTCGGTTAAAACTGCGCGAGGAAGCGCTGGTCGTTGTCGGTGAAGTAGCGGATGTCCGGCGTGCCGCTGAGGATCATCGCGAGGCGGTCGAGACCGAAGCCGAAGGCGAAGCCGGTGAACTTCTCCGGGTCGAAGGCGGTGTCGCCGCGCTTCGTATTGATCTGCTCGAAGACGGCGGGATCGACCATGCCGCAGCCGGCGATCTCCAGCCACTTGCCGCCGCCGGCGGAGCCGGTTCCCAATACCGCCGCTTTGATATCCACTTCGTAGCTCGGCTCGGTGAACGGGAAGAAGTGCGGGCGGAAACGGAACTGCGCGTCGTTGCCGAACAGCTCGCGGAAGAAAAACTCGAGCGTGCCTTTGAGGTCGGCGACCGAGACGCCTTCGGCGACGTAGAGACCTTCCATCTGCGTGAACTGCGCGAGGTGCGTGGCGTCGATCTCGTCGCGGCGATACGCGGCGCCGGGCGCGATGATGCGGATCGGCGGCGCGGTCTTCTCCATCGTGCGGATCTGCACGGTGCTCGTGTGCGTGCGGAGCAGGCGGCCGTCGGCGAAGTAGAAGGTGTCCTGCTCGTTGCGCGCGGGGTGGTCGGGCGGCGTGTTGAGCGCGTCGAAGCAATGCCACTCGGTCTCGATGTCCGGCCCGTCGGCGAGCGCGAAGCCCATGCGACGGAAGATGGCGATGGTGCGGTCGAGGAGTTGCGTGATCGGATGCAGCGTGCCGAGCTTGGAGGCGGTGCCGGGGAGCGTCACGTCGATGCCGGCAAAGGCGGCGGCGTCAGCGTCGCCTTGCAGCGCGGCTTTGCGCGCGTCGAGCGCGGCGGTCACGGCGGTGCGCACGTCGTTGAGCAGCTTGCCGAGGCGCGGCTTGTCCTCCTTCGACACGTCCTTCATGCCCTTGCTCACGGCGGTGATGGTGCCGCTCTGGCCGAGGAAGCGCACGCGCAGTTGTTCGAGCGCGGTTTCATCCGCCGCAGCGGTGATGGCGGCGAGGGCTTCGGTGCGGAGTGTGTCGAGTTGGGCGTCCATGATCGGGAGCGGGGGCGGGAGGATGGCGCGCGCGGCGTGCGCCGCAAGTCCGCGGTTGCGAGCCTGCCACCCGATGCGCGAGAAGTGCCGCGTGCAGCCTACCTACCGTCCGCCGTCATTGCCTCCATCTCTGCCCTCCAATCGTCCGCCCGACCGCGACTGGAAGAAGGCGCTCGGCTGGCTCGGAGCGATCGGGCTGCTCATCCTGAACTTCGGCGGCAAGCTGAAATTCCTAATCCTGCCGGTGGTGAAGTTCCTCCCCGTCATCCTCAAGTCCGGCGGCTCGATGCTGCTGATGATCGGCGTTTACACGGCGATGTGGGGCTGGAAATACGCAGTCGGATTCGTCGTGCTGCTGCTGCTGCACGAGTGCGGGCATCTCGTCGCGGCGAAGCAGTTCGGGCTGAAGGTGGGCGCGCCGGTGTTCATCCCGTTCATGGGTGCGTTCATCGCGCTGAAGGACGCGCCGCGGAATGCGTGGATCGAAGCATGGGTCGGCATCGGCGGGCCGCTGCTCGGGTCGTTTGCGGCGCTCGTCTGCCACAGCGCGGGGGAATTGCTCGGGATCGATCTGCTCGTCGCGCTCGCGTGGACCGGCTACTGGCTGAACCTCTTTAACCTCACGCCGATCGGTCAGCTCGATGGCGGTCGCATCGCCACCGCGCTCTCCCCGTGGCTGTGGGTGCCGGGGCTCGGCATCATGGGCTGGATGGCGTGGACGCGGCCGCAGAACTTCATCATCTGGCTCATCATCCTGCTCTCGATCCCGCGCATCATCTCGCTCTTCCGGCAGCGCACGGATGAAGAGCAGCGTTTCTACGAGATCGAGCCCGCGCAGCGATGGACGATGGGCGCGCTCTATTTCGGCCTCATCGCGGCGCTGGCCTACGGGATGCATGTGTCCGAAGTGCAGCTCGACTCAGCGCGCGCTCGCGGGACGCAGATCGCGGGCACTCGCTGAAGGGTGGAAGCGGCGCCCCGCCGCTTTAGCTCGTTCCAGCCGAAGCGGCGGGGCGCCGCTTCCACCTTGCATTCCCTCCTTGCGCTGCGGGCGCGCCCCGCAATTCTCTCCGCCCCACGCGAATGACCGACCGTAAACGCACGCTCCATCTCATCTTCTGGACGATCTTCATCAACATGATCGGCTTCGGCATCGTGATCCCGGTGCTGCCGATCTATGCGAAGTCGGAGCCGTTCATGATGGGCCCCACGCAGCTCGGCTGGCTCGTCGGCGTCTTCTCGCTCGTCCAGCTTTTCTCCGGGCCGATCATCGGGAAGATCTCGGATCGCGTCGGGCGGCGGCCGGTGCTGCTCATCAGCATCATTGGCACGGCGGTCGGCTACTTCGTCACCGGCGCGGCGTTCGCGCCGTGGATGCTTTTCCTCGGCCGCATCATCGACGGCGCGAGCGGCGGAAACATCGCGACCGCGCAGGCGTGCATCGCCGACGTGACGCCGCCCGAGGAGCGCTCGCGGGCGATGGGGCACATCGGCGCGGCGTTCGGGCTGGGCTTCATCTTTGGGCCGGCGATCGGCGGCGTGCTCAGCCATTACTTCGGGGTGTCGGCGCCGTTCTACTTCGCCGGCGCGCTCTCGCTGGTGAACGCGGTCTTCGTCTATGCGCGGCTGCCCGAGACGCTCACGGAAGAGAAGCGGCTGCACCCCGCGGAGAAGGGGCCGCTGAGCGAAGTGTTCGCGGAAGGGCGGGGCATGTTCATCAGCATGCTGCTGATCGCCACGCTGCTCACCACGACCGGCTTCGCGTCGATCCATCTGCTCTTTGCGCTCTTCTGCCAGGACCACCTCGGTTGGGATCTGCGGCACACGAGCTACGCCTTCGCCTACGTCGGCTTCATCTCCGTGCTCGTGCAGGGTGGGCTGCTGCGGCGGCTGCTGAAACGCGACGGCATGGAAAAGCCCGTCGCGCTCATCGGCGCCGCGCTGCTCGCGCTGAGCCTCTGGTGGATGCCGCGCACGTCGAGCACCGCATCGTTTCTCCTCGTGAATGCCGTGATGGCGCTCGGCAACGGCCTGCTCGTCCCCACGCTCTCCGGCATGGCGTCGCGCCACGTCCACGGCCGTGCGCAAGGCCGCGTGCTCGGCCTCTCGCAAGCCGCCGGCGCGCTCGGGCGCTTCCTCGGTCCGGCGCTCGCCGCTCTGCCGCTGCCCGCGCTTTTCTCCGCGGCCGCGCGGCCGCTCACGGGTGAGCTGCTCACCAGCGTGAACCGCGGCTACAGCGTCGCCTTCACCACCGCCGCCGCGATGCTCGTCGTCGCGTTCGTCGTCATCGCGGTGATGAAACCGCGCGAGATCGAATCACCCGCTTAACCCACCACCATGACCATCCCACTCGAAGACTTCTTCAACGACATCGTCGGCAAATCCATGCGCGGCCTCGGGCTCGCGGATAGCGCCGTCGCCGAGAAATCCGGCGTGAGCGCCGCCGACGTGCAGAGCCTGCGCGAAGGAAACTGGAACGCCGCGACCGCGCGCAAGATCGCCCACACCCTCGGCCTCGGCGCCGACGCGCTCGTGGGCCTCGGCGAGAAGACCTACCGCCCCGCCGATGTGAGTGTCGCTGGCCTCGCGCAGTTCAACACGCCCTACGAGGACATGACCGTGAACTCCTACCTCGCGTGGGACACGACCTCGAAAGAAGCGGTCGCCTTCGACACCGGCGCCGACGCCACCCCGATGCTCGACGCGCTCGCGCAGCACGGCCTCAAGCTGAAATTCATCCTGCTCACGCACACGCACGGCGACCACATCCTCGAGCTCGACCGACTGAGCGAGAAGACCGGCGCGCCTGCCTTCGTCGGCGATCGTGAACCGATCGAGGGCGCGGAGTCCTTCCCTGCCGGGCGCACGTGGACGGTCGGTGGGCTCGCGATCGAATCGCGCCTCACGTGGGGCCACTCGAAGGGCGGCATCACCTACGTGATCCGCGGCCTCGCGAAGCCGGTCGCCGTCGTCGGCGACGCCGTCTTCGCCGGCTCAATGGGCGGCGGCGGCGTGAGCTACGCCGCCGCGCTCGCCACGAATCGCGCCGAGATTTTCACCCTCAGCGACGACACCGTGATCTGCCCCGGCCACGGCCCGCTGACGACCATCGGCGAGGAGAGGCGGCACAACCCCTTCTTCGCCTGATCCGGGGTGAAGATAGCGCTGGCTGACTTCGTCGGGCGCAATACCCTTTCCACATGTCGATGAAGCGCCCCAGTCTTCCACTCCTCGCCCTCGTGGCCTGTCTTTGGTCGAACGCGGCATGGGCAGTGCCGAAATCCAGCGCCATCTCCCAGCAGCACCAGCGCGCCGCGCAGATCGCTGCGCAACAGGCCGCCCGTGCGCACCAGATCGCTGCGCAGCAGCAGCAGCAGAAAAAAGTCGCGGCTCGTGCGTCTGTCGTCGTCCAGCAGCAGCAGGTATCGGATCGCCGCGCCGTAGTCGTCGCTCAGCAGCACGCGGCTGAACGCGCCGCCGCGATCACGAGCTTGCAGCAGACCGCTGAGCGTCACGCCGTGGTGCAGCAGCAGCAGGCCGTGCGCACCCATCAGGTCGCCAGCCAGCAGCAGAGTTTGCGCGCGCATCAGGCTGCAGTGTTCCAGACGAATCAACTCCGCGCACACCAGGCCGCGACGCAGCAGGAGAAGGTGAGCCGCCAGCACCAAAGCACCGTGCAGCAGGCGATCGCGCTGCGGGCTCAGAAGAGCACGACCCAGCTTCGGCAGCGCGCGCAGGCGGGTGCGACCGCGAGCCGCCAGCTCCAGCGTGCCAGCCGGAGCCATGCGGTGGCATCGCAGCAGTTGTCCGCGCACCTGAATGCCGGGAAGCAGAATCTTCTGCAGCGTCGTCGCGGGGCGAACGCCAAGTCCGCCCAGCACAACCGAGCGGGCGCACAGGCTGCACATTTGCTCACGATTCGCGCCGCGGCCGCCAGCGCCCGGAACCATCGCGCGATGCCGAAGAAAGCGGTGAAACACGCGCCGCGCCGCAACACCATCGCCCGCCAGCACGAGATCGCCGCGAGCCAATCGCTCCTGCTACGGCGCCGGGAGGCCGAGGAGCTGGCAGCAGCAGCAGCCGCAGCGACCTCCACCGGCGGGACGGTCGATCCGTTGCAATAGCTCTCCGGCGGCCCGCGACGCAGCGCGTTCCTCATGCCCGTCCTCGCGTCGCGATTCTCGCCGCCGTTCATCCTCCGCTCAGGCCATGTGCAGACGATTCTGCCGGCTCTCCTGCCGCGGCGGATCGACTGCGCTTTCACGCGCGAGCGGCTGGAACTCGCCGACGGCGACTTCGTCGATCTCGACTGGCTGCGAGAAGGTCACGCGCGCCTCGCGATCCTCACGCACGGACTCGAAGGCGACACGCGGGCGAACTACATCCGCGGCCAGGCCCGCGCGCTCGCGGATGGCGGCTGGGATGTGCTCGCGTGGAATTTCCGCGGATGCAGCGGCGAGCCGAACCGGCTGCTGCGCTACTACCACGCGGGCGACACCGGCGATCTCCGCGCCGTCGTCGCGCACGCTGCGGCTCGGCACGCGCGCATCGCGCTCGTGGGCTTCAGCCTCGGCGGGAATGTGACGCTCAAATATCTCGGTGAAGCGGCGCCGCATCCGGCGGTCATCGCGGGTGCGGCGATCGATGCGGCGGTCGACCTCGCCTCGTGCGCGCGCCGGCTCGATCGCGAACTGGCGAACTGGATCTATCGCCGCCACTTCCTCCGCACGCTGATCGCGAAGATCGAGACGAAGGCGCGCCAATTCCCCGGCCGGCTCGATCTCACCGGCCTGCACGGCCTGCGCGGGATCGAGGAATACGACGACCGCTACGCTGCGCCGATCCACGGTTTCCGCGACGCCGCCGACTACTACGCGAGGTCGAGCGCGCGGCAGTTTCTCCCGCGCATCGGCGTGCCGACGCTGCTGCTGAATGCGCGCAACGATCCCTTCCTCGCGCCGTCATGCTTCCCCTTTGCCGAGGCGGAGGAAAGTGAGCACCTGCACCTCGAGGCGCCCGCGCACGGCGGCCACGTCGGCTTTCTCGACCTCGCGCGCGGCGTGCGGCCGTGGAGCGAACGGCGCGTGGTCGAGTTCCTCGCCGACGTGGCGGGCTGAGCGCGGCCTTAGGGCAGGCCGATCGCGACGAGCGCCTGCTTGCCGTTGGTGAACTTGACGAGCGCGGTGATACTGCCGGTCGAGTTGAAGCTGCGCGCGGCGGAGGTGGCGGTGGAGACAGCTTTGAGCAGGGTGAAGCTCTTCACCGTCTGGTCGCCGAGCACGTCGCCCGTGCGCAGGAGGCGGCGCACTCTGCCGGTGCTGTCCACGCCCCAGACCCCGAGGTTGTTCTTCCCGCTCACGCCACTGCCGGCGAGCTTTGCGACGAAGATGGGGCGCCCACCGGGCAGCACGAAGTTCGTGATGCTGCTCCACACGGCGGTGCCGTTGAGGCCCGCGGCATCCGTGGCCGGGAAGCCGGTGCGCGCGATCAGATTTTGGAGGCCGCTGGAGCCGTAGAGCAGCGCTTTGTTGTTCTTCGTGGTCACGCCCGTGCCCTTGAGCGTCGCGAGGAAGAGGGCCTGGTTATTAAAGTCGATGAGCGGGTCGCTGAAGGCCGCGAAAACCGGGCCGGCGATAGCGACACTCGGCGGGGCATCACCTTCGGTGGCGATCAATTCGTAAGCCTGCGAGTTCGGGCTGTAGCGGATGAGGATCGTGTCGTTCGCGGTGGTGACGGCGCCGCCGACGGTTTGCGTGACGAGCGCGGCGAACCGGATGCCGGTGGCGTCGGTGGCAGGCAGGCCGAGAGTCTTGGGATTGAAGTTGGGGCCGCCGGTCACGAGTTCGCCGGGGTTCTGCGTGGAGTGGAAAATCGCGGTGCGTTTGTCGGCGAGAGTCGCCTTCACGACGGTGGTGACGCCGGCGTGCCAGCGGCCATCGCCGGGTGAGGTCTTTGGCGGGCTGAGCACGGTGAGCTTCTTGATCGTGGTCGCCGTGCCGTCCAGGGTGACCGCCTCGCCCGTGCGCCGGACCACGGTGCCAGCGTTCATGGCGTCGATGGCCACGAGCGCGACGTTGCTCGAAGCCGGTGCAGCCACTTTCACGAGTGCGAGCAGTTGGTTGTTGCTGAGCGTGAGGCTCAGCACGCTCGAGAGGTTCTCGGTCATGCCGGGGACGGGTTTCCCTTTTTGCAGCGCGAGGTGCAGCGTGCCGCCGAGGTTCGTCCACACGCCGCTCGCCTGCGAGGCCGGCGCGCCGCTGACTTTCGCGGCGAAGGCGTGGTGACCATCGGGCGAGATGATCGGGTCGGAGAAGCTGGCCCATTTCGCCCCGGTGATGCCGGGCGCGTCGCCTCTCTGCACCGCAGGCAGCGTCGTGCCGCCCGCCGTGCCCTGGGTGAAGATCGCGCTGAGCTTGGTCCTGCCGTCGGCAATCGTGATCTTCGCCGCGACGCCGCTGCCGGAGATCGCGGGGGCATTGCCGGTGGAGTAGATCGCGTCGGCGGGCACACCGGTGTCGTTGGGCATCGCGTCGCCGGTGTAGGCGATGAAGCGGTTGTATTTCACCGTCAGCAGCTCGGAAAACGCGCTCGGCTCCGCCTTCCGCGCGGTGCCCGTCACGGCGACGTTGCCAGCGAGATCGACCGCGACGCCGAATGGCTCGTCGTTGCCCTTGTCGCGCGCGCCGTTCAGCAATTGCTGCCACAGGATCACGCCGTCCGCGCCGTCGAATTTCACCGTGTAGTAGGCGCCATCCGTGCCGTCCTCGGGGTTCTGGGAGCGCCCGGTCACGATCGCATTGCCCGCCCCATCGACCACGAGCGCGTTGACGTTGTCATTAACGAAATTGGTGCCGCCGATCTCCGCCGTCTGCGATTCCCAAAGGATCGCGCCACTGGCTGCCGCGTATTTTGCGACGTAAAACGCGGTCTTGAACCCATCGAGGATCGACGTGCCAGCGATGATGGCATTGCCCGCGCCATCGACTCCGAGATACGGGCTGAAGTTCTCCGGGCTGATCAGCGACGGCGAGGGCGAGCTTGGGTCGATCGCATTGCCGCCGGGGCTGTCGTAGGTGCGCTGCCAATCCATTTGGGTCGCGTTGAGGGCCGACTTATATCGGATCGTGTGGAAAGAATAGGTGACGTCCAAATTCCGGACGATGCCGCTGACGATCACGTTTCCCACGGCATCCATCGCGACGCTCGTGCCCGCGTCGTCGTCGCCCGCTGCGTCGTCGTAGGTTTCATCCCAGATCAGCGCGCCTGTCGCGCCGTTGTATTTTGCGGTGTAAAAGCAACGGTTGCTGCCCACGCGCGAGAAGCCGGTGACCGCCACATTCCCCGCCGGATCGACCGCCACATCGCGCGGCTCATCGACGAACGGAGTGCTCCAGCGCGGATCCGCGCCCCACACGTCCGCGCCATTCGCAGCGGCGTATTTGAAGGTCTGGATGTCCGTTGACGTGCCGCTGCCCTGGGAGCGGCCGGTCACGACCGCGTTGCCGCTCGCATCCACGGCGATCGCGATCGCCTCGTCGGCGCCATTCTGCGGGTTGGCGTAGGTGCGCGACCACGCCGTCGAGCCCGTCACACCGTTGTATTTGATTGTCTGGAAATCATGCCCGTCCGAGCTCGTGTTGGTGTATCCGGTCACGATCGGATTGCCCGCTGCATCCACCGCGATCGCCGCCGGGCGCGCATCGCCCACGGCCGCGGCGAAAGTCCGCTCCCACACCAGGCCACCCGTGAGTGAGTCGTATTTCGCGGTATACCACGAATCGGCGCTGCCCGTGTCGTGGTAGCCGGTGACGAAGACATTCCCGTTCGCATCCATCGCCACGGCGACGCCGCGCTGGGTCGCGTTTTCCGTGCGATCGTATGCCTGAAACCAAGCCAGGTAGTTGCGCTCGGCTTTCAGCGGAGTGCAGGCGAAGCCGAACGCGACCGCCAGCAAGGCGCGCGCGGTGTGGCGGAGGGGCGGGATGAAACTGCGATTGCGGGTCGAGTGGATCATTGGATGTGTTGAGTCGTGTGGTTGGTCGTTCTGCGGGCTGCGGCCCCAAAACGCGGACGCGTCCATACGGAGTCCGGGGCGAGTTGAAAGCAGGAACTTTTTTATTATCAGCGCGCCGGATCGTGGGTTCGATCGGCTGAGCGCGCCATACGCCATCGGTCCTATGGGCGACCGCAGACGGCCCCGCGCAGGTCTTGATTGCCGGCGGGACCGGCCTCATCCTCCGCCCGTCTCCGTTGTTCTCCGCGCAAACCAAAACCTCGACGACCATGAAAACCATCCACCTCCTGCTCTCCCTGCTCGCCTCCCTCAGCATCGCCCCGTCGGTCCAGGCGCAGGCCCGCCTCGACCCCATTCCGCCGACGCTCTCGGCCGCGCTCAAGCTCAGCCGCAGCCACCTCCTCATCTTCCGCCCCACACGGATGGGCAAAGACTACGGCCTCGACGTCTCCCACCTCCGGCTCGCCGACGGCAGCGTGCGGACGGGCGAAAGGAGGTTCGTGCAGCTCGTGGTGTATGCCTCGAAGCCGAACATGACCGGCGGCAACGACATCCTCTTCACCAGCACGCAAGAGATCACCGACGGCACATCGAACACCGTCGTGTTCCCGCAGTTCAAGCCGAGCGCGACCACGGCGGCGCTGCCTTACATCGAGCAAGACAATCGCGTCGGCATCATCGCGATCCTCATCGGCCTGCGGCAAATGGGCACTGGCCCGGTGCAATCGATGGCGCTCCCCGGCGCGGACACGATCGCCGTGGAAGTGAACCCTGGCGACGGCGGCCTCGGCCTGCTCCTGCCCGCGGTGCAAAAAGTCCGCGCTGCCGCGAGCCGGCTCTAATGGAGCGCCGCCGTCCCGGCGGCCACTACTAGGCGCGAGCAGCGCCAATCTTCAGGAGAATTGGCCGCTGCGCGGGCAACGAGCGCCGGCGGGGACGCCGGCGTTCCATCATTCGCGGTGCGGCTCTTTGCTGGCGGGGCGATCTTCTCCTTCCCAACCCTTCCACACGCTGCTCCACCGCCAGTCCTCCGCGTTCACGCATAGCCGCGCCTTCACCGGGTTTTGCGCGATGTAGCTTCTCGCAAAAGCCAGATGCTTCGCGTTGCGGATGTAGCGGTCGTGGTATTCGCGCTGCCAGAACTCGCCCTGTCGCCCGAGCACCTGATTCGCCTGGTGCGCGACAAAGCTTTTCCACGAGTGCAGCAACTCGGCGAGCGAGCAACTCTCTCGCGTCTCGACGAGGACGTGGACGTGATTCGGCATCACCACCCACGCGAGCAGCCGGTAGCGTTCGCCGTCGAAGTGCAGCAACGCATCCTCGGCGCTCTTTGCGATGCGCGGATTGCGGAGCAGACATTTGCCGTGGCAAGCGTCGAGGTAATCGGCGATGCGGCGCTGGAACTCGGCCGTAGATTCGCTCTCGGAAAGATGGCGAAGTTCTTCGTGCCAGCGGGCGACCACCTCGGCGGGCATCGAGTCGACAAGGCGGAAAGTGATGCCTTGGATCAGCCCCGGCTGATCGAAGTGCGGAAGGTAATCGCGCGAATACCAGCCGCGATGTTCATGCATGCGGGAGGAAATAGAAAAGCACGGTGGGTGCGGCAAGCATGGAGCGCTGGCGTCCTCGCCGGCCACGACACCTGCATGCGAAGCATCACTTCTCATAGATGGGCGCTGCGCGCGTTGGGTCGTGGCCGGCGAGGACGCCAGCGCTCCATCGCCTTGCCCTGCCGCCTCGGCGCGCTACCCTCACGACCCATTTTTATGCCCGAAGACGAACGCAAGACCCTCGAACAACGCCACCAGATGACCGACCTCGAACGCCTGCGCCACAGCGCGGCGCACGTGCTGGCGACGGCGATCCTGCGCCTCTGGCCGGAGGCGCAGTTCGCGGCGGGGCCGCCGGTGGAGAATGGGTTTTATTACGATGTCGATCTGCCGCACCGCATTTCGCCGGAGGATTTCGCGCGGATCGAGGAGGAGATGAAAAATGAGATCAAGGCGAACCATGTGTTCGAGCGCACGGCGGTGTCGCGCGCGGAGGCGATCGCGCTGGCGGAGAGCGGGCGGCTGGGCGGGCTGGGCGAGCGGCCGGGGAATCCGAGCAAGTTCAAGATCGGCAATCTCGCGGACATCCCGGAGGGCGAGGAAATCTCGCTCTTTCGCAATGGCGACTTCCTCGACCTGTGCGCGGGGCCGCACGTCATGCGCACGGGGAATATCGGCGCGTTCAAGCTCACGCACGTGGCGAGCGCCTACTACAAGGGCGACGAAAAGAACCCGCAGCTCCAGCGCATCTACGGCACGGCGTTCAAGAACAAGACGCAGATGGACGAGTATTTCACGATGCTCGAGGAGGCGAAGAAGCGCGATCACCGCAAGCTCGGCAAGGAGATGGAGCTGTTCGCCTTCGACGACGACGTCGGCCCCGGCCTGCCGCTCTGGCTGCCCGCCGGCACGGTCTTGATCGAGGAGCTGGAGACGCTCGCGAAGGAGACGGAGTTCGCCGCCGGCTACGTCCGCGTCCGCACCCCGCACCTCGCGCGGGAGAATATGTATCTGACCAGCGGGCATCTGCCTTACTACGCGGAGTCGATGTTTCCGCCGATGGAGCTGCGCGAAGCGAAGGAACATCAGCGTCTTACTGAAGTGCATGCGCAGCTACGAGACGTCGAAGCGGGACTTCAGGAACTCAAGATCGACGTGAAGGATGGGCTGGCGATGGGCGAGTTCGGAGATGCAGCGAAGGAGCTTTTGGCTACGGCTCAGCGTCTTGGTCGAGAAGTGGAGGCATTGGAGAAAGCTGACCGCTACTACCTCAAGGCGATGAACTGCCCGCATCATCATAAGATCTTCGGTGCAGTCCCGCGCAGCTATCGCGACCTGCCGCTGCGCCTCGCGGAATACGGCACGTGCTACCGCTACGAGCAGAGCGGCGAGCTTTTCGGCCTCATGCGCGTGCGCTCCATGCAGATGAACGACGCGCACCTTTACTGCACCGAGGCGCAGTTCGAGGACGAGTTCCGCGCCGTGAACGAGATGTATCTGAAGTATTTCAAAATCTTCGGCATCGACCGCTACCAGATGCGCTTCTCGACGCACGATCCGGCCAAGCTCGGGCAGAAATTCGTCGATGAACCTGCGCTCTGGCTGAAGACCGAGGAGATGGTCCGCGGCGTCCTCCAGCGCTCGGGCATCAACTACGTGGAGGTGCCGAACGAAGCCGCCTTCTACGGCCCGAAGATCGACGTGCAGGTCTGGAGCGCCATCGGCCGCGAATTCACCATCGCGACCAACCAGGTCGATTTCGCCGTGCCGCGGAAATTCGGCCTCGTCTATAAAGACCGCGACAACACGGAGAAGACCCCGCTCTGCATCCACCGCGCGCCGCTCGGCACGCACGAGCGTTTCATCGGCTTCCTGATCGAGCACTACGCCGGCAATTTCCCGCTCTGGCTCGCGCCCGAGCAGGTGCGCGTGCTGCCCATCGGCGGCCCCGACGAGACCGACCTCATGGATTACGCCAAGGCGCTCGTCGCCGAGTTGCGCAGCCACCAGGTCCGCGCCGAACTCGACGCCACCACCGACCCGATCAAAGCCAAGATCGCCAATGCCGAAGAACGCAAAGTCCACACGATGCTCGTCCTCGGCCGCCGCGACCTCGAAGCCGGCGCCGTGAGCGTGCGCGTCCACGGCAAAGGCAACCTCGGCGCGAAGCCGCGCGGGGAAGTCGTCGCCGATTTGCTGGCGACGATCAAAGAGCGCCGGGCGTAGCCGTTCCTATCGGATCCTAAACTGGCACCAGCCGTAGTCGAGGAATCCGGGGTGCTGGCGGATGGGCTCGGGGATGAAATAGACGGTGGTGCGGCGGTCTTCGCCTTTGCGCGAGGAGACGAGGCCGCCCTTGAGCAGCATCTTGCAGTGGTGGTTGGCCGAGTCGCCGTTGAGCTGGAACTGGCGGGCGACCAGGCTGGGCGTGATCTCGGCGCCTTCGGCCATCTGCTGTATCATCCACACGCGGATCCAGTGGCTCATGCCGAGGAAGAATGCGGTGGGCACGCGAAACTCGGCGACCGGTGCGGAAGGTGGTGGGTTTGGAGCGGGATCAGACATAGCGATGGTTTGCGGGTTGGAGAAGGCAAAAGACGGCCGCTGAACGGCGGAGGATGGAGTTCGATGGCCTTTTACACGGGTAATGTTCCGTCGAAAAGCCGAATTAACCGGCGAATGACTGAATCAATTCAGCCAAATCGACATAGCGACAATCAATTAGCTGGATATACTCCGTCTACCGATGGTTCGATTGTCAGAAAGACGGAATGTAACCCGTCAACAGGTCATTCATTGACCGATCGCACGGATCAAAGTCCGTCCATTTGTGCTCAAAATGCCCAAGGGCAAGATTTTCCTAGGGCAGATGGGTCTTCGCCTCGCCGTCCACATCGTAGAAAACGATCCCGCCGCCATCTTCCGTCCCGCTGATCCCGACGGCTTGGGAACCGTGGGGGCCATAGACGCTGACCTGGCCGGCCTCGGTATCGGCGGCGAGAAAGCCCATGAGTTGCCCGCTCGGTTCGCTCACGCTCACGATGCCGCCGCGTTCGCTGGCCTTCATCGCCGCCGCCCCTCGGTGCACGGCATTGACGACGTGAACCTCGCCACCTTCGGCCGTGCCGGTGAGAAACGCCTGCGGCTTGACGTCTTTGTCCAGGACATTGACCACGCCACCGAATTCGCTGACCCGCATGCCGGCGCGCGGTTGGCCCTCAGCGTCACAGACGCAGAGCTGCCCGCTGCCGTCCTTGGCCTCGGCGATTTGGAAGATGAGCTTGCCCTCGGCGTTGCGCATCTCGAAGCGCGGGCCGTGTTCGTCGCACGAGAGCTCGATGCGCGTGCGATGGTTATCGTCCATGAAGGCGATGCAGCCTTTCGACCCCTCGCCGTTGATCACGAGCGGGATCTTCATTCTGTCGTCCCGGAGGGCGAGGCACTTGGCTTCGATGTGGAGGTAGTCGGGCCAATTTTCGCCTGGATCGAGCGGCAGGACGCCGACCATGTGAAGGAGCTTGCTGTGTTCTTTGCGAAGTTCTGTGAGTTCGGCGCGGAGGGCGGCTACTTCCTCGCGCACTGAAGTGAGTTCGTCAGGCATGGAGCGATCCTGACAAGCCGCGCTGGGGCTGGTCAAACGTCCGATGCGACGCGCGGGCTGAAATGTTTGCCTCGGCGGCGGTCGGGGGTGCATCTTTCCGCGCATGCCGACTCGAGCTCAATTCCTCCACCATACGCCCGGCTCCGGGAAGACCCTTTCCGCCGTGGGCGACAAATATGTCTTTCTCGCGACGGGCGAGCAGACCGGCGGCGCCTACTGCCTCGCGGAGGCCACAGTCCCGCCGGGTGGCGGACCGCCGCCGCATTACCACACGCGGGAGGAGGAGACGTTCTATGTGATCGAGGGCGAGATCACTTTCATGGTCGATGGAAAGACGGTCGCCGGCACGCCGGGGACGTTTGTGCAGATTCCGCGCGGGATGCCGCATGCGTTCAAGAATCAATCGGCGGCTGCGGCGCGGATGCTCATCCAGTGCTGTCCCGCGGGGTTCGATCGGTTCCTGGCGGAGTTCGCAACGGAGCTGCCCTCGGCGGATGCGGCGCCGCTCCCGCCTTCGCCGACCGAGATCGAGAAGCTGATCCGCATCGCGCCGGATTACGGCATCGTGATGCTGCCGCCGCACTGAGCGCCGGCGGTCAGAGGGGCCGGGGTGTTTGCATGACGCGGGCGAGTTGCTCCTGCGCCTGGCCCTGCTCGGCGGCGGTGGCTTGCACCCGCTCGATCAGTGCGTTGAAGGCGTTGAGCGTCTTTTCATCCTCGAAGATCACCTGCCCGCTTGCGGCGTCACGCTTCCATTTGCCCCAGTGCGTGTCGAAGAGGTCGAGCACGGCGAGGGCGTCGTCGCCGAGGCGCTGGTCGCAGTTGCGCACGATGGTTTGCATGGGGCGGATAGCGCCTTGGGATTTCGTGAAGCCAGCCAGCGTGGCGTCGCGTGTCCGGGCGGGGATCTTCGCGGTGTCCAACTCGGTGCGCAGCAACTCCTCGCCGCGGCGGACAGTGTCGGCGAGCCGGGCATTCTGCGCGAGGAATTCCCGGACGACCTGCCGCTGCGGCTCGATGGCCGAGCGGTCGGTGAAGGCGGGGCTGAAGACCTGCGCCTCGGTGAAGCGTGTGGCCGCGGCCTGGTAGTCGCGGACTTGCTCCTGCATTTTCCCCATGAAAGTCGCCATCGCTCGCGCCGCGTCGGCATCGGCACCGCTGAATTGGGAGGCGGACTTCTCGAGCTGGTCCTTCATCCGACCGAGCGCGGCGTCGCCATCGGTGACTTCGCCGCTGCGGATCATTTCGGCCATCTTCGCGCGCTCCTCGGTGGCGACTTGCTGGAGCTGGCTCGTCGCCTGTTGCGCTGCCGCGCGCTTTTCCTGGATGCGCCGGAAGCCGAACACCCCGAGCGCGCCGAGCGCGACCACGCCGATCGCCACGATGACTGCGACCGCACTGAGGATGATCCACAGTCGCTTGTTTCCGCTGACAGGTGGGAGTGGTGGTGGCGATGTCGGTGCGTCCATGTGCGGACCAAACTCCGCCCTCTGCGCAGCGACAAGTGCGAACGTGCAGGCTGGTGAGCGGAGGCGCGGGATGATTCGCTGTGGGCGATGAAGACTCGATTCAGCCCTGCATGCATCGCCGCGATCCTGGCGTTCAGCGGATTCGCTTCCGCCCAGCGCCCGCCCGCCGAGCCGGCGCTCGGCACCTACCATTGGCCGAATGGCACCGCGGGCGTGGACGCATTCGCTGCGTGGCTCGGGCGCGACACGGTGTGGGGCCTCGATTTTGTCGGCGGTGAATCGTGGGACAACGCGGGCTGGCCGACGTGGTGGCTCGAGGCGTGGAGCAAATGGCTGAACGCGAAGCCGGGCCGGCAATTCATCCTCTCCATCCCTATCCTCGCCGGTCCGGTGGACGGCGGCGGCCCGACGCAGGGGAGCAAGGATGTGAAGGTGCCCGTGTCGCTCGAACTCGGCGCGGCGGGCCAATACGACCAGCACTTCCGCGAGCTCGCGGCCAAT
The DNA here is from genome assembly GCA_009885995.1 of Verrucomicrobiota bacterium. Lineage (GTDB taxonomy): Bacteria > Verrucomicrobiota > Verrucomicrobiia > Chthoniobacterales > Chthoniobacteraceae > VFJQ01. The sequence continues at coordinate 20,580 of VFJQ01000114.1, forward strand.
CTCGCGCAACACACGATGGGCGGCGTGATCCTGCGCCCGGCGTGGGAATTCAACGGTGACTGGTATGCCTGGCACGCAAAGGGAAAGGCGAAGGCTTTCATCGACTATTGGCAGCGGATCGTGAAGACGATGCGCGCAGTGCCAGGCGCGGAGGGGCTGAAGTTTTGCTGGAACCCGACGCTCGGCGATCAGCAGTTCCCCGCCGACGAAGCTTGGCCGGGCGATGACTTCGTCGATTTTGTCGGCGTCGATGTCTATGATGAGACATGGAATGCCGAAACCTATCCATGGCCTGCGGACGCGAGCGCGGTAGAGATCGAGTGGCGGCAGAAGAAAGTGTGGGCCGAGTGGATCATGGACAGCCCGCGTGGGCTCGCATTCTGGACGAAGTCCGCGCGCGATCACGGCAAACCGCTGGCTATCCCTGAGTGGGGCCTCGTTGCCGCGAGCCATCAGCATGGCGGCAAGGACAACCCGCACTTCATCGAGCAGATGCACGCGTTCATCACCGACCCGAATAACAACGTTGGCTTCCACTGCTACTTCGACATCAACGAGTCGGATCACCGACACCAGCTCTCACCCGGCGTGACTGGCACGGGGAAACAGGAGGGCACGGAGTTTCCGAAGTCGGCGGCGAAGTTCCGCGCTCTCTTCAAGAAATAACGCCATGAATGCCATCCTCGCTCTCGATCAAGGCACCACCAGTTCCCGCGCCATCGTCTTCGATCACGACGGCTCCATCCGCGCCGTCGCACAAAAAGAGTTTCGGCAGATCTTCCCGCAGTCGGGTTGGGTGGAACACGACGCGCGGGAGATTTGGCAGACGCAACTCGACGTTGCCCGCGAGGTGCTCGCGAAGGCGGGGCTGAAAGCCGCTGACATCGCCGCGATCGGCATCACGAACCAACGTGAGACGACGGTCGTGTGGGATCGCAAGACCGGCGAGCCGATCCACAATGCGATCGTCTGGCAGGACCGGCGCACGGCGAAGTTTTGCGACGAGCTGAAGGCCGCGGGCCACGCGGAGCTGATCCAGCAGCGCGCCGGCCTCGTGATCGACGCCTATTTCTCCGGCAGCAAAGTGCGCTGGCTGCTCGACCACGTCCCCGGCGCCCACGAACGGGCCGAGCGCGGCGAGCTGGCCTTTGGCACGATCGACTCGTGGCTCGTGTGGAATCTGACCGGCGGCGCGCAGCACATCACGGATCCCTCGAACGCCTCGCGCACGATGCTCTACAACCTGCGCGGCGGCTGGGACGACGAACTGCTCCGCGTGCTCGGCGTGCCACGCGCGCTCCTGCCGGAAGTCCGCTCCTCGAGCGAAGTGTATGCGGAGACGGTTCCGGGGTTGTTCGAGGCGCCGATCAAGATTGCGGGCATCGCCGGAGACCAGCAGGCGGCGCTCTTCGGTCAGAATTGTTTCACCCGCGGCCTCGCCAAGAACACCTACGGCACCGGCTGCTTCATGCTGATGAACATCGGCGGCGAGCCGCAGATTTCGCAGCACAAGCTCCTCACCACCGTCGCGTGGCAGCAGGGCGGGAAGACCGACTACGCGCTCGAAGGCAGCGTCTTCATCGGCGGCGCCGTCGTGCAATGGCTGCGCGACGGGCTGGGCATCATCAAGTCCGCCACTGAGATCGAAGCGCTCGCTGGGACCGTGCCCGACTGCGGTGGCGTTTACCTTGTGCCCGCCTTCGCCGGGCTCGGTGCACCGCACTGGGATCAGTATGCGCGCGGCACGATCAGCGGCATCACGCGCGGCACCACCGCCGCGCACCTCGCGCGCGCCGCGCTCGAAGGCATCGCCTTCCAGGTCGCCGATGTGCTCGAGGTGATGAAGCAAGATAGCGGCATCCCGATGAACGGCCTGCGCGTGGATGGCGGTGCGTGCGCGAACAACCTGCTCATGCAGTTCCAGGCCGACGTGCTGCAAGTGCCCGTCGTCCGCCCGAGGGTGATCGAAACCACGGCGCTCGGCGCCGCGTATCTCGCCGGGCTCGCGGTCGGATTTTGGAAGGATCGCAGCGACGTCGAGCACGCGTGGCAGGTCGAGCGGACCTTCGAGCCGACGCTCAGCGCCGACGAAGCCGCGCACCGCCGCTCCCGCTGGAAGGAAGCGCTCAGCCGGGCCGGTGATTGGGAAGAGCGCTCGACCGTCAAGGTCGCGCCCACGCTTTAACGCAGCGTGAAACGCGACGCGTTCCTCCAGCGCATCGTCGAGCGACGCGAGCCGTGGGACATCGCCGTGATCGGAGGTGGCGCGACCGGCGTGGGCATCGCCGTCGATGCGGCCTCGCGCGGCTACAGCGTCGTGTTGCTTGAGCAGAGCGACTTCGGAAAAGGCACGTCGAGCCGCTCGACCAAGCTCGTCCACGGCGGCGTGCGTTACCTCCAGCAAGGCAACATCTCGCTCGTGATGGAGGCGCTGAAAGAGCGCGGGATGCTGCTGAAAAACGCGCCGCACCTCGTCCACGACCTGCAATTCATCGTGCCGAACTACGCGTGGTGGGAAGCGCCCTTCTACGGCATCGGGCTGAAGGTCTATGATCTCCTCGCTGGCAAATACGGCTTCGGCCCGTCCGAGATTCTCTCGCGCGACGAAGTGCTCGCGCACATCCCCACGCTCTCGCAGGACGGCCTGCGCGGCGGGGTGAAGTATCACGACGGACAGTTCGACGACGCGCGCCTGCTCATCGATCTCGCGGGCACCGCCGCGGATCACGGTGCGTGTCTGGTCAACTACGCGCGCGCCGCCGCGCTGGAGAAGGATCGCGACGGTTTCGTCTGCGGGCTCACTTTTCGCGACGAGGAAAGCGGCACGAGCCACGCGCTTGGCGCACGCTGCGTGATCAACGCGACCGGCCCATTCTGCGATGAACTCCGCCGCGTGGACGAACCCGAAGTCACGCCGATGATCGCACCCAGCCAGGGCGTTCACCTTGTGCTGCCGCGCGAATTTCTTCCCGGTGACACCGCGATCATGGTCCCGCACACGCGCGATGGCCGCGTGATGTTTGCGATACCCTGGCACGGCCACGCGCTCATCGGCACGACCGACACGCCGATCCCAGCGGCCGTCCTGGAGCCGTCCCCGCAAGCGCAGGAGATCGACTTCATCCTCGAGACCGCGAGCGATTACCTCGCCCGACGACCGACTCGCGCGGATATCCTCAGCGTCTTTACCGGCATCCGCCCGCTCGTCAAAACCGGCGAAGCGTCCAATACCGCCACGCTCTCGCGCGATCACACCATCCACATTTCCTCCTCGGGGCTGCTCACCATCGCTGGTGGGAAATGGACGACGTATCGCAAGATGGCGGAGGACGCCGTCGATCACGCTATCGTCCTCGGTCATCTCGACGAACGCCCCTGCGTTACGCGCGAGCTGCGCATTCGCGATCCCCATTGCCTCGGCGCGCCCGCGCCGTGTCCGGAGCCACGCGACGAGCATGTCGCCTGGCACGCCCGACATGAGATGGCGCGGACCGTCGAGGACGTGCTCGCCCGCCGCACACGCGTGCTCTTCCTCGATGTGCAGGCCGCGCTCGCGCTGGCGCCTGCGGTCGCACGCATCCTCGCGCGGGAGTTGGGTCGCGCCGCGGCGTGGCAGCAAACACAGCTCGCCAGTTTCGCGGAGACCGCCGCACATTTCCGCATCGCCCGATGAGCCTCCCGCTGACCCTCGAAACTCCCCGACTCTCGCTGCGGCCCGCCGGTGAGGTGTGGCTGACGGCGCTCATCGCGGGTCCGGGGACATTCACGCTGATGACCGGACTTCGCGTCGCCGAGCGCTACACCGAGTCGCCGGCCCTGCTTCGATTCTCGTTCGATCGGATGCGCCGCGCGTCGGAGCGCGATCGTCGCTGGTGGGCGCCGTTTCTGTTCATCGACCGCGCCGCAAATCTCGTCGTCGGGATGGGCGGCTTCAAGGGGCCGCCGCTCTATGGCACTGTCGAGGTCGGCTACACCGTCGCACCGGGGCACCGCGGATGCGGCCTGGCGACGGAGGCGACGGCGGCGCTGGCGACGGCGGCGCTCAAGCAACCCGGCGTCCAGTGCGTGTTTGCGCACACGCTGCCCACGCAGGGTCCATCGCCACGCGTGCTGGAAAAGTGCGGCTTCGTGCGCGCGGGTGAGGGGATCGATCCCGAGGAAGGCGTCGTGTGGCGCTGGGAACTGTGGCGTTCGGTCAGTTCGCCGGCTTGACCGCCTTGGCCGGCTTCGCGTCGAGGTTCGCGGCGAGTTGCGTGGGCGTCATTGGCGCGGGTGCGCCAGTCGCGGGGATCTCGCATCTCGCGGTCCAGAGGATGCCGTTGGTCACGAGCCGCCGCTGGCTTTCGGCGATCCAGTTCTTGTGCAGATCGCAGCCGGTGAAGCCGAAGCTGCGTCCGCCGTTCGCGCGCTCGTAAGCCCACGCGATCACCTCCGCGCGGCCCGCATGCGCTTTCGCATCTTCGGTCGTGCGCGCCTTGTCGGGCACTTGTCCGCTGACGAGCGGCACGGCGCCGGGGGCAAAGTGGAGATTGAAAAGCCACCCGTCGAACGGTGCGGCAAACGCGGAGACGCCGCGCGTGATCGGGTGCTTCGGGAACTCGCTGAACTCCATGTCCCAATGCCCGCGGTTGCCGATGTCCTTTTGGAACACGGCGCCGAGCCACGACTTGATTTCATCCGCGTTCGCCTCGGGCACATCGACGGCTTGATGCAGCATCACGAAGCCCGCGCCGGCATCGATCAGCTTTTTCATCCGAGCCCAGCGCGCAGGCTCGAGGAAGGGCAGCTTCGGCCCGCCGTCGGCGAAGACGACCACGGCTTTCGCGCCGTCGAGGATCGCTTCATTCTTCGGCCAGCCTTCGGCAACCATTACCGGCCAGACGTCGGGCGTTTGCTTGAGCCAGTCCATCATCATCGCGCAGCCGGCGAAGTATTCGTGCTGCCCCGCTTTGTTGCTCACGCTGCCCGCGAGCAGGACGATCTTCGCGAGCTTCGGGTCGGGCGAGTCTTGTTCGAGCGGGACTTGGCGCTGTTGCTCGGTGAGTTCGGCGCGGGCGGCGAGGACGAGTAGGAGGACGAGGACGAGAGGTTTCATGCGAAGAGATCGGTGACGACGTGGCCGTAAACGTCGGTGAGGCGGAAGTCGCGGCCGGCGTAGCGGTAGGTGAGTTTTTCGTGATCGAGCCCGAGTGCGTGCAGCAGCGTGGCATGCAGGTCGTGCATGTGGACTTTGTCCACGACGGCGTGATGGCCAAACTCGTCAGTCTCGCCGTAGGTGACGCCGCGCTTGAAGCCGCCGCCCGCGAGCCAGATCGAGAAGCCCGCGGGGTTGTGATCGCGGCCCGTGCCGTTCTTCTCTGCGTAGGGCGTGCGGCCGAATTCGCCGCCCCACCAGACGATCGTGTCGTCGAGCAGGCCGCGTTGCTTGAGGTCTTCGAGCAGGCCGGCGACCGGCTTGTCCACAGCCTTCGCGTGGTCGCCGTGTTTCTTGAGGTTCGAGTGTTGATCCCACGCGGGGTTGTTCGAGTTGTCCGCGTAGTTCACCTGCACGAAGCGCACGCCGGCCTCGCACATCCGTCGCGCCAGCAGGCACTGGCGACCGAAGTTGTCCGTCGCCTCTTCGCCGATGCCGTAGAGCGAGCGCGTCTCGGGCGATTCGCTTTCCACATCGAGCACCTGCGGCGCGGCGCCCTGCATCCGCCACGCGAGTTCGTAGCTATTGATCACCGCTTCAAGTTCGCTCTCGCCGGGCTTCCTCGCGAGTTGCTCGGCGTTGAGGTCGCGCAGCAGGTCGAACTGCCGCTTCGCCTCCTCTGCTGAGCGCGCGGGCTGGAGATTGCGGATGCTCGATTCCTTCGCCGGGATGCCCGCCCGTCCGATCGAGGTGCCTTGATACACGGCGGGTAAGAAAGCGTTGCCGTAGTTCCGCGGGCCGCCGTTGCCGAGTGCGGGGGCGAGCGAGATGAAGCCGGGCAGATTTTCGTTCTCGGAGCCGAGTCCGTAGTTCACCCACGACCCCATCGATGGGCGGATGAAATTCGTCGTGCCCGTGTGGAGGAAGAGCGTCGCCGGTCCGTGCGCGATGCCCTCGGTGTGCATCGAGCGGACGACGCAGAGATCGTCGGCGTGCTTCGCCATCTCGGGGAAAAGTTCCGACGACCACAGCCCGCTCTGCCCATGCTGGCCGAACTCCCAGAGCGGTTTCATCACGCGCATCTGCGGGCTCTTTCCCGTCTTCGCGAGGCTGCGCAGGTCGGCGAAGTCCATCATCTTCCCATCGTCGCGATCGAGCCGCGGTTTGTAGTCGAACGAGTCCACGTGGCTCACGCCGCCGGACATGAAGAGGAAGATGATGCGCTTCGCGCGCGGCGGGAAGTGCGGCTTCTTCGGCGCGAGTGGATTCGTCGCGGCGCGCGCGGCGATGTCGGCGAGCGCGAGGGCGCCGAAGCCGCAGCCGAGAGTTTGCAAGGCGTGGCGGCGGGAGGTGTGGAGTGAGTTCATGGCGAGCTTAGTCGAGGTATCTGAAATCGACGCAGGCGAACAGCGTCTGGTGAAGCTGCGCCCAGTCTTCGAGCGAAGGCGATGCGCCGAGGAAGCGGACGCATTTTTCCCGCTCCGTTGTGGTCGGCGCGCGACCGAGCGTGCGGCGGTAGGCGGTGGCGAGGCGCTCGCTTTCCGGCAACGCGAGCGTGCGCTCGGCAGCGGCGTGCGATTGCTCGACCACGAACGGGCGGTTGAGAAGGAAGAGCGCCTGCGGGGCGACAGTGCTCACATTGCGCTGGCCGATGGGCGCGTTGATGTCGCTGAAGTCGAAAGTCTCGAACAACTCGAGCCGCTTGTTGCGAAAGGCCGGCGTGTAAACGCTGCGCCGCGTGTCGGCGAACACGTAGGCGTATTCGATATTCTGCGCGGTGAAGTTGTTCGCATCGATGTCGCCGGCTCCGTCGATGTTCGAGCCGAGGTAGTCGAGCTTTAGCTGTCCGCTGACGGAGAGGATCGTGTCGCGGATCTGCTCGGCATCGAGGCGGCGGCGATTCGCGTGCGCGAAGAGACGGTTTTCCGGATCGGCGGCGCCAGGCTTCGTGGCGGCGAGTTGCCACGTGCGCGAAAGCACGATCTCGCGCACGAGCTTCTTGAGGCTCCAGCCTTCCGCGACAAAGCGCGATGCGAGGTGATCGAGCAGTTCGGGGTGCGACGGCTTCTCGCCGGTCGTGCCGAGATTATCGACCGTGCGCACGATGCCGCTGCCGAAGAGCCACGACCACGTGCGGTTCACGAGCACGCGCGCGGTGAGCGGGTTGTCGGCGCTGGCGATCCAGTCGGCGAGTTCGCGGCGCCCGCTCTGCGTGGCGGGAAGCGTGGGCGCGGATTTGGTCAGCGCGACTTGCAGGAAGCCGCGCGGCACCGTGTCGCCGCGTTGCTTCTCGACGCCGCGCACGCGGATCTGCGTGTCGGCGGGCTGCTCGTCGTCCTGCACGGACATCGCCGCGGGCCGCGCGGGGCCGCTCTTCGTGAGCTTCTTCAGCTCTGCTTCGAGCTTCTTCACGCGCTTCGTCGCCTCGGCGCGTTCGGGATTCGCCTTGTCGGTTTTCGTCTCGGCGACGGCGGCTTCTTCCTCGGGCACGAATTGCAACGCATCGACGGTCACGTAGCCCTTCGTGTCCTCATTGCTCACGAGCACGTAACCCGCGCCGTCCTTCTCGAAGCGAAACTTTCCGAGCGAAACGAAGCGCCCGTCGATCGGCGGCGCCTCGGTCATATCGACGAACACGTTGTCCTCGCCATCGGCGTGAAAGACGGTCACCCGCACGTTGTTCGCGCGCGAGGCGAGGTGCGAATACGCGAGGCGCACTTCGTAGCGGCCCATCTTCGGCAGCTTCGGCGTGAAGGTGATGGTCTTCTCGCCTTTGTCCTTGTCGTCGTCGCTAAGATAGCCCGCGCCGATGTAGGTGCGGGTGTGCGTCGAGTGCTTCCAAACGCCGACGACCTTGGCTTCGGAGTCGTCGATGACGATGCCGGGAAACTCGCTGGCGGTGATCGCCATGCCGGGCTTGAGCGTTTCCTCGGTCACGGATTTTGAGAGCTTCGCCAGCTCGACTTTCGAGTCTGCCACGTCCTTCTCCATCGCCGCGACTTTCGCCTCGTGCGCGCGTAGCACCGCCTCGTCCGGCCCGTCGCCAGGTAGCGGCGCGGTCATCCAGCGCGCGACGTTGTCGGTGTAATTGAACAGCGTCTTCGTCGACGCGAAGATGCCGGCGAGCGCGTAGTAGTCGCGGTGCGGGATCGGATCGAATTTGTGATCGTGACAGCGCGCGCAGCCGATCGTCTGGCCGAGGAAAGCGCGGCCGAGCGTGTCGAGTTGCTCGTCGATGATGTCGAAGCGGAGCTGCTGCTTTTGCTGCTCCTCGTAATTGGTCGGGCCAAGCGCGAGGAAGGCGGTGGCGGTGAGATTGCGCCGCTGGTCGGCGGGCGTCGGCGCGGGCAGGAGGTCGCCGGCGAGTTGCTCGCGGATGAAGCGGTCGAACGGCACGTCCGCATTGATCGCCTCGATGACGTAATCGCGATACCGCCACGCATCCTTGAACAGCAGCGTGCGCCCGCCGCCGCTCGACTCGGCGAAGCGCGCGACATCGAGCCAGTGGCGGCCCCACGTCTCGCCGAACTGCTTACTCGCGAGCAGTTCATCGACGAGTTTCTCGACCGAGGAGAACGCATCGATCTGCGCGGGCGTCGGCGGGAGGCCGACGAGGTTGAAATAGATGCGGCGCACGAGCGCCTCGCGCGATGCATCCGGCGCGGGCTTCACTCCGGCGGCTTCGGCCTTCGCGAGGATGAAGCGGTCGATGTCCGTGCGCGGCCACGCGGTGTCCTTCACGGCGGGCGGCGCGGTTTTCTTCGGCGCGATGTAAGCCCAAAACTTTTTACCTTCCTCGATCGTCAGCCCGGTCTGCTTCTTCGCCACGTCGCCGCCGGTGCGCGGGTCGGGCACGCCCATCTTCACCCACTGCTCGAGGATGGCGATCTCCGCGGCGGGCAGCTTGCGCTTCTCGGGCATCTGCAGGTCGATGTTCGTGTAACGCACCGCCTCGATGAGCAGGCTCTTGTCCGGTTCGCCGGGCACGATCGCCGGGCCGGTGTCGCCGCCTTTCGTCCAGCCTTCGCGCGTGTCGAGGCGCAGGCCGCCCTTCACTTTCTTGTCCGCGCTGTGGCAATCGAGACAGCGCTCGGCGAGCAGCGGGCGGATTTTCTTCTCGAAGAAATCGAGCCCTTCATCGGCGCGCGCGGCGACGGCGAGCAGGACAGTGGCGAGGGTGGTGATTCTGGGAAGCATACGAATCTTCACCTCACTAAGCCCCAGACTGCCGGTTCTTGGACAAAGAATTTCCCGTCACTTCGCCCGCGTCTGGAAAGTGCGCGTGTGGCCGGTCGCGGGGATCGAGACGGTGTAAGTCTTCGCGTCGGGCGCGACGGAGAGCTTGATGAAATGCGCGGCGCACTGCTCGGCGTGGTTGGCGATGAACTCGTCGGCGGTGTTGTTCTCGCCGTCAGGCCGCACGTTTTTGTGGACCTGATACATCGCCTGCAGGCCGGGCGAACTTTTCAGCGCGGCCATCGCCGAGGCGCTCGTGCCTTTCTTCGGGCCGTTGTTCATCACGGACACGGTCGGCGCGAGGCTGTGGACGAAGATCGGGTTGTTGCTCACGTCGAGGCCGTGGTGGTTGACCTGATACACATCCACGGTGCCGACGCGGTTCACCGGTGAGACGAGCGCGGCCTCGGTGTTCCAGGTCAGGTCGCCGCCGTCGAAGAAGCGAAAGCCGCCGAAGTCGAGCCGCAGCGCGATGCTGTTCGCATTGTCGCTCGTGTCCTGCGGCTTCGGCTCGTGCTTCGCGCTGAGCGGATTCGGCTTCGCATCGGCCGGCGCGTCGATGAACTGCTGCTTCGCCGCGACGCAGATGAGTTCGAGCGGCACATTAGTTTGCCGAAATGCGATGCGGTCGCCCGGTTTCAGCACGTTGCGCCCGTCGGCCTTGAAGTTTCGATAAGGCGAGATGGTGATCGGCCAGCGCGTGTCGTTCGGGCGATTGTCGGGGTTTGTCTCCGGGATGCCGTTGTCGTGAACCTGCCCGATCGGGATGAGCGCGGAGAGTTCCGCCGCGCCGCCAAAATGATCGCCGTGAAAGTGCGTCGTCACGAGATGATCGATCTTCTTCAAGCCCGCGACCTCGCTCGCGACCTTGTGGATGCGTCCCGGATCGCGCTCGAACGGATTGCCCGAATCAACGAGCATCGACTCGCCCGCCGGCGTTACGATGAGCGTCGCCCCACCGCCTTCCGCATCGATCCAGAAAATGTCGAGCGTGCGATCCGCGAGCCCGGCCAAAGCGGCAGATGAGGTCAGGAACAGTGAAGCAAGGAGTTGGAGGGCGAAGCGGAGGTTCATGGGGATGAGTGGTTGAATGAAAAGCGATGAGTTGAGCGCCTCTCCCGCCGGCGCGTCCTTTTACCGCGAGCGGAAGATCTCACTCGTCAGGCATTCGACGAGCAGGGTGCGGAGGCCGAGGCCTTTTTTCTTCGCGTTCTCGTGGATGTCTTCGATCACGAAGTCGTCGGCGGGTTCCATCACTCGACCGGTCGTGTAGCTGAGCGTCTGGCGGATGAGGTGGCGGATGAAGAGGTCGGCGCGCGTGTCGTGGATGATTTTCTTGAAGCCCGCGAAGTCCCGGTAGGTCTCGCCGGAGGGGAATTCGCCGGAGGGGTCGATCTTCGGCGCGGGGGCGTCTTTCTTTTTCGGCTTGGGATAGGTGGCGCGCCAGCGACCGATGGGGTCGAAGCTCTCGAGGCTGAAGCCGAGCGGGTCGATCTTGTGATGGCACTCCGCGCACGTTTTGTCCGTGCTGTGTTTGGCGAGGCGCTCGCGGATCGTCGTGGCGCCGGAGACGTCGGGCTCGATCTCGGGCACTTCATCCGGCGGCGGTGGCGGGTGGATGCCGAGGATGTTTTCGCTGACCCACACGCCGCGGGTGACGGGCGTGGTTTCGACGCCATTTGCGCTCACGGTGAGCACGCCGGCCATGCCGAGCAGGCCGCCGCGGCGTGGGTTGCCGCTGAGGTTCACCTTTTTGAAACCGTCGGCGAGGCGCAGCGTTTTCGCCTCGGGCAGCTCGTAGAGTTTGGCGAGTTTCTTGTCGGCGAAGGTGTAGTCGGCATCGAGGAACCGCGCGGCGGAGCCGTTGTTTTCGAGCAGGTCGCGGAAGAAGAGGCGCACTTCCGTCTTCATCGCGGAGGGCAGGTCTTCGGCGTAATAGGCGCGGTTCGTTTCGCGCGGCGGCGGCATGCCGCCGAGGTCGCGGAAGTTCAGCCAGCTATCGATGAAGCCGGCCACGAAAGCGGTGACGCGCTCGTCGGCGATCATGCGCTGGATCTGCTTTTCCAGCGCGGCGTCCTGCGTGAGCTGCCCGGATTCCGCGGCGACGAGCAGCGGCGCATCCGGCGGCGCGGACCACAGGGCGAAGGAGAGGCGCGAGGCGAGGTCGTAGGGCTGGAGCGCCTTCGCGGATTCGGCGGTGATCTCGCTGAGGTAGAGGAAGCTCGGCGAGCAAAGGATCAATTTCACCGCATCGAGCGCGGCCTGGTGCGGCGTGGCTTTCTCGGCGAGGCGCTTTTCATACAGCGCGCGGATGGGCTGGCGATCCGCGTCGGTGAGCGGACGGCGATACGCCTTTTCGGCAAAGGCGCTGAGCTGATCGAGCGCACGAGCTTCCTGGAAACCATCTTTGCCAAACACCGCGACTTCCTCCGCGCTGCCGCCTTTCTCCGGCACGGGGCCGTGAATCTTGATCTCGCTGATGCGGATGTGCGGGAGCTTGCCCTCCAGCAAAATATGAGCGCGACCGACGCCGGAGCGCCCGATCTCGCTCTTGAACTCGTCCTTGTAGCGCTTGTTGATCGTGACGACCGAGGCGCGGGATTCGTAAGGTCCGTTCGGGAAGATGAAGCGCGGCGTTTGCCCGGCCTCCAGCCACACGCGGAACTTGAACCACTTCGGCTCATTGTCCGGCATCACGGCGCTGGCGAGCAGCGGCTCGATGGCCTGCGGGTAGTGGATGTGGCCCTTCGTCACGTCGCCAGGCACGACGCCGAGGATGAAGGGCTCGGAGAAATCGATGCCGAAGATTTCGGGATCGTAATGCGTGTCGCGGTGCAGCGCCGCGGCCTCGACCTCGATGTCGTAGAGGCCGGAGACGGGCACGCCTTCCTTGAAGTCCTCGATGTGGCCGTAGCCGCCCTGGCGCGTGTCGGTGTTCGGCTGCTCGTAGAGGTTCAGATAGCGGTAGTTGAAGGCGCTTTTGTGCGAGCCTTGCAGCTCCTCGTATTGCACGAAGTGGCCGTCGAAGCGCCAGTCCTGGGGCTCCGTCGCGGGCTTGCCGAGCCGCGTTTCCACCAGCCGATTCGCGGCTTGGAAATATTGATCGACGAGGAAGCCGGAGGTCACGAGCGACTTGCCGATCGTGTCGATGTGCTGGCTGGTTTTCTCCTTCGGAAAATCCGCGGTGATCCCGAGCGTGTCCACGCGGCGGCCAAACAGCACCGCGAGCGTGTTCTCATACTCGCGGCTGGAAAGGCGGCGCATCACCGTGCGCGAACCGGTGCTCTCGATCTTGCCGCGAGCCGCCGCGGTGCCTTCGCGCAGCGCGCGCAAGACGGCGAGCCGCTCCTCGTCGGTCGGCTGGTCCGCCTTCTTCGGCGGCATCTCTTTCAGCGTGATTTGATCGATGATGTCCTTCGCTTCGATCAGCGCCGCGACCGACTTCAGCGGCAGCGCGAACTTCTCGAAATCACGGTCGCCTTTCTGCGTCGTCGAGTCGTGGCAATCGAGGCAGTAGGTCTCGAGGAACTGCCCCACGACCTTCGCGGGCGGCGCGATGTCCGCGGCCCGCGTCGCGTCGGTCCAAGGGATCGCCGCCAGCGCGGCGACGAGGCAGACCTGGCGCACACTCCGCATCAGACGAAGCGGCCCGTGCTGCTGCCGAACGCGTCGATCTCCACGCCCATCTTCTGCGCGATATCGACGAAGAGATTGCACAGCGGCACTTTGTTGGCGCCTTCGCGCGGCACCTGCCGGAACTCGCCGTGCTTGTAGCCGCCGCCGGCGAGGATGATCGGCAGGTCGGAATTCTTGTGCGAATTCCCATCGCCCATGCCGCTGCCGAACAGCACCGTCGTCGAGTCGAGCAGCGTGCGCTCGCCGTCGTTCAACTTCGACAGGCGCGTGATGAATTTGCCGAAGTGCTCGATCTGATACTTCTCCAGCGTGATGAGACTCTCGATCGCCTCCGAGTCGTTCCCGTGATGCGAAAGGCCGTGCCAGTCCTTTTTGATCCCGAGGTGCTGCGGCATGAAATCGCCGCCGATCTCGAGCGTGGCGATGCGTGTCGAGTCCGTCTGCAAAGCGAGCGCGATCAGCTCATAGAGAAGCGGCAAATCCTCGACCGCGTTGCGATTCGACGGCTTATCGAAAGGCGCCTGCGGCTTCGGCTGGCTGGTCCAGCGCTGGCGGAGTTCGAGGCGCTTCTCCACGTCGCGCACGGAGGTGAGATACTCGTCGAGCTTGTCCTTGTCCTCCTTGTTCACGTGGCGGGAGAGCCGATTCGCTTCCTCGCGGACCGAGTCGAGGATCGAAGCCTGCACATGGTTCTCCTGCCGACGGCGCACCTGCCGATCCTTCGAGTCGCCGACGAAAAGTTTCTCGAACAACTCCCGCGGGTTGGTGATCGGCGGCACGCGCACGCCCGACTTCGTCCACGCGATCTGGCAGCCGCCGTGGATGCCGCCCTCCGACCCGACGGTGAGCGACGAAAACCGCGTCTGGTGGCCCACTTCGTCGGCGAGATACTGGTCGATGCTCACGTTGCCATCCGGGCGGTTCTGCGCCTCGGAGTTCAGCACGCCGGAGAGAAACGAATGCACCGCGAAGTGCCCGCCCTTCACCCCGTGCTCGAGCCCGCGATACACCGTCATCTGGCTGCGATTGTCCCAGATCGGATCGAGCAGGGTCGTCTTCTCGTATTCCCGCCCCGCGGTCGTCGGAAAAAACTGCTTCGTCTGAAACCCGAGCAGATTTCCAATCGCCACAAAGCGCCGCGCCCCCATGCCCGCGCCCTTCACTGCCTGTATGGCCGGATTCCCGTCCACCGCCGCAGCCATCAGCGACGGAAGTTTCGGCAGCGCGAGCGCGGCGCCAACGGTTTGGAGTAGAAAGCTGCGTCGATTCATATGCGTTGGAATCCAATCGCCCGCGGATGGGTCTATTGGAAGAAATATGTCCAAGCCCCCGGGCTCCGGCTCCGGCACGGCGCGAGCACACGGATCGTTCGGAAAATCGCCTGTCCAAATCTGCGGGTGCGCGGACTTATCCGGGCAAAGTCATGTCTCCGCCCGATCGCGCCGAAGAATTCGTTTTCCTGCTCGCCCGCCACGAGCGGCTGCTCGGCGCCTACGTGATGACGATGGTCCCGCATCCGCAGGACGCCGACGACATTTTGCAGGAGGCGAAGGTGGTGATGTGGCGGCACTTCGGGAAGTTCGAACTGGGGACGAACTTCGGCGCGTGGGCGCGGAAGGTCGCGTTTCACCAAGTGCTCGCCTATCGCAAACGCAAGCACCGCGACCGGCTCGACTTCAGCGAAGACTTCCTGCGCGCGGTGGCCGATGAAGCCGAGAGCAGCGCAGACCGGATCGAGCAGCGCGAGCGTGTGCTGCACGAGTGCGTGGCGAAGTTGCCCGCCGATCACCGCGAGACGCTGAACCTGCGCTACCAGGAAAACCTTTCGCTCGAAGACATGGCCGCGCGTCTCGGCCGCACCGTCGGCGCGCTCTATCGCTTGCTGAGCCGAGTGCGGCACGTCTTGCACGAGTGCGTGTCGAAAAACGTGAGCCGTCCTGAAAATGAACCCGCCTGATTCCAAAGCCGAGCTGCTCGAACTCTGCGATCGCCTGCTCGACGGCGACTTCACCGCCACAGATCGCGCGCAACTCGAAGCGCTCGTGCTCGGCGATGCGGACATGCGCCGGCTCTACGTCGAGACGATGCACCTCCACGCCGCGTTGCGGCAAAACGCGACGCGGCTGAGCGACGCGCCGCTCGCGGAGGTGCTCAGCGGCTTGCCGGAACCGGAAAACCTCGTCCGATTCCCGCGCTGGCCGCTGCAGATCGCCGCGGGCTTGGCGATCGGATTCGCGCTTTGGTGGTTCACACCGCGCCCGGCGGAGAAGCCGCTCGCCACGCTCGTCGAGACGAACGGCGCGCGTTGGGAAAACTCTTCGCTGCCGACTGCGCCCGGCTCGGCCCTGCGCGCGGGACGGCTGCGGCTCGCCGATGGTGTGGCGCGTATCGTTTTCCAAAGCGGCGCGGAAGTTTCGCTCGAAGGCGCAGCGGAACTCGAACTCACCGGGCCGAACGCTTGCTTCCTCCATTCCGGCGCGCTCACCGCGCACGTGCCGGAGCGCGCGAAGGGTTTCGTCGTCGGCACGGCGAACGCGAAGCTCATCGATCATGGCACCGACTTCGGTATCAGCACGGACGCAGCGGGGCGCGCGCAGGTGCAGGTCTTGAAGGGCGAAGTCGAACTCCAGCATGGCCACACGGGCGACAAGCTGCGGCTGCAAACGCGCGAGGCTGCCACGGTCACGGCGGAGCGGTTCGCGCAGGCGAAGGAAAAGGCCGGCGATGAGCCGGACCGCTACGCCTTCGCGCGCCCGAGCGATGCGGCGCGCAAGCCGGTGCTCATGCTCACGACGACCGGCGGCAGCGGCGATGCCGCTTACGTCGCTTCGCCGGGCAGCAAAGTTCACCACTCCGACACGCTGCTGCTCGTGAAGAACGCGCCGACCGATGCGTATCGGCGCAAGGCGTTCCTCCGCTTCGACCTCGCACCGCTGCGCAACCGGTCTGTCGCGGAGGCATCGCTCACGCTGAATTTCGAGGCGACCGGCTTCGGCTACGCGTCGCTCACCGGCGAGTGCGCCTTCGCCGTTTATGGCGTCACGGACGATGCACAGGACGACTGGTCCGGCGACACGCTCGCATGGGAAATGGCGCCCGCTTTCTACGCCGACGCTGGCACCGTGGACACGACGCGCGCGGTGAAGCTTGGTGTTTTCACGACACCGCGCGGCGTGGTGGGCGGCGCGTTTTCGATCGAGGGCGAGGTGCTCGCGAACTTCCTCAACGCCGATGCGAACCGCCGCGCGACGCTCGTCGTGGTGCGCGAGACATCGCAGCCGAGCAACAATGCGGCGGTGCATGGCTTCGCGGGCAATCGCCACCCCACGCTTGCGCCGCCAACGCTGCGGCTGACGCTGGCGGACTAGCGTTTCGCGAGCGGCTTCTTCGCCACGTCGCAGCCGCAGTCGGAGTCGCAGCCCGCTTTTTTCCGCAACACACGCGCGGCGAAGAAGGCGAGCGCGCCGAGGATCGCGCCGGCGACGAGGATCGTGTCGAGCGAGGTGCTCATTGGAGGCCGAGGAGGCGGCCGCCTTGATAGACGACGAAGGCGCCGAGCCACGCGAGCGCGGTCATGTAGGCGACTTGGAAAAGGGGCCAGCGCCACGAGTTCGTCTCGCGGCGGACGATGGCGACGGTGCTCACGCATTGCATGGCGAGGACGTAGAAGACCATGAGGCCGATGCAAACGAGCGGCGTGAAGACGGGGCGACCGTCGGCGTGCTTCTCGGCGATCATCGTGTCGCGCAGCGGCTCGCTCGCTTCGTCGGCGTCCTCGATGTTGTAGATGATGCCCATGGTGCCGACGAAGACTTCGCGCGCGGCGAAGCTGCCGATGAGGCCGATGCCGATTTTCCAGTCGTAGCCGAGCGGCTTGATGAGCGGCTCAATCGCGTGGCCCATGCGGCCGCCGATGCTTTGCGCGATGGCTTCGGCGGGCGTGGCGTCGGGGTTCGTGGGCTTCGGATACGTGAGCAGCGCCCAGAGGATGATCGATAGCGCGAGGATGACGGTGCCGGCGCGGCGCAGGAAGATGAGCGCGCGTTCCCACATGCGCAGGAAGACGCCGCGCCAGGCGGGCGCGCGATACGGCGGCAGCTCGAGCAGGAGCATCGGTGTCTCGCTTTTGAGCAGCGTCTTTTTGAAAATCCACGCCATGACGAACGCGGCGACGCCGCCGAGCAGATACATCGCGAGCATGATGCCGGCTTTTTGCAGCGCGCTCGCGGCGGGGATGAGCACGGCGATCATCAGCGCATAGACGGGCAGGCGCGCGGAGCAGCTCATCAGCGGCGCGACGAGGATGGTGACGAGGCGGTCCTTGCGGTTCTCGATCGTGCGCGTGGCCATGATGCCGGGGATGGCACAGGCGAGCGAGCTGAGCATAGGGATGAACGACTTGCCGTGCAGGCCGACCTTCGACATGACGCGATCCATGATGAACGCGGCGCGCGCCATGTAGCCGCTGTCTTCGAGCAGCCCGAGGAAGAAAAAGAGGATGAGAATTTGCGGGAGGAAGATCACGACGCCGCCGACACCGGCGACGACGCCGTCGGAGAGCAGGCTTTGAAAATCGCCGTCGGGCACTTTTGTTTTCACCCAATCGGCGAGCGAGGAGGTGAGTCCGTCGATCCAATCCATCGGCCCCTGCGCGCCCCAGAAGATGCACACGAACATCAGCGCCATCACGCCGAGGAAGGCGAGCCAGCCCCACAGCGGATGCGTGAGCCAGCCGTCGAGCTTGTCGGAGAAGGAGAGCGCGGGCTGGTCGGCCTTGCGCACGGCGGTGTCGCAGACGCCCTGGATCCACGCGTAGCGCGCCTCGATCGGCGAGGAAACGGGGTCGAGTCCGGCAGCGCGGATGCGTTCACGCGCGGCGATGGCGGCTTCGGCGGCGGCAAGATCGCCGGTGGCTTCCGCGAGGTGCTCGCGGTCGGAAATGGTGAGCAGCAGGAGCGCTTCGGAGCGCGCGGCATCGGGGCGGACGTGCAGCTTGAGCGCGAGCGCTTGCGCTTCGGCTTCGACGACCTCGGGCATCGGCGCCTGATGCGGCGGCGGCGGGATCGGTTGGGAAAGCGCCTGCTTCAACTCGACGAAGCCGGTGCCTTTGGTCGCGACCATCGGCACGACGGGCACGCCGAGCTTCTCGCGCAGGGCGGGCAAGTCGATGACGGTGCCGTTTTGCTCGGCGACATCGACCATGTTCAGCGCGAGGACGACCGGGATGCCGAGTTCGAGCAGTTGCGCGACGAGGTAGAGGTTGCGTTCGATATTCGAGGCATCCACGACACAGATGATCACGTCGGGCCGTGGGGTGTCTTCGCGCCGGCCGAGCAGGACATCGCGGGCGACCGCTTCGTCGGGCGATCGGACTTGCAGCGAGTAGCTGCCGGGCAGGTCGAGCAGGTCGAAGGGCTCGCCGTGCGTGCCGTGGAAGCGCCCGACCTTCTTCTCGACGGTCACGCCGGGGTAGTTGCCGGTGCGCTGGCGCAGGCCGGTGAGGGCGTTGAAGATCGTGGTCTTCCCGCAGTTCGGGTTGCCGGCGATGGCGACGTGGCGGACGGCGGTGGGCGTCGCGGTCATGGACACGAGTATTCAGTAATCAGTATCCAGTATTCAGTTCGCGATCCGTCCTCTCCGGCACGACCCCACTGGTTACTGACCACTGAATACTGATCACTGATCATAGCCGCGCGGCGCGGATGCCCGCGGCTTCGTGTTTGCGGATGGAGAGGTGATAGCCGCGCACTTTCAGCTCCACCGGGTCGCCGAGCGGCGCGAACCGCACGATTTCAAACTCGCTCCCGGCCGTCATGCCCATCTCGAGGAGGCGCTGGCGCTGCTCGGACGGCAGGTCGAAGCCGACGATCCGGCCCCGCTGGCCGACCGTGAATGCTGCGAGAGTCTCGTGCGCTGCCGGGTCGCTCATCACCGCACTCGCTCGACGAGCACGTGCGCCGCGAGATCGCGCCCGAGGGCGACCCGCGTCCCCGCCAGCAGGCAAATGCACGCGCCGCGCTGGGCCACCACTTTGCACACCTCGGCCGATTCGCAGAAGCCGAGTTCGCGCAGCCGGGTCGAGGTCGCGCAGTCGCGTTTGAGGTCCACCACTCGCAGCCGTTCGCCGCACCGGGCTTCCATCAAACTGATCGTCTCACGCGTCACGCGCGGGATAGGGCACTGGGTGGAAATTGGGTCGGGCATTGGCTTACTGCGATCAAGTCTCAGTGCGTATCGACGTTAGGGGGAATCTTGTCATCCGGTTTTTTCAGGACTGCGTTCGTGGCGGGAGTGGCCTTTCTCTTTCCCGCCATTTTCCAGTTCACTGCGATCTTTGCGCGGCGCTTGCCGTTTCGCGGGCGGAAAAATACCTCGCCGTGCCGAAGCCCATATTCGTGCAGCGCCTTGATGGCGAGGACTCCATTGCAGCAGCCTTCGACGACTTTCTCGACCTTCCCCGCTTTCCACAGCTTGACCATTTCAACGCCGGCGGTGCCCGGTTCGATCCCCAGGGTCGCGGCGCTCACCGCACTCAGCATCATCCGCGTGCCGGTGGCCCTTTCCATCTCCTCCATCAAGTCGAGGCACCGCACCCGCTCAAGGTCCACGCCGCGACAACCGGCCAAGACTCTGAAATCGAACTCCTTGATGTTCCAGCCGACCACGCATCCGGCGGATTCGAGCATCGGCACCAATTGCTCAATGTCCCCCTCGGTGAAGATGTGCAGGCGATCCGCAGCGAGCGCGACCGCGACCGACACGCCCATCTTGTCAGGATACCAACCGCCGATATCTAGGGCGGTGCGCTGGGTTTCGAGGTTGAGATAAACAACGCTGTTCGTCTTCAACGGCTTACTCAACTGCGTAACGTTCATCCCGCAGCCACTCCATCAACGCCGGATGCTCCCGCTGGAGATGCTCGTTCCAGCCCTGCCAACTGAAATAGCGCCCTGCGTGCTGCACAAAGACCAATTCCACTTTCTTCCCTCCGACTTCCAGCACTGCGTGCCGCCCCCAAGTGCGGCTTACCTTGCTCCGTCGCTCTGGCCAGAATGGTTCCCAGCCAGCTTTCTGTAAGCCGTGCCAGAAGGAGTTCGTTGCCTCGACGCCGATGAAAAGGCAGAAGCTCGGCTGAAGTAGTTCCACGATGTGGAGAAAGACCGGCCAACCATCGAGAAAATCGTCCCCTGTTGGCCGCTCACCGTCTGGACCGTTCATCTGGCGCTGCACAAAGTTATAGTATCCTACCTCGCTCCAGAAGCGCAGTCGATCCAGTGTCTTGGCACCAAAGAGCATCTTCGGGATGTTGCGCAGCGTGGGGGTGGCCCAATCATCCTCGACGAGGCTTTCGGAAACAACTTCACGCGTGTAGCTGCGATGCTTGCTACATGTCTCGATATTCCGGGCAATTTCTTCGGAAGTGGTTCCCAAAGCGTAGTGTGATTCACCCACGACAAGCAGTCGCCGTTCTGCCGGACGTTGTGCCCACTGAGACCCAACCCAAGGTTGCCATGTGAGGCCGGGAATCTGGTCGAAGCCATTGTCAAAATCTTGGGAGCAACCGGGAGGAGTATTCATGAGTTTTCTTGGTTGTATGTATGCCGAGGATGAGGGTCAAGCCGCGCAGCCGATACGCGGGCGGCCTTCCTCCGTGTCGTGACCGACCGGCGAAGGTTTCGCGAGCGAGTAGCCGAGTTTCACGAGGCCAAGCGCACACGAATACCGTGGATCGTCGAGGGCGCTGGCGGAGCCTGAGATTCCTGTGCCGCGCGCGAGGTGCGCCGGGAGTCCGAAGACTTCCTCGGCCAATCCGTCGATGCCGCGCAGCAGCGAGCAACCGCCCGTGAGATGCACGCCTGCACCGAGGGAATCGAGCCGCACGCCGTGCGTTGCGAGACGCTTTCTCACAACCTGGAAGGTCTCGCGCACGCGGCAGTGAACGATCGTGTTCAGCAGCCTTCCATCGACTTCCCGGCCGGCAAAATCGCGCTCGGGCTCGGCCTTGAGCACGATACGGCCGCCACGGGCGCCGCCCTCCTCGATTTTTAAGCGCTCCGCACGCCACTGCGGAATCCGAAGGCCAAGCGAAATATCCCCGGTGATATGGTCGCCGCCAACTGCGAGGCAACCGCTGTGCGTCACCGCGCCATTGTCATAGGCGATGTAATCCGTCGTGCCCCCGCCCATGTCGATGACGAGCGCCCCCATGTTCCTTTCATCCGGATCGAGCACTGCCTGCGCGCTCGCCTTCGGCGCGAAAACGATGTCTTGAACCTCAATGCCGAGATCCTTCACACACCGGATGCTGTTCTTGATCTGCGTCCCACGATGCCTGCCTGTGACCGCGAGAAGAACGCAGCCGATCATCACGTCGGCTTGCATCTCCGCATCAATCAGCGCGGCGAGCACCGATCGGCTGGCTACCTTGACATCGACCAATTCGCCCTTGCGCACGCCGCGTGAATCCGCCTGTCCCATGCCGAGGAGTTTTGTGATCCCATCGGGCAGTCGTTCGACGACCACCGCGCAAACCTTCGAGGTGCCAATTTCAAGGCCGACGATGATGTCTGCGACCAGCGGCTTGCCACCGGCAGGAGAAACGGTGGCCTTGGCGAGATGACGGTGGAAACCGGGGGACAGACCGGCGACCGTGACGGCACAGGCGCGGAGAAAATCGCGGCGAGCTACGCCATGCTGCCCTTCCCGCGGCTCACGAGGAACGATGGATGGCGATGAAATGGGGCTCATGCGCTCAAGACTGGCCTGTCGCGCCGGTTGCCATAAGGGCAACTTTTGGGGACAATCGCTGCGTGCAAACTTCCCTCGAAGACGATCTGCGACGCCTTTCCCAACTCGCCTATCATCGGCTGGAGTGGACCGGCGATGTGGTGCGGGAGTTTCACCGGCTGCGTGAAACGGCGGGAGATCATCCCGACTTTCCATACCTCGAACGCGCGTGCGCGTGGCTCGTCGTGCCTTTCACGCTTTGGCCGATTGATTTTCACGGCCTCTGCCTCGTGATCCAGCAACGCATCAACGCCGGCCAGCGGTTGGAAAGCGCCCTGCGATTGCTCATTGAAACGCTGCCCGCGCTGCCGAGTGCGGAGGCGCAGGCCGCGGCGTCGAGCCACGAGCACGCCGTCCAGTGCGGCGACTACGGTGCCCAAGTGATGGCCGGGGATAAATACCGGCTGACGGAGGAGCGGCTGATGAACGACCGGCGGATCCACGAGGCGTGGGCGGCGATCAAGGCGGAGTTCGACGTGGCAAAACACCGCGACCGCAAAGGGATCATCCGGCGACGGATGGTGGCGGAGCGCGCCTTTCGCACCGACTGGCAGCTCAACTGGAAAAAACCGGCGGCGCGATTTCAGGCGGTGTTCGATGCTTTCTGCCACCGGTGGAATCTCTACGGCATGGATGGCGACGAGCCCTTGCTTCAAAAGCTGACAGTCAACCTCACGCCGCACGGCACGCTGGTTTTCATCCCCTCATGGTGGAGCCTCGACCCAAAGCGCGACTTGAACTGGCCCGAGATTCAACGGCTGCACAACGCGCGCGTCGCCTCGAAGCAAGGCGCGAAGCTGACCCGGAACCAAATCGAACAAGCGGCGGAGGCGGAGAAGGCCGCGCGGCTCGATGCCGAGGCGAGAGCGCGAGGCTTGAGGGGCGAGCGGCGCACGAAATGGGTGATGACGCAACTCAAGTGGGCGAACAAAGACGCCCGGAAGTTGCGGCTGGTTTTGAGCCGGGCGAAGCGGCTTGCGAAGCTCGCCGGTTAGCTCCCAGCTTCTTCGGTCGTGACCGGCTCGCGCGCACCTTGCAGCGCCTGCTCGAAGGCCCGCCACGCCAGCATCGCGCACTTCACGCGCTGGGGGAATTTCCGCACGCCGGCCAGCAGACGCAGATCGCCGAGTTGCTTCGGCGGATCAGCCACTTCGGTCGTCACGAGGTCGTGGAAGTCGCGCAGCATCGCCTCGGCTTCGGCGCGCGGCTTGCCTTTGAGCTTCAGCGTCATCATCGACGCGCTCGCCTGGCTGATCGCGCAGCCCGCGCCAGTGAACTTCACATCCTCCACCACGCCCTCGGGGCCGAACTGCACGCTCAGGTCGATCTCATCGCCGCACGACGGATTATCGCCATGCACGTGGATCGCCCCGGGGATGTCACCCTTGTTCCGCGGACGGCGGGAATGATCGAGGATGACCTGCTGGTAGAGCTCTTCGAGTTCGGCGTTCATCGGGTAAAGAAGCCATGCGCCGCCGTGAGGATCGCCATCATGCGATCGATCTCGGCCTCCGTGTTGTAGAAGTAGAAACTCGCGCGGTTCGTGCCCGGCACCCCGAGCTTGCGCATGAGCGGCTGGTTGCAGTGATGCCCGCCGCGCAGCGCCAGGCCGTATTCGTTCGCGTAGGTGGTGAGGTCGTGCGGATGCGCCCACTCGGCCGCGAAGCCCACGAGCCCGCCGCGCTGCTCGCGTGGGCCGAAGATCCGGATGCCGGGCAGCGTCTCGATCTTCGCGAGGGCGGAAAGCGCCAGCGCCTCGTCGTGCGCGAAGATCCGCTCCCGCCCGATCGCCTCCAGGTAATCGACCGCCGCGCCCAGCCCCACCGCCCCCGCCACGTTCGGCGTGCCGGCCTCGAACCGATGCGGCGCCGGCTTAAACGTCGCCCGCTCATAGCTCACGCTCACGATCATCTCCCCGCCGCCATGCCACGGCGGCGTGGCTTCGAGCACCTCGGCCCGGCCGTAGAGCGCGCCGCTGCCGGTGGGCGCGCACATCTTGTGACCGGAGAAGGCGTAGAAGTCGCACCCCATCGCGCGCACATCCACAGGCGCATGCCCCGCGCTCTGCGCGCCATCGACCAGCGACAACGCCCCGACCGCCCGCGCCCGCCGGCACAACTCGGCCACGGGATTGATCGTCCCGAGCGAGTTCGAGATGTGGGTGAAAGCGAACACCTTCACCTCCGGCGTGAGCAGCGCATCGAGCGCGCCGAGATCGAGCGTCCCATCCTCCAGCACCGGCACGAAGCGCAGCCGCGCCCCGCTTCGCTCCGCGAGGAGCTGCCACGGCACGAGGTTCGAGTGATGCTCCATCTCCGTCAGCAGGATCACCTCGCCCGCCCGCACGAACCGCCCGCCCCACGCTTGCGCCACGAGATTGATCCCCTCGGTCGTCCCGCGCGTGAAGACGATCTCCTCCGCGCTCGCCGCCCCGAGGAAGCGCGCCACCTTCCCCCGCGCCGCCTCGAAGGCATCGGTCGCCCGATTGCTCAGCTCATGCAGCCCGCGATGCACGTTCGCATTGTCGCGCTCATAGTAAGTGCGCAGCGCCTCGATCACCGCCCGCGGCTTCTGCGAAGTCGCCGCGTTATCGAAATACACGAGCGGATGCCCATTCACCTCCTGGTCGAGGATCGGGAAGTCGGCGCGGATAGCGGACCAATCGGGCTGCGGATGCATGACGAGACTCACGCCCCCACGGTGACACGCTCCACCCCCCCCGCGCAACGCCCGCGCGCGGGCCTCGTCTGGCTATCGCGCGCGGAACGCGAAACGCAGAGGCGCAGATGGGCGCAGGGACAAGAGCCGACGACGCCCGAGGGTCCTGACCACCCGACTTTTCACCGCCAAGGGCGGCTGCGGGTGACGGCGGCGCCGTAGCCGGGGCGCTGACACGCGGAGATTTGCGCGCGCTCGTTGCCGAGGGCGGGATGTGGTGTAAGAACGGCGGAAACTACCGATATGGCACAGCCCGAAAATCGCCCCAACGACAACCGTTCGTCCAATGGCGGACAGGATCCTTCCTTCAACTGGCGCGGGGTCGTGCTCTTCGCGATCGCCGTCATGCTCATCGGGGGGGCGTTCGTTTTCAACAAGTCCGGCCCGATGGGCGGCTCGACCGAGATGACGTATCCGGCCTTCGCGGAGGCGCTGAAGAAGAACGAGATCATCAAGGACGACCCGCGTTACCCGGTCTCGCTCGTGGCGCAGCCGGGCTCGGCGAATGAGCTGATCCGCGCTTTCCGCAAGAGCAGCGCGGGCGGGGCGGCGCTGCCGGAGGAGGTCCGCGTGCAGGTGAACCTGATGTATCTCCAGGACAATCTCTACTGGCTGCTCAATGAGAACGGGATCAAGCCGGTGCAGAAGGAGGACAATAATATGATCGCCGGGGCGCTGTTCAGTTTCCTGCCGATCCTGCTGTTCATCGTGGTGCTGTATTTCCTCTTCCGGCAGCAGATCCGCATGGCGGGGAAGGGGGCGATGAGCTTCGGCAAGTCGAAGGCGAAGATGATGTCGCGGGATAAGAACAAGATCACGTTCAAGGACGTGGCCGGGGTGGAGGAGGCGAAGGAGGAGGTGAGCGAGATCGTGGAGTTCCTGCGCGATCCGAAGAAGTTCCAGAAGCTCGGCGGGCGCATCCCGAAAGGCGTGCTGATGGTGGGTAATCCGGGCACGGGCAAGACGCTGCTCGCGCGCGCCATCGCGGGGGAGGCGGACGTGCCGTTCTTTTCGATCAGCGGGTCGGACTTCGTGGAGATGTTCGTCGGCGTCGGCGCGAGCCGGGTGCGGGATATGTTCGAGCAGGGGAAGAAGGCGGCGCCTTGCCTGATCTTCATCGACGAGATCGACGCCGTGGGCCGCCATCGCGGGCACGGCCTCGGCGGCGGACACGACGAGCGGGAGCAGACGCTCAATGCGCTGCTCGTGGAGATGGATGGCTTCGATACGCAGGACGGGGTGATCATCATCGCGGCGACGAACCGGCCGGATGTGCTCGATCCCGCGCTGCTGAGGCCGGGGCGCTTCGACCGGCAGGTGACGGTGAATTTGCCCGACGTGAAGGGCCGCGAGGAAATCCTGCGCGTCCACGCGAAGAAGGTGAAGCTGGCGGACTCGGTGGATCTCGCGGTGATCGCGCGGGGCACGCCGGGCTTCTCCGGCGCGGAGCTGGCGAATCTCATCAACGAAGCCGCGCTGATCGCCGCGCGGCTCGATCTCAAGGGCATCACCAACGCGGAGCTGGAGGAAGCGCGCGACAAAGTGCGCTGGGGGCGCGAGCGCCGCAGCCTGGCGATGAGCGAGAAGGAGAAGATCTCCACCGCCTGGCACGAAGCCGGCCACGCGCTCGTGAGCGTGCTGCTCGAGCACACCGACCCGCTTCACAAGGTGACGATCATCCCGCGCGGTCGCGCGCTCGGCGTGACGATGTCGCTGCCCGAGGGGGACCAGTATTCCTTTGCCCGCAAGGAAGCCCTCGACAGGCTGGCGATGACCGCCGCGGGGCGGATCGCCGAGGAGCTTTACACGAAGGATCTCTCGACCGGCGCGTCGAACGACATCAAGCAGATGACCCGTCTCGCCCGTAAGATGGTTTGCGAATGGGGCATGAGCGAACGGCTCGGCATGGTGGAATACGGCGAGCACGAGGATTACGTTTTCCTCGGTCGCGACATCAACAAAGCCCGCGACTACAGCGAAGCCACCGCGCAAGACATCGACCGCGAAGTGCGCCGGCTCGTGGATGAAGCCTATGCCCGCGCGAAAGACCTCATCATGGCCAACCGCGACAAGGTCGAACTGATCGCCAAGGCGCTGCTGGAGTTCGAGACGCTCGACGGCGCGCAGGTGAAGGAGATCATCGAGACCGGCGAGATGAAGACCCCGCCGCCGACCGTGCCGAAACCCCCGCGTTCCGAGCCCCCGCCGCTGCCCGTCGCCGACGAGAAGCCCGCGGAAGACTTCCCGCCGGGGCTGACTGAGCAGCCGGCGTAAAGGGTTCGCTCCAATCCGGCAGCGGTGCCTGCTGCCCTTTGAGGAGAACTATTATGGCTTCCAGCCGTGACTGCTGGCGCTTACTGGATGCCTCAACCGCACCATGCGCCCCCCCAATTTCCCCGCCACTCGCTCCGCATTCCTCCTCATCGCGGTATCGCTCGGAGCGTTACCAGCCTGCGTGTCATATAAGGCTGGGCCGCTCTCGGCGGAGGGTAGTGCATCCAGTTTCAGCGACCGCTCGCTGAGCGACGCGGGCTTGCGAAAATTCCTCGCCGGGCAGCGCGCCGGCAGTGGCTCGTGGGGCGTCGAGCGGCTCGCGCTCGCGGCGGCGTATTTTCATGGCGACGTGCGCGTCGCTCGCGCCGAGGCGGAGCAGGCGGCGGCGGGCATCAAGACCGCGGGACAACTGCCGAACCCCGTCCTCTCGTTTTCGCCGGGCTACAACTCGACGACCACCGGCATCTCGCCGTGGATCATCAGCCCGTCGCTCGACGTGACCATCGAGACCGCCGGCAAGCGCGGCAAGCGGCTCGCCAGCGCACGCGCAGCGGCGGAAGCGGCGCAGCTCCGTGTCGTCGCAGCCGCGTGGGATGCGCGGACGAAGGTGCGCGCCGCGATGCTCGACCTCCACTCGGCGCGCGAGAACATCGCGTTGCTGAAAACCGAAGTCGCGCTGCACGAGGAAGCCGTGAAGAAACTCGACGCGCAGGTGAAGGCAGGCGAGTCGCCCGTCTTCGAGCTGATCCAGGAGCGCCTCGGCCTCAACCGCTCGAAGCTCGCGATGCACGACGTGGAGAACCTCGCCGTCACCGCGCGCGCGAAGCTCGCCGCTGCCGTCGGCGTCTCATCCGCCGCGATCGACGCGGTGACGCTCGACTTCTCCGCCTTCGCGTCGCTCCCCGCCGCGCCCGGCGCCGGCGTGCGCCGCCGTGCGCTCACGCATCGCGCCGACTTGCTCGCCGCGCTCGCCGACTACGCCGCCGCTGACGCCGAACTGCGCTTGGAAGTCGCGAAGCAGTATCCCGACATCCACCTCAATCCCGGCTACACGCTCGACCAGACCGAAAACAAATGGGCGCTCGGCCTGACCATCGAGCTGCCGATCTTGAATCAAAACCGCGGTCCCATCGCGCAGGCTGTCGCGCGGCGGAAAACGGTCGGTGTGAAGTTCGAGGCGAAGCAACAGGCCGTCTTCGGCGAGATCGAGATCGCGCTCGCCGCCTACCGCGCCGCGCGTGCGAAAGCCGGCACCGCCGCGACACTCGCGAAGGAAGCCGCCTCCGCCGCCGACACGACCAAGCGCATGGTCGAAGCGGGCGACGTGTCGCCGCTCGAACTCACCCGCCGCCGCATCGAAGCCAGCGCCGCAAACCTCGCCAACACCGCCGCGAACGCCGAAGCCCAAACCGCTGCCGGCGCACTCGAAGCCGCCATCCACGCGCGCCTGCGCTGATTCCATGAAACGACTCTGCACCCTCATCAGCCTCGCAGCTCTACGCCTCCACGCTGCCGACGCGCCGGGCGCGCCCGCCGCCGTCACGAAGGAAGGCGACCTCGTCATCATCACGCTCAAGCCCGAGGCCGAGCAGCGGCTGCGTTTGAAAGTCGTGCCGGTCGAAAAGCGCGCGCTGCCTTCGGTGCGATTATTTTCCGGCGAAGTGGTGTTGCCACTCGCGTCCGCCGGGCAACTCGTCGCGCCCGTGCTCGGCGGCACGCTCGACGAAATCCTCCGTCTCGCCGATCTCCAGGCCGACGCCGATGGCCGCATCCTCCAAGCGAAGGTGCAGATGGACGCCGCGAAGATCGCGGTCGAGCGCGCGCAAAAAGTCCTCAACGCCGAAGCCGGCAGCGTGCGTTCCGTCGATGAGGCGAAGTCCGCGTTCGCCCTCGCCGAGGCCGCGATGACCACGGCGAAAGCGCAGCGCGACATCCTCGGCGGCCCGGTCGGGCAAACCGACGGCGCCAGGCGCGCGTGGGTGCGCGTCGCGATCTACAGCGGCGAAGCAGCGCTCCTCGACGCCAAGGCCGACGCCAGCATCCGCGCGCTCACTTCCACCACGAGCGGCCAAGGCGCGAAGCCCGTCGCCGGCCCGCCCACGGCCAACGCGCTCGCGAACACGGTGGACTGGTATTACGAACTCCCGCCCGACACGAAGCTCCGTGCCGGCGAGCGAGTCGCCGTCGAGATCCCCGCGCTCGACAGCAAAGTTGAAAGCCTCGTCGTGCCGTTCAGCGCCGTGCTGCACGACATCCACGGCGGCCAGTGGGTGTATGTGCAAACCGCCGAGCACGCCTACACGCGCCGCCGCATTCAGGTCGCGCGACTCGCCGGCAGCGATGCCGTGCTCGCGAGCGGTCCCGCGGTCGGCAGCAAGGTCGTCACCGATGGCTCCGCCGAGTTGTTCGGCACGGAGTTCATGACCGGGAAATAGCGATGCTGAACGCCATCGTCTCATGGGCGCTGAACATGCGCGTGCTCGTCGTCGCGGCGGCGCTGGCGCTGCTCGTCGTCGGCATCAACGCCACGCGCAATGCGCCGCTCGATGTCTTCCCGGAGTTCGCGCCGCCGCTCGTCGAGGTGCAGACGGAAGCGCCCGGCCTCTCGACGGAGGAAGTGGACGCGCTCGTCACCGTGCCGCTGGAGAATTCGTTCAACGGGCTGCCGTTCCTCAAGACCATCCGCTCGAAATCCGTGCTCGGTCTCTCGTCCGTGGTCATGATTTTCGACACCGGCACGGACATCCTCAAGGCACGCCAGCTCGTGCAAGAACGGCTCAACCTCGCGCAGAGCCGCCTGCCCGGCGTGGTGAAACCGCCGGTGCTCATGGCCCCGTATTCGTCGCTCAGCCGCGTGCTGAAAGTCGGCCTCACTTCGAAGACGCTCGATCAAATGGAGCTGAGCGAACTCGCGCGCTGGACGATCCGCCCGCGGCTCATGTCCGTGCGCGGCGTGGCGAATGTCGCGATCTGGGGTCAGCGCGACCGACAGTTTCAGGTGCTCGTCGATCCGCAGCGACTCCGCGCCGCGGGCGTCACGCTCGATGCCGTCACGCGCGCCGCGGGCGATGCCGCTGTCGTCAGCGCGGGCGGTTTCATCGACACGCCGAACCTCCGCCTCAGCGTCTCGCAACTCGCGCTCATCACCACGCCGGACGATCTCGCGCGCACGGTCGTCGAGTTCCGAAATGGCGCGCCCATCCGCCTCGGCGATGTCGCGGAAGTGCGCATCGGCCATCCCGCGCCCATCGGCGACGGCGTCATCAACGACGGCCCCGGCATCCTGCTCATCGTGGAAAAGCAACCGTGGGGAAACACGCTCGATGTCACCGCGGGCGTCGAGAAAGTCCTCGCCGATCTCAAGCCGGGCCTGCCCGGCGTGAACGTGGACAGCACGATCTTCCGCCCCGCCACGTTCATCCAGCTCTCGCTCGATCACCTCACCGAAGCGCTCTGGCTCGGCTGCCTGCTCGTCGTCGTCGTGCTCGCACTTTTCCTCGGCGACTGGCGCACCACCGTCATCAGCCTCACCGCCATCCCGCTCTCGCTCGCCATCGCGCTCCTGCTCCTGCGCTGGCGCGGCGAGACCATCAACACGATGATCCTCGCCGGCCTCATCATCGCGCTCGGCGAAGTCGTGGACGATGCGATCATCGATGTGGAAAACATCCTTCGCCGCCTGCGGCAGAACCCGGACAAGCCGAAGTTCAAAGTCGTGCTCGACGCCTCGATCGAAGTCCGCAGCGCCGTCGTCTATGCGAGCGTCATCATCGTGCTCGTCTTCGTGCCTGTGTTTTTCCTGCCGGGGCTCGCGGGCACGTTCTTTCGGCCGCTCGCGCTTTCCTACATCCTCGCCATCGCCGCGTCGCTCGCGGTCGCGCTCACCGTCACGCCCGCGCTTTGCCTCATGCTGCTGAAAGTGAAGGCCGGCGTGCATCGCGACGCCTTTCTCACGCGCAAGCTGAAGGCAGCATACCGCGGCGTGCTGCCCGCATTTTCGCGCAAGCCGTGGATGGCCATCGGCGTGCTCGCCGTCGCGTTCGCCGTGAGCGGCTGGGTTTGGAAAAGCCAGCTTAAGGAAGAGTTCCTGCCGAACTTCAAGGAGCGCGACTTCCTCATGCACTGGCTGGAGAAACCGAACACCTCCGTCGAGGCGAGCACGCGCATCAGCATCGCCGCCGCGAAGGATCTGCTCGCCGTGCCCGGCGTGCGCAATCTCGGCGCGCACATCGGCCGCGCCGAGGTCGCCGATGAAGTCGTCGGCCCCGACTTCACCGAACTGTGGATCAGCATCGCGCCCGAGGCCGACTACGACGGCACGATCCACAAAGTGCAGGCTGTCGTGGACGGCTACCCCGGCCTCCAGCGCGACCTGCTCACCTTCCTCCGCGAGCGGATCAAGGAAGTGCTCACTGGCACCAGCGCCACCGTCGTCGTGCGCATCTTCGGCCCGGAACTCGACACGCTGCGCCAGCACGCGGGTGAAGTCGGCGCCGCGCTCAAGGACTTGCCCGGCGTGAGCGCGCTGAAGGTCGAATCGCAAACGCTCGTGCCGCAAATCATCGTGCAGCCACGCCCCGAATCCGCCGCACTGCACGGGCTCACCGCCGGGCAGGTGCGCCAAGCCGTGACCACGCTCATCAGCGGACGCAAAGTCGGCGAGGTCTATCGCGAGCAACGCGTGCATGACGTGGTGGTGTGGAGCCAGCCGCACGTGCGCGCTGACTTCACCACGCTGCGCGAACTGCTCATCGAAACGCCTGCCGGCGGCCACGTGCGCCTCGCCGATGTCGCCGAGCTTTCCATCGTGCCGACGCCGAACGCGATCAAACGCGAAGGCGCCTCCCGCCGCATCGACGTGACGTGCAACGTCGCCGGGCGCGCGCTCGGCGATGTGGTTCGCGACGTCGAGCAGCGCGTGTCGAAGGTGAACTTCACGCGCGGTTACCATCCCGAAATCCTCGGCGAATGGGCCGAGCGCCAGGCCGCGCAAAGCCGCCTCGGCTGGCTCAGCCTCGCCTCGTTCGCCGGCATCCTCGCGCTGCTGCTCGCCGATTTCCAAAGCCCGCGCCTCGTCGCCCTCATCGCGCTCACGCTGCCCTTCGCGCTCATCGGCGGCGTCATGGCTGCGTGGCTCGGCGGCGGCGTGCTCTCGCTCGGCTCGCTCGTCGGCTTCGTCACCGTGCTCGGCATCGCTGCGCGCAACGGCATCCTGCTCGTCAGCCACTACCGCCATCTCGAAAAGGAGGAAGGCTGCGCGTTCGGCCTCGACCTCATCCTGCGCGGCAGCGAAGAGCGCCTCATCCCGATCCTCATGACCGCCTCGACCGCCGCCCTCGCACTTCTCCCGCTCGTGCTCAAAGGCAACGTCCCCGGCAACGAGATCGAGCGCCCGATGGCGCTCGTGATCCTCGGCGGCCTCGTCACCAGCACGCTGCTGAATCTCTTCCTCCTCCCCGCGCTCTACGCCCGCTTCGGCTCTTGCACCCCTCCGCGCGCTGCCGATAAGAGCGCCCCATGAGATTCCCGCTCGCGCTGACCGCGAAGATCGCCGGCCACATCGTATGGCACAAGCTGCGCGGCGTAGAGAAGTTTGCGACCGTGCTCCAACTCGAGCCGCTGCACACGTGCAACCTGACGTGCACCGGCTGCGGGCGCATCCGCGAATACTCGACCTCGCTGAAAGACGTCCTCCCGCTCGCCGATTGCCTCGCCGCGGCGGACGAGTGCAATGCGCCAATGGTGAGCATCTGCGGCGGCGAACCGCTCATCTACCCGCAGATCGAAGCGCTCGTGGACGGGCTGCTCGCGCAGCGGCGCATCGTTTACATCTGCACGAATGCCACGCTGATGCGGCGGAAGATGCGCGACTATCTCGCGGCGCTTTTCATCCAGCGCCGGGGCGAAGCGGAGGAGCGACTGCAAGTGCTCGTGAGCGAAGAACTCGTCACGCCGCGCGATGCCGAGGAAATCCGCCGCGGCCCGAAGGACGAGGACAAGCCCGTGATTGCGCCGACGCAGTGGATCTACTGGAACGTCCACCTCGACGGCATGGAGAAGACGCACGACCTCATCGTCGAGCGCGACGGCGTTTTCCGCGAAGCGGTGCTCGCGATCCGCATGGCGAAGATCCTCGGTTACCAGGTCGCGACGAACACGACGGTCTATCGCGAGACGGATCCCGCCGAGATCGAGCAGATGTTCGCCTTCCTCGGCACGCTCGGCGTGGACGGCCACACCATCTCGCCCGGCTACGAATACGACGCGGCGAAGAAGGACATGATCGCGCGGCTCGGCCAGCGCCCGGAGGAGTTCTTCCTTACGCGCGACGCGACGCGGGAGAAGTTCGCGCGCGCCGTCGAATGGGGCCGCGACTTCCCGATCCTCGGCACGCCGGTCTATCTCGAATTCCTCGCCGGCCAGCGCGACCTCACATGCAGCGCCTGGGCGATCCCGACGCGCAACGTGCGCGGCTGGAAAGGTCCGTGCTACTTGATGACCGACGGGCACTACGCGACCTACCGCGAGCTTCTCGAAAAGACCGACTGGAACAAACTCGGCGTCGTCGATGGCGTCGCACGCGACCCGCGCTGCGAGAATTGCATGGTCCACTGCGGCTACGAACCGACGGCTTCGCTCGGCATCGGTGCGCAGCCCGGCGATTTGTGGAAGACGCTCAAGTTCACCTTCGGCCCAAAGCCCATGCCGCCGGAGGTCGAGGCTCCGGGGCGCTCACGAGCGGACGCAGAGATCGCTGCGGTGCGCCGCTAACCGGCGCTGTGCTGCATGAAGCGCCGCCGCCTTCGTCCGTAAAAACAGCGAGAGCGCGACACCTTTCGGTATCGCGCTCTCAAAGTGGGAGTGGGAGCTCGCCACGCTCTCTTCCCCATTGGGTGGACCTTGGGCGCGCGATCTTTCGATCGGCGGCCACCTCCCCGACGCTGTTCTCCACGGCAAGCGGAGTCTTCGGTCTCGCAGCAGGACCGGCCGCAGGCTTTCGCGCACGCGGCTTTGATTTGAGTGAGGCCTCTTAGCCCGGTCCGCGGCGCACCCGCCGGTGCATCCGTCGCCAGACTGGGTGGTGACACGTCTGCAAGGGCTTTGCCCTTTCCGCGTCGCCACCGGCTACCATGGGGTCGGCCACCGATTGTGTCGGTGCGTTTGCCCCACGCTGCGGGTCTGACCTCTTAGCTCTCAAGTTGCCTTCACCTCGCAGTCGGGCGACGCCGTTTTTAGCACCGTCCGATGTTCAGGAGTTTTTGCGCGCTTTGCCAGACGCGCTCCCTCCCCGTATGTCGCGCACCATTACGCGCTGCCGCTTGCGTAGCGGAGCCTTGTGGCGGGGTCGTCCCGCCGATGCACTTCACACGAGCTGGCTGGCAGTAGCAACTGGGACCTTCACGGTCACTGCCTTTCCTCCGCAGGTCGAAACTCCCCGCGGTCTCTCACTCAGCCGGCAAACGGTTTCTAATCACCGCCGACTGCCTCATCCCGAGTTCGCATTGACCGGCTGCGTGCGACCGCAGACCAGCGGGATGGGTGAGTTTCTTGCCCCAGGCTGTCCTCGGATTCGA
The DNA here is from genome assembly GCA_009885995.1 of Verrucomicrobiota bacterium. Taxonomy (GTDB): domain Bacteria; phylum Verrucomicrobiota; class Verrucomicrobiia; order Chthoniobacterales; family Chthoniobacteraceae; genus VFJQ01. The sequence continues at coordinate 54,939 of VFJQ01000114.1, forward strand.
TGACAGTTTTCCAAGGAGCCGGGCGCGCCAACTGCACCCGACTGTTCTCCGGTTCCCCGGAATTATCTCGGAGCTACTTCGCTTCAGCCTTGCGGCTTCGGCGGTTCACCCTCGTTCTCCCAAAGAACTTCTTGAAGGTTTAGCCGCAGCGCGCCGAGACGCAACCAAATATTGCGCAATATACTGATTTCGTGCAACTTGTGAATAAGCTGTAAATAACTTAGGCTCGTGATTTGCGACTCGTTGAATCTGAGCGATTTGCGCGCGGACAAGTTGTTCACATCCAACAGCGCGGCTATGGACGGAGCCCAATCTCCCCCCAAAAATTTACGCCCGACCGTGCTGACGGCGCAATCTTCTCGCTCCATTTCTCGTAAGCGATGCGTTTCAACGACGACGCGCGACGAACGCCAATTCCCCCTTCCTGGTTGCGGTCGCTGCACGAGGAGGAAAAGCTCTCGCCAATGTAATGCCAGCAATGCCAGCTGCTCCTCCTCGCGTTCTGCCTTGGCACGAGTTCACCCGTCATGGCACTCCCGCCTGCGGAGATTGACGCGCTACGCGCGCGAATCGGGGCGAACTTCGCCGTGCCCCAACCGTTGCCCTCACTCGAGGCACAAACCCACCGCCGCTTCGAGCCTGCATCCGGTGTGAGTGCGGAGGCAGTGAGCTACACGACGCAGCATGGGATGCGTGTGCCCGCGATTCTTTATCTGCCGAAGCCGCTGCCGAAGAACGGGAAGGTGCCCAGCTTCATCGTGCTGAACGGCTACGGCGGCGACAAATACGCGTGGTGTGCGTTCTACACGGGTGTCCTCTTCGCTCGTGGCGGAGCAGCGGTCCTGACCTACGACCAGGCGGGCGAAGGCGAACGCAACGCGCAGCGCATGTCCGGCACCCGCGTGCACGACAAGATCCAAGGCGATGAAACACTCGCTCGCCAACTTTGCGGCTTGATGATCACCGACGTGCGCCAGGCCGTGGCGTATCTCGCTTCGCGACCGGAGGTGGACGCAAGCCGCACCGGCGCGGGCGGCTACTCACTCGGTTCGTTTGTCCTCGCGCTCGCCGGCGCGATCGAGCCGCGGCTCAAAGCGTGCGTGCTCGTTGGCGGCGGCAATCTGGACGGACCGGATGGCTATTGGGACAACTCAAAACCGATGTGCCAGGGCCTGCCCTATCGCTCGCTGAACTTCCTCGGCGACCGGCCTGCGATGATCTACGCGCTCCACGCCGCGCGCGGACCGACGCTGATTTGGAACGGCCTCGCCTACACCGTCGTCGGCATGGAGAAGACGCCACCCACGTTTTTTGATGATCTGCGTGCGCGCGTCGCAAAGCTCCACGGAAAGGAAGACGGGATCATCGAAACCGCATACGTGACCGGGATGAGCCAGCGGCCGTATTTTTCTCACGCGCCCCGTAATCGGCTGGCTGGATCGGCAGATCGATTTTCCAAACTGGACATCCGAGAGCCTCGCCAAGGCACCGGAGATCCGCATCGCCGATTGGGCCGCAAGCCGCGGCGTCGCGATGGACAAGCTCTACGCCACTGAAGATCGCGAAGGCGGCCTCCGCGCGCCGGATGTAAACGTGCCCGGCTTCATGCGCGAAGATCTCAACGTGCTCAGCGACGAGGAATGGGCGCAACGGAAAGGCGAGTTCGCGCTCGACGAGTGGGTGAAAACCCTCAGTTTTCATTGATTATGAACCACTTGTGAAGTTTTCCGTTGACCTGCTGTCGCGAACTCCGCTACCGGCGCACCCGGCAAAGCGAGGCCGATCCTCTGCCCGTGGATTGCCGAGTTAAAGAACAACAAACCCAATACAAATACATCACATGAAAACATTGATCACCATCACCGCCGCCGTCCTGTCGTTTGGTCTCGCGACCAGCGCTCCGGCTGCAGAAAAGAAGGCCAAGAAGGAAGGCGCAGCACCTGCCGCAGAAGCGAAGAAGTCGGATGCGAAACCCGCAGCCGAAGCCAGCAAAGCCGGCAAGCCGCTCCCGATGAACGCACGCGTCGATTCGATCGACGCGTCGGCCAAGACCTTCACCATGAAGCGCAAGGATGGTGTCGAGCTGAAGCACGTCCTTGCCGCTTCGGCCGAGATCAAGAACAACGGCGCTGACGCCAAGTTTAGCGACGTCAAGGTTGGCGACATGGTCGCCGGTCTGCGCAACAAGAAGAGCGATACCGAATACGAGGTCGTAAAGATCACGAAGTTCGGCCCGGCCGCTCCGAAGGCGCCAAAGGCTGCCAAGGAAGGCGCCGCCAAGGACGGCGAGAAGACCGCTGCGAAGAAGGAATAACTTAACCACCATCAACCAATCACCAAACCGGCGTCCGGCGAGTTCGGGCGCCGGTTTTCTTTTGCCCACCCAAATGCGCGATGGGCCGCGAAGCTAAGAAACTTCACACCTTGCGCTTTGTTCACCCGACTCGAATACTCGACGACCATGCAGCCGACCACCGCCCGGAACGACGTTCCTCCCATCTCTCTCACGCTTCCCCGCGCGGTGCCGACGCAGAAAATCCGGCCGCCGAAAAAGAACGTCCCGCAGACCGGCATTGAGCGGACCCGCATCCTGAATCTCACCCGCGCATACGTCGCCGAGTTCAACCCCGTCCCGCCGCTGCCGCAGGACCAGCTCAAGGAACACGCGGATCGTTTCATCGCGATGCACCGCATCGACGCGCTCTACCGCGACTACTGCGGCGTGCTCATCAACAACGAAATGTGGCGCGAGCAGATCGCCGCCGTGCCTTTCGAGAAGCGCCTGCTGCTGCTGCCGAAATGCCTGCGTGTCGAAGCCAAGTGCCCCGCGCCGTTCGATGAATTCGGCCTGCTCTGCAAACAGTGCGGCCTGTGCTCGATCCAGGATTTGCAGGCCGAAGCCGAGCGCCTCGGCTACGCCGTGCTCGTCGCCGAAGGCAGCGCGATCGTGATGTCGCTCATCCAGACCGGGAAGATCGAGGCGATTGTCGGCGTGAGCTGCATCAGCGTGCTCGAACGCGCCTTTCCCTACATGGAAGCCGCGGCCATCCCCGGCGTCGCCGTGCCGCTGCTGCAAGACGACTGCATCGACACGAACGTCGATCTCGATTGGGTCTGGGAATACATCCACCTCTCCAGCGACGACCACACACGCCGGCTCGACCTCAGCGCGTTGCGCGACGAAGTGGACTTCTGGTTCACGCCGCTGAACCTCGACGCCATCATGGGCGCCGCGCAGGGCGAGACGGAAAAAATCGCACGCGAGTGGCTCGGCCGCGCGGGCAAACGGTGGCGCCCCTTCCTCACCGTCTCGTCTTACCGCGCACTCCGCGGCGCGACGAACGCCCCGCTTCCCGACGACCTCCGCAAAGTCGCCGTCGCCGTCGAGTGCTTCCACAAAGCCTCGCTCATCCACGACGACATCGAAGACGGCGACACGCAGCGCTACGGCGAACCCACGCTGCACGCCGAGCACGGCATCCCCGTCGCGCTGAACGTCGGCGACTTGCTCATAGGCGAAGGCTACCGCCTCCTCGCAAGCTGCCGCGCCAGCGCCGAGCAAAAAGCCGCGATGCTCAAGGTCGCCGCCGAAGGCCAGCGCGAACTCTGCCGCGGCCAGGGCGCCGAACTCGTCTGGGCGCGCCAGCCGCAGCCGCTCACGAGCGTCGAAGTGCTCGACATCTTCCGCCGCAAAACAGCGCCCGCCTTCGCCGTCGCGCTCCACGTCGGCGCGATCTACGCCGGGCTCGAAGCCCACGAGGAAGTCGAGAGCGTCCTCGATGCTTACAGCGAAGCGCTCGGCATCGCCTACCAGATCCGCGACGACCTCGCCGACCTCGGCCAAACGGACGACACCAGCGACGTCGCTGGCCTGCGCCCGAGCCTGCTCCTCGCCACCGCCCACGAGCGCGCCGAGTGCGACAACCGCATCTTCACCTCGCAGCTCTGGTCGCGCGAATTCCCCATCGGCTGGAGCGTCGCAGATGTGGAGAAACTCTACGCTGAACTCAAAGCCGACGAGCGCTGCCGTGACCTCCTCGAACGCTACAAGGAGGAAGCCATCCGCAGCCTTCGTGACCTCGACAACGCCAGCCTCAAGGGCCTCCTTCGCCGCGTCATCGGCAAGATTTTCAACGACAC
>VFJQ01000086.1 GCA_009885995.1 Verrucomicrobiota bacterium
CGGCAACGTTCCGCAAGGTGCCGTGGCGTCAGCGCACTCTGGAGTGTTGTCTGCAGCCACGCTCGATCAACGTCAGTCAGTGAGATAGACAGGGCCTTGCGCATGTCCAAAGGCTAACACCTTCCTGACAGCGATCCCTTATATTCCACACTAATTATGACGGGCTACACTAGCGCCTCTTCTGCTTGAGATCCTCAAGCTGCTCGGGCGTGAGGGTATTGCCCTTCGACGACGGGCCCTGCGGGCGCGGTTGCGATTGCACCTTCGGCATCGGTTGCGCCTGCGGCCTCGGCTGCGCTTTGGGCATCGGCTGCGACTGTTGCCGGGGCTGCATCTGCTGCTGCTGGCGTTGCATTTTCGTCTGCCGCTCAAGCGATTCCTCACGCTGGGCTTGAGCCGCACGCTGCTGCGATTCGGCCTGGCGCTGCATCGTGGCCTGGCGCTGCGCGGCTTCCGCCTGACGCTCGCGCTGCTCGGAATAGTCGGGCTTCGGCTGCGACGAACGCTTGGGTTCGATCTGCTGGCGACGCACCTCGTTCTGGGACTTCTGCATGCGCTCCGCGTTCGCCGCGGCGGCGCGCTGACGCTCGGCCTGCTCAGCCATGCGGCGCTGGCCGTCGGCGGCTTCCTGCTGCTGCTCGATCCGCGCGCGCTGGGCTTGCTGCTCCATCTGCTGCTGGCGGGCGATGCGCTCTGAGTCGTCTTTCTGTTTCGTGATCTTGGGCGGCATCACCGGAGCCGGTTCGATTTTCGCCGGAGGCGTCGTGGTTTCGCGGAAGGGTTTCTTGAGCGGATTATCCGTCGTCGCCGTGGGCCGCTGCGGCGGCGCATCGAGCGGCGTGAGGTTCGACGGGCGGACAGGGTTGCCGTGCTTCATCTCAGGCTTCGCAGGCCTGTCCGGCTGATCGACAGCGACCTTGCCCGGCTTCTCCGCGGGCATCACCGAAGGTTGGAGCGGCTTCGTCTCAATCGTCGCCGGTCGATCAGGCAGATCAGCCACCTTGCCCGGTTTGCCCGGCTTGTCTGTGGGACGGACCGACGGCTCGATCTTCTCGGGCTTCGCACCCGGCTTCGGCTCCGCCGGAAACGTGGTGATCGGCCTGTCTTTGCCCGGCTTGCCAGGACGCGGCGCGACTTGCACCGGCGATGGCGCATTCGTGTCCGCCTTCTCCGGCAGTGGCTTGAGATCGGCCACGGCCACGGGCTTCGCGGGCGCGGTGTCGGGGTTGAGGCCCTTGGATTCCACCTTCACCTTGTCGCGGAATTTCTTCGCCTCGACCGGGTCCGTCACTCCCGCCCAGCCTTTGTCGATCTGCGGCTTGGCGACGACTTGGGCGATGTGGGGCTTGATGACGTTCGTCGTGTTCTTGTTCACGACCTTCGGCGCGAAGACTTGCAGCGTGTTGCCCGCCACGGCGTTGCGCGGCGCGCGCACGATGCGCTGGTTGTTTATGATCGTGACGTTGTTGTTAATGATCGTCGTGTTCTGCACGAGCTTCAGCGCCGGCACCTGGCGGCGGCTGTAGCGGCTGATGTAGCCGTAGTCCGGGCCGCCGCAGAAGACGTGTCGGTTGTAGCTGTTGTAGGAGATGTTCGTGATGTTCACCGAGAGCCCGAAAAGCCCGATCGCCCGCGAACGCGACACACACACCGCGCGGATCACCGGCGCGCCGAAATCCACCGTCGGGCAGTAGTTATAGTAGGTCGGCCCGATGTCGTATTGATCGTCCACCCACACGCTGAAGCCCACGCTGGAACGCCAGCGCGCCTCGGGCGGCAGTGGCGCCCAGCCCACATGGTCGTCCGACTTGCGCCACGAGACCCACGCCGGGCCCCACTCGTAATCCGGCACCCAGCACCAGCCCACGTCGTCAGTCCGCACCCAGCGGCCGTAGTGGTAGGTGATGTCGCCGAAGTCCTCGTAGCTGATCCACGTCCAGCCCGCATCGGTGTAAGACCAGTAGCCGTCCGTGTAAGGCGACCAATCCGCATCCACATCGCGCGGTCGGAAGCAGGTGCCGTAGTCGCCGACTTCGACCCAATCGCCATAGGGCGAGAGATTGTCGTAGAAGAACTCGAAGGAGACTTCCGACTCCGCACGCGCGCTCGGAGCGAGCGGGGCGAGCGGGGCGAGGGCGGTGAAAGTGAGAGCCAGCAGGAGCAATTTGTGTTTCATGGCGTTGCGGTCGTTTGAGACTCGGGGTGTGCGGAAAAGATTCAGAAAAACTTCAGCCGAGGTTAAAGGTCCGCGCGATGCGCACTCTCTTCAACCCTTTGCTTCTGCTCCTCTGCGTCCTATTCGCCCCATTCGCTTCGTGCGCCGAGCCTCCACTGCGTGTAGGCATGGAACTCGCCTACCCGCCTTTCGAGATGCGCGACGCGAGCGGCGAACCCACCGGCGTCAGCGTCGATCTCGCGCGGGCTTTGGGCGAAAGCCTCACGCGTCCCGTGCAGATCGATAACCTCCCATTCGACGGCCTCATCCCCGCGCTGAAGACCGGCAAGATCGACCTCATCCTCTCTTCGATGACCGCGAGCGACGAGCGCGCCCGCGTGATCGATTTCTCGGAGCCGTATCTGCGCACCGGCCTGTGCCTGCTCGTCGGCGCGAAGAGCAACGTGAAGCTGCCAGCCGACGCGCGCACCGTCGTCGTGAAGAAAGGCACGACCGGTCATCTCTACGCCGCGAAGAATCTCCGCGCCGCAAACGTGCTCGTCCTCGACAGGGAAAGCGCCTGCGTCATCGAGATCGCGCAGGGCAAAGCCGACGCCTTCATCTACGACCAGATGTCCGTCTTCTCCCACTGGCAACGCAACCGCGACACCACGCGCGCCGTGCTCACTCCCTTCCAGCACGAGTCGTGGGCGATCGGCCTGCCGAAAGGCTCGCCGCTGCGCGAGCAGGTGAACGGCTTCCTCGCAAAGTTCCGCACCGACGGCGGCTTCGATCGCCTCGGCGACAAATGGCTCGCGGAGCAGAAAGCCGAGTTCAAGAAGCTCGGCATCGAGTTCTCTTTCTGAACGTGTGAGGACATGCGCCACACATACGCCGCGCCGGGGTCGCGGCTGGGGTCGCGGCTTGCGTTGACGCATGCGCGGCGCTGCGGCATCCTGCGCGCATGAGCACGCTCACCGAGATCGAAGCCGCCGCCGCCAAGTTGCCTGCGGAACAGCAGGCGGAATTGATCCGCTTCCTCGCTGCCCAGCAGGGCCACCCTACCGCGGCGACGGTCATCGCACAGCGCAGCCAGCGCGGTTTCCCGATTTCCAAGGGCGCGGTGGCCTTTGGCTCCGCCGAGGTGGCGCACATCGAGCACGAGACTGATCGCGAATGACCTGGCTGCTCGATGGCAACGTGCTGGTCGCGCTGGCGATCGACTCGCACGAATTCCACGCGCGCGCCCGCACGTGGTTCGATGCGCAGACCGAGCCATTTGCCACCTGCGCAGTGACCGAGGGCACGCTGCTGCGGGTCCATATGCGGCTGGCCGTTGACCGTCCGCGGCCGCCGCATGGGCGGTGCTCGACGCCATCCACGCGCTGGCGGCTCACGAGTTTTGGGATGAGGGCTTCAGCTACCGGGCGATCGATCCGACCACCCTGACTGGCTGGGCGCAGGTGACCGATGCATGGCTGGCGGAACTCGCCCGGCGCAAGCAGGCGCGCCTGGCCACGCTGGATGTCGCGCTGGCCACCCGGCACGCTGATGTCGCGTTTCTCGTTCCAGTTTGAGCCCGGAAGTTCCGCACCGACGGCGGCTTCGAGCGCCTCGGCGACAAATGGCTCACGGAGCAGAAAGCCGAGTTCAAGAAACTCGGCGTCCCGTTCCTCTTCTGACGCGCCGCTACGGCACTTCCATCACGACGATCGCCTGCGACTTGTCGGTGAACTTCGCCAGCCGGACGACCGGCCCGTTGTCGTTGAAGCTGCGCGTCACGCCAATCCGCCGACGTCGGCTTTCAGCAGCGCGAAGCGCTTCGCCATCCATTTATTAATCCGGCAATGAGAGAGGCCCTTCATGCTGCATAGGAAGTGGTGGAGGATTGGAAGCAGCCCCGGATGATGGCGGGTTGTTTATGGCAGGAGCGCAGTTGGGC
>VFJQ01000105.1 GCA_009885995.1 Verrucomicrobiota bacterium
CCGGAAATCGGCTGCGGACCTGGCACTCCGAGCGTTGGTCATGGCTCAGTTTGGCCGGGGACACAGGTAGGGACCGCTGTCCCCAGCGGTCCGGAGTGAGCGCGCGATCCGGGGCGCGGCGCGGTGGGGATTGAGCCGCCCGCCTCCGCCCCCGGCTCCATCTTCGATTCCGCGCCCTACCTTCGCTGCCGGGACGCCCGGAAACCACGAGCGGACGCCCGGAAGCCATGAGCGGACGGGCGGCATGACCCATGGGAGGCCCGACGAGGGTCATTCCCTTCCCGATCCCAATGCAGAAGACGCTTTGGAAGAACTACCACGCGCCCGTGAGGGTGCGGAACCCGGGCCCAGACGACTCCCTTCGAGCCCCTGCGCGGGTTACGAAGCGACCGCGACCTGGCTCTTGCGGCGGCGGATCATGCCGCCCACGAGCAGGCTGGCGACCATCGCCCCGCCGCCCCAGATCGTGTGCGCTTCCGGCGTGAGAGTTCCCACGGTGGGCACGCCTTGCAAGTAGGCAAACTCTTCAAAGCCGGCCTGTGCCCCTGTCATCTTGACCCAGATGTAAACGTCGTCGTTCAAGTTCCAGCCTGGGATGCTAGTGAAGTTGCTCAGCGGGATGTTGATCGTCATGTTGTCCGTGCCGCTGCCGGAAGGGAAGGCGGTGATGGTGAGCGTATTGGCGCCGCCGATATTCGTGCCCAGCATGTCGTAGGCGAGCGGGCCGAAGGAGGTGGCGTTGATGCCGGATTCGACCGTGACCGCCGTCACCGCGACATCCGCGTCGGTCGGGTCGCTGTGGAGGAACACCCGGAAGTCGGTGAAGACGAGGTTATTGGCGTTGTTGGCGTCGAAGTGGAGCTCGACGTAGTTCACGCCGCCGATGTTGACGACGGCCAAGTCTTTAAGGTCGACTTGCAAGACGCCCACGCCACCCACCTGGTCGAACGGGTTCACGCCGCTGAAGTCGTTGTAGCCAGCCTCGGTGCCGGAGCGTTGAACCCGAAACAGACTGGTGTAGGCGCCCGAGCCCGAGGAAACCTGGCTTTGGTTCCAGAGCGCGCCGTTGATGGTCTCGGTATCGCCGACCAGCGTGGCGTCGATGGTGAAGGCAGTCGCCTGTGCTGCGGATGAGCCGAGCGACAAAACGGAGGCGACGAGAGCGAGTTTGGAAAGGAAGGCTTTAATCACGATGGCGCAGGGGTAAATGATCCGGCCTATATGTCAAGCCTCTCGACCACTCACCCGCCACGAATCCCGACGAATGGGTGGCTGCCTGCCATCTTGCTGGCGGCGGCGATCCTCCTGCCGCCGGGGCTGAACCTCGTGCAGTATTGGCTGCACAATCCGCTCTACGGCTACGGGCTGTGGGTGCCGGTGCTGGCGGCGGCGCTCGCATGGCACCGCGGAGCCAGCGCTGGCCCGGCGCGGAAAGGCTGGCTGACGGCGACGGTGATCGTGGGATATTTGTCCCTGCTGCCCGTGCTGCGGGTCGTGCAGATCGCCAACCCGGACTGGCGGATGATCGACTGGCTGCTGGCGGGCGGCGCGGTCGTGGCGCTGCTCGCGCTCGTCTTCCGGCTGGGCGGGCCGGCCTTGCTCGCGCGCTGGTGGTTCCCGATTTGCTTTCTGCTCACCGCTGTCCCGTGGTCCACCTCGGCGGAGCGCGCCTTCACCACGCACGCCGTGCCGGCGACGGCGTCGGTCGCAGCCGAGATGCTCTGGGCGGTGGGCATCGCCGCGGTCGATGAGGGGAATACGCTGCGCACCGCGGTGGGGCCGATCGGCGTGAGCGAAGACTGTAGCGGCATCCGCGGCTTCCAGCTCGCGGTGATGGCGGCGCTGTTTTGGGGCGGCTTCCTCGGGCTGAGGAACGGGCGCGCCGCGGCGATGCTCGTGGGCGGGATCGCGATCGCGCTGCTGCTGAACGTGCTCCGCGTCGCGGTGATCGTCGGCGCAGCGGTGAAGACGGGAGACATCACCACCGCCGACCGCCTTCACGACCCCGCCGGCACCGTGGCGCAGATCGCCCTGATGCTCGCGTTGCCAGCCCTGGGCTGGTGGCTGCACCGTGGCGCTCCGCCGCCAGATGCTGCGGTGATGACGCCAGACTCCGCCCCGGGGAGCGTGGTGGCGGTTTCCCTGCGGGCCGCCGTCGGCGCGGTGCTGTGGTGCGTGGCGACGGAAGTCGGCGCGGAAGGCTGGTTCCGCATGCATGAGGCGAAGAGCGCGCCGAGCGCGGAGCGCTGGACCGTGAGTCGCGTGCATTCGATCCCTGGAGCCACGGAATCACCGGTGCCGACGAACGTTCGTGAGAATTACCGGTATTCAAACAGCCTGGTGCTGGACTGGAAGGACGCGAAGGGAGCCGGCTGGAGATTGTTCTGGCTGGATTTCGAGAAGGGTGCGCACTCCGCTTGCACCCACAATGTGCATCGTCCGGATACGTGCCTGCCGTTCCAGGACTTCGCCCTAGCGCGACAGTATCCCGACCTGCGCGTGGACCTCGGCAGCACCGGCGTCGATTTCCACCATCAGCTCTTCCGGCGCGGCGGACAGGTCCTGCATTTATTTTCCGTCACCGCGCAGGATGTCGGGGCCGTGGGTCAGCAAACGCTGACCGACTGGACGCTGGCCGGGCGCTTGCGCGCGGCGATGCTCGGCTTGCGCAGCCAGCGCAGCCAAATGGTGCATCTGCTCCTCGAGGCTCCGACTTCCCCCACGGAAGCGCGCCGAGCGGCGACGGAATACCTCCGGCAAGTGCTGGCGCTGGAGAAAAGGACGGAGTCTTAGCAGCGCACCGGCTCAAGCTTTTAGGTAGTGACTCAGTTTGGGCGGGCGCAGAGGTAGGGACCGCTGTCCCAGCGGTCCGGAATGAGCGCGCGATCTGAAACGCGGCGCGGTGGGGACACCGCGCCCTACCTTCGCCGAGGCCGAGCGCCCAAACTAAGCCACTACCAGCTTCTTCGTGCCCAGCGCGAAGGTTATTACGCGCATGAGCACCCGCCGCCTCAAACCCTACGGGCTGACCGGCTCGTCAATCAGGGCGAGCACACGCGGGCGGGGCCGGAAGGGCTCGTTGGCGTAGTTGTTGTTTCCCGCTTCACCGACGCCCGAGATTCCTTTCGGGTTGTAGATCGCGGTGAGTTGGAAGGCGGGCGAACTCCGGAGCACCAATTCGACCGCCGCGTAGAGCGCGACGGCGTTCAGGCCCGACCGCGCATCGAGAGCGGTTTGAACGATGGCTTCGGCCAGCGTCATGGGCGTTCCGGCATCCTTGTAGTCCGGCTCGCCCTTAAAGTCGGGCTCCCCTTTGTAGTCGGGTTCGCCTTTGAAATCGGGCTCGCCACGGCGCGTCGGCGACCCGGCGCGGTGGTAGATGACCATCTCCCAAGGGTTCTTCACCGCGGCGACTGCCGCCGTCGTGATGTCTTCGGCGGCTTCGGCCGGGGCCGCGATGACGGCCGCACGGACGATTTCGAGAACCCGATCCGGTGCGGCGAGCACCCCGGCATGGACGGCTGCGCCGACTTGCTTGCCGGTCATCGACGAGCCGAGGCCCTCGACGACAGCGGTGGTGACTTCGAACGCCCGGTGCGGGCTCACCGCACTCCCCGACTGGAAGGCGCGAGTGATTACCGATGGAGCGGAAGCGGGATTGCCCTCCACCTCGCGGCGCAGGTCCGCAGCCGTCTCGGTCGCGGCTTGGGCCGCCGGGACCGGTGATAATGTGAGCATGGCCGCGGCGAGGGCGGGCAGGCAGGTAGCGAGAGAGCGCAAGGTTGGCGGCATGGGCGCTATGTGGTCATTTTGCATTTCGTTGTCAATTCGACTTCTCATTTATAAATCAAATCCGAAATCCGGCGCGCTCGAAACGGTTTCGGCGCTGGCAGAAGTGGGCGGGCTGGAAATCCGAATTGCGGCCGCTGCTCGCCGCCCAACCGGCATGGAATAAACTTTTGCGTTGCCTTCCCGCCTTAGTTGCGGCGATAAAGGCCGCGCCCAACGAAATGTCTAGCAGCCCAACCACACACTACCAACGTGCGCCGAAGCCGGCGTTTTCTCAACTACGAAACAGCATCCTGACCGCGGCCTGCGCCGCGTGCAGCTTGACTACAACAGCCTTCGGCCAGGAATCCATCCGGCCTTCCAGCACCGGCGAACTGTCGTCCCAATCCCGTAACCCAACGGAACTGCCGCTCAACTACAACATGAAGCTCGGCCCGGTGATCTTCGACGCCTCGACATCGCTCGAGGTGGAGTTCAACGACAACGTCGGCATCTCCGAGAACGATCGGGAGAGCGACGTGATCGTGCGTCCAATGCTGAGGATCGAATCGCTCTGGCGCGCCAGCCAGGTGAATACGGTGCGGCTGGCGCTCGGCATCGGGTATTCGAAATACCTCGATCACAGCGACCTCGATACAAACAGCGTGCTCCTTGATCCGGGCTCCGAGCTGGCCTTCGACATCTACGTCAGCGACTTCCTGCGGTTGAACATTCACGATCGCTTCTCGATCGTCCAAAACCCCGTCGATGAAATCGCGCTCAGCAACACGGACCGCTTCGACCGGTTCCAAAACGCTGCAGGCATCACGGCCTTCGCCGACCTGAACGACCTCCAGATCGTGCTCGGCTACGACCACTTCGATTACCGCTCGCTGGACGACAAGTATGAGTTCCTCGACCGTCGTGAAGAGCAGCTCTTCACCAGCGTCAGCACGAAGCTCTCCGATGCTTTCACCGTCGGAATCGACGGCAGCTTCGCCTGGATCCACTACCTGAGTGACTACAATAACAACGGAACCACGTGGTCGGCGGGACCGTTCGTGGAGGCAGTGCTCTCGCCCTACACGCGCTTGCGCATCAGCGGCGGATATCAAGGGATGAATTTTGATGGCAATGGCACCAGCGGAGATACGGATGATTCCAACAGTTGGTATGCCAATGCAGCGCTCGCGCAGCGGCTCAACCAGTATGTGAGCCACTCGATCAGCGTCGGCCACGAGACCCGGGTCGGTCTCGCAGTGAACTTCGCGGATTACACGTTTGCCCGCTACGTGGCCACGTGGCGCGTGAATACGCGGACCAACGCCTCGATCGAGGGCTTCGTCGAAGACGCCAACGAATCGGGAACCGACTTGCAGGGCACCGAGCACGCCTTTCGCTGGGGCGCGGGTGCGTCGGTTTCCCGCCGGATCGGCGAGAACATTACGGTCGCCTTGCGCTACCGTTTCACGGATAAGGACTCCGACCTGCCCCTCCGCAGCTACTACCAAAATATTGGGTCGCTGCATGTGGGCTGGGATTTCTAAAGCATGCGTATCTGCCTGCTACTGGCACTGCTTCCCAGCGCGTTACTTCCCGCTCAAGAGCCTTCCATCTCCAACCCCGGCGCCTCAGCGATCGTCTCCGGCACCACCTCCATGGCGGTGCTCGACAACGCCCGCAAGCTCGGTCCCGGTGACCGCCTGAGCTACCGCGTCGTCGAGGAGCGCCGTGACCCTGTCGGGATCTATGTCGGCGACGGAGGTGAAGTAGAAGTCCCGCTCATCGGTCGCGTGCCCGCCACCGGCCGCACCTGCCGCCAGCTCGCCGAGGCCATCAAGCCGATGCTCGAGCACGACTACTTCATCAAAGCCACGGTCATCGTCGGCCTCGACGCCGTCAGTGCGAAGGCTCGCGGCCGAGTCTATATCACCGGCCAGGTGCGCTCCCAGGGTCCGGTCGATATCCCGCCCGACGAGCGCTTCACGCTTAGCAAGGCGATCAACAAGGCGGGCGGCTTCGCCGACTTCGCTAACAGGAAAAAAGTGAAGCTCATCCGCCGCAACGCCGCCGGTGTCCCGGAGTCGCAGATCATCGACGTCGATGCCATCATGGCTCGCGGCGAGTTGGACAAGGATCCCGAGTTGCTGCCCGACGACACGATCATCATCCCCGAGAAGTTCATCAATTTCTGACCGGCTATGGACCCTGTTTCGCCAGCCGCCACGCCGCGGGAACGTGACCCCAGCTCGTGGTGGTTCCTCATCCACACGAAGCTCTACCGCTACCGCGCCCTGCTGCGCAAATACTGGTGGATCGTTGTCTTCACCACCTGCGCCGGCCTCGCCGGCAGTTCGTGGTTCGTCGCTCGGCAAAAAGTCGTCTATGCGTCCACTGGGCGCATGATGGTCAGCGGCAAGATCAATCTCCCCGAGGGCGCCATCTACGCCGAGGAGATGAACTTTTTCATGAGCACCCAACGGGAACTCATGCAGGACGAAGCCGTCCGTCAGCGCGCTCAGGAGTGCGTCCGATCCACCTCGCCCGCCACCCCCATCGGGCCCATCACCCTCACCGTCGCGCCCCTGCCGCAGACATCCATCTTCATCCTCACGGCCAGCGGGAGCGAGCCGGACTATCCGCAGAAATTCGTCGATGCGATCATGCAGGAATTCATCGCCACGCGCCGCGAACTGCGCTCCGAGAAAGGCGAGACGATGGGTAGCGCCATTGCTGACGAGATCGCCCGCGTCCAAGCTGAGCTCAGGAAGGACGACGAAAAGCTCATCGCTTTCCAGCGCGAGAATAACATCGGTTTCCTCGAGCAGGAGGGAAACAGCGCTGGCGCCTTCCTCTCCAAGCTCAATACCCAGCTCGCCGAACTGAAGACCGAGTCGCAACTCCTCGAACTCTTCGAGCTCGACCAGGACATCGCCCGCAAGCAGCGCTCCACGCCCGACACCTCAGAGCCCAACTCCTCGCGCGAAGGCGATCTGCGCAAACCTACACTCCAAGGGCCCGAACGCGGCTACCTGCAAGCCCGGCAGCAACTCGAACTTCTCCGCACAGAGCGCGCCGATTACGCGAAGGATCTCAAGCCGAAGCACCCAATCGTCGTCGAGTTCGACCGCAAAATCGTGCAGCAGGAGCAACTCATCGAGACCTTCCGCAAGCAGAGTGCCGACGACCTCCAACGCCGCCGCGAAGCCGCGCGCCTCGAAATCCAGAACCTGGAAGCGACCATCAAGGAGTGGAGCGCGAAGGCCCTCGATCTCAGCCAGCGCCTCGCCGAATACAACAGCATCCAGACCGCCACCGCGCAAAAGCGCACCCAGCTCGAATCGCTCAGCCGATCCAAGGGCACCGTCGAGATCAACCGCAACGTCGATCAAGACGTCGTCTCGGTCCGCCAGAAAGCCAGCGTGGCGCAGGCTCAGAAACCCGGCGTCATCCGCACCATCGCGCTCGGCGTCGCCTTCGGTCTCCTCGCCGGGCTGCTCATCCTCGTGCTCTTCGATCAACTCGACGATCGTGTCGCTTCGTTCAGCGAGTTTCAGGTTCACTTCGTCGATCGCGTCCTCGCACAGATCCCCAGCGCGGCGGGCCGCAAGTCCGCCGACAATCTCGAGTTGCTCACCCTTGACGACGAGCGGCACTCCTTTTCCGAGGCATTCCGTTCGCTCCGCTCCTCCATCTTCTTCCTGCCGGTCGAAGGCGCGCCGCCGAAGACCCTGCTCATCACCAGCGCCACGCCCAACGAAGGCAAGAGCACCGTCGCGATGAACTGCGCCCTCACCATCGCACTTTCCGGTTCGCGAGTGTTGCTCATCGATGGCGATCTTCGCCGCGGCGAGATCCATCGCGTCTTCGGGCTGAAAAACGAACTTGGCTTTAGCGACGTCCTTACCGGCACCTGCACGTTGGATGCCGCCGTGCAATCCACGCATGTGCCTACCCTTTCACTGCTCTCGGTCGGTGCCACGGTATCGAATCCCGGTGAGCTCTACCTCAGCTCTGCGACCGACCGTTTTCTCAAGGAAGTCTATCCCACCTACGACTACATCATCATCGACAGCTCGCCCGTCATGGCAGCCGATGACACGACCAGCCTCGCGCCGAAAACCGACGCCACGATCTTCGTCTTCCGCTTCACGTCGTCGAGCGCACGCGTCAGCCGCAAGGCCATCGAATTCCTCCGCGATCGCCAGGCGAATATCATCGGCATCGTCTGCAACGACGTCTCCGAGGCGATGCAGGAATACCATTACCACCGCTACCCCGACTACTGCGGCCCGGCAAAAAAACGCGCCGCCACGACCTGAGTCATGGCCGACCGTGTCGCGCTCATCACCGGCATCACCGGTCAGGACGGTTCGTATCTTGCCGACTTGCTGTTGGAAAAAGGCTACCGCGTCCACGGCCTCGTGCGCCGCATCGCCCTCGAATCTCCCGAGACCCGCCTCACCCGCATCGCGCACCTTCTCGACCGCGTCGAGTTGCACACCGCCTCGCTCGAAAGCTTCGCCAGCCTGCACAAAGTCCTGCAGCGCGTCCGTCCCGACGAATGCTACCACCTCGCCGCATCGAGTTTCGTTAGTTACTCGTTCGATGAAGACGAGTTCGCCATGCTCAACGCGAACATCGTCAGCACGCTGCACCTGCTCTCCGCGATCCACACCGTCGTGCCGCAGAGCCGCTTCTACTTTGCAGGCACCAGCGAAATGTTCGGCGCCGCCCGCGAGACGCCGCAGCACGAGCACAGCGCCTTCATCCCGCGCAGCATGTATGGCATCTCGAAAGTCGCCGGCTTCGACCTCGTGCGAAACTACCGCGAACGCCACCGCCTCCACGCCAGCAGCGGCATCCTCTTCAACCACGAGAGCCCGCGTCGCAGCCCCGAGTTCGTCACCCAAAAAATAGCCACCGGCGCCGCCCGCATCCGCGCTGGCCTCGCCACCGCACTCCAGCTCGGCAACCTCGACGCCCGCCGCGATTGGGGCCACGCGCGCGACTATGTCCGCGCCATGTGGCTCATGCTCCAGCGCGAGGAACCGTCCGACTTCGTCATCGCCACCGGCGTCACCCATACCGTCCGCGACTTCTGCGCTCGCGCCTTCGCCCGCGCCGGGCTCGCGTGGGAAAACCACGTCGCCAGCGATGAACGCCTCTTCCGCGGCAGCGAGACGCGCGAACTCCGCGGCGACGCCACCCGTGCGCGGGAACTCCTCGGTTGGACGCCTGAAACCGATTTCGACCACCTCGTCGCCGAGATGACCGATGCCGCCTGCGCCGCGCTGAGCCCAGCCACACGCCCCAGCGCCGCAGCATGAGCGACGCGGCGCCGCTCGTCCGCATCCGCCCGCCCGCCCGCTGGGCGGCACTCGACCTCCGCGCGCTCTGGCGGTTCCGGGGTCTGCTTTGGGCGCTCTCGCTGCGCGACATCAAGCTGCGCTACCGCCAGACCGCGCTCGGCGTGCTCTGGGTCGTCTTCCAGCCGCTGCTCGGCGCTGGCATCTTCGCGTTTGTCTTCGGCCGCGTCGCCAAGCTCGACAGCGGCGGCGTGCCTTACGTCATCTTCTGCTACGCTGGCCTGCTCGCGTGGAATCTCTTCAGCAACACCGTCATCAAAGCCTCCGGCTCCCTTATCAGCAACGCCGCGCTCGTCTCGAAAGTCTTCTTCCCGCGCCTGCTCCTCCCATTCTCCGCCGCGATCTCCAGCCTCCTCGACTTCGCCATCGCCCTCGCCGCCGGCTTCGCGCTCATGTTCGCGCAAGGCTTCACGCCCTCGCCCTCGCCGCTCCTCCTGCTCCTGCTTCTGCTTCTGCTCGTCCTCGCCCTCGGCCTCGGCCTGATCGGCTCCGCGCTCGCCGTGGCCTACCGCGACGTGATCCACCTGCTCCCCGTCGCGTTGCAGTTGCTGCTCTACGCCTCGCCGGTCGCCTACGCCATCGCAGTCATCCCGACGGAGTGGCGTGAAATCTACGCGCTCAACCCGCTCGCGCCGCTGCTCGAGAGCTTCCGCGCCGCTCTGCTCGGCGGCGCGATCGACCCGTGCGCCATCGCCTACGCAGCCGCCGTCACGCTGGTCGTCTTCCTGGCCGGCGTGCTCGTCTTCCGCCACCGCGAGCGCCAATTCGCCGATGTCATCTGAACTCGCCATCTCCGCCCGCGGCGTCGGCAAGGTCTTCGACGTCGCCCGCACGCAGCCGCGCGCGACCACACTCGGCGAGTTGCTCGTCGAGAAAATGCGTCACCCGTTTTCCCGCGCCGAGCGCACCGTCAAGTTTCACGCCCTGAGCGACGTCAGCTTCGATGTGAAGCGCGGCGAAGTCCTCGGCATCGTCGGCCGCAATGGCGCCGGCAAATCCACGCTGCTCAAGATCCTCTCGCAGATCACCCCGCCGACCACTGGCGAGATCGATCTCCACGGCCGCGTCGGCTCCCTGCTCGAAGTCGGCACCGGCTTCCATCCCGAGCTCACCGGCCGCGAAAACATCTACCTCAACGGCGCCATCCTCGGCATGACCCAGCGCGAGATCCGCCGCCGCTTCGACGAGATCGTCGCCTTCGCCGAGGTCGAGCAATTCCTCGACACCCCCGTGAAGCGCTACTCCTCCGGGATGTATGTGCGGCTCGCCTTCGCCGTCGCCGCACACCTCGAACCCGAGATCCTCGTCGTCGATGAAGTCCTCGCCGTCGGCGACATGGCCTTCCAGAAAAAGTGCCTCGGCAAAATGGGCGACGTCGCCCGCAACGAAGGCCGCACCATCCTCTTCGTCAGCCACAACGTCGCCGCCGTCCGCGCCCTCTGCCACCGCGCCATCCTCCTCGACGCTGGGCGCAAAGTCCTCGACGGCGACGTGGCCGAAGTCCTCCGCGCCTACCTCGCGCTCGATCCCTGCGCGCCCGCCCTCCTCACGTGGAGCGCCGCCGATGCTCCGCAGCAGGCCGGCTTCCGCTACCTCAGCGTCTCCATCGTCAACTCCCGCGGCGAACCCGCGGCCACGCTCGCGCACGACGAAGCCTTCTCCATCCACCTCGCCTACGAACTCGACCGCCCGCTCCCCGGCCTGCGCGTCGGCTTCCTCATGCAGAACCACGAGGGCGTGGAAATCTGCGGCTCGAACGACGTCCACTCCGCCGCCCCCGAGAGCCGCGTGCGCGGCCGATACCTCAGCCGGTGCGACTTCCCCGCCCACGTCCTCAACGAAGGCCGCTTCCAGCTCCGCTTCGGCGCCGACGTGCCCCACGGTCCCGTCGATATCCTCACTCCCTTCTGCCTCGAATTCACCGTCGAGGACCACGAACGCCACGGCGAATCCCGCCGCCGCCTCCCCGGCGTCCTGCGCCCCCGACTCGCATGGACACTCGCCCCCGCCCCGTGAGCACCGCGAAGCGAATCCGCGCCGCGCTCTGGCGCACCGTGCTCGCCTCGCGCGGCCTGCGCCAGCGCCTCGCCTGGCAGTTGCGACACCACTACCCCGCCGATCTCGACGCCCGCGTGCCCATCGGCGAAGGGCTCGCCAGCCCGCTCTTCGACGACGAGCTCAGCGCCTCCTTCGCCGAGATCTTCTTCCAGGCGGAATACGCCCCGCTGCTCGACCTCATCCCGCTCCCCCGCCGCTGGATCGACCTCGGCTGTTACGCCGGCTTTTTCTCCCTCTGGCTGGAAAGGGAGCGCCGGCGCCGCAGCGAACGCACCCCGTCCGAGGCGCTCCTCGTCGATGCCAACACCTCGCTGCGCGGCCGGATCGAACAGCTCATCGCTATCAACGCCCTCGCCCCCGCGTGGCAGCACCGCTGCGGCGCCATCGCCCCCGGCAGAGGCGAGTGCGAATACATCGAGCGCCCCTACATGGCCTCCTCGCTCGGCGCGCTCGACGCCGCGCCCGGCACGCGCGTCCGCATCCCCGTGCTCGGCGACGACGAACTGCTGCGCGTCTTCCCACCTCCCTTCGACCTGCTGAAGGCCGACATCGAAGGCGCCGAGTCCGAACTCCTGCGGCACTACCCGCGCCTGCTCGCCGCCACCCGGCACCTCTGCGTCGAGTGGCACTCCTGGCACGCCGCCGGTAGCGGACGCGCCGGCATCGAGCAGATGGCCGCCACGCACGGCTTCACCCTCGCACGCGAGATCCAGCCCCCGCGCGCAGTCGCCAGCGGTGGCGAGACCGGAGTCCTCCTTTTCACCCGCCCCAGCCCCGACGATGCCAGCGCTTGATCTCACGCGCTGGGCCATCATCGGCTACAAGGACGAAACGGGCCTCGGCCGCATGAGCGCCAATCTGCGCGCGCTGCTCGCTCCGATCCGCTTCCTCGTGCTTCCGTCGCGCCGCATCACGGGTCATCCGCTCGCGGCGGATGAGGCCGCTTTCGATCCCGCGGCGTCCGAGCCGGAGATCGAGCGCACGCTCGCGGGATTGGCGGGCGTGATATTTTTCGAAGCCATTCCTCACCCCGCGCTGCTCGCCGCCGCTCGCCGGCTTGGCATCGCGACCGTGTGCGTGCCGATGTGGGAGTGGTTTAACCCCGCGGAGAAATCGTGGCCGCTTTGCTCGCGCTTCATTTGCCCGAATGAGATGTGCCGTGGCGTCCTCGCGCGGCTCGGCTTTCACAACTCCGCAGTGCTCCCATGGCCCGTCGATCTCGGCGCGCTCCCGCACCGCGAAATCGCAGGCCCGGCGCTCACCTTTGTGCATAACGCCGGCATCTTCGAGCCCGACGACCGCAAGGGCACGCGCATCGCCATCGATGCGTTTCGCCGCGTGAAGCTGCCCGGCTTGCGCCTCATCCTCCGCTCGCAGAATGCGCTGCCTTTCGATCCCGGCGATCCGCGCATCGAGATCCGCAGCGGCAACCTCCCGCGCCACGCCGATCTTTACAGCGAGGGCCATGTCGTCATTCAGGCATCCAAGGCCGAGGGGCTGGGCTTCGGTGTGCTCGAGGCCGTGGCCAGCGGCATGCCGGTGATCACGACGGATTATCCGCCGATGAACGAATCCGTCCGGCAGGGATCGATGCTTGTTTCCACGCGCTGGGGGAGAGGGGACGCGCACCAGAGTTCCTATATCGCGCACGCGCATTTCAAAGTCCCGCGGGTTTCCTCGCTCGCACGGCGGATCGCCTGGTGCGCGAAGCACGACATGGAGCCCATCAGCGCCGCGAATCGCGCATGGGCGCTGGAAACCTTCGACCGGGAGCGCCTGCGCCGCTCGTGGATGGATGAACTCGGAGCCCTGATCCGATGAATGCGGCGCGCCCCCTCGTCAGCGTCGTCATGCCACTGCACAACGCCGGGCCGTTTGTCCGCGAGGCGGTGGGAAGCGTGCTCGCGCAGACGTATCGCGACTTTGAACTGCTCATCGTCGATGACGCCTCGACGGATGACGGCGCCGCCGTGGTCGCCTCGTTTCAAGATGCGCGCATTCGTCTCGTCCGGGAGCCCGAGCAGCGTGGCCCGGCGGCGGCGAGAAACCGCGCGCTGGCGGAAGCGAGCGGGAACTTCATCGCTTTTTTCGACAGCGACGACGTGGCCCTTCCCACGTGGCTCGCCGAGTCGATCGACTTTCTCGCTGCTCACGCAGACTGTGACATCGTCGGTGCATGGGTCGAGATCATCGACGAGCATGGTGCGCCGACCGGCGCGATAAACGGGTATCGTGACCGCCCCGAAAAGCTCGCGTCGGTCATGCTGTTCACCAATTGCCTGCCCACGTCGACGCTCGTCATGCGAGCGCGATGTCTCGAAGGTCGCAGCTTCGATCCTACGGTGACATTGGCCTCCGACTACGACCTCTGGGTGCGGCTGGTCACTTCACATCAGGCGTGCGTCTTGCAGAAGGTTCTCGCGCGTTACCGTGCTCACCCGCAGAGCATCACTCACCGGAAAAGTGCTGCCGCCGAGGAATGTCTCGGGCGCATTGCCCGCTTCCAATTGGAGAGGCTCGGAGTGACGCCGACGGCTGAGGAATTATCCCTGCACTTGCGGTTGCATCAGCTCACGTTTGGCACGTCGAGGGAGACCGTTCGCGTCGCTGAGAGTTGGCTGTTGAGGCTCGACGAGGCGAACGCGGGAACGGCCGTCTATCCCCAGCAGCCCTTTCACGAAACACTCGGTGAACGCTGGTTCGCCACGTGTCACTCAGCTTGCGGCAACGGGCTTTGGACGTGGCGTCGCTTTCACCGCTCCCGTCTGGCCGGCTGGTTTGCTCCTTCGCAGCAACAGCGTCGCAGTTTGTTCTACCTGTGCTTGCGCGGTGCCTTGAAAAGATTGTTCCTGCCGTCCACCGGTTCAGCCGCGACGAACGCGATTCCGAACCGCTGATATGTCCGACACAGATCCTTTCCTCAATCCCCAGCCCGCGCCGGATCGCCTCTTCGATTACCGGATCCGCCGCGACATTCGTGACGCGCTACTGGCTCAGTTGCCGTTGTTCCACGGCACTTTGCTCGATGTGGGATGTGGCCGGATGCCTTATCGGCCTCTCGTGACGAACCCGCCCAGCCGCGTCGAGCGCTACGTGGGTCTCGACGTCGAGGGAAGTATTGATGCCCGCAGGGACATCACATTCGACGGGCGCAATATCCCGCTCGATGACAACTCCGTGGACACCGCCATGGCCACCGAGGTGCTCGAACACTGCTCCGAGCCCGACCATTTGCTGCGCGAAATCCGGCGCGTGCTGAAGCCAGAGGGGCTCTTCTTTTTCACCGTCCCATTCCTTTGGCCGCTGCATGAGGTGCCCCACGATTTCTTTCGCTACACGCCCTACGCCATGCGGAGCCTGCTTGCGCAGGCGGGGTTTTCGGCGATCGAACTCCGCGTCCACGCAGGATGGGATGCCAGCCTCGCGCAGATGCTTGGACTTTGGCTGAAGTATCGCGGTATGCGTCCGTGGAAGCGCCAGCTCCTCTCCCGCCTCAGCAAGCCGCTGGTGGCCTTTCTGAACGCCATCGACGAGCGACCCGCCAACCCCGGCGAATCCACCATGTTGACCGGATTCTCCGGGACCGCTCGCAAACCGGCGCACTGAACGATGTGCGGAATCGCCGGAATCGTCGCCCCCTTCGCAAGCCGCCCCGCGCCCGCCATCGAGCGCATGGTGCAGGCGTTGAAGCATCGCGGCCCGGACGATGACGGCGTGCATTTGTTTGAGAACTGCGCACTCGGCCACACGCGGCTGAGCATCGTCGATCTCGGCGGCGGCCATCAGCCGATGCTGACTCCGGATCAGCAAACCGGCGTCGTCTTCAACGGCGAAATCTACGGCTACAAAGAGCTGCGCGGAGCACTGGCGGATTATCCGTTTCGCACCAGCGGCGACACGGAGTTGCTGCTGGCGATGCACGAGCGTGAAGGCGAGGCGATGTTGCGGCGGCTGCCGGGGATGTTCGCGTTCGCGATCTGGAGCGAGGAAACGCGGACGCTTTTCTGCGCGCGGGATCGCTTCGGCGAAAAGCCGTTCTATTACGCGCACGGTCGCGGCGGCGAGTTTGTCTTCGCCTCCGAGATCAAGGCCATCCTCGCTTCCGGCCTCATCGAGCCGCGTATCGACCCCGCCGCGCTGCGCTACTACCTGCGGCGCGGTTATGTGCATCCGCGCCGGACGGTTTACCAAAACATCCACACCCTGCCGCCCGCGCACTGCCTCACTTTCTCGGATGGGCGCGCGGATGTGCGCCGCTACTGGTCGCTGCCCCACGTCGAGGAGCGGGTCAGCCTGGAAGACGCGGTCGAGGAGTTCCGTCAGCGTTTCGACCAGTCGGTCGCGCGGCAACTCGTCGCGGATGTCCCCGTGGGCGCGTTCCTCAGCGGCGGATTGGACTCCAGCACTATCGTGGCGGTCGCCGCACGGCATCACCCGCACCTCAAGACGTTCTCTTTCGGGTTTGGAAAGGTGATCGACGAACTGCCGTTCGCGCGTGAGATCGCGCAACGCTATCAGACCGACCACCACGAGCTGTCCGATCAAGCCGAAGACATCCCCGCGCTGCTGCTGCGAATGCAGGAGGTCTATGACGAGCCGTTTGGCGACTCGTCCAATATCCCCACGTATCTCATCTCCGGCTTTGCCCGCCAGCACGTCGCCGTGGCGCTGGCAGGCGAAGGCGGCGACGAGCTGATGGCTGGCTATGACTTCTGGTATCGCCCGTTGTTCAACCTCGAACGCGCACGTGGAATGCCCGGTTACGTTGCGACCTTGCTACGCATCGCCGCGCTGGGCTGCAAAGCATTCGGCCGAGAGATGCCTCCCGCACTCGCAGGCCTGCGCGAGGGCTTTTTTCTGAAGCCTCATCACGCCGATTCGCTGGCGGCGCACCGCGCACGCGCCGCGTATTTCTCCGACGCCGAACTGCATGGCCTCGGGCTCGGAGACTGCGAAGTCATCGCTCCGGACTCTCCGTCGAACGCAGCCGCCGGGCTCGATGCGGTCTTCGCCGCGGACCTCGAGGATTACCTGCCCGGCGACATCCTGGTGAAGACGGACCGCGCTTCAATGGCGTGGGGGCTGGAGATGCGCTGTCCATTCCTCGACGTGGACTTCGCCTCGTTTTGCATCTCGCTGCCGTGGCGGCTGAAGATCGATTCTTCGCGGGACAAGATTATCCTCCGCGAGGCGTTCGGCGACGCGTGGACGCCGTCGATCCGCCGCCGCTCGAAGCAGGGCTTCGGCGCGTCTGTCAGCACGTGGCTGGCACGTCCCGATGTGAAGGCGTTGGCGGACGAGGTCTTCACGCGCTCACGCGGGAGGCTGTTCGAGTTCATCGATCGCGGAAGTGCCAGTGCCTTTCGTGCGCAAGATGGATATCAGACGTGGCTGCTCCTCGTGCTCGGGCTGTGGATGGAGAAACACGCGACCCGATGAAGCTCGCATTCCTCATCGCCGCGCATGCGCATCCGGAACTTCTCGCCAGGCTCGTCCGTCGGCTACAGCGACCCTTCACGTCGATTCACATCCACATCGACGAGGCCGCGGACATCCGGCCTTTCGAGAAGATCTTCGATAAACAAGGCATCCGAGATATCCACTGGGCGCCGCGCGTCCGTTCGGGCTGGGGCACTTTCGGACAGGTGCGTGCCAGCCTTTCGCTACTCGACTCGGCGCTCCGCGAGGATGCGGACGCCGAGATGTTCATGCTGATCAGCGGAC
Source organism: Verrucomicrobiota bacterium (assembly GCA_009885995.1). Lineage (GTDB taxonomy): Bacteria > Verrucomicrobiota > Verrucomicrobiia > Chthoniobacterales > Chthoniobacteraceae > VFJQ01. The sequence continues at coordinate 16,920 of VFJQ01000105.1, forward strand.
AGGACTACCCGCTCGTGACGCCCGAGCAGATGCACGAATTCTTCGCGCAGCGAAGTAACACCAGCTTTCTCGTGTGCCGCGCAATGCCGTGGGGCGAGTTGGAGGGCAGGGGAGGGCTTGACCGGGTCGAGCATTACCATTTCGCGCTCGGTGGCTGGCGATTGGAATATCCATCGGCACAACTTCCGGGCGCGCGCCGCCTTCGCTATCTGCATCGCTTTTGCAGCCTGGTGCTCCCGCCGGTGCGCACGCTCCCTGCGGGCATCGCGTTTCACGCAGGCTCGAACTGGTGGAACTTCAGCCGCGAGGCGGCGGAGTTCGTCGTCAGCTTTGCGCGGCGCGAACGTGATTTCATGCGGGCGTTCCGCTTCACCAAGAGCGCCGACGAGATCTTTTTCCAGACCGTTCTGATGAACGCGGGCCGCCAGTGGGAACGCGAGGATCGCGATCTGCGCGGCGTGATCTGGGACGGGAGGCGCAACGAATTTCCCGCTGTGGTGCGGCCGGCGGAGTTCGACGAGATCAAAAAGCTCGACGCCTTTTTCATACGCAAGGTGCATCCACAGCACTCGCTGGATCTGCTGGAGCGGATTGACCACGAGATTCTTTCGCACAGCGACGCACGATGAAGGTGACGTTCGTCAACAACCAGGCCCAGCTTGGCGGCGCTGAAACCGTCGTGCAGCAGCTCTGGCGCGGTTTTCCCGGCAGCCGGTTGAGGGTGGCCGCCGGCAAGACTTATCCGCCGGGCGTCGAGCCGCTGTATCCGCGAGTCCTCAGCCGCCTCTCCCACACGCGGCTCCACCGATGGGTCGAGCGTGCGTTTCCGCGGTTCGCGTGGACGGACGTGGCGTTCCGGCGGCTCGCCGGGAGCGATGCGGATATCATCCATCTGCATAGCTTTCACGGCGACTACGCCAGCATCGAGTCGCTCGCTTTCCTCGCACAACGCAAGCCGGTCGTGTGGACGTTCCACCGGTTCTGGGGGATCACGGGCGGCTGCGACCACCCGGCGGACTGCGAAAAATTCAAGGCGGCATGCGGCGAGTGCCCGCTTGTTCACGAATGGCCGATGAACGGCGTGGACGACACAGCCGAGGCGCTGGAGCGCAAGGCTTGCGTGCTCGGGCCCACGCCGCTGTGCATCGTCGCCCCCTCGCAGCATCTTGCGCAAAAGGTGCGCGATAGCCGCGTCGGGTGTCGCTGGCGGGTCGAGCACATCCCGAATGGCGTCGATCCGGCGCGTTTCACCGGCGCGCGCAAGCACGACCTCGCGTTCCGGCGCGAGATGCGGCTCGAACCTGGGCGCACATGCGCACTGGTGGTGAACCGCGACTTCCGCGATCCGCTGAAAGGGTTTGCCACGATCGAGGCCGCGCTCGTCGCGCTCCCGGCTATGAGTCTCCAGGTCGTGCTGGCCGGCGGCAATGCCGAGTGGGCCGCGTCCAGGCTCCCGGCGCGACACGCGCCGATGGCGGCTGGCTATTTGACCGACCGCGACGCGCTGGCGCGTTGGTATGAAGCTGCCGATATTTTCCTCTACGCATCACCGCGCGAGAATTTCCCGTGCGTGATCCTGGAGGCGATGGCCTCGGAATGTTGCGTGGTCTCGACGCCGACGGATGGTGTGCTGGAGCAGGTCGAGCATGGCTATTCGGGGTGGTTGGCGGAGAGTTTCGCGCCGGAGGATCTCGCCCGTGTGCTGCTGCAAGTCCTTGACTCGGGTGAAAGCTGCCGCCGAGTTGGGCAAGTGGCGCGCGAGCGTGTGGTGCGGAATTTCAGCGAGGCCGGCATGATCGAGGCGCACCGGCGCCTTTACGAGGAGCTGGCCGGATGAAGGTGAGCGCCTACATCCCGTGCTTCAATAACGCGAGGACGCTGCGGCATGCGCTCGCGTCGGTCCGCGCGCAGGGCCCAGCGGTGGATGAGATCCTGATCATCGACGACGGCTCGACCGACGGCGGAGCGGATAGCCTCGCGGGCGAGTCGGGCGTGCGCGTGGTGTGTCACACGCAAAATATGGGACGCGGCGCGGCGCGCTCGACGGCCATGCGCGAGGCGCGACACGAGATCGTGCTCTCCTGCGACGCCACCGGCACGCTGGAGCCAGGATTTCTGGCGACGGCGTTAAGCTGGTTCGGTGACGCAAAGGTGGCCGCCGTCTTCGGGCGCATTACGCAGGAGGATCCACGCAATGCGGTGGAGCGCTGGCGCGGACGCCATCTTTTCAGAATGCAGGCGGCGGGTTCCGTGCTGCACGGCGCATCGCTCGCAACTCATGGCTCGGTAGCGCGGAAGTCTGTCGCTATGCAGGTCGGCAACTACGATGCGCGACTCCGGCACACGGAGGACGCGGATCTCGGCAGGCGATTGCTGGCTGCGGGTTTCGACGTGGTGTTCGATCCCTCGCTCACGGTCACCACCACCGTCTCGAATACGCTCGCCAAAGTGCTGGAGCGCTATTGGCGCTGGAACGCCGGCGCGACGGAGCAGATGTCGTCGCGCGGATATCTGCGGCAGATCAGCTATGCGCTGAAGGTGATGGTGGTCGCGGACCTCCAAGCCGGCGATCCGGCTTCGGCGCTGATCAGTTTTTACAGTCCGCACTATCAGTTCTGGCGCTCTTGGTTGCGCCGCCGAAGGCAGGAACCGATCATCGAAACATCACGCCCATGAAAACCGCGCGCGACCTCGTTCTCGGATGTGGGACTGATTACTCGCGGGATCAAATGCTGCCGTTCGTTGCATCGCTGCGCGCGACAGGCTTTGCGGGCGACATCGGGCTGGTCGTTTACGCGGGTCAATGCGCGGCGCTCGCGGAGATGGTGGAGCGGTATTCCGTGACGCTGATCCCGATCCAGAGAACGCCTGCATGGCTTCCATCCTCGCTCGGAGGCCGGCTGCAAAATCGGGGGCGGATGCTGTTCGTGCATCAGGCTATTTCCAGAATGCTGCCCGTCATCTGCGCGAACCGCGGCGCGATGGGATTGCTCGCTCCGCGCCTGCACTATTTTTTCCACATCGCCTGCGGGCGCTATCTGCTCTACTTCGCGTTCTTGCTACAGCGTCGGGCCACCTACGCCCGCGTGCTGTTGAGCGACGTGCGGGATGTCGTGTTCCAAGCCGATCCGTTTTTCTACGCGAAGGATTCGGTGCTCACCTGTTTTTGGGATGCGCGGATGTGCCTCGGCGACGAGCCGATCAACACCGGATGGATGGCGGAGACTTTCGGGGAGGCTTACTGCACGAGCCGCAAGGGCGCGCGCATCTCGTGCTCGGGCACCACGCTTGGCGACTGTGAATCCATGCTCGCTTATCTGAGTGAGATGAGCCGCGAATTGCTGCGCCGTCTGCCCCGGGCGGTGGGCCTGCACGGCGTAGATCAGGCGGTTCACAATTTCCTGATTTGGGAGAGCCGCCTCGCAAATCTCCGGATGTGCGAGAATCGGGAGAACGCCGTGATGACCTTGAAAAACGAGCCATTCTCCAAGGATTGGTTTGATGCGCGCGGCGTCCTGCTTAACGCGGACGGACGACCCGCGCCCGTGCTGCACCAATACGAGTTTCATCCCGAACTGGACGCGAAATGGGGCGCGTTTGGTCGTGGAGTCGCTCCCGCCGGCCCATGAGATTCGACACGTGGAGCGTTCTCGCCGCGATGCGTTTCGCCCTCGCATCCATCGTCGCGGTAAATCACCTCGGAGGAGTGGCTCCGTTGCGCTGGCTCGCCGTGGTGCCGGAGTTTGGCGCGTTTGAGGCGATCCTCGGATTTCTCCTGATCAGCGGCTTCTCCATCGGCCGTTCGTATGTGAAGAAGCCCGAAGGATTCCTGCTCCGGCGCGTCGCGAGGCTTTATCCGATCTACCTCGCATCCATCGCGCTCACTTATGTCGCGTCGCCCGCGGTGCCCACGGCCTCGTTTTGGTGGATGCTCCTGCTGAACATCCTCTTCCTCAATCAGGCCCTCACGACGTTTTCCTATGTCGGCCCGGCGTGGAGCCTGTCGCTGGAGTTCTGGCTTTACTGCCTTGCGCCGCCGCTCATGCGCGCCCCCGCGCGGCTCGTGCGTGCGTGCGTGTGGGGCTCGTTCATTTTATACGCGCTCTATACGTGCGGCCGCACTCTGCACGACCTGCCCTACTACTCGAACCTTGGCTTCGGGTTGAATCTCCCGCTGCTCGCATTCGTGTGGATCGCTGGCCTCCGCGTGGCCCGCGAACCGGGCCGGGAGCTGGCCGCGATGCGCGATGTCGGGCTCTTGTTTGGCGGCCACATGCTGCTCGCGATCGGCATCCAGTTTGCCTTCCGACTCAAGCACGGTGCTGCCGGCGTGTTTTTCTCCACGGATGCACCGGGCTTGCTCGCGAGGTGCATCACCCTCGCCGTGGTGTGGGTGGTCTTCGCCCGCATGCTGGCCGCCGACGGGCAAACCGCGCGCCCATCGCGCGTGCTGCGGCTCCTGGGCGACATTTCATACCCGCTGTATCTCATTCACCTTCCGGTTTTCGCGCTGTTGATGCGGGCGGGTATCACCCACGCCGTGCCGCTGCTCGCCGGCGCGTTGGGCGCTTCCTTCCTCCTCTACGCGGGCCTCGATTTCTACAGCAGACGCAGGGACAAGCGCGCGTCTCTGCCAGCCGCCGTGCCATGCTCCTGATCTCCGTCGTCATCCCCTCGCGACATCGCGACGCGTCGCTGGCGCAATGCCTCGACCGCATCGACGTCGCCCGTCGGCGCATCCCGGCGGAGTGCTGCGAATTCATCGTCACCGACGACGGGAGCACCAGCACCGCCGAGACGATGCTGCGCGAGCGTTTCCCGTGGGTGAAGTGGGTCGCGGGACCGCGCAAGGGCATCGGCGCGAACCGTAACAGCGGCGCACGCCACGCCACCGGCAAGTGGTTGGTTTTCGTGGATGACGACTGCCTGCCCGAGCCCGGCTGGCTGGAGGCGATGGCTCCACGGATGCGGGATGAAAACCTCGATGTCATCGAAGGCAGGACGCTCATACCCGACTACCGCGACAGTCCATTTCTCTACGCGCCGTCGAATCCCACCGGCGGCTATTTCTGGACATGCAACCTCGCCATCCGCCGTCTCGTCTTCAGCTGCATGGGTGGATTCGATGAGGATTTCCCCGGCGCGTGCGAGGACATGGAGTTCGCGTGGAGGATTGGCCGCGCCGGATTGCGGACGACGTTTTGCGCCGACGCACTGGTGCTTCATCCGCAGCGAAGGCTGGGCTTGCGCGGAATCATCCGCAACACGCTCGACCGCCGCTGGCAGGTGCTTTACGCGCTGAAAACTGGCGGCACGGCGGACCGCTCCGCGTCGCCGATTTCCTCGGCCGTCCGCGCCGCAGCACGGGAAAGCGCCGACCTCATGCGCCGGACTGTCCAACTCCTCACCCGCCACGATCCGGCCGCGTGGCGCTTCCGCTGGTTCATGCGTGCGTGGGAATGGATCACGTTTCCCGCGGTCCTGCCGTATCTCCTGTGCTGGCACTTTCGGTTTCAAAAAATGATCGCCACTCGCGCGCGACCGGACGCATGAGCTGGAAGCGCGACACCTTCGAGTGGCTCCCCCGGGCGTGGTCGTTCGTCATTCTGCCCTACGTGTGCTCTTGGGATCTGCGCTACCGCGGGGTCGCCCACGCCGGAGAGATCAGGTTGCGTCCGGCCCCTCCGCCCTGCGAGAAAGACGCTCTCCAATCATGATCCCATTCGCTGGGCGCTGGCTCGCCCGCTTCCCGCAGCTCCATCTCCGCCTGCTCCGCGCCACCGGTCGCGGCAGCATCGAGAAGCGCGTCTTCCTTGCCCTGCTGCGCCGCGACGATGTGATCTGCGACATCGGCGCGAACCGCGGCCACTTCACGCGTCTCTTTTCGGACATCGCCGGGCCTGCCGGCGCCGTCCACGCCTTCGAGCCCGTGCCCGCCACCTTCGCCCGGCTGCGCGAGAGCGTGGCCGGCCGCGCGAATGTGACTCTCCACCCCTGTGCGCTCGGCGACGCCGAGGGCAGCGTGACCCTGCACCTGCCGGGTGAAGACGACGGCCAGGCATCCCTGCGCACACACTCCAGCGGCTCGTGGCAGCCCGGTGTGGATGTGCGCGCCCACGGGTGCCGCATGACGACGCTCGACGCATGGGCCGCTGCGCTGCCGCGCCTGGACTTCGTGAAGTGCGACGTCGAAGGCGCCGAGCGGCTCGTGCTCGCCGGCGCGGGCCGCGCGCTCGACCGCCTCTCGCCCCTCCTCTTCCTCGAGGTGAACCCGGAGTGGACGCGCGCCTTCGGCTATACGCCGGACGACCTCCTCGCCGACCTTCGCGCGCGCGGTTACGACACCTTCTATGCCGCCGCGGATCGCATCACGCCGCTGGCCGCCGCGTGGCCGCCCGGCTCCGTGAACCTCCTCGCCGCGAAGGCTCGTGCCCACACTGCGCGCCTGCGTGGGCTCGCCCTCGTCTGAGCGTGATGGGCTGGAAGCGCGAAACCTTCGAACTGTTCACCCGCGCCTGCGCCGCGCGAGCGCCTCGCCTGCGCACCTGCCCGGACGAACCGCGCTCCATCTTCGTGCTCCGCAACAACGACATAGGCGACCTGCTCGTCGTCACCCCGCTGTTCGAAGCGCTCAAGCGCCGCTTCCCGAACGCGCGAATCGTCGCCGGCGTCGGCTCGTGGAACTTCGATGTTTTGAAACGCAATCCATTCGTGGACGAGGTCCTCCCCGTGAATGCGCCGTGGCACAACGGCCAGGTGCGGCCGCAAGGAATGGGGCCGGCCCTCCGCTACATCCTCACATCTGCCGAGGCTGCCGCGCTCGCGCGATGCCGCTTCGACATCGGCATCGACGTGCTCGGTAGCCAGTTTGGAGCGCTCCTGATGCTGCGATGCGGCATCCCGTTTCGGCTCGGCGTGAAAGGCTACGCTGGCGGTCACACGGCGATGCAGCGGGTGGTCGAGTTCGACGAAACGCTCCACGTCGGCGCCGGGGCGCTGCGCTTTGCCGCGCTCCTCGGTGCGAGTGAGCTCCCCGAAAACCGCCCGCAGATTTACCTCGATGAACCTCTGCAAACCGGTGGCCACATCGTCATCGCGCCGGGCGGCGGCTTCCCCGCGAAATGCTGGCCCGTGGAGAGCTTCGCTGCGCTCGCCGCGTCGCTGTCGGGCTCGCCGGTTGTCGTCATCGGCGGTTCAAAGGATCGTGAGGCTGGCGCCCGCATCGCGCAGACCGGTGCGCATGTGAGAGATCAAACCGGGCGCCTTTCTCTTCGCGAGACTTTCGCGCTCATCGCCTCCGCCCGCCTCGTCATCTGCAACTCCAGCATGGCCATGCACGCGGCCGCTGCGTTTCGCCGCCCCGCTTTCGTCTTGCTCGGCGAATACTTCGATTCCGCCTCCCGCCATGCCGCGCAGTGGGGTTACGCCGAGACGCGAGTGCTGGGCAAAGACGCGGGTCGGTCGTGCATCTGGTCGCCGGGCGAGGTTTTCGAGCAAGTCATCCGCACGCCATGAGGATCGCCTTTCTCACCACCTGTCTCGAGCCGGGGTGCGATGGCGTGGGCGACTACACTGCCGCGCTCGCCACCGAGTGCGTCCGCCGCGGACACCCATCCACCGCTCTCTCTCTCAACGACTCTTTCATCGAGGGCGTGAAGGGTGATGCCTGCACGCTGCGGCTCGGGCCTGCGATGTCGTGGAGCGATCGCGTTGCGCGGGCACGCGAGCATCTCGATCGGTTCGCCCCGGATTTCGTGAGCGTGCAGTTCGTCTGCTACGGCTTCGAGCCGCGCGGCCTGTGCTGGCGTGCGGCGGATGGATTGCGCGCCATCATCGGTGAGCGGCCCGTTCACATGATGTTTCACGAGACGTGGATCGGCGCGGAGCGGGGCGCGTCCGGCAAGGCTCGGTTGATCGGATGGCTCCAGCGGATGTGTGTGCAGCGCGTGTTGCGCGCGCTGGATGTCCGCCGCGTCCACACGAGCAACCCGGCCTACGCCGCATTGCTCGGAAAAAGCGGCGTGCCCGCGACGGTGCTGCCGCTCTTTGGTTCGGTGCCGCCGAGCGCCCGCGCCTCGCGCATGGAGCGCGCATCGCCGTGGCGGTTTTTGATGTTCGGAACGCTGCATCCGGTGTGGCCGCCGGAGCCGTTGTTCACGCATATTCGCGCGCTGGGCGTGGCCGCGGAAATCGTGCACGCAGGGCGCATCGGCGCGGGTGCTGCGCTGTGGGATCGAATGCAGCGTGACTACTCCGGTGCGTTCGAGTTCCGGCAGTTCGGAAAGCTGTCGCCGGAGATGCTTGCGGATGCGTTTGCGGAATCCGACTTCGGCATCGCGACGACGCCGTGGGAGATCATCGGCAAGAGCGCGAGCGTGGCCGCGATGATCGAGCACGGGCTGCCGGTGATCGTGAATCGCGACGATGTCCACTACCTGGACTGGCGCGAAGAGGGTTATTCGCCGCAGTTGATCAAGATGGACGACGACTTGCCCGACAGGCTCGCTGCCGCCCGGAGGCAACCGCAGCACGATCTGCGCACGGAGGTCGCGGCCCGGTTTCTTGCCGACTTGGAGGCAGCCGGATGAAGATCCTGCTGTGCTCGCACTTCTTCCACCCGGACTTCGGCGGCATCGAGACGGTGAGCCGCGTGCTCGCCTCGCAGTTCACCGCCGCGGGGCACGAAGTGATCGTCGCCACGCAGACCGCGCAGGACGATGGCACGAGCTTCCCTTTCACCGTCGTGCGGAAGCCGGGGCCGCTGCACCTGCTGCGGCTCACCACGTGGTGCGACGTGTGCCTGCACAACAACATCTCCCTGCGCGCCGCGTGGCCACTGCTGATGGTGCGCAGGCCGTGGGTCGTGGCGCACCACATGTGGCTCGCGCGCACGGACGACTCGATCGGCTGGCAGGACCGCCTTAAGCAGTTTGCCGCCCGCCATGCGCGCAACCTCGCCGCGAGCCGCGCGCTCGCCGCGACGCTTGGCGCGCCCGCCAGCATCGTGGGCAATCCGTATGACGACGCGACCTTCCGCACCGACGCCGCCGCCACACGCGACGGCGATCTTATCTTCGTGGGCCGGCTCCTCGCGGACAAAGGCGTGGACTTGCTCTTCGAGGCGCTCGTGCGGTTGCGCGAGGCCGACTCGACCCCGCGCTTGTGCGTGGTCGGCAGCGGCCCGGCCGAGGCGGAGTTACGAGCGCTGGCCGCGCGGCTCGGTCTCGATGCGCAGGTCGAATTCGCCGGCCGGCTCGCCGGCGTGGATCTCGCCGCGCGGCTCAATCGTCACCGCATCATCGTCGTCCCATCGCGCGCCCGCGAGAGCTTCGGCCTCGTCGCGATCGAGGGGCTCGCCTGCGGCTGCGTGCCTGTCGTGGCGCGGCAGGGCGGGTTGCCCGAGGCCATCGGCCCGTGCGGCGTGTCCTTCGCGCCGGGCGATGCTGCGGATCTCGCGCGATGTCTCGCCGCGCTGCTCGCGCCTGGGGCGGATCTTCGCCCGCTGCTCGCCGGTGCACCCGCGCACCTCGCGCAACACACGGCGCAGGCCGTCGCGGCAGGATACCTGCGCGTGATCGAGGAGGCGCGGAACGCATGACGCTGCTGAGTCATCCCACGGTGAACACCTTCGTGCGCGCGCTCGCCGAGGCGCTCGATCGCGATGGGCGCCTCGCCGCTTTCCACACCACGATCGCGCTCGGCCGGCGCAGCGTGGACGTGGACCGCGCGCGGCTCGTGCAGCACCCGGTGCGCGAACTCGCCCGCCTCGCCTCGCTGCGTCTCGGCTTGCGCCCGGACCCGCGCGGCCCGCTCGGCGTGGACGCGGTGTATCGCGCGCTCGATGCCGCGGTGGCGCGCCGGCTCGGTGGCGCGAAGGTGGTGCATTGCTACGAGGACGGCGCGCTCGCGACCTTCCGCGCCGCGCGCGAACGGGGCGTGCGGCGCATCTACGAACTGCCCATCGCGCACTGGCGCACCGTCCATGCGTTGCTGCGCGAAGAAGCGGAGCGGCTGCCTGCGTGGGCGCCCACGCTCGTCGCGCCGGACGACCCGCCCGAGAAGCTCGCGCGCAAGGACGAGGAACTTGCGCTCGCCGAGCTGGTCGTCTGCCCGAGCCGTTTTGTGCAGGCCTCGCTGCCTGCGGGCACGCGCAGCGTGGTGGCGGAGTTCGGTTCGCCGCCGGTGCCGCCGGAGCGCCGCGCGGAGCGCACGGGTCCGCTGCGGCTGCTCTTCGCGGGGCAGATGTCGCAGCGCAAGGGGCTGGCCGATGTCTTCGCCGCGCTGCGGCTGCTCGGGCGCGGCGACATCGAGTTCATCGTGCTCGGCGCGCTGCTGGCACCGCTGGATTTCTACCGCCGCGAATGGCCCCACTTCACCCACGAGCCGCCGCGCCCGCACGCGGCGGTGCTGGCGCTCATGGATACGTGCGACGCGCTCGTGCTGCCGAGCATCGTGGAAGGCCGCGCGCTCGTGCAGCAGGAGGCGCTCAGTCGAGGCCTGCCGCTCATCGTCACCGCCAACGCCGGTGGAGAGGATCTCATCACACCCGGTGAGACCGGCTGGCTCGTGCCCATCCGCGATCCCGCAGCGCTGGCGGAGCGCATCGCCTGGCTGGCCGACCACCGCGCGGACCTGCCGGCCATGCGCGATGCGGCGCGGCGCCGGGCGTCGGAAAGGACGTGGGCGGATTACGCGCGGAAAATTTGCGCAGCGACCGACACGATGCTCTAGCCTGCGCGCCCGCATGAACGACCCACTGCGAACGTTGCGCCAGCTCGTCTGGCTATATTTCTGGCTGCTGCTCTTCGAGGGCGCGCTGCGCAAATGGATCGTGCCCGGGCTTTCCACCCCGCTGCTCATCATCCGCGACCCGATCGCGGTGGCGATCTACCTCGGGGCGTTCCAGCAGGGCGTTTTTCCGCGATCGGGTTTCGTCGCCTGCACCGTGGTGCTCGCGCTGCTTTGCGCGTTGGCTTCGTTCACCGGCATCGGCACTCCATTCGTGACGCTTTACGGATTGCGCACCGACTTCCTCCACCTCCCGCTGATCGTGGTGCTGCCTCGCATCCTGCGGCCGGAGGACGTGCGGCGCATGGGCTACGCGCTGCTGACGGTGCTGCCGGCGATGACGGCGCTCGCGATCCTTCAGTTCAAAGGTGGGCCGGATTCGCGTTGGAACGTGGGCGCAGGCGGGCAGGTCGGCGGTCAGCTTTTCGCATCATCGGGGAAGGTGCGTGTCTCGGGCACTTTCTCGTTCGTCACGGGAATGGCCAGTTACCTGTCGCTCTGCACCGCATTCCTCCTTGGCGACCTGCTCTCACGTCGCAGCTTTCCGCGCTGGATCATGCTCGGAGGCCCGCCGGCGCTGCTCTTCATCCTCGCGATCTCGGGCAGCCGGAATGCGATCGTGTCCGTGGCCGTGGTGTGCAGCCTTGTGATCTACGTGATCCGGCGAAAGCCGGAGCAGTTCGGGGCCGCCATGAAACCGATCGCCGTCGGACTGCTCACTTTTGTTGCGCTTGCCGCACTCGTTCCTGCATTCAGCGAAGGGATCGCCCGTCAGCAGGCGCGCTTCGCCAGTGCCGGCGGAGTGAAGGAAGGCATCGTTATGCGCTATCTCTCGACGTTCACCGATGGCTGGCAGGCGATGTTCTACGCGCCGACGCTCGGCTACGGTCTCGGCATCGGCACGAATGTCGGCGCGAACGTGCTCACCGGTCGCGCGCAGTTCACCCTCGGCGAAGGCGAGTGGCAGCGCGTGATCCTCGAATCCGGCCCGCTACTCGGCCCTGCCTATCTCGCGCTGCGACTCGGCGCGCTCATCATCGTCGCGCGTGTGGCCATGCGAGGCTACCGCGAAGGTCGCGTGCTGCCTGTGCTGCTGCTCGGCGCGGGGGGGGGGCTCGACCTGATCACCGGCCAGTTTGGCCAGCCCACCGCGCTCGGGTTCGCCGTCTTCGTCAATGGGCTCGCGATCGCTGCCGCCGGAGCCGAGTCCACTCCCGCTGCGGCACCTCAGCCGTCCGTGAAATCCGCTGCCACCGCGCCGCGCGGACGGTCCGCCTACGCGGAGCGATTGCACCGCGGTGGCCCGGAAGACCGCGGATGAAAGTGCTGCTCGTCTCGAACTACCTGACCGACGGGCAGGAGAGCATGCTGCGCTTTGCCGCCGCGCTGCACGAGGGGCTGCGCGGGGCAGGTGTGGATGCGGTGCTCGCGAGGCCGGAGCCATTCTTTGGCCGACTGAGCCGCGCCGCCACGGGGCTGGGGAAGTGGCTCGGATATCTCGACAAGTTCGTGCTTTTCCCGTCACGACTGCGCCGCCTCGCGCGCACGGCTGATGTAGTCCACATCTGCGATCACTCGAATGCGATGTATGTGCCGCATGTGGCCGCTCGCCCGCACCTCGTCACGTGCAACGACATGCTCGCGATTCGCTCCGCCCGAGGCGAATTTTCCCAGCATCGCACGGGATGGACCGGGCGGGTTCTCCAGCGGTGGATCTTTCAAAATCTCCGGTGTGCGGAGCGGCTCACGTGCATCTCCGAGGCGACACGGCGCGACGTGTTGCGCCTCACCGAGCAGCCGCCGGCACGCGTGAGTGTGACCTACATGGGGCAAAACTTTCCCTACGCGCCCGTCGCCGAAGTCGCGCAGGCGGCCGAGGCGCGGCGATGCGGCGAGCCATTCGACGCAGCCGTGTTCGCGCGCCACGGCGTGCCGGTGGAGCCTTACCTCCTGCACGTCGGCGGCACGCAGTGGTATAAGAACCGCCCCGGCGTCATCGCCGCTCACCGCGCACTCGGGCCGGGCGCGCCGCGGCTTGAGATCGTGAACGGCGGCGTCGATAACGCGACGCTCGCCGCGCTCTACTCCGGCGCGGAACTCCTGCTCTTTCCATCGCACGAGGAAGGCTTCGGCTGGCCGATCGTCGAGGCACAGGCGTGCGGATGCCGCGTCGTCACGACCGGCAAACCGCCGATGACGGAAGTCGGTGGCGAGGCCGCCTGCTACCTCGACGACCCCACCGACGCAGCAACCGCAGCCGCGCGTGTGGCCGCGCTGCTCGCGCAGGATGCCGCCGAGCGCCGCCGCATGGTCGAGGCGGGCATCGCGAACGCCGCGCGCTTTTCCACCGCGTGCATGATCGACGGCTACCTCGCCATCTACCGCGAACTGCTCGCCGCGTGACGCCGCCGCGCCTGCTCCACATCATCCGTTCGCTCGACCCCGCCCACGGCGGCCCGGCGGAAGTGGTGCGTCTGCTCTGCACCGCGCACGCGGAGGCCGGGGGACGTGCGGACGTGCTCACGCTCGATGCCGCGGACGCGCCGTGGCTCGCCGGTCGCACGGAAGTCGTCGCCGCGCTCGCGGGTCGCGGCGGCTACGGCTGGACGAGCGCGCTCGGCCCGTGGCTGCGCGCGCACGCAGCGGATTACGCGGGCATTTTCCTCCACGGCTTGTGGCAATGGCACGGCGCGGGGAGTTGGCTCGCCCTGCGCGGTGGCAGTGTGCCGTATTTTCTTTTTCCGCACGGTATGCTCGACCCCTGGTTCCGCACACGCTGGCCGCTGAAGCACGCGCGCAAGACGCTCTACTGGCGCGCGCTCGAACACCGCGTCGCGCGCGATGCAGCGGCGGTCGTCTTTACGTGCGAAGAGGAGCGCCAGCTCGGCCGCGGGACGTTTTCGCCGTGGCTCGCGCGCCGCGAAGCGGTGGTGCCACTCGGCACGGTGCGCGCCGTTGGAGATGCGGCGGCCTTCTTCGCGAAGTTTCCCCAGCTCCGCGGCGAGCGGCTGCTGATTTTCCTCGGTCGGCTGCACGAGAAGAAGGGCTGCGACTTGCTGCTCGAAGCGTTCCGCCGCGTGCGCCCGCCGCTCCAGCTCGTGATGGCGGGACCGTGCGCGGACCCGGCGTTTGAGACGCAGCTGCGCGCGATGGCCGACGGCCTGCCGGTCACCTTCACCGGCCCGCTCTACGACGAGGAGAAATGGGGCGTGCTCGCTGCCGCGGAGGCATTCGTGCTTCCGTCTCATCAGGAAAATTTTGGCATCGCCGTGGCTGAGGCCCTCGCGAGCGGTGTGCCCGTGCTGATCTCCGACAAGGTGAACATCTGGCGCGAGATCGACGCGGACGGCGCGGGCCTCGTCGAACCGGACGACCTCGCCGGCACAGCCCGACTGCTCGAACGCTGGCTCGCCACCGATCGCGCGACGATGAGCGCCGCTGCCGCGCGCTGCTTCGCGGCACGGTTTGACATTCGTGTCACGGCGGCCAACCTCGCGCGCCTCGCCGCCGAATGAGCAGCACCTTTCCACTCTGGCACCAACTCGCCCGCGCCGCGTGGCAGCTCACATGGCTGCTGCTCTGCCGCTGGACGCCGCGGCCACTGCACGCGTGGCGCGCCCTCGTGCTGCGCGCTTGGGGCGCGAAACTCGGCGCGCGCGTTCATGTCTATCCCGACGCGAAGGTATGGGCGCCGTGGCAGCTCACGATGGCAGACGACGCGTGCCTCGGCGACCGCGCGGAGGCTTACAACGTCGCGCCCATCACGCTCGGTGAACGCGCAATCGTCTCGCAGGACGCCTTCCTCTGCACCGCATCGCACGATCATCGCGACCCGGCCTTCCCGCTCACTCACGCGCCGATCCGGCTCGAAGCGCGCTCGTGGATCGCCGCGCGGGCGATCGTGCTGCCGGGCATCACCATTGGAGAAGGCTCAGTCGTCGGCGCGGGCTCGGTCGTCACGCGCGACGTGCCGGCGGGCTGCGTGGTCGCGGGGAATCCAGCGCGGGTTGTGTGCGAAGCAGCCCGATGAGCACGGTGCCGGTCAGCTTCCTTATCCCGGTTAAGAACGAGGCGGCGAATCTGCCGCGCTGCCTCGCGAGCATCGCGTGGGCGGATGAGGTGTGGGTGGTCGATTCGCAGAGCGCTGACGGCACCGCTACCATCGCCGAGCAAGCGGGCGCGAAGGTCGTGCAGTTTCACTTCAACGGCCGCTGGCCGAAGAAGCGCAACTGGGCGCTCGAGACGCTGCCTTTCAAACACGAGTGGGTCTTCATCCTCGACGCCGACGAGACGCTGCCGCCCGGCGCCGAAGCCGAGCTGCGCGAGATCGCGAGCGCGCCGGGCGGATGCGACGCGCACTGGATCAACCGCCGCTTCATGTTCCTCGGGCGCTGGCTGAACCACGCCTACTACCCGAACTGGGTGCTGCGCTTCTTCCGCCACCGCAAGGCGCGCTACGCGAAGCTCACCGACGCACCGATGAACGCGACGGACAACGAAGTCCACGAACCGATGGTCGTGGAGGGCGAGATCGGCCGGTTGCGCTCGGAGATGGCGCACTACGCATTCCCAACGATCGACAGCTTCGTTTCGCGCCACAATCTCTACTCGAACTGGGAGGCGCACGTGACGTTGCGCGACGAGATCGAGCCGCCCGCAGGACATCAAAATTTTCGCCAGCGGCTCAAGCGCTGGTCGCGCCGGCTGCCGTGCCGTCCGCTGCTGCGGTTCCTTTTCGTCTATGTTTGGCAGCGCGGTTTCCTCGACGGGCGCGAGGGCTACTACTTCGCGCGCCTGCACGCGATGTATGAGTTCCTCTCCGTCGCGAAGACCTACGAGTTGAGGAGAAAAAATGCGGTTGATCGTCTGGGGGATTAACTACGCGCCGGAAGTCACCGGCATCGCGCCGTGCAACACCGCGCTGTGCGAGCACCTGCGCGCCGCCGGGCACGACGTGGAGATGGTGACGTCGTTTCCATATTACCCTGCGTGGCGGAAGCGCGACGAAGACCGTGGCTCGCTCTACCGCACGGACGTGATCGGCAGCGTGCCCGTGCATCGTTGCTGGCACTACGTCCCGGCGCGAGTGAGCGCATGGAAGCGGATTCTGCACGAAGCGAGCTTCGTCCTCACATCGCTGCTGCGCGTGCTCGCACTGTCGAGGGCGGATCTGCTCATCGTCGTCTCGCCGCCGCTGCTGCTCGGCGCTGCGGCGTGGTTCACGCGGACGCGCTACGTCTTCCACGTGCAGGATCTCCAACCCGATGCGGCGGTTGGGCTCGGGATGCTGAAGCGCGGCATCTTCACCCGGCTGCTCTACACGCTGGAAGCCTTCGCCTACCGGCACGCGTGGCGCGTCTCGGGCATCAGCGAGGGGATGCTCGCGGCGTTTTCGGCGAAGGGCGTGCCGGTGGAAAAGTGTGTGCTCTTTCCCAACGGCATCCGGCTCGACGCACAACCGGCACGCGGCGCGTTTCGGCGGCGGCACGGCTTCGGTGAGGACGAGTTTCTTGCGATCTACAGCGGCAACATCGGTGTGAAGCAGGGGCTCGACGCGGTCGTCGAGGCTGCGCGGCTTGTGCGCGACCTTCGGGTTCGCATCGTGATCTGCGGCGATGGCGCGGACCGCGCGCGCATCGCTACACTCGCCGCGCGCACCGAGAATGTGCGCCTCCTGCCGCTGCTGCCCGATAGCGAATACCGCGAGATGCTTGCCGACTGCGACGTGGCGCTGATCACGCAGGTCGCTGGAAGTGGCCGCTCATTTTTCCCGAGCAAACTGCTGCCCACTTTCGCTGCCGCGTGCCCGGTGCTCAGCGTCGCCGACGCCGATAGCGAACTCGCGCGCGCCATCGCAGAGTGCGGCGGCGGAGCGAACGTGTCGCCGGGAGACTCCGCCGGCTTCGTCGCGGCACTCGAAGGCTTCGCGCAGGACGCCGCGAAGCGCACCGCGTGCGCGCGAGCCGGTCGCGCGTGGATCGAGCGTTACGAACTCACGCGCGTGCTCGCCGACTTCACGGCGGAGGTCGAGCGAGCCGGCACATGAGATTTCTCTTCGTATTTCTCGTCGCGATCACCGCCGCGGCGCAGCAGCAGCCGCTCGCGATCGAGATCGATCTCACTGCGCAAAAGGCGTGGATCGTTCGCGCTGGCCAGCGCATGCACGAGGCGCCGATCTCCAGCGGGCGCGGCGGGCACGAGACTCCGACGGGCGAGTTCGCCGTGCTCGAGAAGGACACCGAGCACAAGTCCTCGCACTACGGCCGCATCGTTGATCGCGCGGGCCGCACGCTCGTCCCGGATGTGGACAGCGACACGCCCGTGCCGGCCGGTGCGCGATTCGTGCAGACGGCGATGCGACATTTCCTGCGCTTCGACGGCGCGATCGGGATGCACGCAGGGCGGCTGCCGGGCTACCCAGCGTCGCACGGCTGCGTGCGGCTGCCCGCGGGGAAGGCAGCGCTCTATTTCGACCTCGCCGAGATCGGCACACCCATCCGCATCTTCGGCAGGACGCCGCGCACCGGGCCCGCACCTACCACATCGCCGAGGCCGAAAGGCTGGCAGCCGCAGACGCGCAGCTTGTAGCGTCCGCGCTCCATGACCCGCCACACGCTCCCGCTCCTCGCTTCGCTCGCGCTTTCACTCACCGCCGCCGCTCAGACCCCTGCCATCCAGGCCGCGCTCCAGCCTTTCGTCGATAGCCGTTCGCTCGCCGGCGCGGTGACGCTCGTGGCGACGAAGGACAAGGTGCTGAGCACCGACACCGCCGGCTTCATGGACGTCGGCGCGAAGACGTCGATGCGCGCGGACTCGCTGTTTTGGATCGCGTCGATGTCGAAGCCGATCACCGCGACCGCGTTCATGATGCTGGTTGATGAGGGCAAGGTGAACGTCGAAGACCCGGTGGAGAAATACCTGCCGGAGTTCAAGGACGTGTGGCTCGCGGTTGAGGAGGACAAGGATCACGTGCTGCTGCGCCGGCCCGCGCACGCGATCAAGGTGCGCGAGGTTTTGAGTCACACGAGCGGGCTGCAATTCAAGTCGGGCATCGAAGTGCCGACGCTCGACCAGGTGTCGCTGCGCGTCGCAGTGCTCAGCCACACGCTGACGCCGCTGATGTTCGAGCCGGGCACCCAATACAAATACAGCAATGCGGGGATTAACACGGCGGGGCGGATCATCGAAGTCGTGAGCGGGATGAGCTACGAGGCATTCCTGCAGCAGCGGCTATTCGATCCGCTCGGGATGAAGGACACGACGTTCTGGCCGAATGAGGAGCAGGTGAAGCGGCTCGCGAAAGGCTACAAGCCGAACGTGGCGAAGGACGATCTCGAGGAGACTCCGATCTCGCAGCTCACGTATCCGCTCACGGATCGCGCGCGTCAGCCGATGCCGGGTGGCGGACTTTTCTCCACCGCGCAGGACTGCGCGAAGTTCTGCCAGATGCTGCTCTGCGGCGGTGTCGCGAATGGAAAGCGCCTGCTTTCCGAGGCGGCAATCCAGCAGATGACGACCAAGCAAACCGGCGACGCCGTGAAGGACGAATACGGCTTTGGCTTCTCGACTGCCGGCGGCACCTACGGCCACGGCGGCGCGATGGCGACGAACATGACGGTCGATCCGAAGCTCGGGCTGATTACCGTCTTCATGGTGCAGCACTCCGGCTTCCCCGGGAACGGGAAGGAGAGCGGAGGAGCGTTTCGGAAGGCGGCGATCGAGGCGTTCGGAAAGCGGTAGCGCTATCGCTGCGCGGCGAATTCCTTCGGCATCAGCTCGCGCACGGCGCCGATGATTCGCTCCTCGACGCCGGGTGCAAATTTCGTCGGGCGGTCGTAATACACCATCGACGTCGCGCCTTCGTAGCCGCCCTCGGTAAGCACGCGCGCGGATGGGATGTAGCACGGCACGTCGTTCGAGTAGGCATTCACGCACAGGCGCGTGCGGTCGAACTCGAGCTTCAGCCGCAGCGAGTAATCCACCACGACCTCGCCCGGCAGGAAGACCATCGCGAGGTCGTGGCCGAAGCTCCACGTCTGCACGAGATACGGCAACTCGGTTGGGAGTTTCTCGCCGCGATCGAGCCGCGCGAGATTCTTGCGCGCATGATAGGCAAGGTTCGGCGCCTTGCCCGCCGCGAGTGCTTCCCATTCCTCACGCGTCGGCAGCTTGTCGAATGGAAGGGCGATCTGCCTCGTGCGGCATTCGAGTTGGCCGCCGATGGCTTTCATCTCACCCGCGACGAACCGCTTCGCTTCCTCGGCCAGCGCCTCGCCGTGCCGCACCGCGAGTTCGATCTTGCTGCGCGGGTGCGGATTCTGGTCCGCACCGCAGCCGAGCGCGGTGAGCACGATGGCGCCGGGAAATTCACGCTCAATCGCTTCCTGCGCGCAGCCGGCCCAGTCACCGTGGACGAAGTTGAATTGCAATGTTGTGCAGTGGCACGCGTAGCTGGTGAAGATCGCGCGCACCTTGCCGTCGGGTGCAGTTACGCGCAGCACGGGCAGGTCGTGATCCTCGGGCCGGATCGTGGTGGCGACACGGCGGTTCATAGCGAAGCCGACCCACCCGATGCTCCACGCGAGCCGCGCCGGCTTTCGATCCGCGAGCGCGGCGAGCGCGACCTGCTCGATCTTGTCCGTGAGCTCGCGGGTGTAGCGGTCGATCGCAAGCAGATCGTCCGCGGGGATGTCCATGCTGAAAAGATTTGGCAGCACACCCGCGAGCATCGGTGCGCAGTGCGTGTGGCTGGATGAGATCGCGAAGCGCTCGTTGGCGACCTTCGTCTTCGATCCGAGCCGTCGGACGACTTCGTCGCGGATGGTGAAAGGCACGCCGCAATTATCCACCGTCACGAGCACAGCGGGGCCGTCCGCATCGCTGCCAAAAGCCAGTGCCTTGGCGAAGATGTGCTGCTGCACGCCTTCGTGCGGCGCGCGCCGATTGCCGTAGCCGCTGAGGCGCACGGGGTAGTCGGGCGTGACGTCGATCTTTGCGACGCCTACGGGGCGCGCGGGCTCTTCGCCGAAGCACGTGGCGAGGAGAATGAATGCGGAGAGGAGGCGCGGGAGGAGATTCATGCGGGTGCGGTGCAGACAACCCGCGCGCGCCGCCGCTCTAAGTCGCCGTCTCGCGAAAGCGTTGGCGGTAGTCGCGCGGGGATAGTTTCGTCAGCGCGCGGAAGTGGCGGTTGAAGTTCGCGAGGTTCCGGAAGCCGCACTCCATCGCGATGTCGGTGATCTTCCACTTGTCCTCGGCGAGCGCTTCGCAGGCGCGGCCAATGCGTAGCGCGTTCACATATTCGGGGAGCGTCTTGCCGGTGCGCAGCTTGAAGAAGCGGCTGAAAGCTCCAGCGCTGAGGTGCGCCTCGGCGGCGACGCGATCGCGGTCGATCGACTCGGTGAGGTGCGTGTTGATGAAACTGCACACGCGCTGCATCCGGTCCTGATCGGCATGCGCAACGCTCGGAACAAAGCCCGCGCTGGCGACCGGCTTGAGATCGCGCGACGCGGCGAGCACCTCGAGGATCCCGAGCAGTTCGACGATGCGATTCAACCCGCTTGCCGCGGCGAGCCGGTGCAACCGTTCGGCCACGAGTTCGCGAGTGCGACCTGTGACCTGCAAGCCGCGCGCCGCCCGCCGCAAGAGCTGCCGCACCGGCTCCAGCTCGGGCTTTTCGATGAATTCGCGTCCGAGGAACGTGTCGAGAAAGCGCACGACGATCGCGTGGACCTTGCCGCGCTTGTAAGCCGCGTCCTGATGCCAGACGTGCGGAAGGTTCGAGCCGACGAGCACGAGATCACCGGGGTGGAGTGGCGAGATGTTGTTGCCGACCATGCGGTGGCCGCGGCTTTCGAGCACGAGCGTGAGCTGCACCTCGGGGTGAAAATGCCACATCGCGTTGTAGCTCGTGCCGCGCACGACTTCGCAGTGGAAGGATTCCCACTGCGCACGCGGTGTTGGTTCGAGGACGGCTTTCATCGGGAGGCGGACACAAAAGTATCGCAAGGAGTGACAAATCGCGGCGCATTCACAATCCCTGAGTGATACAAAGGCGTCTCATGGAACCCACCATCAAGATCGCTCTCGTCGGCGCCGGCATGTTTGGCGGCGACGTTCACCTCCGTGCCTACGCGGACTTGCAGCGTTTCGGTATCGCCGGGCAGCTCGCGCGCGTTGGGCTCGACAAGTTTTCGCGCGACCTCGCGCCGGTGAAGTTCGACCTCGTGGCGGTGGCGACGCGCTCTCAGAAGTCGGCGGAGAAGTCGGCGGCGGCGTTCGCAGAGTGGACGGGGCACACGCCGAAGACCTACTGCGGCGAGACGCCGTGGATCGACATTCTGCGCGACTTCCCCGACCTCGACGTGCTCGCGGTCGCGACGCCGGATCATCTTCACACGGAGCCGATCCTCGCGGCCCTCGCGCGCGGCGTCCATGTTCTCACGGAGAAGCCGATGTGTCTCTCAACGCAGGAAGCCGACGAGATTATCGACGCGGCGCGTGCGAAGAACTGCATCGTCGGCGTGGACATGCACAAGCGTTACGACCCCGATCACCTCCGCGTGCGCGACGACATTCAGAATCGCATCGGCGCGCCGCTCTACGGCACGGCGTATCTCGAGGAGCCGCTGGAGGTGAGCACGAGCACGTTCAAGTGGGTCGAGTCCAGCGATCCGTTCAGCTACGTCGGGCCGCACTGGACCGATCTCATCTTCTCATACTACCGCTCGAAGCCCGTCTCGCTCACCGCGGTCGGGCAGAAGAAGCGGCTCGTGCGCGATGGCATCAATGCTTACGACGCGGTGCAGGTGCGCGTGGATTTCGACAACGGGATGTCGATCAACTTCCACAACAACTGGATCACGCCCGCGGATTTCGAAGGGCCGGTGAACCAGGGGCACGAGATCGTCGGCGCGGATGGGAAGGTCGAGAGCGACCAGCAGTATCGTGGCTTCCGCTGGTGGAATGCGGGCGGCGGCTCACGCACATCGAACAATCACTTCACCCGTGACGTGCTGCGCGCGGACGGGACGAAGGCGTATGTCGGCTACGGCGTGGACAGCCTCACGGTCGCGCTCGTCGCGGTGTGCCGCGTGAAGTTCGCTGGCGAATCGCGCGAGGCGGTCGCGAGCCTCTATCCGACCGCCGAAGAAGCCCGCATCACCTGCGCGATCGTCGATGCCGCGGCAAAAGTGCGTGACTTGAACTTCAAATACATGGGCGAAGGCAAAGGCGCGACGGTGACGGCGCGTTTCGGAGCGGACGGAATCACGATCGTGGATCCAAACGCCGCGCAGGTCTTCCAGCGGATCTACGAACGGCCGATCTAGCGGCTGCCAAACGCGACCTGCTGCGCCCGCGAGGCGGTCTGGTAGCAGGCGAAGGCTTCTTCGTCGCGGCAGCAGCTCACGCCCTTGAAGACCATCGCGAATGCGCGGCGATGGCGCGTGGCGGAGCGGTTCGCGCCGGCGAGGTGGATGGTGTTGCCGTGATGCGCCATCGCGTCGCCGGGTTGCAAATGGACGGGCACTTCGCGCGCGGCATCGGCGGGGCCGTAGTCGCTGATCGTCTGCGAAAAGCCGAGCACGCCGGAGCGCGCGTGCGGGCGCGTGGGCAGCAGGTGCGAACCGGGCAGGTAGCGCACGCAGGCGTTCTCGTCGTCCACCACATCCAGCGCGAGCCAGATCGTGACGACGTGGCAGGGGCGCAGGCAGAAATAGAAATTGTCCTGATGCGGCGGCGTGCCCTTCGGCGAAAGCGGCGGCTTGTTGAACCACTCCGGCTCCGCGGCCTCGACCGGCTCGCCGATGAGCGCCTCCGCGAGCGCGATCCACGCGGGGTGCCGGCGATACGCCTCGAAGAACGCATCCTGATTCATCCGGTGGAGCTGCCGCAGCGATTGCGGTTGCGACTTGTCGATGTCGTAGAACGCATCTGTCGGCGGCAGGTGCGACACGACTTCGCGGATGTAGCGGTCGAGGTTCTGCGTCAGCTCGGCGAACTGACCCGGCCGCAGGAGTTCACGCGTGACGATGTAGCCTTCGCGATCGTAGGCGGGCTTGAGGTGCGTGAAGGAGGGCGCGCATTTCATGGCCTCATCGAACATGAAAGCGCAGCATGTTGCAGCCTCTTGTTCCGCGGTCGCAGACGTGCTTGGCAAAGCAGTCAACCTGTTCTACCGGAGCGCTTGTGATCCCCTGTAGCCCCCGGCGCCCGAGGCGCTTTAACTCGATTCTGCTAGCGACCCTCGTGTCTGCGCTGCTGCCGGCGGCGCTCCACGCCCACGGGACGAGCCACGAAGTGATCGAAGCGGTGAGCCGCGAGATTACGGCGCGGCCGGACGAAGCGTCGCTGTATCTGCGGCGAGCTTTTCTTCACCTCGAGCATGGCGACTGGCACGCGTGCCTGCTCGATACGGATGAGGCGGAGCGGCGGCAGACTGCGGACCTCGGCGTGGGTGTGATCCGCGGGCGGGCGCTCGCAGCGGGCGGGCAGTTCGTCGAGGCGAAGGCGGTGCTCGATGCATTTGTGGTCGCGCATCCGGCTCACGCTGCAGGGCTGATGGAGCGAGCGAGAGTGCGCGGCGCGCTGGGGCAGAAGGCGGAGGCGGCGGACGATTTCGTGCGCGCGATGGCGCACACGCCGCAGCCGGAGCCGGATCACGTTTTCGAACTCGCCGGCTTTCTCTGCCGGGCGGGGCGCGAGCCGGACGCGGTTGCCGCGATCGACTCGGCTCTCACGACCGCGCCCGCGCAACCCGCGCTGGTGGAGCGCGCGGTGCAGATCGAAGCGGAGCTCGGGCATTTCGATGCGGCGCTGCGGCGTCTCGATGGCGCGATGCGGGTGGTGAAAATGAAGGAACCGCTGCTGGCGAAACGCGCGGCCTTGCTCGCGCAGGCGGGGCGCATTCGCGAGTCGATGGCGGCGTGGCGCGAATTGCAGGCTCGAGTCGCGTCGCTGCCGGAAGCGGAGCGCGATTCGCACGCGATGTCCGCGCTCGCGGAGCAGACGCGTCACGCACTCGCGGCACTCGGAAACTTCAGGCCGTGAAACTAGCCCCCTTGTTTCTTCTCCTCCCCGTCATGGCGCTCGCGCAGGCCAGCTACACGGGCACGGACTACGTGCAGAATTTCGATTCGATGGGCACCGCGGGCACGGCGCCGCCGACGGGGTGGTCGTTCTACGGCGCGCTCGGCGGCTCGGGCAGCACGTGGACGAATGCGACAGGCATCGCCGCCAGCGCGATCGGCGGCGGGACGCTAAACAACACGCTCACGGCGACGACGACGTTCACCGGCTTGAGCAACACGGCCGGATACAACTACGCACTCTCGACCTCGACGAGCGACCGCGCGATCGGCACATCGCCGACGACCGGCCAGGGCGTGGTGTGGCAGCTCGCGATTACGAATGGCACGGGTGCGGCGATCTCAACGGTGCGCCTGAGCTACGACATCCGCCTCTTCACCGCGCCCTCGACGGCGAATTCGCTGCCGGGTTACTGGCTCTTCGCGAGCACCGATGGTGGCGCGACTTGGGCGAACGTGAGCGCGCTCAATCCTGCGCTCAGCGGAGGGGTCGTGGTGGTGCCGAATACGACCGGCGTGACTCTCGTGACGAGTGCGGTCTTCACGCTGCCAACTGCGTGGAACCCGACCGCGACGCTGCGGCTGCGCTGGGTGGACGACAACGCGACGGAGACTTCGCCGGACCAAATCATCGGGCTGGATAACGTGCGTCTCGGCCAACCGGTCGGACTGCCGCCGAGCGTGGCGATGAATGCGCCCGCGGATGGCTCGGATTTCACGGTGGGCGGCACGATCCAACTCGCGGCAAATGCGAGCGACGCCGACGGTTCGATCTCGAAGGTCGAGTTTTTCGCAAACGGCACTCGGCTCGGCGAAGACCTCAGCGCGCCATATGAATACGCGTGGAGTGGTGGGGGCGTGGGCACTCACAGCGTCGTCGCGCGCGCGACGGACAACGACGGGAATGCCGCGATGTCCGGGGCGATCAGCGTCGTGGTGAACGGACTCACGCGTGGGCCTTACCTCAACCAAGGCAACACGACGAGCATCGTGGTGCGCTGGCGCAGCAGCCAGGCGGTCTTCGGACGCGTGCGCTACGGGACATCGAGCGCGAACCTCGATCAGTTCGTGGATGAGACGGCGGCAACCACCGAGCACGTGGTGACGCTCACCGGCCTCGCCACTTACACCCGCTACTACTACAGCGTCGGGTCGCCCACCGATACGCTCGCGGGTGGCGATGCGGAGCACACGTTCCGCACCTCGCCCACCACCGCCACAAACACGCGGATCTGGGTGCTCGGGGACGCTGGCCGCGCGAATGCAAACCAGGCGGCGGTGCGCGACGCCTACTACGCGTGGACTGGGGCGCGCACGCCGGACCTCTGCCTCATGCTCGGCGATAACGCTTACAACAGCGGCACCGATCTCGAATACCAGGCGGCGGTGTTCAATATGTATCCCGCCTTCCTGCGGAAGATGCCGCTGTGGTCGTGCCTCGGGAATCACGATGCGAACAACGGCAGCACGAGTAGCACGGCGAACTTCCCGTATTTCGACATGTTCACCTTTCCCACGGCGGGCGAGTGCGGCGGGCTGCCGACGGGGACCGAGCGATACTTCAGCTTCGACTACGGGAATATCCACTTCGTGAACCTCGACTCACAGACCAGCAGCCGCGCGACAAACGGCGCGATGGCGACGTGGCTGGCAGCCGATCTCGCCGCGACGACGAAGACGTGGATCATCGCACTCTTCCATCACCCGCCTTACACGAAGGGAAGCCACGATTCCGACACGGAGACGCAGTTGATCGAGATGCGCACGAACTTCGGGCCGATCCTCGAAGCCGGCGGCGTCGATCTTGTGCTCGTCGGCCACAGCCACTGCTACGAGCGCACATTTTTCATCGATGGCCACGACGGGCCGAGCGGCACTTTCACCGCCGCGCATAAGAAGCAGACGGGCAGCGGCCAACCGGCAGGCGACGGCGCTTACATCAAGCCAAGCACCGGGCCGCGCGATCATTTCGGCGCCGTCTATACGCTCACCGGCAGCGCGGGCGAGGCCGATGGCGGTCCACTGAATCACCCGGCGATGTTCGTGAGCTACAACACGATGGGCAGTTTCAATATCGACATCGACGGCAATCAACTCAGCGCGACTTACATCGAGTCCGACAACGAGATCACCGACACCTTTACGATCATCAAGCAAGGCGCTGCTGACAGCGATGGCGACGGCGTGGCGGACGCGTTCGAGATCGCGAACGGGATGAACCGATTCAGCCCCGGCGATGCGACGTTCGACGACGACGGCGACGGGAACACGGCGCTCGCCGAGTATCTCTTCGGGCTGAACCCGGGCGCGTCCGATCGCTACGGCTGGACCACGACGCGCAACGTGGCGACGGGTTTTCACGAGGTCACCTTTCCCACGCTGGCGCAGCGCGGGCATCAGATTTTCTGGAGCGAAGATCTGCTCACCTGGCAGGCAGCCACGGCGATCATTGCCGGCGATGGAACGACTAAGATGTGGGTGGACGATGGAGTCGTCACCGGCGGCGTGCCCAGCGCGACCCAGCGGCGCTTTTACCGCGTCGAGGTCAGCAACGGGCCGTAGCCCCCCATGACTGCACCCGCTCAGACCTCGCCTACCGTCGCCACCCGCATCCGCTCCGTCGATGCGCTGCGCGGGTTCGACATGCTTTGGATTCTCGGCGCCGGCACGCTGGTGCAGGCGATCAGCAAGATGAGCGACAATGGCGCCACGCGATTCCTCACCACGCAGCTCTAGTGGAGTCCGTCACAATGAGCGGGGAATAAGTGTTTATGGGAGTTTCTTTCGGGCGCGTTTCACTTTCATGAGAAAATCCCGAGCCTTTGCAGTCCAGACGAAGGGGGTGGGGTGGCGGTTATAG
>VFJQ01000110.1 GCA_009885995.1 Verrucomicrobiota bacterium
CGGTCGAGCATGGCGCCGGTGAGCCGTTCACTGCCGAGGACCTCGGTCCAGTTTTCAAAGGGCAGGTTGGTGGTGACGATCAGGCTGGTGCGTTCGTAGGCGCGGCTGATCACGTCAAAGAGCAGCTCGCCGCCGGTTTTGCTGAACGGCACGTAGCCGAGTTCATCGAGGATCAGGAGGTCGAGTCGTTCGAGGTGTTTTTGCAGCCGGGCCAGGGCGCGGCTTTCGCGGGCTTCGAGCAGTTCGGTGACCAGCGCGGTGGTGCTGGCGAAGCGCACTTTCCGGCCCTGCCCGCAGGCGGCGAACCCGAGCGCGGTGGCGAGGTGGGTTTTGCCGGTGCCGGGATTGCCGACGAGCAGCACGTTCTCTTTTTTCAAAAGGTATTCGCCGTGGGCGATGAGTTCGCGCACCAGGGCGGCGTTGATCGAGGGCTGGGCGGCGAAGTCAAAGCTCTCCAGGCTTTTGATCACGGGGAACCGGGCGTCGCGGATGCGGCGCTCGGCGGCGCGGCGTTCGCGGTCGAGCAACTCGCGCTCGGCCAGGCGCAAGAGGAACGCGGGATAGTCATCGCGTTCCTGTGCGCAGACGGCGCACACGCTTTTGTAGTCGCGCAGGAAGGTCGGCAGTTTGAGCGCCTTGAGGTGATGCTCGAGCAGCAGGGTCGAAGGTTCGCCGCTCATCGCACACCTCCCGCCAGCAGTTGGCCGTATTGGCTGATGTCGGGTGCCTGCACCTTCACGCCCCGCAGGTGCGGATGGCCGTCGAGCGCGAAGAGCGTCGCCCGCCATTCTTCCTGCGGCAGGATGAACTGCGCGATCGCATCGCGCCGGATCGCGCCGGCGTGCAGGGCTTTGTCCACCGCAGTGCGCAGCACCAGCAGCGGGTGTTTTTCCAAAAGCCGCAGCACCCGGATATACTCGCGCGTGCCTTCGCCGCCGTGTTCGGCTTCCAGCCTGCGGCGCAGCAGCGCGAAGCTCTCCGGCAACGTCCAGCCCCGCAGCGGCCGCGCCTGATCGAGCGCCCCGGGCTTGGTCTCCAGCAGCGCCAGATAATGCAGCGGCTCGAAGCGCACCTGCTCGCGTTCCCAGATCCGCCGGTGCCGCGCCACCACCTCGCCGACGTGGCAGAGCACCACTTCATCGCAGCTTCCCTTCGCCACGATCGGGTGATGCGCGAAGGCCACCGGCACCGAATAGTCGTTGTCATCAAAGCGCACCAGCGAGAGCGAGTTCGCCGTCGTCGATTGCCGTCGGCACGCTTCAAAGGCCACCGTCGGCAGCGGCAAAAACGCCGCACGCTCTTCCTCCAGCCGCTTTTGCTTGGTGCCTTCCTTGCCGCGCAGGCGCCGTTCCTGATCCTCCGTGCAGCGCCCGCGCAGATGCACATTGAGATCCTCCACGTCCCGCATCTGCGGCACTGGCACGAAGTAGTTGAGCCGCGCATACTTGACCGTCCCTTCCACCACGCCCTTCTCATTCGCACGCCGCACCGCGCAGAACCGGTGCTCAAATAGGTAGTGGCTCTTCAACTGCAAAAAGCCGTGCGTCAGCCGCCGCTCCTTTCCGCCCAGGATCTGCGCCACCGCCACCCGCGTGTTGTCATAGACGATCCGCGTCGGCACTCCGCCGAAGAACTCGAACGCCCGCACGTGTCCCTCCCAGAACGTCTCCGTGCACTCACGCTCAAAGGCCATCACGAACATCGCGTCGCTATACGGCAGCGCCATCACGAAGAACGCCACCTTGCGCAGCCTTCCGTTCACCTTCACCAGCGCCTGCCCGAAATCCACCTGCGCCTCCCCCGGTTCATGCGCCAGCGGCACGAACACCTCCCGGTTCTTCTGCTCGAGTTCCCGCACCGCATCCTTCACCACCGTGTAGCCGCCGCTGTAGCCCTCCTCCCGCAGCCGCTCCCAGATCCGCTTGGCCGTGTGCCGCTGCTTGCGCGGCAGCGCCTTGTCCTCCCGCAGGATCTGCCCGATCCGCTCCAGGTAAGGCCCCAGCTTCTTCTTTGCCCGAGGAGTCTTCTGCCGGTAACCCGGCGGCTCGCTGTGTTCCAGCATCTTCTTCAGCGTCTTCCAGTGCAGGTGCGTCTCGCGCTGCACCTGCCGTCGGCTGACGCCTTCGACCAACACCCGCCGGCGGATCTCGTTCCATTGCTCCATATCAGTAAACATCCTCCATGGTTAATTTGGAGGTGCCGCACTCTTCGACCGCCGCACCACCCGGTGCCACCCGCCGCCCGTTTCAACCGCCGTTTACATATCTTGGCGCCGGAGTAATAGTGGGATAGACAGGGCCTTGCGCATGTCCAAAGGCTAACACCTTCCTAACAGCAATCCAGTATATTCCACACTAATTATGACGGCCTACACTAGTGTAGGCCAGCGCAGTTAGTGAACCAGAAGGCTTGCGCATCGGCGAGACGAGTAGAGAGCGTATTCATGCGCATTGCCCCGATGGTGATCTTGAGTGAAGTGGATCAACAATGGCTGCAGAGGCAAGCGCAGAGCGGTGTGGCCACAAAGCGACTCGGAGAGCGTTGCCGCATCGTCTTGCTCGCCGCTGCCGGGATGACCAGTGAACAAATCGAGAAGGAATTGGGCGTGTCGCGGCACAAGGCGGGACGCTGGCGGACACGCTTTGTCGAAGCGGGACGCGCAGGCATCGAGAGCGATGCTCCGGGTCGTGGGCGCAAGCCCAGTTATTCTCTGGAGTTGCGGCAACTGGTGGTGCGGATGACGACGCGGGAGAAGTCGGCCAACGCCACCCACTGGTCCCTGGCGACCATGGGCCAAGCTTTGGATATCAGTCCGCGGACGGTCGGTCGCATTTGGCGGGAGCACGGACTCAAACCTCATCTGATGCGAACCTTCAAGGTCTCCAACGATCCGCGTTTCGCGGAGAAACTCGAGGACGTCATCGGGCTTTATCTCAACGCGCCGGAACACGCCTTGGTGCTCTGTGTCGACGAGAAGAGCCAGGTGTAGGCACTCGACCGCACCCAACCCGGATTACCGTTGAAGAAAGGTCGCGCCAGCACCATAACGCACGACTACGTGCGCCATGGAACGACCACCCTCGTTGCAGCCCTCAACGTCGCCGATGGCAAAGTCATCGGCCACTGTCAGGCCCGACACCGGCATCAGGAATGGCTGAAGTTCCTGCAACTGGTCGATGCGCAGACCCCGCCAGAACGTGAACTGCATTTGATCTTGGATAACTATGCCACTCACAAACATCCCAAGGTCAAAGCCTGGCTGGGCAAACACCCCCGCTTCCATCTGCACTTCACCCCGACCAGTGCCTCCTGGCTCAACATGGCGGAACGCTTCTTTCGCGATCTAACCACCAAACGACTGCGGCGCGGCGTCTTTCATAGTTTGCCAGAACTGGTGGGCGCCTTGGAAAAATACCTAGATCACTACAACGAGGATCCGACGCCGTTCGTCTGGACCGCCAAAGCCAACGACATCCTCATGAAGGTCAAACGAGCCCGCAAAAAGCTCTCCCGCCGCCATAGGGCCCGTTAAATGCGCCGGACTCCACTAGTCGAAGACGAAGGCGTGACGGCCCTCGACCTGAAATCCGAACTCACCACGCTGGGCTACCAAGTCGTGGGGATCGAAGACAACGCGCGGGACGCCGTGCGGGCGGCGGCGGAGCTGAAGCCCGACCTGATCTTGATGGATATCCGCATCGCGGGCGACGTGGACGGCATCATGGCGGCGAGCGTGATCCGGGACAAGGTCGGGCAGTGGCAACCGATCGAGATATATATCCGCGACCGCAGCGAGGCGAAGTTTTCACACAGTCTGTGCCCGGCGTGCGCGAAGGAGTATCTGCCGGAGGTCACTGTGCCCTGAGGGCACGAGCAGTCACTCGCCGCGGCCGCGGCGGCGCTTGAGGAAGAAATAGACGAGCACGGGGAAACCGAACGTCATCAGCCCGTAGTAGAACTGCGCGCCGGGCGAGAGGCGCTGGAGCATGCCCATCGAGGCGAGCACGGTGAGGGCGATCACATCCATGGCGAGGATGACGCCGAGGATGATCCCGAGCGGTGGTGGTGGTGGTGGTTTCTGGTCGGACATCGGCTCCCGGTAGCACGAGGGGGAATCGGAGCAACCCGCGGAGTTCGGACTTGCCGTGGCGGCGCGGCCCGGCATCGTGCGCGCCTTGCAACCCGCACAGGAAGGAGGCGAAACACACACCATGAAATATCTCGCAATCATCGCTCTGGCCGCAATGGCCCTGGGCCTCGGCGCTTGCTCGAGCAATGAACCGGCTCACGCGCCGGCTCCCGCCTCGACCGGCATGTCGAAGTAACCCATACAGTCCCTCAGGTGGACTGCCCCTCTTCAGGCCAGTCTGGTCCCTGCGACCGGGCTGGCCTTTGGTGTTCCTACGGCTTGGCGCTCACGTATTCGCTGGCTCGCAGCGTGAAGCGCCACGGGAGGTCCTGCGCCTTCGAGATGCCGATGCGGGCGTCGGCCACGATCTCCACGGGGCGCGCGGGCGGGAGGAAGCCGATGCGCTTTCCCCGGCAGAGGTCGCGACCGTGGTCGGCGCCATCGACGCCGAGGGCGAGGGCGAGCTTGCCGGGGCCGGAGCAGAGGTGGCGCGGGTGCGCGAGTGGGGACTTGCGATGCGCCTCGCGGCGGGCGCGCATGATGTCCATACCGCGGGTCGGCTCGATGGCGCGGAAGAGGACGAAGCCGTCGGCGGTGCCGCCTTTGATCAGCACGTTGAGCAGCCAATACATGCCGTAGTTGAAATACACGTAGGCCGCGCCCGCCCGGTGCCGCGCGATGAACTCCCGCGCGCTCGGCCGCGAGAACGTGTGGCAGGCGTCGTCGCTCACCGCGGCATACGCCTCGGTCTCGACGACGATGCCGGCGCACTTTCCCCACACGAGCTCGCAGCCGATCAGCTCCCGCGCGCAGGTGACCGGATCGCGCTCGAAGAACTCCCGCCCGATCACAACCCGCTCGGGTGATCGATGAACTCCCAGGGCAGCTCGAACTTCTTCGCCACATGCGCGGCGAGCGCCTTCACGCCGAAGGTCTCCGTCGCGTAGTGGCCGGCGTAGATCACGTTGAGCCCCAGTTCCTCGGCGGCGGTGTAGCTCCAGTGCGGGCCTTCGCCGGTGATGAAGGTATCCACGCCCGAGCGCGCGATCTCCGCCACCTCGCTGCCCGCGCCGCCGGTGACGATGCCGATCTTCCGCACCTGCTCCGGCCCCGCGGTGCAGGCGCTCACGGGCGCGTCGCCCACCGCATCGCGCACGCGATTGAGCAGGTCGGTGAAGTTCGTCTCGATCTCGCCGCGCATGCCGACGGGCTCGGTCTTGAACGGAAAGAACGGGGCGATGTGCCGCAGCCCGATGGCGTGCGCGAGCTGCACGGCATTGCCGACCTCGGCGTGCGCATCGAGCGGCAGGTGCGAGGAGAAGACGGCGAGGTCGCCGTGGATGGCGAGCTTGAGCTTCCGATACCGCGCGCCGGTGAAGGCCGCGCAGTGCTGATCCCACATGAGCCCGTGGTGCACGAGCAGTAGCGAGATGCCGCGCTCGACCGCCTCGGCGATCACCGCCTCACACGCATCCACCGCCGCGCCGACCTTCACCACGCGGCCGGAGTTGTCGAGATGCAGGCCGTTGCACGCCGACGGGTAATCGGGGAAGCCGGGATGCCGGAGGTAATCTTCGAGGTGATCGACGATCGAGGAGAGAGCGCACATGGCTGGAAGAAAGAATGGTTGTCGCTCCGCGGTGCGAGTCTAAAATGTCGCGCAGGGTTCACCACGCAGGGCTCCTCAAACTTCAACCCTGAATCACATCATGCCAGCAATCGAAGCAGCCTCGAAGACCGCAGCGGAATACACCACGTGCCCGCTCTGCGACACGCCCCTCGATCCAATTCACCCCAACGAATGCCCGCGGTGCGACTGGGAACTCGGCTACCGCCGCCGCCACACCGCGCCCATCGGCACCGACCGCGACGCCTACTCGGCGATCCTTAGCGTCGTCCCGGGCCTCGGGCACATTTATAAAGGGCACCTCCTCCCGGGGCTGATGTTCATGGCCGGCGGCGTGCTCGCCACCATCATGGTCGGCGTCATCGCCACGTTCACGATGGGCTTCGGCCTGCTGCTGCTGCCGCTCTACTGGGTCGGCGTGATGATGCAGGTCTATTGGCTCGAAGACCATCGCGCGCCGAAGGCGTAAGGCGCGCGGCTACTTGAGCCAGACCTCGACACGCCGGTTCTTCTGGCGGCCGTCGGGGGTGTCGTTTGAGGCGATGGGAAGGATGGGGCCGATGCCGGTGATGACTGCGGGCTGCGCGCCGCGGTTCTGCAATTCGCGGGCGACGACTTCGGCTCGCTCCTTCGCGAGCTTCACATTCGTGGTGGCCACACCGGTGCTGTCGGAAAAGCCGAGCAGCAGCAGCGAGCGACCGTGGAATTTCCCATCGCCGAGCAGCGCCGCGAGCCGATCGAGGTCGCGCACGCCTTTGTTGTCCACCTCGGCGCTGGCGAGCCGGAAACGGAAGTCGAGGCTCAGCCGCTCCGCATCGACGACGGTCTTCACATAGTGCTCCGGCGCGCCGGGCGGGATGAGCGGGCGCTGCGCGTCGATCGTCTGTTTCACGAAGCCGACCTTGCTCACCACTTCCTGCCCGGCATCGGAAAGCACATAGGTGAGGAAACGGTGGGTCATCGGGTTCTGCGGGCGCGCGGGCGAGTAGAGGTAGAGGCGGCGGGAGAGGAGGTAATCCTCAGTGGCCACGGTGAACCGCGTGGGCAGCAGCGCGGTGACGCCGTCCTCGTGAATGGCGAGCGCCTTGCACTGGCGGATGTAGGGCAGGCCCACGAAGCCGATGCCGGCAGGATCGGCGGCGCAGTCGTCGCTGAGCTGAAAGCTATCCTCGTATTCGCGGGTGCCGGCGGCGAGCGGTTCCTTGCCGAGCACCATCGCGCGGAAGCTATCATGCGTGCCGCTCTTCGGGTCGCGGGCGTAGCAATGGATCGGACCGGCGGGAGCACCGAGCGTGGACCAATCGGTGATGCGCCCGGCGAAGATGTCGAGCACCTGCTGGCGGGTGATTTCCTTCAGCGGGTTGTCGCGATGAACGAGGATCGCGAGGCCGTCGAGCGCGATGACGTGCTCGCACTCCGCGGAGTGCATGTTGCCGAGGCCCGCGGCTTCGGCGGCGGCGATTTCGTCCGGCTTGATCGGGCTGCTTCTCATGCCGAGATCGCTGCGATCCGCGACGAGATCGCCGAGCGCGGTGTTCGAGCCGTGCGCGTGGATCTCGATCGCCTGCGCGAGTCCGCCGTCGCGCGGGACGAACTCGACGCTCGATTCCTCGGCCACTTTGCCGGGGATGCGGCGGACATTCTTCGCGCCTTCGCGGTTCAGGAAGTCCTCCATCAGCGCGGGCATGAGTTTGGCGCCGATGGTGTTCGAGCCATGCACGCGGAAGGCAATCTCCGCAGGCGGCGGTGGCGGCACCGGCGTCGGTGCGGGTGTGGGTGCAGGCGTCGCTGCTGCGATGCGCATCTCAGGCGCGGGGGCGGCGAAGACGGGCGGCGGTGCCGGTGTCGCCTGCACGATCGGCGCGGGAGCGGGAGTCGCGAGCAGTGCGAGCGAGCGCGGCGGTTCGCCGAAGTGCAACCACGCAGCGACACCCGCGATCGCGGCAGCAAGGGCGACCAACGCCCCCGCAGCACCGCGCCCTTTCTGCCCAACCGGGACGCGAGTGGTCGCCGTCGCGGGTGCCGGCCCCGGAGCAGCCACCTCGGGCCGGAGCAGCCGCGAGGTGAAGGGCAGCGCGGCCTCGAGTTCATCGAGCGCGCGGATCGCCGTCTGCGGGCGGCCATCCGGGTTGCGATTCAGCAGACGCATGATCCAGGCGCCCAGCGCGGGCGGCACATCCCCGCGCAGCCGGCCGATAGGGACGACCTTGTGCGAGAGATGCGCCGTCACGACGCTCGCGAGCGTCTCGCCGGAGAACGGCTTCTGCGCAGTGAGCGCGTAGTAGAAGACGCAACCGAGCGAGTAGAGATCGCTGCGTGCATCGACCGGATCCTGGTTGAGCTGCTCGGGCGAGATGTAGTGGATCGAACCGCTGAGCGTGCCGTCGCGGTTCAGCGTCTGCGCGTTGGGAGTCTCGACGAATTTGCTCAGCCCGAAGTCGAGGATCTTCACCTGCGACCCGCCGCACGGCTGCGGCGTGAGCATCAAGTTGGTCGGCTTCAAATCCCGATGCACGAGCCCGACCTGGTGCGCGGCGATCAAGCCGCTCAGCGTCTGCCGCGCGAACTCCGAAAACTCCTGCACGCCGAGCGGTCCGCGCTGCACGCGCGCCTCCAGCGTCTCGCCCTGCACGTGTTCCATCACGATGAAGGGCGCGCCGTCGTCGAGCCCCATGTCGTAAACCGAGACGATGCTGGCGTGGCGCAGGGCCGCGAGGCGCATCGCTTCGCGCAACGCGGACTGCACCGTGTCGTCGTGGACACCGGAAGCGCGGAGGCGTTTGATCGCCACCGTGCGTCCGAGGTGCGAGTCCCATGCGGCGAAGACTTCACCGGATCCTCCGCGTCCCAACGACTCGCGGTGCTGGTAGCGCTGATTCTGTTTTAGCTCGGGCTGTTCATTAACCATGCGCTCACCATGAACGGTCCATTTGCCAATCAGGTTCGCAGTGTGTGAAACCTTGGTGCCGAATGCATGACTCCGCGGCGCGCAAGGCGGCGGTTGCGGAGCGGCGCTCACCCGCTACGGTCCGCGCCCTTATGCTCTCAGCCGGAATCGTCGGTCTGCCCAATGTGGGCAAATCCACCCTCTTCAATGCCGTCACCCGCACCCGCAAGGCGCAAGCGGCGAACTATCCGTTTTGCACGATCGATCCGAACGTCGGCGTCGTGACCGTGCCGGACGACCGGCTCGCGGTGCTCTCGAAACTCTCGGGTTCCAAGAAGCTCGTGCCGGCGGCGATCGAGTTCGTCGATATCGCGGGACTCGTCGCGGGAGCGAGCGCGGGCGAAGGGCTGGGCAACAAGTTCCTCAGCCACATCCGCGAGGTCCACGCGATCGTGCAGGTCGTGCGGTGTTTTGAAGACTCGGACATCCATCACGTCAGCGGCACGGTCGATCCGGTGCGCGACATCGAAGTCATCAACACCGAGCTGGTGCTCGCCGATCTCGAGGGCACGGAGAAGCGCAAGGACCGCGTAACCAAGGGTGCGCGTTCGGGCGACAAGACGGCGAAAGCGGAGCTGGCGCTGTGCGAGAAGCTGATCCCGCATCTCAACGAGGGGAAGCCGGCGCTGACGCTGGAATTGAGCGACGACGAGAAGAAGCTGCTGCGCGAGTTCTTCCTGCTCTCCTCGAAGCCGACGATCTTTGCGTGCAACGTGAGCGAGGCCGATCTCGGCGCGCTGGCGCAGGGGCAGGAGTGCGATGCGAAGAAGTTCGTGCAGGCGGTGAAGGACTACGCGGCGACGCATTTCGCCACGGAGGCGGTGGTGATCTCCGCGCAGATCGAGAGCGAACTCGTGGACCTGAGCACGGAGGAAGCCGCGGAGTATTTGAAGGGCCTCGGCGTGGTGAGCAGCGGCGTGAGCGAGCTGATCCGCGCCGTGTATCACCTGCTCGGCCTGCGCACTTACCTCACCACCGGCGAGCAGGAGACGCGCGCCTGGACGATCCACGCGGGCGACAAGGCGCCGGCGGCGGCGGGCGTGATCCACACGGATTTCGAGCGCGGCTTCATCGCGGCGGAGGTGATCGCTTTTGACGACCTCGTGACGCTCGGCTCCCACGCGAAAGCGCGGGACGTGGGCAAGCTACGGATCGAGGGGAAGGAATACGTGATGAAGGACGGGGACGTGGTGGAGTTCCGGTTCAATGTCTGACGAGGCACGCGCGCCCCAACCAGTGAGCCCGGATGATCCCGAGGAGCGTCCGGTCGATTCGGTGTGCCCGGTCTGCGGCGGCCCGTTGATCTCCGAGAAGTGCAAGGTGGTCTGCCGTAGCGAGCGCTGCCGCTACCGGATCGTTTTCAACTGCGCGGAGTTTTAGGCGGCGAGCGCTTGCCGAGCGCGCGCGGCCCGCTAGCGTCCGCGCGCCATGCTCCGCCAACTCGGTGTTTTCTCCATCGCCGTCGTCGTCCTCTCCGGTTCCGCGCTCGCGCAGCCGAGCGAGATTCGGAAATCCGTCGCGCGAATCAGCAACACCGCCGAGGAGCCGAACTACCGCATCCCCTGGCTCCCCGGCGCACAGGGCGGCGGCTCGGGCACCGGCTGGGTGGTGGGGAAGGACCGACTGATGACCAATGCACACGTGGTCTCGAATGCGAAGTTCCTGACCGTCGAGAAGGAAGGCGATCCGCGGAAATACATCGCGCACGTCGAACACGTCGCGCACGACTGCGACCTCGCGCTTGTGAAGGTGGACGACGCGCGGTTCTTCGAGGGCACCAAGCCGTTCGTGATCGGCGGCATCCCGGAGCTCGAATCGACGGTATCGGTGTTCGGCTATCCGATCGGCGGCGAACGGCTCTCGGTCACGCAGGGCGTCGTGTCGCGCATCGACTTCCGGCCTTACACGCACTCGACCGTGGACTCGCACCTCACGATCCAGATCGACGCGGCGATCAATCCCGGCAACTCGGGCGGTCCGGTGATCCAGAACGGCAAAGTCGTGGGCGTCGCCTTCCAGGGCTACTCGGGCGACGTCGCGCAGAACGTCGGCTACATGATCCCGACGCCGGTGATCCAGCACTTCATCCGCGACGTGAAAGACGGGAAGTATGATCGCTACGTGGACCTCTCCGTCGGCACGTTCCCGCTCTTTAATCCCGCGCAGCGCAAGGCGCTCGGCCTCCCGGACGACGACCGCGGCGTGATGGTCTCGAGCGTGCTCGCTGCCGGTTCGTCCGCCGGGGCACTGAAGGTGGGCGACGTGATCCTTAGCATCGACACGCTGCCTGTGACGAGCGACGGCATGATCGAACTCGAGGGCGAGCGGGTGCAGATGGCGGAGGTCGCGGAACGGAAATTTGTCGGCGACTCGGTAACGGTCGCGATCATGCGCGATCGCAAGCCGCAGACCGTCGAGGTGAAGTTCGCGAACGCGTTCCCCTTCACGATGAACGCGAACCAATACGAGCAACTGCCGCAGTTTGTGCTCTTCGGCGGGCTGCTCTTCCAGCCGCTCACGCGCAATCTCGTGAACGCCTACCGCTTCACGAACCCGCGTGTGGATTACTACTTCGACTACTTCATCCAACGCGAAGTCTATACGAAGCACCCCGAGATCATCGTGCTCAGCTCGATCCTCAACGATCCGATCAATACCTATCTTGGCGACTTCCGTGAAGGCATCGTCGAGAAGGTCAACGGCGCGGAGATCAAGACGCTGCGCGACCTCGCCGCGGCCTTCGCGAAGCCGGCGGAGTTTTACGTGATCGACTTCGTCGGCGCGGGCCGCCCGCTCGTGCTCGAACGCGCCGCGGTCGAGGCCGCGCGCGAGCGCATCAAGACCAGCTACAACGTCACCGAGGAACAATTCCTCGGCGAGCCCACTCCCGCCTCCTAGCTCATGCGTCCCTTCGCCTTCATCCTCCTCTTCGCCCTCGCGCTCCGCGCCGACGAACCCAAGCCCGCCGCGCCCGCCGTGCCCGCGGTGAAGCCCGACGAGTCGCACCACGTCGTGCGCGTGAACATCACCAACCAGAACTGGGATTTCATGCGCCCGTGGGGCAAGCGCGCGCCTTTCTCGCGCCGCGCCGTCGGCCCCGTGCTCGCGGGAGGACGCGTGCTCGTGACCGCCGAACTCGTCGCCAACGCGACCTACATCGAGCTCGAGATGCCCGACGGCAGTGGCAAGACGCCCGCGCAGATCGAAGCGGTCGATTACGAGTGCAACCTCGCGGTGCTGCGGGGCGACGACGCGAAGTTTCTCAAAGCATTTCAACCGCTCGATTTCACCGAGGCGAAAGTCGGCGATACGCTCAACATCTGGCAGCTCGAAAGCACTGGCGTCGTGCTCTCCACCGCCGGTCCGCTCACGACGGTGGAAGTCACGCGCTACCCGAACGACGACTCGTCCTTCCTCGTCTATCGCTCCACGGCGTCGATCCAGTTCCGCGACTCCAGCTTCACGCTGCCTGCGATCAAGAACGGCAGGCTCGCGGGCCTCGTCGTTCGCTACGACAACCAGTCGAACAGCGCCGAGATCGTGCCCTCGCCGGTGATCCGCCACTTTCTCAAGGACGCCGACAAGAAACCCTACGAAGGCTTCCCGCGCACCGGCCTGCTGTTTAGCAACACGCGCGACCCGCAGTTCCGCCGCTACGTCGGGCTGAATGGGAACGGCGGCGTCTATGTCACGGAGGTGCTCAAGGATTCACCCGCCTCGAAGGCCGGCCTGCAACCTGGCGACATCATCCTCAAGCTCGACGGCGAGCCGATCGACCAGGACGGCAACTACGTCGATCCGGACTACGGCAAGCTCGCGCTGATTAATCTCATCTCGACCAAGCACTTCGTCGGCGACGCGGTGAAGTTCACCATTCAGCGCGACGGCAAGCTACAGGAGCTCACCGTTACACTCACGCATCGCGACGTGGAGAGCTATGTCAGCGAGCCCTACGTGATCGATCGCGCGCCGAAGTTCTACATCATGGGCGGCCTCGTCCTGCAGGAGCTCTCACGGCAATTTCTGAAGGAATTCGGCAATGACTGGCAGAAGCGCGCGCCGCAGGAACTGGTGTATCTGGATCGCTATCAGCAGGACCTCTTCGCCGACGGGCCGAAGAAGATCGTGATCCTCAGTCGCGTGCTGCCGATGCCCTCGACGCTCGGCTACGAGGAGTTGCACCAGCTTCGCGTGACGAAGATCAACGGCGTGGAATTGCAAAGCCTCGCCGACGTGCCCGGCGCGATCGAGAAGCCGGAGAACGGCCTGCACAAGATCGAGTTCGACGCCGACCCGAGCGTCATCTACCTCGACGCCGCCAGCCTCAGGGCCGACGAGGAAGCGCTCGCGAAAAACTACCGCCTCCCGGCGACCAAGCGCCTGTAACGTTTTGTGAGCGCGATTCCACGTTCGCGCCGACGTAACAACGCGCCCGCGATGCAAGTGTGCATCAGCGCGGCGGCGTGATCTTCAGGCCAGAGCGGCCCGGAAGCTGGCTCACTTGCTTCTCGAAACACTCGGGGCAGATACCGTGGCTGAAGTGCGAGCCGGTCTGCTTGTGGATGTAGGTCTCGACCTGCTGCCAATAGTCCTGATCGTCGCGCACCCGCTTGCAATACATGCAGATAGGGATCAGCTCCTTGAGCAGCTTGATCTCCGTGGTGAATCCGAGAATGCGCTCGGCCACTCGCAGCCGCATGAAAACCGCCTCGCGATCGACCGGCTTGGTGAGGAAGTCGTCGATCCCCGCATCCATCGCCTTGCGCAGGTTGTCGCGCCCCGTGTTGATCGCGGTGAGCAGGACGAAGTAGGTGTATTCGGTCTTGGGCCGCTCACGCACCTTCTGGCAGAGCTCCAGCCC
Source organism: Verrucomicrobiota bacterium (assembly GCA_009885995.1). GTDB lineage: Bacteria > Verrucomicrobiota > Verrucomicrobiia > Chthoniobacterales > Chthoniobacteraceae > VFJQ01. The sequence continues at coordinate 13,565 of VFJQ01000110.1, forward strand.
ATCGAGGCCCGGCATCATCCAGTCGCTCACGATCACGCGCACCGGGTCGCGGTCGAAGGCCTCCCACGCCGCGGCACCGTCGTTGGTCACGATCACTTCGTGCCCCCAATGCTGAAGCGTGAATTGAACGATCTTGACCGATACGGGGTCGTCCTCCGCGATTAGGATTCTCATGCTGCGTGTGCGGGTAGTTCCTTCTCGAGCACGACACGAACGAGGCCGAACTCTTTTTCAATCTCTCCGATCAAGTCTGCCGCACGATCGAGAGAGCCAGAGCCTCCCAATTCCTCGAGTTCAAAGCACAACTCTCGCATCCGACTCGCGCCGAAGTTCGAGCAGCTTCCTTTGAGCGTGTGCGCAAGGCGGGCGATGTGCGGCGAGGCGCTCTCGGCCAGGGCCTGGTGGAGTTCCGCGAGGACTGCGGGCGTATTCTCGAGGAAGACGGTGATCAACTGCCCGAGGATGCCGCCGCTTCCATCGGTGTCGAGTTCACGGAAGACTTCGAGCGCCGCGCGATCGATGACGTCCTTGCCTCCTGCTTCACTCGCATCACGTTGCGCAGTTCGGAGACCCGAAAAACGATCGATCGCCCCCTTGAGATCGTCGATCTTCACAGGTTTCGAGACGTAGTCGTCCATGCCCGCGGCAAGGCACTTCTCGCGATCACCCTCGAGCGAGTGCGCCGTCATCGCGACGATCCACGTGTGCCGGTCGTCGCCCTCGCGTTTGCGGATCTCCGCAGTGGCCGCATAGCCATCGAGCTCCGGCATCTGGCAATCCATGAACACAAGATCGTAGCGCTGCCGCTCGATCGACTCGAGGACCATGCGGCCGTTGTCCACGGCCTCGGCGATGTAGCCGAGCTTTTGGAGCTGATGCAGCGCGACCTTCTGATTCACCACATTGTCCTCTGCGATGAGGATTCGCAGCTTCGGCTCCGTCTTTAGTTGCTCATCCGCAGAGACCGGCGCGTCAATTGCCATCAATCCCGACATGATCTCGCGCGGCCCTTCCGCGCTCCCGATGACGTTGAGAAGCGCCTCGAACAACTGCTTTCGCTTCACCGGCTTGGTCACGTAGTCATCGACGCCGCACTCGCGGAATGCTTCGAGGTCATCCCGCCGGTCAAGCGTCGTGAGCATGATGAGCCGCGCTTGCGAAATTCGCGGGTCGGATTTGATCGCGCGGGCGAGCATCAAGCCATCCATTCCCTGCATGGTGGTATCGATGATCACGATCTCAAAAGGCCGCCCCCTCGTTGCCTCGCGACGCAACCCAGCGAGCGCATTTTCACCGGAAGACTCGAGGTGCTGCTCAACGCCCCAGGATGCCAAAAGGTGTTGGCACACGAGTCGACTGGTTTCATTGTCATCGACCACGAGCACGCGGCGCTGCTGTAGCTCCGCGCGCCGCACCGGTGCCGGGGCTTTGCCGGGATGCTGTTTGGCAAACCGAGCGGTGAACCAAAACATTGACCCTTTGCCCGGCTCGCTCTGCACGCCGATCGAGCCGCCCATTTGCTTCACGAGTTGTTTGCAAATCGCCAGCCCAAGGCCGGTGCCGCCATATTTACGCGTGGTCGATCCATCCGCCTGCACGAATGCCTGGAAGAGTTTGGACTGCGCCTCCGGTCCGATGCCGATGCCAGTATCGCATACTTCAAATCGCACCACGACTTCACCCCAAGTCTCCTCGGCGGTGCGTGCACGCACCACAACTTCGCCCGTCTCAGTGAACTTCACGGCATTGCCGACGAGGTTCGTGATCACCTGCCGCAGGCGGCCCGGATCGCCACGCAATGCCGGCGGCACATCGGTATGCACCATCGTCGCGAGTTCGAGTTTCTTCGATGCGGCCCGGCCCGAGAGCACCTCGGTCGCGCCCTCGACGACGGACGGCAGGTCGAATTCGATCTCCTCGAAGACGAGCATGCCGGCCTCGATCTTCGAGAAGTCGAGGATGTCGTTGATGATGTGCAGCAGCGCGTCGGCGCTCTGCTGGATCGTGTGCGTGAAGTCGCGCTGCTTCGGCGTGAGTTCGCTATCGAGCAACAGACCCGTCATCCCGATGATACCATTCATCGGCGTGCGGATTTCGTGGCTCATGTTCGCGAGGAATTCGCTCTTGAGGCGCGCCGACTCGAGCGCCGTGTCGCGCGCTTTGGCAATCTCATCCTCCGCCCGCCGCCGCGACGTGATGTCTTCGACCGTTCCTTCGTAGTAGGTCACATGACCGCGCTCGTCCTTTACGCTGCGGGCGTGTTCGCTGATCCAAATGACCGCTCCATCCTGCCGATACACCTGCGAGATGAACCCCCCGACAGCGCCAGTCTCGTCCATGCTCCGGATGAACTCCTTGCGCCGCTCGGGATCGACATAAAGCTGCCGCTCGATGTCGCTGAGTTGCCGGGTCAACTCGTCCGGCGAGGCGTAACCGAGGATGCGAGCCAACGCGGGATTGGCGCTCTGAAAGCGTCCCTCGGACGTGGTTTGGAAAATTCCTTCGATCGCGTTCTCGAAGATGGACCGATACTTTTCCTCAGCCTGCCGCAACTCGTGCTCGACGTGCTTGAGTGCCGAGATGTCCTGAAGCGTTGAGCGCATTCCACATACTTCGCCGTTCGCGTCGGTGATGAGGCGATGACGCATCAGCACCGGGACGACGCTCCCATCCTTTCGACGGAATGTGCGCTGTGTGGCCTCGAGGTGCAGTTCGCTCGCGAGTCGCACTGGGATCGTGTCGTGCGTCGAGGACTCGACGATGAAGTCCCACACAGGCCTGCCAACCATCTCCTCCGCGGTGTAGCCAAGCATCGCCAACTCAGTCTTATTGACGCGGGTAATGCGATTGTCGGTATCGAGTTCGTGATAGGCCACCGGCGCTTCATCAAAGAGCCCACGGAAGTCCGCCTCCCGTTCGCGCAACGCCCGCTCCGCGCTCTTCTGGCGCGAGATATCGATACCCACGCCGCCGATGAGCCGACGCCCGCCCGCCGTGCCCATGGGGAACTTCAAGACGAGCCATTCCTTCGCCTTCCCATCGGCGATCGGCACCACTTCGAGAATTCGCACCGGCTGCCCGGTCTGCAGCACCTTGCGGTCGCCCTCGGCGATGATGCGCGCAGTATCGGCTGGCAGCCAATCGGCGTCCGTCTTGCCTTTCACATCGATCTCAAACTCCACACCGAACTGCTCCTCGAAAGGCTTGTTCACATAGACATAGCGCCCGGCATCGTCCTTGATGAAGGCGATCGTCGGACTGTGCTCCATGAACGCCTTGAAGCGCTCTTCGCTCTCGCGCAACGCCTGCTCCGCGCGTCGGCGCTCCGTCAGGTCGCGCCACACGGCGAGCATGGCCTGCCGACTTTCGAGGTTCACCCGCGTCAGCGTCAGGTCCACAGGGAATAGCTCGCCGTCGATGCGCCGCAGCGTCCACTCTTCACGGAACTCGCCGATCTCGATCGCGAGTCGCTGCATCTCGGCGATTTTTTCCACCGAGTCCGCACCGCCCGGCTGCGTCGCTGGCGACAGCGCTGCGAAGCTGACGGCGCATAGAGACGCCTTGTCTGGGTAGCGCGTCATGAGAATCGCCGCGCGGTTGCAATCGATGATCTGCTGGCCGTCGAACAGCACGTGCCCATCGGCTGTCCTTTCGAAGAGCACCTCGAAACGCTCCTCAGCCGCGTGTGCCTCCGTGATATCGCGCGACACGGCCAGCAACCTCTCCGGCTGCCCATTCGCATCAAGGATCGGCGTCACCTGGACATCCCACCACTTCAGGCGTTGTGCGGAATTCAGCGCACCTCCCTGGAATCTTCCGTTTTGCCCGGTTCGCGCCTGACCGATCGCCTGCCGGGCCCGTGGAGCCGCATCCCCGGGCCACAAATCGATCCACGAAGTGTTCAGCACCTGACCGAGTCGCGCGATCCCACGCCGCTTCTGACCATCCGCATTCATCGCGAGAATCTTTCCACTCAAGTCCAGCGTGCAGACACAGTCGCCGGTCGCCTCGATCATCCGCGACTGCGATTCGATCCCGACCTTTAGTTGTCCCGCAAGCTTCTGGCGTTCCTTGGAGTGCAAGGTCGCAAGGTAGTAGCTGAGCCCAAAGCCAACCAAACAGACGGCCACACCCGCGCCGAGCATGAGTTGAATGCTCCGCTCCACATTCGTCCGCCCGCTCGCTCCCTCGAGCGCCGCCAACTCCCGCCAACCCAGCGCGGCGAGAACTACGAAAATCAGAAACGCGCCGGCGATTCCGACGAGGATTTTCGTTTCAGTAGATGAGCGTGGCGCATGCGCGGAGGGCACGATCCTGAGAAAGCAGAATGCTTGCCCACGGGGTAACCGCCTCCGACCAATGAAAAACCCCGTCTCGCACGGCGGCGAAACGGGGTTTCCCGAAGGAGAGGAAGGCTTGTCCCCGGGAAGCCTACAGCTTCGACTTCAGATCCTTGCCGGCGCTGAACTTCACGTTCTTCGATGCCTTGATCTTGATCTTCTCACCCGTCTTCGGGTTCACACCCGTGCGGGCCTTGCGCTGCACGACTTTGAAGGTCCCGAAGCCGACGAGCTGCACCGCCTTGCCCTTCTTCAGGCTGGCCTTGATGCCATCGACGACTGCCTCGACCGCGCGCTCTGCCTGCGCCTTGCTGGCTTCCTTGCCGAGCGACTTTTGCACACTTTCAACGAGTTCTGCTTTGTTCATCTGTGTAACGAATTTCTCCGATTGGTTTGTTTGAGTTTTTTGTTTCTGGGAAGCTGGGGGTTCAAGAATTTCTCGACCAGCCACGAGCGCGGGTTCTGCCAACGTGCGCAAGGAGCGTCAACACCTTCTTCCGAGATTTTCACGAACTCGACGCACTCGAAACATTGCATTCATGCGATCCGCACACTCATTGTCGCCCATGGACTTCAAAGCCCGAGTCGATCGATTCCTCAGCGCTTCGCCGAAGGTCCACGCGAGCGCCTACATCGCCCAGAGCGCGACGGTCATCGGCGACGTGACACTCGCGGAAGAAACGAGCGTGTGGTTTTCCGCAGTGCTGCGCGGCGACATCAATCGCATCGTCATCGGTCCGCGCACGAACATCCAGGACGGCGCAGTGGTTCACCTCGCGGACGACTTCGGCGCCTTCGTCGGCGAACTCGTGACCGTCGGTCACAAGGCCGTGCTTCACGCATGCACAGTCTCAGATGAAGTGCTCATCGGCATGGGCGCAATCGTGCTGGATGGTGCGGAGATCGGCGCGCGCTCGATCATTGGTGCCGGCGCCGTGGTCACTGGCGGAAAGAAGATCCCACCTGGCTCGCTCGTGCTCGGCGCGCCCGGCAAAATCGTGCGCACGCTCTCACTCGACGAGCAGGCAAGCATTCGCGTGTGGGCCGAGCGCTACGTCGAACTCTCGCGCATCTACCGCGAACGCCAGCCTTCGCCATGGGCGCCTGCGGTTCAGCAACCGCGCACGTCTTGAGTCCCGGAAAGCCAACCGTGTCGTTGCTCACCGCGACCTGCATCGTCGTGGCGAACATGATCGGCACGGGCGTGTTCACTTCGCTCGGCTTTCAAGTCGGCGAGTTGCCATCAGGGTTCGTCATCATGCTGCTGTGGAGCATCGGGGGCGTGTGCGCGCTCGCCGGGGCTCTCTGCTACGCGGAACTCGCCGCTGCGCTCCCGCGGTCCGGAGGCGAGTATCACCTCGTGGGTCGCACGCTGCATCCGATGGCCGGCTTTCTCGCGGGCTGGCTCTCGGCGACGGTTGGCTTCGCGGCACCCATCGCGCTCGGCGCCATGGCGCTGGGCAGATACTTTCACGGCGTGGTTCTGCCGGAAAACGTCGTCATGGCCACGATGCCTCCCGCGATCGGTTCATGGCAGCCGCCACCGCTCACGCTCGAAACCATCGTCGCACTCGGCGTCACCGCGGCGGTCACTGCGATTCACCTCTTCGGTGTCCGTGCGGGGAGCCTCTTCCAAAGCGGCGCCACGATCTTCAAGCTCACGCTCATCACGATCGTGCTCGGCGCGGGTTGGCTCGCCGGGCACACGCAGCCCGTGTCGTTTGCACCGGTGAGCGGAGACGGAGCGTTGATCGATTCGGCCCCATTCGCGATCAGCCTCGTCTATGTGATGTATGCCTACACCGGTTGGAACGCGGCCACCTACATCGTCGGCGAGATTCGCGACCCCGCGCGCAATGTCCCGCGGGCGCTGCTGATCGGCACCGGACTCGTCACGGTGCTCTACGTCGCCTTGAATGCCGTCTTCCTCCGCACCACGCCGATCGACGCGCTGCGCGGCAAAGTCGAGATCGGCCTCATCGCCGGCGAGCACATCTTCGGCGCGACCGGCGGGAAGATCGTCGGCGGCTGCATCTGCCTCGGGCTGATCGCATCGATCAGCGCGATGACATGGATTGGCCCGCGCGTCGCCAGCACGATGGGCGAAGACCTTACGGCGCTGCGCTGGCTCGCGAAGAAGAACGAATCCGGCGTGCCCGCCACCGCGCTCGTTTTCCAACTCATCATCGTCGCGATCCTCATCTTCACCTCCACATTCGAGAAAGTGCTCATCTACATCCAGTTCGCGCTGACGCTTTTCTCGACGCTCGCAGTCATCGGCCTGTTCGTTCTTCGCTGGCGCGAGCCTGATCTTCCGCGGCCGTTTCGCGTGCCGCTCTACCCGCTCACACCGCTCGTCTTCCTCGCGATCAGCAGTTGGATGCTCTGGCACATCGTGCGCGACAAACCCGATGAATCGCTCGCAGGCCTCGCCACCATTGCGGCTGGTCTGGTGCTCTATTTTTTCTCACCGAAATCCGCGCCGCGCCCATGAAGCCGCTCGTTCTCATCCTCGCGCTCGCCGTTGCCGCACACGCACGCGATTTCGTCTCCGCCAATGACCAGGCCCGCTTCCTCGCCGGACTGCCGGTGCCGGCTGACTCCCCGCTCGCGCCGCTGACCGCGAGCCCCGAGTGGCAGCAGCACGCTGCCGAGATGGACGCCGCGTGGGCGAAGTGCGAGCAGCAGTCGCTAAGCAAGACGCGCTCGTGGGCGGGCAAGTTCGTGAAGAGCAGCGCCAGCACCGCGCCGTGCTACTACATGTTCAGCGGGCCGGACATCCTCTACGCGCGCACGGTTTTCCCGAACTCCTCGACCTACGTGCTCTGCGGCATCGAACCCATCGGCACCATGCCGGACCTCACGCACGCTGCACCCCAGCGCGTCGGCGCCGGCCTCGCCGCGTTGCGCCGTTCGCTGAGCACCGTGCTGCGATTCTCCTACTTCATCACCAAGGACATGAAGGTCGATCTCGCCAGCGACGGCGAACTCAGCGGCACGGTGCCGATCCTCTATTTCTTCCTCGCCCGCATGGGGTGCGACATCGCCGGCGTCGAAACCACGAACATCGGCAAAGGCGTGCCCGGCGTGCGCATCGACTTTCGCCAGGGGCTCGGCGCGCAGACTCTTTACTATTTCAAGGGCGACCTCTCCAACGGCGGCAGCGGCGCCGCAGTGATGAACTACTGCCGCAAGCTCGGCCCGAACGGCCTCGGCCTGCTCAAGGCCGCGTCGTATTTACTGCACGAGGGCAGCTTCTCCTCGTGCCGCGAATTCCTGCTCTCGAATTGCCGCGTCATCGTGCAGGACGACAGCGGGATCCCGCAGCGCTATCTCAACCCGCAGCGCTGGCAGCTTCGTTACTTCGGCAGCTACGCGGGCACGACCGGCGGGCCATTCGAGAAATATTACCAGCCCGACCTCGCCGCCGCCTACACCGCGGCAAACGCCGCCGAGATCGACTTCCAACTCAGCTACCAGTGGAACACGAAGCTCGCCAACCTGCTCGTCGCCGTGCGCACCGGCGCGCCTGCTTCCAAGCCACCCGCGAACGCCGCGCCTACTCCCGAAGCAGCGTCCGCAAGAAGGCTCCGTCCGAAAACTTCGTGAGCGCTCCCTGCCGGACCACGATCAGGCTCATCGACGGAATCGCGTAGAGCCGCTGCCCGCCGGAGCCGACCGAGGCCACGAGATCGCGCGGCGCCGCGTCGCAGAGGCACGTGTTGCGCCAGCTTTGCCGCTGCCACTTGAGGTGCAGCATCTCCTCGGGATCGACCTCGCACGCACCGGAACCCGCGAGCCGGTTGTTCCAAAACCCGAGCCCGAACATCGGGTTCGCCGCCGATCCTCGCAGCGCCTCGTCGAGTGAATCGCGCAGCACCGGCGCGCCGTCCGTGAGCAGCGCACGGCCCATTTTCGCCCACTGCGATGGCGACATCACAAAGCCGGACGCGAGCAGCGGAGCGCCCGCCTCATCCGCGAGATACCGCTGGCGCCCGAGCCCGAGCGGGCGCAGCACCCGCCGCTCGAGATAATGCGTCGGCGTCTCGCCTCGCGACGCCAGCTTGCGCCGCAGAACCTCGTGAAAGACCTGCAATCCCGTCGGCCCGTAGATGAACGTCCCACCTGGCGTGCCGAGCACGGGTTGCTTGAGCGCAAACGCCGCGCGATCCGTCCAGCCGTCGTTGTGGAGCGAGTAGGCTTCGTTAAGCCCGGCGGAGAAATTCAGCAACTCGCGCAGCGTCAGCCGCGACTTCTTCGAGTCCCCTGCCCACTCCGGCAGCGACGCGCACGCCTTCTCATCGAGATCGAGCAGCCCATCCTCCTGCGCCGCGAGGGCCGCGAAGTTCCAGAACCCTTTCGTCCCCGAGTAGATCTTCGTCGCCGTCGAGCGGGAGCCGCCATCGTGGTAATCCTCGAAGATCACCTTCCCCGCCTTCATCACCAGCAGCGCCGTGCCGCGATGCGTCGCCGAATATTCCGCCGCGCGCTGGAGCGACTCTGGCGAAGGATTCGCGCGCGAAGCAGAGACCGTCGCGAGCAGGACGAGCAGGGCAGGTTTCATCTACCGCCACGCTGCCACCCTCGCGACCGACCGCAAGGAAACGCCCAAGCTTGCGCTAACCGGCGCGGACGGCGATAGAGCGGCGGTTTCCAAATGAGCGACGGAACGCCAAACCCGCCTGAGCACAAACCTTCCGAGTCGCACACACCGGTGCCCGCCTCGGATGCTGTGGCGCCGCCTGCGTTCGGGCGCTACCGGCTCATGCGTAAGCTCGGCACCGGCAGCTATGGCGAAGTGTGGCGCGCGGAGGATCTCTTCCTCGGCGAGCCCGTGGCGCTGAAATTTTTGAACGAGCACTTCACCGGCCAGTCCGTATCGCTCGATTCGCTGAAGCGCGAAGTGCGCACGCTGCGCCATCTCTCGCACCCGAATATCGTGCGCGTTCACGACCTCGTTTTCGACAACGAACACACGGCCATCGTCATGGAATTCATCGACGGGCGCACGCTCGGGGAATTGGTCGCCGCGAGCCCGAAGGGTTGCCTACAGCCGGACGACATCGAGGTGTGGCTGCCGCAACTCGGGTCGGTCTTCGACTATCTGCACCGCAGCGAAGGCATCATCCACAGCGACATCAAGCCGGCCAATCTCATGCTCACGACGACGGGCCGGCTGAAGGTCGCGGACTTCGGGCTGGCGGTGACGCTGGCGGAATCGACCTCGCATCACACGCAGACGGGCGCGCGGGCGGGCACGCTCGCTTACATGAGCCCGCAGCAACTCCGCGGCTCGCGGCCGGCGGTGTCCGACGACATCTATTCGCTGGGCGCGACGCTCTTCCACCTGCTCGCGGGCACGACGCCCTTCCACGGCAGCACGCTCGATTTGATCGCGCCGGAGAAACGCGCATCGACCATCGGCGCGCGCCGCTACGAGACGGGCAAGGGCAAGCTGCCGCCCGTGCCGGAGCACTGGGAGAGCGCGATCGCCGCGTGCCTCGCGAAGGATCTGCGGCTGCGTCCGGCCTCAGTGCGCGACGTGGTGCGCTGGTTGAAGGCCGAAGCGGCGGGCGGGAGCGGCTCGGCGGACCTCGGCACCAGCGTCATCCTCCCCCCCCACCCGACTCCTGCGCGCGCACCGGTGGAAGCGAAGCCGCTAGGCTGGCAGCCCCTCGCAGCAGGATCACCTCCGCCACCGCCGGTGAAGTCGATGCCGATTCCGCCGGCCCGCGCCGCCGCGGATCACGCCACGCTCTGGATCGTGATGCTGATCGGCGGCGTGCTCGTGCTGATCGTGCTGCTCATCATCGCGGTGATGTATCTGTAAGCGGCGCAATCGCCGGCGCCGGTTGCGCTGGGACGCGGAGAAAGAGATCGCGCCATTCCGCGCGCAACCACCAACTCAGCCCGCGCAGGAGCAGGCGCACCGAGGTGCCATCCGGCAGGAAGCCCCCGACGAGCAGTCGCCAGCCGGCATTGCGCTGGCCATAGACACCCGCCGCACGCCTGCGCTGCGCGAGAGCGACGAGGCGCTGGTTGAAGAAACGGAGGATGCAGCGCACGACCTTCCCCGGAGTGCCGTCGAAAGGGAACGCCTCGAACATGCATGCGGGGTCGCTGAAGACCTGCCGCACGGGGCCGAGGTGATAGTTCGCTATGTCGAGCAGGAAGGCCACGGCCATGAGCTCGGCGTCGCCCATGTAGAAATACTTGTCGCGGTAGATGCCCTCGAACCACGCGCGGTAGCAGAACTGGAAGCGCGTGTTGAAATCGTCCGCGGCAGCGCGCACGTCTTCCCCGTCGAGCGAACGGCAGATGAGCACAGCCGCACCGCTGCTCGTGAAGGCGCAGAAATCCAAACCCGAGCTGTAGAACGGATCGATGAAGCCCGCCGCATCGCCTACGCACACCCAGCCATCGGCAGCGATCTTTTCCGAGTGGTAGGCCAACGCGGAATAGGCGCGCTGATCGCCTTCGACCGCCTCGATCTCGCTGAGCATCTCGCGCCCGACCGGGTGCTTGGCGAAGTGCGCCTTGAGCCGCTCGGCGATCGTCGCCCCCTCCGGTGGTTGGAAAAGCCGTGAGTCATACACGAGCCCCACGCTCGTATCGCCACCCTGGAGCGGGATGATCCAACACCACCAGCCGTAGCCCATGAGATGATTCGTCGCCCACGTGCGCCCCGCACGCGTGGCTTCGGCCCAGCGCGGATATTTGCTGCGCAACTCGTAGCCGTCCCAGTCCTTCACGCCGCGGAAGCGTGCCCACAGCGAATTGATCGGGTGCTCGGTATTCGGACGAAAGTGACCGAGCTGGCGCGCCAGCAAGGCGACGCGCCCGGTCGCATCGACGATCCACTTCGCCTGAAGTATCCGCTTCTCCTCGCCGACGCTCACCTCGATGGTCTTCGCCTCCACATCGACACGCGAGACCTTCGCCGGCCGCCACAGCTCGCATCCCGCGTCGCACGCGAGCCTGAGCACGTGCTCATCGAGCTTCGCGCGATCGACCTGAAAGCCCGGCAGACGCGAGTTGTTCTTCCCACCGATCTCGACACACTCGTCGAACGCCTCGTCCGCCGACCGCGCGAACCAAAAGCGCAGCCCCTGCTTGGCGAGCTGCTCGTGCCCGAGATGCTGCGTGAGCCCGAGCACTCGCGTGAGGAAGCACGAGCTGACCTCGGTCGTGGACTCGCCCACTTTGCGGTCGAATACCTCCGCCTTCTCGACGATGACCACACGCGCCGCCGGATGCCGCCGCTTGATGAGCAGGGCCGTGGCCGCGCCGCTAAAGGCACCGCCGAGGACAGCCACATCGCAGGTCGTTTCATGCATCGCCGAGCGTGTAGCGTGATTCGCGAGGGCGAGCAAAGGCGCACGGGAGATTTTCGGAAAAAACCAGTTGCCGCCCCGGGCGCGCGACCTACCCTCCGCCCTCCACTTCGGAGCCTTAGCTCAATTGGTTAGAGCGCTGCCCTGTCACGGCAGAGGTTGCGGGTTCGAGTCCCGTAGGCTCCGCCATTGATCTCGTCAGGCATACCTCAAACGGCCTGCCCTGAGCGGCGGCGGAAGCGACGCAAGCCGAGCAGCGTC
>VFJQ01000021.1 GCA_009885995.1 Verrucomicrobiota bacterium
CGAGGTTGAACTGATCCTCCCAGCGGAATTCGAAGCGGGCTTTGCTCAGGGCGTTGTCGCGGTATTGGGCGCCGGGGTGGCCTTTCGCCAAGTCGGCGGCGTGGGCGGCTAACTTATAAGTAATGACGCCTTCTTTGACATCCTGCTTGTTGGGCAGGCCGAGGTGTTCCTTGGGCGTGACGTAGCAGAGCATGGCGCAGCCATACCAGCCGATCATGGCGGCGCCGATGCCGCTGGTGATGTGGTCGTAACCGGGCGCGATGTCGGTGGTGAGCGGCCCGAGGGTGTAGAAGGGCGCTTCGCCGCACCATTCGAGCTGCTTGGCCATGTTTTCCTCGATGAGATGCATGGGGACGTGGCCGGGGCCTTCGTTCATGACTTGCACGCCTTTGGCCCAGGCGCGGCGGGTGAGTTCGCCCTGCGTTTCGAGTTCGCCGAATTGCGCGCGGTCATTGGCGTCGGCGATGGAGCCGGGGCGCAGGCCGTCGCCGATGCTGAAGCTGACGTCGTAGGCGGCCATGATGTCGCAGATGTCGTCCCAGTGGGTGTAGAGGAAATTTTCCTGATGATGCGCGAGGCACCACTTCGCCATGATGCTGCCGCCGCGGGAGACGATGCCGGTCATGCGCGAGGCGGTGAGCGGGACGTAGCGCAGGAGCACGCCGGCGTGGATGGTGAAGTAATCGACGCCCTGCTCGGCCTGCTCGATGAGAGTGTCGCGGAAGAGCTCCCACGTGAGGTCCTCGGCTTTGCCGTTCACTTTCTCCAGCGCCTGGTAGATGGGCACGGTGCCGATGGGCACGGGCGAATTGCGCAGGATCCACTCGCGGGTGGCGTGGATGTTTTTGCCCGTGCTGAGATCCATGACGGTGTCGGCGCCCCACTTGGTGGCCCAGCGCATTTTTTCCACCTCCTCCTCGATCGACGACGCCACGGCGCTGTTGCCGATGTTGGCGTTGATCTTCACGAGGAAGTTGCGCCCGATGATCATCGGCTCGAGCTCGGGGTGATTGATGTTCGCCGGGATGATGGCGCGCCCGGCGGCGACTTCGCTGCGGACGAATTCGGGGGTGATCTGCGCGGGGATGCGCTGCGGGAAGCGGCGGAAAATGCCCGGCGTGTATTCGTTCTGGAGCTGCGCGGAACCGGCGTGCTGCTTGTCGAGGTCGGCGCGGAGGATGTCCTGCGAAAGCTCGGCGATCTTCGCGCGGCCGAGGTTTTCGCGGATGGCGATGTATTCCATCTCCGGCGTGACGATGCCCTGCCGCGCATACCAAAGCTGCGTGACCGGATGCCCGGCGCTGGCGCGAAGGGGACGGCGGCGCTGCCCGCGCAAACCCGGAAACTCCACGAGGCGATTGCGCTCCGCCTTGCTCGCGTATTCGGCGTGTTTGCCGCTGAGGTAGCCGTTGTCCTGCGGGAGGACTTCGCGGCCGTCGTAGGCTTCCACGTCGGCGCGGGCGGCGACCCACTCGGCGCGCGGCGTTGGCAGGCCTTCATCCGAAGTGCCGGCGAACGCCGGATCGCCCCACGGCCCGGAGCAGTCATACACGCGCACGGGTTCATTTCCTTCCAGCTCGCCGCTGAACGTCTTCGTCGGCGAAAGCGCGATTTCGCGAAACGGCACGCGGATTTGCGGGTGGATGCGGCCTTCCAAATACACGCGCGTGCTGGCGGGAAGTTGGCTGCTGCTGTGGGGTTCGATGGAGTCTTTGGATGCGATCATGGCTGAAAATGGAAAACGCCACGCCGGCGGAGCCGGGCATGGCGTGAGAAGTTCTTCGCTCCCTGCGACGGCATGACCCGTATCAGGTTCAAAGGGTCGTCTCGATGACTCGAGACCTCTCAGCCGGAACGGCTCCCCTGCTGGTTGTTTGCGGCAGAGTAGAAGCGACCGCAGGCCAGTCAAGCCGCGCCTCTTGGACTGTCGGGGCGGGACGGCAGAAATATTTTCACCGCTCCCTTCGCCTCGACTCGAGAGACCCGAAAACCTACCTTCCCGCCATGAATCACCGCGAGCGCATCACCATCGACCCGCGCACCCGCAGCGGCAAACCCTGTATCCGTAGCCCGCGCATCACGGTGGCCGATGAGTGATGGGCACGAAGTAAAAGAAAAGCCCGACAATGGTGCATGAAGGCGGAGTCCACTTCGATCTTGGATGTTCGCCACCCGATGTCCGATGCTCCGCGAAGCCGATGTTCCCTTCCACCGCCGACCTCGCTCCCGGAGACGCCAAGTCCGCCGCGCTCGACCTCGCGGCGTTCGAGGTGCATCGCATCCGCGCGGCGGACGATCCGTGGTTCGAGGCCGCCTATGCGCCGCTGTGGGCGGAATTTGGCGCGAAGAACGAAATGGAACGGCGCGAGACGCTGGCCGCGCGCTTCCGACTCGCGCCGGCGATGATGTTTGAGATGGTGCTCGTGCAGCAGGGCGGCGCGTTTGCGGCGGTGCGCGATCACACGGCGATCCCGACGGAGCAGGAGACGGTGGTGCATCTGTCGCACAATCTCGTCGCGACCGAGCACCGGCGCAGCGGGCTCGCGGGATGGATGCGCGCCTTCCCCGTGGCGCTGGCGCGCGAGCTCCGGCCCACTGCGCCGGTGACGCTCGCTGCGGAGATGGAATACGACGCCGCGGACGATCCCAATCGCGCGATCCGGCTGCGCGCTTACGAAAAGGCGGGCTTTCTCAAGGTCGATCCGGCGCGCGTGCAGTATCACCAACCCGATTTCCGAGCTCCGGAAATGATCGACGCGAGCGGCGGCCCGCGACCGTTGCCGTTTCAACTACTCCTGCGCCGCATCGGACGCGAAGACGAGCACACGATCTCCGCGGACGAGGTGCGCCGGATCGTGCGCGCGCTCTACGCGATGTATGGCCCGCAGTTTCGCTCGCAAGACATGGCGCATCCCTCGCTCGATCTCGCCGCTTATCCGCCCGGCGACGCGACGCTCGCACTTCTCCCGCCCACGGCGTGAAACCGCTGACCGTCTTCTACCACCCGAACTACGCGGCCCCGATCGGGCAGCACATCATGCCGATCCGGAAGTTCGCGCTCGTGGCGGACGAACTGCGCGCGTGGTCAGACCTTGCCTTCGTCGAGCCCGAGTCGGTGAGCGCTGTCGATCTACTGCGCGTCCACACGAGCGAATACGTGGAGGCGATCCGGACGGGCGAGCCGCGTGCGCTGGCGGAATCGCAGAAGTTTCCGTGGTCGCCGCAGCTCTTCCCGAGCGTGTGCCTCACGAGCGGAGGCTGTCTCGCCGCGGCCCGGCAGGCGCTGCGCGATGGCGTGAGCGCGGCGCTCGTGAGCGGCTTCCATCACGCGTGCGCGGATCACGGTGAAGGCTTCTGCACCTTCAACGGGCTCATCGTCGCGGCCGACGCGCTGCTCGCGGCGGGTGAAGCGCAGCGGATCGCCGTGCTCGACATGGACCTCCACTACGGTAACGGCACCACGCAACTCGCGGCGTCACGCGCGCACGTTTTCGCGCTCTCCATCTACGGCAACGACTTCGCGAACAACGTCCCCTTCCGCGACGTGACCGTCAGGCAGCACGAGGACGGCGCGAATCATCGCTCGTTCGCGCTGCCCGCGGGATGCGATCGCACGACGCTGCTGCGCACGATGGAAGACGCGCTGCCGCTGCTCGCGGACTTCCGCCCCGACCTGCTGCTCTACCAAGCCGGCGCGGACCCGTATCGCGAAGACCCATATTCGCCACTCGCGCTCGATCACGACGATCTGCTTGCCCGCGATGAGCACGTCTTCGCCTTCGCCCGCCATCACCGCATCCCGATCGCGTGGGTGCTCGCCGGCGGCTACACGGAGGACGTGAGCAAGGTCGTCCGCGTCCATGTGAACACCTTCGCCGCATGGCGTGCGGTGTTTGCCTGACGCCTGAAAAAGCAGGCTGGCACAAGTTCCCCATCGACAACTCGCGGCGCGTGGAACTAATTCGCAGCAACTCTCCTTTTTGACCCTCCAATGGCCCGCTACGAATACATCGCACTCGACGCTCGCGGACAGGAATCGCGCGGCGTGATCGAAGCCTCCAACCAGAACGACGCCGTCGGCCAGCTCCGGCAGGCGGGCTACTTCCCGACCACTGTCGCCGAGGAGGGCAAGGGCGTCGCGCCCAAGCAATCCAAGCAGCAGAAGAAGGCGATCGCGCAAGCCGCCGCACCTCGCGCAAAGGGCGGGCTGTCGCTTTTCGCGCGCAAGACGATCAGCTCGAAGGTGCTGATGATTTTCACCCGCCAGCTCGCGACGCTGATCGACGCCGGCCTTCCGCTCCTGCGCGGGCTGAATGTGCTCGCGAAGCAGGAGAAAGATCTCGTGCTCAAGAACACGATCAATTCGCTGGCGGACGCGGTGCAGGGCGGCAGCACGTTCAGCGAGTCGATGGCGCAGCATCCGAAAGTCTTCACCAAGCTTTACATCAACATGGTGAAGGCCGGCGAACTCGGCGGCGTGCTCGAACTCGTCTTGAACCGGCTCGCCGAGTTTCAGGAGAAGGCGCAGAAGATCAAAAACAAGGTCGTCTCCGCGATGGCTTACCCGATGGTCGTCCTCTTCATCGCGGTGTTGATCATGGCGTTCCTGCTCACGTTCATCGTGCCGAAGTTCGAGCAGATTTTCAAAGACATGCTCGGCGGCCAGGCGCTGCCGCCGCTCACGCAGTTCGTCATCAATGCGTCGAACCTGCTGAAGACCAACTTCCTGCTCGTGGGCGCAGTGATCGCGGTGATCGTGATCGGCTTCAACTTGATGGCGCGCACCAAAGGCGGCCGCGCGGCGATCGATCGATTCAAGCTCCGGGTGCCGGTCTTCGGCGACCTCACCCGCAAGAGCTCGATCTCCCGCTTCAGCCGCACGCTCGGCACCCTCGTGACCAGCGGCGTGCCGATCCTCCAGGCGCTGAACATCACGCGCGATACTGCGGGCAACGTGATCGTCGCGGAGGCGATCAACAAGGTCCACGACGCGGTGAAGGAAGGTGAATCGATCGTCGCTCCGCTCGAAGCCAGCGGCGTCTTCCCGCCGATGGTCATCTCGATGGTCGATGTCGGCGAGGAGACCGGCCAGCTCCCCGAGATGCTGCTGAAGATCGCTGAGGTGTATGACGACGAAGTGGACAACGCCGTCGAGGCGATGACCTCGATGCTCGAGCCGATCATGATCGTGCTGCTGGCGCTGATCGTAGGCACGATCGTCATCGCGCTGTTCATGCCGCTGATCACGATCATCCAGAACCTCTCCGGCGGCACGGGCGGCTAGTCCTCATCTCGCCGGTGGCGCTTCGCGTGCCGGCGGGCTACGATGCGATCATGAAACGCAGAACCTCCCACGCCTTCACGCTCATCGAGATGGTCACGGTCGTAGCGGTGATCATCGTCCTCGCGGGGATGATCATCAGCGTCGCCGGCTACGTGCAAACCAAGGGCGCCCGCGAGAAGACGCTGGTGCAGATGAAGAATTTCGGTCTCCAGTGCGAGACCTACAAGCAGGACAACGGCACCGTCCCGCAGAACGAAGACACGGACCTGCTCGATGCCCGGATCGATCTCAGCCCGATCAGCGGCGCGTCGGCGGCGAAATACCAGAAGGCCAGCCGTTACTTGTATTCCTGCCTGAGCGGCGACTTCGAACCGCCGACTCAGCCGGACGGCAAGCCGGAAGCGGGTGAGCGGGTGTATTACGGCTTCAGGCGCGACGAGCTGAACTTCGCGAAGGAGCGGGACGGCGGGATCAAGAGCGTCAACTTCGTGCAGGATCCCTTCGGCAACTGCTACGGCTACTCGACTGTCGGCGCGAAGTTGGAAGCCGAGTATCGCAAGAAGCTGCGTGAGAACGCGGACGAACCGCGACCGACGAAACTGGAAGGCTACAATCCCACGTTCGACCTCTGGTCCACCGGCGGCACGACCACGACGACGGGTTCGTCGAAGTGGATCAAGAACTGGTAAAGGCGGGACCGCTTCAGTGCACGCGGAGCTGCCGCGCGACGATGTATTCCACGGGGTTGTGATCGTCGGTGAAGATCGCCGACGGATCGGGTGAGATCACGGTATCGATGCGGCTTCCCAGCAACCGCGCGAGGTCCGGCCGCGATACCTGCTGCGTGCGCCGCCACTCCGCGATGCGCGGTTCGAGCGGCGCTGCCGAGGCGACGATGATGAGGTTCTGGTTGTGCGAGGGATCGTTCGAGTTCACGCCGCAGAGCAGCGTGTGGGGGAAAGCCGCGGAGACGCCGTTCATCACGCGCCAGAACAGCTCGGAATCCTTCCCCTGCGCACTGGCGATGAGGTTCATGACGAAGACCCCATCCGGCTTCAACTGTCCCCTCACCTCGCCGAAGAACTCGCGCGTGACGAGGTGTGGCGGGACGAACTGAACGCCGTTGTAGGCGTCGCCGAAGATGAAGTCGAACGTCTCACCCGAGGTGCGAAGATAACGCCGCGCGTCCGCTGCGATGGCTTCGACTTTCGGGAATTCGTCCAGGCGGAAGAACCGCCGCCCGACCGCGATGACCTCGGGATCGATCTCGACCACCTTCACCCGCGCCTCCGGAAACCGCCGCGAGAGATGCTCCGGCATTCCGAACGCGCCCGCGCCGAGAAACACCGCGCTTTCCAGCCGTGGGCAGAAGACCTCCGCGAGCCGCCAGTAGTGCTGATACTGGAACATCAACTCCCCAGTGGCGATCACCTGCGCCCCTTCCTGCGTCGAATCGAGCTTGAGGATTCGCGCTGCGTTCGGCGTCCCCATGCCGACTTCCAGCACGGCGATGCGGTGGTAAAACGTGTCCTTCACAAACACCTCGGCATCGTCCCGCGGTGGCGGCTGCGAGCTCCAAGCTGCCGTGCCAAGGCCGGCGAGCGCCAGCGCGAGCAGCTTCGCCGGCTTGCGCCGCAAGCGCGCATCGAGCAGCACCAGCAGCACCGCCAGCAGGCACAGCGCGACGCCGAGCACGACGAAAATTTGCCGCACGCCGAAATGCGGAATGAGGAAGTAACTCGTCGCCAGCGTCCCCGCGAAGCTCCCGAGCGCCGCCGCCATCCCGACTGTGCCCGCAGCCTGGCCGATGTGCTCATCGCTTCGCGCGAAGCTCAGGAGCCGGATCGACACCGGCGTGATCGTCGCCAGCACCAACCCCGGCAGGAAGAACAGCCCGAGCGACACGTAAATCGGCCCCGTCACGAGATTGAGGCGGTCGAATGCCGGGAAGAGCTTGAGCAGCCCCGGCACCGCCGCCGTCAGCAAACCGCCCAGCCCAAACATCCACGGCAGCAGCGAAAATTTCGGATGCCGATCCACGAGCCGCCCGCCGAGATAATCCCCGAAACTCAACGCCACGAGGATCACGCCGATCAGCCCCGTCCACGTGTAGAGGCTGTTGCCGAAGCCGGGTGAAAGCAGTCGGTTGCCCGCGAATTCCACGATCATCACCGCGCTGCCGGAAAAGAATCCCAGCAGCCGCAGCAGCCACACGGGGAGGGGTTCGGATGGGATGTGTGGATTCGTAGCAGTCATTCTTCGTTGAAAATGAGCGCGACGATCTGCCAGCGCCCCTCGCTGAAGGCGAGAGTGAAGAAATCGTAACCGCGCACGCTTTCGCTTCCACGATGCAACTCCCAATGCACACGCACGTGAGCGAGTCCGTTCTTCACGTCGCCTTGCCACGAGAGCGGACTCTCCGTCAGCCGCACGGGACTCTCCGCATGAGCGCGGCGCTGCGATTCGAGGAACTCAGGAAGCGGCATCGACGAAACCGCGCCAAACCACACGCGCGCAGTCGGGTGAAAGCAGCGACCGTAGCCATCGATATCGCAAGCCGACCAGGTGCTGAAGTATCGCCCGACAAATTCGCCGAGCGCCGCATTCTCCGAAGCAGTGAGCGCAGCCGGCACCGGCGTCGCAGGCGACAGCGGTCGCGCTTTCACCATCCAACCTCCCACCGCGCCGAGCGCTACCCCGGCGATCATGGCCCAGATCGCGCGAGTTCCTTTCTGCGACGGCGCTCGCTGCGATCGCTTACTCACGAGATTTCCGACGGGCGGGTGAAGACATGACCGCGCAGATAATCGCGCCGCCCGCTTCACACAAGCACCAGCGGCGACGCTCCGCTTGACACTCCACGCGCCGTCCATAATGTGCCCGCCCGCCTGCAAAGCACTCGTAGCTCAATTGGATAGAGCATCTGACTACGGATCAGAAGGTTACAAGTTCGACTCTTGTCGAGTGCACCACTCCTTAAGTCGCATGGAGGCATGCGACTTACACGGCGAGAATGCGCGGGCGCTTCGCGATGAAAAAAGTTCACTCGGACATTTTTCGGACACTTTCTGAAGCAATCCCCGCCTCTTTCCCCGGCGCTTCGTGCTCGCGTTGCGCTGCCCGGCGCGGCAAATTCGCGGGATGAAGCGTGCGAGTTTTCTTTTGGCAATCGTGGTGCTGGCCTGCTTCTCGGGCTGCGCTTCTGCAACTACGAGAGTCACGCGATTTCATCAACTGCCGCCAAGGGGCGACGGACGAACTTTCGTCATCGCGCCGCTAGAAAACAGGAGTCAGATTGAAATGGCGGGATACACCGCGCGGATCGCTGCATACCTTGAAAAATACGGCTGGAGACAAGTGCAGCGCGCCGATGCTGATTGCCTCATCGGGTATGGATTCGGTGTCACCGATGGAAAGAGGGGCGATAGCTCAGTGCCCATATTTGGGCAAACTGGCGGCGGTGCGACCTACCACTCGGGTTCATTCAACTCTTACGGCCCTAGCGGCACCAATTACGGAACGGTTTCAGGAACGTCCTACACGCCACCAACATTCGGAGTAGTGGGCAGCATTCCCGTAAGTCGAACTCTCTACACACGCTGGCTCATCATTATGGCAAAGGACAAAAAATCGAAGGAGCTTTTTGAGATGCGCTGCACAAGCACAGGGACAGTTTCAGAAATCAGCGAAGTGCTGCCCGTGATGATTGATTCTGCGTTTGCCGATTTTCCGGGCGTCTCAGGCAAAACGAAATCTTACGAACGCGCTTTTTAGCCGCACTCGGCGACTTCCTTGACGGTCGGGACGTGGCCGGCGCTTCCCGCCGCAGGGTTCTAATCAGCACGCGCGCGCCTCGCTTCGCGGAGCTGGCGATACACTTCCTCGGGCGTCTCGGGCTCGCGCTCGCCGTGCGGGATTTCGCCCCGCACCTTCGCAAAATACCACGCGCGGGCGGCTTGAACGTGCGAGCTGCGAAAGAGACGGCTCGCGCTGACGGCGGCGGCAGCTCGTGACCGTGCGCCGCGAAAGACGCGAAGGTAAGCGTCGGTGTGTGTGGCGAACGTAATGCCGAGGATGCTCATGTCTTTTTTAAGATCTCGCGCTGGCGGCACAGGTAATCGTTCTCGCGCTGGAGGCGGCGGATTTGCTGTCGCTTCGCTCCACCCCTTCGGGGCTGCCTGCGGCAGGCTATCTCCCTTCGGTCGGTTCCGCCGCCGCATCAGCCATGGGCGCTTCGCTCCGGCCTTTCGCCTGCGGCGAAGCGGCCTGCGTTATGCGCCCATGGCTGAGCGCCCTGTCGCGCCAGGTTCGCAGCGCATTGGGCAAGATGCCCAACTCGACCGCCAAGGTAGCGCTGCTAGTCGGCGCGCAGCACGGAGTCATCACCGCCACCGAGAGCTTCGAGGAAACCCGCCCGGACTACTCAACCGACGACCAACGACACGCTGAAGACGGGGCGTTGACACCCCATGCACCGGTATGCTTGGTGCTAGAGTTCTCGCACCGCCCGTGCGCCAGGTTGAAAAGGCGCAGTATCTCGATGCTCGCCGTCCTAAACCTCCGCACCATCAAACTCGCTCATCTGCGCATCGCCCTCGTGGTTTTGCTCGGGGCGTTTTTGCCGGCGGCGCAGGGCGGGTTCTCGACGCTGTGGACACTGGGCACGCCGGACGCGACGCCGGAGGAGTTCGGGCAGGAGAGCTACAACTCGAACAGCGCGCCGGGCAGCGCCACGGTGAGGGACGACGACTACTATTTCGCTGGGACGTATGCGGCGCCGATCGGCGTGCGGGCAACGGACGAAACGGCGGGGAATTTCGAACGCGCGATCACTTCCGGCGATCCGAACGACCGGATTCATTTCAATCTCTCGTCCGCACAAGCGGCGGCGACGGCGCGATTTCGCATCACGTTTCGGTTGTTGTGGGGCGGTTGGTGGGACTCGGCGAACAACACGAGCGGGCCGGGGTTTGGCACGCACAGCGTGACGGTGCGGATGAACGGGCAGGTGCTCGCGATGCGGACGTTCACCGAGGACTACACAATGACCCTCATCGCCACGGCCACGCAGGGTGCGGCTCTCGCAGGTGCGAACCGTGTGGAGATTTCGCGCACTGGCGGGACGACAGACGGATGGATTCAGTTCGACTACGTCCGGCTCGAGGTGGACCCGACGGCGCTGCGCGATCAGGACTCCGACGGGCTGCCGGAATGGTGGGAGCAGGACAATTCCCTGAGCGACACGCTGACTGCGGATGCGGCGCAGGATCTTGATGGGGACGGACTGACGAATGCGCAGGAGTTCGCGCGCGGGACGAATCCGCATCTCGCCGACACGGACGGCGACGGGCTCAAGGATGGCGTAGAGACGAACACCGGGACTTACGTGAGTGCGGCGAACACCGGCACGAATCCGCTAGTCGCCGATACCGACGGCGATTCGCTGAGCGACGGTGCGGAAGTGAACGGAGCGGCGCCATCGAATCCGCTGCTGATCGACACCGACGGCGACGGCGCGCCGGATGCGTGGGAAGTGCGCACCGGCTTTTTGCCGACGAGCAACACGAGTGTGCCGCCCGCATTTCCCCATGCCATCGGGCTGAAGTTTGTCTGTGAGGCGGCGACGCAGGACGCGCTCGCGATCCGCGAAGTCACGGGCCTCGTTCCGCAGATGAACTGGAACAGCACCCGCGTGCTGAAGACGTGGAACACGCCATCTGGCACGACGGCCGACGTGGCGACGCCGAACGCCGGCGTGCTAGTGAACAGTGCGGATGCTGCCAGCGGCGTGTCGGTCGCGTGGACCTCCGAAAACACCTGGTTCACCGGCAACGGCGGCGGGCCAAACCAAAAGCTGCTCGACAGTTTCCTCAGCATTTGGGGCGCGACTCCGGCGAGCGTCACGCTCTCGGGGATCACGTTTCCGACGTTCGATGTGCTCGTGTATGTCGGCGGTTCCTATGAAGGCGCCCGCGGCTGCGTCCGGCTGAACGATTCCGCGGCGACGGACCGCTACTACCGCACCGGCTCGGCGCGGCCGCAGACAGAGTTCCTCGAACCGCACGGCTCCACCGCCTCGCGTCCGTGGCGGGGAAATGTGATCCGCTTCCGCAACGTCACCGGCGCGTCGTGCAATGTGAAGCTCTACAATGTCTCGCCCGATAACGCCTCCGGCCTGCACGCCATCCAGATCGTGAATGCCGACGCCGATGCCGACGCCGACGGGTTGCCGGACTGGTGGGAATTCATGAACCGACTTAAGCCGAACTTCGCCGGCGACGCCGCGCTCGATGGTGACGGCGACGGATTGACGAATGCGCAGGAATTCACGCGCAGCACCGATCCGTGGAAGGCCGACACTGACGGCGATGGCCTCAACGATGCCGTGGAAACAAACACCGGCACCTGGGTCAGCACGACGAACACGGGATCGAATCCACTGCTCGGCGACACCGATGGTGACGGCGTGAACGACGGGATCGAGGTCGGCGCACTTCCTTCGCCGACGAACCCGAATCTCGCCGACACCGACGGTGACGGACGCAACGACGCGGTCGAACTGGCCGAAGGCACGGACCCGCTCGTGAGCACACCCGCGAACATGTCGGTGCCTGTTGTGACCACATCGCCATCGCGCACTTTCCTGTGGGAGGTGACGAATGTGCAGCTCGTGTGGGATCACGGGCGCGGCCATGCGGCGAACGGACCATGGACGGACGACTACCTTTTCACCGCGGCGATCAACAACACGGGCACCGGATACGGCAACGCGCTGAGCGTCGGCATCCGCGTGAAGGACGGCGCGCTCACCCACTTTCTCTACAGCAGCAAGGACGCGGCTTTCAGCTATCCGTCGCAGCCGGGCTCGGACATTTGGGAGAGCGATTGGAATTCGCCGCCCTCGGACAAACGCGCGGCGCTCGGCTTCAGCGGATACGGACGCGTGGACATCTCGGATCGTCTGCGCTTCCGCGTCTCCGGCTCCAGCAGCGGCGAGCAGAACGCGTGGACGCTGACGTATGAGCTTAGGAACCTCGACACGAACGCGGTCGTAGCGACGACGACGTTCATCAACTGCACGCTCGCGACGAACGTTCACAACAACACCGCGACGTGGGAAAGCGAAGCGGGCGTCGCGAATCGCCCGACGTTCTGGCTGCACGAAGGCGTGCAGCTCTATCTCCGCAGCACGCCGCTTGAGAACACCACCGCCTTCGCCGCGTGGAAGGACACCGACGAGGATGGAATGCCCGACGTGTGGGAAGATGCGCACGCACTGAATAAGAACAGCGCCACCGACGCTGCGCTCGATCCCGACGGCGACGGCGCAACGAACTTGCGCGAGTGGCTCGCGGGCACCGACCCGCAGGACGCCGACACGGACAACGACGGCGTGAACGACGGTGCGGAACTCACCGGCGGGAGCGACCCGCTGCTCGCGTCGAGCCGGCCCGCGTATTTCAGCGGGCTGCCCGCGGGCATCAGCGGCGAGGATCTGAATGGCAATGGCCTGCCCGACGCTTGGGAGCTGTGGGCCGGGAGCTTTTCGCTGAATGCCGCGGGTGACAGTGATGGCGACGGACAATCGGACGCGGACGAGGCGCTCGCCGGGACGGACCCGCTCGATCCTGCTTCGTGCCTGTGGATCGTGCCGCAGCCGTCCGGGAGCAATCTGCTCCTGCGCTGGCCGCGCCTTTTGCAAAAGCAGCACACCGTCTGGGAGAGCACGAACCTCAGCTCTTGGACGCTGGCGACCGGCACACCCGCGGTTGTCGGCAATGAGTTGCAGCTCACAAAGCCGATGGCTGGCGGAAACCATTTCTACCGCATCGGCGTGGGCAACATGGACTCCGACTCCGACGGCGTGAGCGACTGGACCGAAGTGAACGTGCTCGGCTCCGACGCACTATCCGCCAACAGCCTGCGCGCCGCCCTGCCCATCGACACAAACGCAAATGGCTCGCCGGACACGACGGTGAGCGGCGACTACGCCGCGCTCGTCGAGCGATTCCAAGGGACTGGCGCGGGCGGCGGCTTTCCTGGCGGCGGCGACAGCGCGATCTCCCGCGCGCAAGCCGCGCGCTTTCTGATCCAGACGACGTTTGGCCCGACGACGGCGGACATCGAGCGCGTGCAGCAGGTCGGTTTCTCCGCGTGGATCACCGAGCAGATCGCGAAGCCCGCCACGCTGCACTCGACCTACATCCGCGGCATCTACGCGGACTTCGACGGCTCGCGCGCGGACCTCACTTACAGCTACAGCGAACAGGACCAGTTCCTCTTCGGTCACAATCTCAGCACGGCGTTCCTCCGCGCGGCGGTGCAGGGCGAGGATCAACTCCGGCAGCGCGTCGCGTATGCGCTCAGCCAGATCTGCGTCACTTCGCTGCGCGATGCGAACCTCGAAAACCACGCGCTCGGCATGGCGGACTACTACGACATTTTCGTCCGCAACGCCTTCGGCAGCTATCGCGACGTGCTCCAGCAGGTCGCGCTGCATCCGTGTATGGGCCGCTATCTCAGCCACGTCGGAAACCAAAAGGCGGACCCGACAATCAACCGCTTCCCCGACGAGAATTTTGCGCGCGAGGTGATACAGCTCTTCAGCATCGGCCTGTGGGAGTTGAATCCCGACGGCACACGGAAGGTCAACGGCTCCGGCCAGATCATCCCGACTTACTCGAACGCGGAAATCACGCAGATGGCCCGCGTCTTCACTGGCCTGTGGTTCGGCGGACAAAGCTGGGGCAGCGGTGGCTGGACGAGCGCCGACATGGCGACGCCGATGACGATGCACGCGGATCGTCACGACTTCGGGCAGAAGACGCTGCTCGGCGGATTCGTGATCCCGCAGCGTGAGGAGTTGGAGGCCGAAGGAATGCGCGATGTCGCCGATGCGATCCGGCACCTGTTCGAACACCCGAACGCCGCGCCGTTCATCGGCAAGCAGCTCATCCAGTTCCTCGTCACGGACAACCCTTCGCCTGCCTACGTCGGGCGCATCGCGGCGGTCTTCGCGAACAACGGCTCCGGCGTGCGCGGCGATCTCGGCGCGGTCGTGCGCGCGATCCTGCTCGATGCGGAAGCGCGCGACCCGCGTTATCCGGCGAACGATCCGGCGTTTGGCAAACTGCGCGAGCCGGTGATCCGCGCCATCGCGCTCGGCCGCATCTTCGGACTGAAAAACACGCCGGGCCTGCTGTGGTGGGATTGGGGCGTGTTTGCCGACGCGGCAAAACAGAAGCCGATGTTCTCGCCGAGCGTGTTCAATTTCTACCGGCCCGAATACCGCGCGCCCGGCCTGCTCACGCAGAATCAACTCGCCGGACCGGTCTTCCAAATCACCGACAGCTACTCGGCGATCTCGTTCCCGAATCACCTCTGGACCATCGTCGAGAGCGGCTTCTCGCTGTGGAGCGAGTATGAGTTCCCGCTCGATCTCAGTTCCGCCATCGCGCTCGCGGGCACGCCCGATCTTCTCGTTGATCATCTGAACACTCTCCTCTGCGCCGGCCAAATGAGCGCCGCCACGCGCAGCATCGTGCTGAATGCGATCAACCAGATTCCCGCCGCGCAGCCCGAGGCGCGGGCACGTGTCGCCGCATATCTCGCGGCCGTATCGTCGGAGGGCGCAGTGCTAAAATGATGACGACTCACAACAACCCCGGGCCACTCTCCCGCCGTCGCTTCCTCGGCCAGGCCTCGTGCGCTGCGATCAGCTCCGTGCCGCTGCTGAACACAATCCTGAACCTCAAGCTCGCGAATCACGCCGCCGCCGAGGGGCCGTTCACGGATCGCCGCACGCTCGTGTGCCTGTTCCTTCAGGGCGGGTGCGATTCGTTCAACATGCTCGTCCCGCGCGACGCGACGCGCCACGCGACATATTCCATCTCGCGCGGAAATCTCGCGTTGCCGCTGGCGAATCTGCGCACGCTCAACCAGGACGCCGGCGGCGACGGACAGCTCTACGGCTTGCACCCGAGCTGCACAGGATTCCAGGAGCTGTTTAATGGTCTCGGCGGCGACACGGCGAAGCGGCGACTCTCGATCGTCACGAATGCCGGCACGCTCATCCAGCCGACGACCAAGGCGCAGTATCTCGCCGACTCGGTGCCGCTGCCGCGCGCGCTTTTCTCCCACAGCGATCAGATCGACCAATGGCAGACCTCCGTGCCGCAGGGTCTCGCGCAGCTCAGCGGCTGGGGCGGACGCGCGGCAGACGTGCTGCACAGCGCATCGAATACCGGGCAGTCGTCGATGAGCATTTCGCTGAGCGGGAACAATCTCTTCCAGGTCGGCAACAGCACGCAGCAGTTCGTCATCACGCCCGGTGGCGCGCTCAGCTTCACCGCCGCCGCGGGCGGACAGCCGACGAACAATCCGCTCACGGTGAAGAACGCCGCGCATCGCAGCCTCATCGAGCAGCACTATGCGAACCTCATGCAGGAGTCGTTTTCGCAGCTCACGAAGGGCAGCCTCGATCTGCAGGAGTATTTCCAGGGACTGTTCAACACCTTCAACGAATCGCTCATCCAGACGCCCTACCCCGCGAACAACTACCTCGGCGCCACGCTGCGCACGGTGGCGAAGACGATCGCGTTGCGCGCACAGCTCGGCCTGCGGCGCCAGACGATCTTCGTTGGCTACGGCGGATGGGATCATCACGGCGAACTGCTGAATACGCAGGCCGGTATGCTCGCCTATCTCGACGCCGCGCTGCTCGCCTTCCAAAAGTCGCTCGAGGAACTCGGTGTGCAGAACGACGTGATCACCTTCACGTGCTCGGACTTCGGCCGCACGCTGCGCACGAATGGTCGCGGCACCGATCACGCGTGGGGCGGCAACGCGCTCGTGCTGGGCGGCCCCGTGCAGGGCGGACGCATCGTCGGCACGTTCCCCGACCTCACGCTCGAGAGCGGCGACGATGTCGGCTTTGGCGGGCGCATGCTGCCGAGCACGTCGGTGGACAAATTCTTCGCCGAGCTGATCCGCTGGTTCGGAGTCGCCCCGGCGAACATGAGCTACGTGCTCCCGAACATCGCCAACTTCTACGACGTGAACTCCGCCACCCTGCCGATCGGCTTCCTGCGGCCCGACACGTGGGCGTGAAGCGGCGGATCGCTCTGGTCGTCGCCGCCGTCGTCATCGTCGCGGTGGTCATCTTCACGAGGCCGCGCCGCGATCGGCCGACGGAAAGCACGGCTCATCCTCCCGCGACGACACCGCGGGCGGAACACACCGCGAATTCCATCCCGCTCTCACCGGCGCCCGTAACTCGAGACGCCGAGCCGACCTTCGCCGAACGCATCCTCGGCGAATACGGTGACGCAACGAAACTGCCCGAGGACGATCTCCGCGCGATGGCCCGGACTCTCGACAACTTCGCCCTGCTCGTGAAAGGCGACAATCCGCTGCCGCTCGGCGCGAACGAAGAAATCGCCGCCGCGCTGCGTGGAAAGAATCGCGCAAAGCTCCACGCGCTTCCCGACGCGCACCGCGTCTTCGACGCGCAAGGCCGCCTCATCGACCGCTGGGGCACGCCGCTCTACTTCCACGCGCAGAGCCGCGACCGCCTCGAGATCCGCAGCGCCGGCCCCGACCGCCAGATGTGGACCGCAGACGATCTGCACCGCAAACACGACGGCAGCTTCCTCCGTGGCGAGGACCTGCTCGCACCCAGCCTTTTTGACGAGAAAGCGCCCGGGCGCTGAACCCGTTCTCTGCCAAGACGAATTCCTTCAGGACGACGGCTGTGCGTTCCCCAAGTGGGCGGCAAAGATCTGCACCGGCTCTCGTCGAGCGCCCCGCTCCACCCAGCGCCACTGAGTCAGGGCACCACGACCATATCGACACTCCCGGCATCGGCGGTGCCGAGGAAAAAGCCGGCGACGGTCTTGTCGCGTTGCACCACCACGCCGCGGTATTTCACCAGCTTTTTCACGGGTTTGAAGCTGCCGGTGACGAGGCCCGTGCGTCCGTTGAAAGCCGCGGTCGCGCGCGCGTCGTCGCTGCCGGGCACGACGACGGCCTTCGCGCCGCTGAAGGTGAAGCGGCTCTCGAGTGGGGCGAAGAGGCCGCCGCGATCGAACGTGGCGACGAGGACCTGTCCGCCAGTGAGGGTGATGACCGGCAAGTTTTTTCCAGGCGCGAGGTGTTTGCCGCCGAAGGGCATCAGCTTCGTGCCGAATCCGCCGGGGAAGCGCTTCGACTTGGATTGTGCGGGCTTTTCCCAGCGCGCGGTCGTCCCCAGCGCGGGCTCCACGGTGCCCGCGGCTACATCGATGATGAGTTCACCGTCGAAGGTGCCCGCCTTGCCTTTGCTCAGCAGCGCGCGGAACGGCGTCTTGCCGTCGGGGTCGATGACGGACTTTGCGGAAAAGGCGGTGCCATCGGGCAGCGCTCCCACGAGCGTGGCGCGCGCGCTCGTGCCCTGGCGCACCACGGCAAAGCCGCTGCCGGCGGGAAGGCCGCCGCCCGTGACCGGATCGGCGACCTCAGTGGGAGCGAAGCGCATCGTGAAATCGCTCTTCGGCGGTGGGGTGGCTCCGGGCACGTCGGCGAAGGCCTGGCCGGCGCGCATGATGAGCGTGCGGCCATTGAAGGTGATGCGTGCCTCGGCCCCGGCGGGCGTCGTGCGGACGGCACCGCTGAAGCGCCCGCGGTCGGCGTTGATGCGTGTGCCGCGATCGGCGGCCATGGTGCCTTTCACCGAGACGCTGCGCGTGCCGATCTGGAAACGCGCCGTGAACTTGCGTCCCTTCGAGAGCGCCAACTGCGCGAAGCCCGCGGCGATCTGATCGGGCGAGGGGATGAGCGCGATCTCGCGCGGGATTGCCGCGGCGTCGGGATCGTCGAAGAGCAGCCCCGCGTATTGGCCCGAGATGGCGATGTCGGAGAGCACATCGACGCTCGCGGTCGCGGTGAGCGCGGGCACCTGGTCGTCCTTGATCGTGTAGGTGAAGGTGTCGCGGCTGCCGTTGTCGAAGAACGCCTGCGTGGGCGTATAGACGAGCTTGCCGTCCACCAGCGCGACGCTGCCGTAGGTGCCTTGCGAGAAGCCGGTCGGGTCGATCGTAATGAGATCGTCATCGAGGTCCACGTCGTTATCGAGCACGTCGCCAGCGAACTCGTCGCCGATGGTGGTGGAGGTCACGAGGATCGTGTCGTTGAGCGCGACCGGCGCACCGTTTGGCGTGGTGAAGGAAACCGGCATGCCGCTCACATCGAGCGCATCGGAGCCGAAGCCGACGCGCGCATTGAACTTCGCGTAGTAAGTGGTGTGCCCTTTCAGCCCCGTGAGGCTCAGCGTGAGCGACTGCGCGCCGTGAAAGCCGCCGGTGAAAAGCCGCTCGCTCTCGTTGTCGAGGTTCAGCGAGTCGGTCCCGAAGGTGAACCAATACTCCACGTTGTAGCCGTTGTTGGTGAGGTCACCTTTCAGCGTCACGCTGTGCGCGAGGATGTCCGTCGCCGGCAGCGCGGTCGCGATCGCCTGCGGGGTGGTGAAGACCTTGAAGATCGTGCCGCCACCGCCCGGCCCGCCCGCTTCGGTCACGCCGTAGATGGCGCTCTCGGCGGCGTTGAAGGTGAGACCTGCGCTCGGCTTGGAGCCGGGGTTGTCGGCGGAGTTGTCGATGGGGAAATCGTAGAGCACGCGCGTCGTCCCGTCGGTGTCGGCGCGGTAGAGCACGCCGATGCCGATGCCGCCGCCGCCTTTAAGCACGCCGTAGATGCGGCCCTGCGCGTCCTGCGCGAGCGGCGCGAGGAGTTCCCCGTTGGCGTCCAGCTCGCTGAGCAGGCCCACCTTCGTCGCCCTCCCTGTGATCGAAAGCCGCACGATCGTGACTTCATTGTCGTGAGTGGAGAGGGCGGGGAGCAGGAAGCTGCCGGCGAAGCTGCCGAACTGTTCGCGCAGCACCGGACCGACGGGATCGAAGCTGCCCGAGGTGCTACCGCTGAAGTTGTGAAAGGTCACCACATTGCCGCCCATGCCGAGGCGGAAGACCTTGCCCAAGCCCGGGCCCGCGAGAACGCCGAGGTAGTGCAGCCCGTCGCCGAGCGGCACGAGTGGGCCGGAGAAGTCGTCGTCCTGCCCGCCGATCGCAGGCACTGGCGGGTTGGAGTTGATCGCGGGATTGATCCGCGTGATCGAGCTGCCGCTGAGGCGGTAAGCCGCGAGCACATCGCGCCCGAGGCCGTTGTCCGTGGTCGCGAAGCCGAGGCCGAAGAACGTGCCGGAGCCGTCGAACGCGAGCCCCTCGGCGGGATTGAAGACGCCGGCCGCGTTGCTCGTGTCAGTGAAGTCCGCGCGCGTGCTGAGGACACCCCCCGGCGTGATCTGGAGAATGCGCCCGAGCCCGTTGTTGCCGCCAAATTTATAGGTGATCAGCACGTTGCTCGACCCGTCGAGCGTGAGGAACTGCTCGCGGAAATCCGAGAACCTCGGCGGCAGCGGCGCGAGCACGCTTACCACGCCGGCTGGTGGACGCTTCACCACCGTGCCGCGAAAGTTTGCGCCGCCCGCGCGGTTCAGCGTGTGCAGGGTGCCGCCGGAGGTGAAGACGACGGGGCTATTCGGCGCCACGCCCAGGCCCGTGCCCGCGTCGGGCGTCGTGAGCGCGATCACATCCACCGAGCCCGGCACCGGCACGCGCACGATCTCGTCCACGGTCGTGGTGAGGAAGCTGCCCGCCGACTCGACCGCCAGCCCGAACTCCACGAACCCCGCGACGGTTTCCCCCGAGGTGCCGTCGAACTTCGCCACCGCCGACACCACCCCCGCGGGCGTCACGCGGAAGACGCCGCCGGTGCCCGTGCTATCGCTATCCGCGCACGCCGCGAGCAGGTCGCCATTCGCCGCGAAGGCGAGCGGCGCGAGCGGGTGCTGCGGCCCTGAGCCGAAGCCGAAACTGAACGTCGTGAGGATGCCCGCCACGCCCGCCGGGCTGATCTTCCAGATGAAGCCTGCGTTGCTCTGCTGCCCGCCGTTCCGCGATTCGCCGACGCCGTAGATCGTCCCGTCGGTCGCCGCGATCGGGCTGCCAAAGGGATTCGCGCCGGGCAGCGCGCCGCTGCTGCCGGTGAAGGTCGCGAGCGTCGTCACGGTGCCGTCCGTGTTCAGGCGGAAGACCGTGCCGTTCTCGTCCGCGCCGCCCTCGGGCAGCACGCCGATGAGCGAGCCGTCGGGGCGCGCGAGCAGCGGGCTGATGCTGGAGCCGCCGCCCGAATCGCCGGAGATGCTGAACTCGATGAGGAACTGGTAGCGCCCCTCCGCCGAGACGCGGAAGATCCCAGGGCGCCCGCGTCCGCTCGATCCCGAGCCGAGCATGCCGTAGAAATTCCCATCCGCCCCGAGCGCCAGCCCCGTGCTCGGCTCGAATCCCGGTGCCGCTCCGGCTTCGCCGGAAAGATCGACGAGCGTCTCGACCGCTCCGGCTAGCGTCGTGCGGAAGATCGTCCCCGCGTTGTCGCGTCCGCCGCCCCTCGTCGCGCCGTAGAAATACGCGCTGCCATCATGCACCAGTTCGCCGACCGGGTGCCGCCCGCGCGCGCCGCCCAGCGGATCGCCGAAGCTCGTGACCAGCGTGAGCGTGCCGCTCGGCGAGACCTTGAAAAGCGCCCCGTAACCGAACGCGCCACCGTGTTCGGAGAGCCCGTAGAAATTCCCGTCCGGCCCGAGCACGACGCCATTGCGAAAGTCGGTGATCTCCGTGCTGAAGCCGTGAACGAGCGCGGGTTTGGCCTCGGGAGTTCCTTCGCCGGAAGCGAAACTCGCGAGCACCATCGAGCAGCCAGCGAGTAGAGAGAGGGGCAGCATTTTCATAGGGCGTGAGTGCGAGGTGGTAGCGCGGCGGACCGCTCCGCGCACTGCGGCGGAATACGCCCGGCGCCGTTGGGGGTCAAGCACCCTGCCTGTCAGCACCCTGCCTGTCTGCGGAAGGCGTCTAATCGACCACTTCCATCGTCACGCTGCCCGCGTCGGCGGTGCCGAGGAAATAACCGGCGACGGTCTTGTCGCGCTGCACCACCACGCCGCGGAATTTCACCGGCTTGCGTGTCGGGATGAACGAGCCGGAGACCAGTCCGGCGCGTGCGATGAACTTTACCTTGGCGCTCGCGCTGTCGGTGATCGGATCCGGGACGGGCTTCGAGCCCGTGAAGGTGAAGTCCGTGCTGAGCGGTGAAAACAATCCGCCGCGATCGAACGTCGCCCGCAGCTTGTCTCCGGCCGGGACAGTCAGCGCCGGCTCGCCCCTCTTCGGTATCGTGTATTTTCCGCCGAAGGCCGTCATCGTCGTGCTGAAGCCGCCCGCGAAGCGAGTGTCGCGCGAACGGGGGGATTTCTCCCACAGCGTGGATGTGCCCACCGCGGGGTCGATGTGGCCGCTGTCGTCGAGCGTGAGCTGGCCGGCGAGCGAGCCGCTCTTGTCCTTGTAGAGCGTGGTGAAGAAATCGACCTGCTTGTCGCCGTTGACGACGGTCTTCTTCGAGAACGCCGTGCCATCCGGCAGCACGCCAACGAGCAGCACGCGCGAGCGCTTCAACTCGCGCACGATGGCGAAGCCGCTCCCCGCCGGCAGGCCCGCCGCGTTCACCGGGTTCTCCACCCTGGTCGGGGAGAGACGCATGGTGAAATCGCTCGCGGGTCGCTCGATTCCCTGCGCTGCGGCGAAGGCCTGGCCCATTCGCAGCACGAGCGTGCGGCCATCGATGGTGATGCGTCCCTCGACACCACCCGGCGTGGCGCGCAGTTCGCCGTCGAAGCGGCTCCGGCTCTGCGCCACGCGGGTGCCGCGTCCTTCTTGCATCGTGCCCTTCACTGCGACGTTGCGCGTGCCGACCTGGAATCGCGCGGTGAACTTCCGCGCCCTGCCGAGCGCGAACGTGGCAAAGCCGGCGGCGATCTCGTTCGACGATGGGATCGCCTGTGCCTCACGTGGGATGTTCGCGGCCGCGGGCTCTTCCTCGAAGAGCAGCCCCGCGTAGTCCCCGGAGATGGAGACGTCGGAGAGGACATCGACGGTCGCCGTCGCCATTAAGGCCGGCGTTTGATCGTCGCGGATCGTGTAGGTGAAACTGTCGCGGCCGCCGTTGTCGAAGAACGCCTGCGTGGGCGTATAGACGAGTGTATTCCCGGCCTGCGTGACCGCGCCGTAGGCGCCTTGGCCAAAGCTGTCGATGGTGAGCGGGTCGTCGTCGGGCTCGATGTCGTTGGCGAGCACTTCGCCTGCGAAGTCTCCGGTCGCTGCTGTCACGATGACCGTGTCATTCGCGGCCCGCGGAGTGCCATTTGGCGTGAAGAAGGAAACCGTAGTGCCCTGGCGAGTGATCGTATCGGTGCTGGCGCCGACCGTGGCGTTGAACTGAACGTAGTAGGTGCGGTGGCCCTTGAGCGCGTCGAACTCCACGTCGATGCCGCGGCTGCCGTTGAAACCGCCGAATGCCTGCACCGCCGTCTGCCGGTCAAGAGTGCCCGCGCTTTCGCCGAAGGCGAAGTAGAACGACCCGCCGTAGCCGTTGGAGTCGAGCATGGCTTTGAAGGTGGCGGAATTCGGCGTCACATCCGCCGCCGCTTGCGTGGTGGCGGTGGCCTGCACCGACGTGGGGAAGCGGAAGATCGTGCCGCCGCCATGCTCGCCACCGCTGAAAGTGGCGCCGTAGATGTAGGCGCCGTCTGCGCTGATCGCGAGGCCCGTGCTCGGTGCCGTGCCGACATCCGCAGGATCGCTGCCGACAGTGAACTCGTGCAGCAGCGTGTAAGTGTTGTTTGTCTCGAGGCGATAGAGCACGCCGGCGTCGTTGCGCCCGCCTTGCCTGGTGGCGCCGTAGATGCGGCCGCTCGGGTCGCGCACGAGCGGGGCGAGTGGATTCTCGCCCGGCGCCGCGCCATCTTCTCTCGTGAAGGCCAGGACGCGTGTCGGCGTTCCCGCGATGGAGAGGCGGACCAGGGAGGATTCGATGTCGGAGCCATCGACGTATCGCATCGGGATGAGGACGCTGCCGGATGACTCGAGGAGGAAGGGAGCCGCGGGGCCGGAGGAATTGGTGGCATCGCCCGGTTGCCCGAACTCGAAAAACTTGGTGATCTGCCCGCCGGGCGTCACCTTGTAGATCAAGCCATCAGACTTGCTCCCGCCGAACGGAATGTTGCCGAGAAAATTGCCCGCGGCGTCGCGCGTGAGTGGGCCGTAGGAGGACGGCGGGTATTGCGCGGTCGAGAATTTCGGCACGCGAGCGACCAGTTCCAGCGCGTTGCCGGAAGTCAGGCGAAAGACGGCATCGCTGGTCTCGAAATTCGCGTCGTCCGTGAACGAAGCGCGTCCGTAGAAATTGCCCAGCCCGTCTGGGGTAAGCCCGCCCTGTGGATTACCGAGATAGCCGCTCGGCGGTCCGGTCACGCTCCCAAACTCCGCGACCGTCGAAGCGACGCCTGCTGCCGTGATCCGTTGGATGACGCCGCTGTAATTCGTGCCGTTGTATGGGTCCACGTAGAGGAGATCGTTTCCGATCAAGCCCAGTTGGTTAGCGTTGTCGAAGTAGAAACCCGAGCCTTCGTCGTAGTAATAGTAGTCGTAGTAGTAGCTGTTATTGACCGAGAGCAGCGTGTTCAGCGGGCCGGATGTGGGCAGCGAGAAGATCGTCCCTTGATCGGTGGCGCCGCCTCGCACGTTCTGGCCGAAGACGGTGCCATCGGGTGCGACGAGCACGTTGCCGATGGGTGACACACCTTCGCCCGTGCCGGCATCCGGGGTCGTCGTGGCGAGGATTGCCGTCGGACCGGTGGGTGAACGGCGAGCGATCGAACGCCCGAAGCCGAAGACCAGACCGCCCGCATTGTCCGAGATCAGGCCGGAAGAGCCATTGTAGTAGTAGCCATAATATTGCGTGAGGCCGAGATTTCCAAAATCCTCGAACGGATAAATCTGCCCGGCCGGCGTCACGCGATATAAGCCAGAGTTGTAGCTATACGCCTCCAAGCCACCGACCCCGACGAGATCGCCGGAGGGCAGAACGCCAAGGCTTTGGTAATAGACGCTGAGGCTCTGCCCATTGCTGTCGGTTTGCAGTGAAACGAACGGCACCGCATTTCCGGTGGGTGGCAACTTCCAGAGCCGCTGGCCGGAGTCCGTGCCGCCTGTGATGCTGACGTAAATGGAGCCATAGACGGTGCCGTCCAAGCCCACGGTCAGTTCGCCATAAGGATACGAGCCAGGAAGCGCGCCGCTCGGGCCTGTGAACTCGCCCGCCACCGAATATCCGCCCTGAGGCGAGAACCGGAAGACGACTCCGTGATCGGAGCGGCCGCCGGATGAGGTCGTTCCCACGAAGCTGCCATTGGCCAAAGCCGCCAGCGGGCTGCTCGGGCCATCTCCCGGCGCCTCTCCTCCCTCGCCGGTGAAAGTGACGAGCACCTCGTAGCGTCCGCTGGGGGACGTGCGGAAGATCACGCCATTGTGCAGGCTCCCGCCGTAAGCAACTCCGTAGAGATTTCCATCCTGCCCGGCGGTGAGCCCGGCGAAAGGCGAGCCGCCCGGCGCCACCCCACTCGATCCGCTGAAGTCCACGAGCGTCGTGACATTCCCTGCCGCATCGACGCGGAAGATCGTGCCCTCCCCGAAACGCCCACCGTCTTGCGTCACCCCGTAGAAATAAGTGCTGCCGTCGAATAGGAGCCGGCCGCTCGGGTGCCAGCCGCGGGCCTGCGATTCCGGATCGCCGAAGTCGGCCAGCTTCGTCACCACGCCCGCAGACGTGATGCTGAAAAATGCCCCGCGGTTGAACTTCCCGCCGAGGCGCGAGACGCCGAAGAAGTCGCCGCCGGGCCCGGGCACCACGCTGTTGTAAAAATCGGTGATGCCCGCGGTGAAGGCGTGGAGTGGCTCCGGCTGCAGCGGTGAGGCGGCCGTCTGCGCCCATGCATTGGGTTGAAGAAGTGGCAACACGAGGCCGGCGACGAGCAGGAGAATCGTTTTCATGCGCAGTGCGCCCGACAGAGCGCACGCCGGGAGCGCGGTCAAGCGCCGAACCTACATCCGTTCCGGCGCCTCGATCCCGAGCAGCGCGAGTCCCTTCGCGAGCACACGCGCGCTCACATTGCAGAGCGCGAGCCGCGTGGCCTGTGTCGCGCCTTCGCTCTTCAGCACCGGGCACGACTCGAAGAACGAATGAAACGTCGCCGCGAGTTCGTAGAGGTAGTTCGCGAGCAGGTTTGGACGGTAGTCGTCGAGGATCTGCGGCACCACTTCGCCGAACTGCGCGAGCTTCTTCGCGAGCGCGAGTTCCGCCAGCGCTTCCAACACGATGGCTCCCTGCTCCCTGCTCCCTGCTCCCTGCTCCGCCGCTTTGCGGAAGATCGAGCGGATGCGCACGTAGCTGTATTGCAGATACGGCGCGGTGTTGCCCTGGAAGCTGAGCATCTTTTCCCACGAGAAGACGTAGTCGCTCTGCCGGTTTGGCAGCAGGTCCGCGTATTTCACCGCGCCTAGACCGACCACGCGCGCGATCTCGCGGCGGTCGCGTTCGTCGAGCGTCGGGTTCTTCTCGCTCACGAGCGCAAACGCGCGCTCCTCCGCTTCGTCGAGCAGATCCGCGAGCTTCACCGTGTCGCCGCTGCGCGTTTTGAACGGCTTGCCATCCTCACCGAGGATCGAGCCGAACCACACGTGCGCAAGCTTCACGTCCGCGTCCGATTTCCACCGCCGGAAGATCGCGAAGACCTGCCGGAAATGGTGCTGCTGCCTGCCGTCGGTCACATACACGATCTCGTCCGGCGTCCACTCGCGGAGCCGGTGCGCGAGCGTTGCGAGATCGGTCGTGGTGTAGTTTGCCGCGCCGTCGGCTTTCTGCACGAGCGCCGGGATGTCCACCCACTGTCCGTCGCGCGAGATGAGAAAGGGGTCGTCTTTCTCCGGCCCGCTGCGGTCCGAGAAGACGCACATCGCGCCTTCGCTTTCGCGGGCGATGCCGCGTGCGGCGAGGTCAGTCACGACTTCGCGCAGCCACGGATTGTAGAAGCTCTCGCCGAGCGTCACGTCGAAGCGGATGCCGAGTCGGCCGTAGATCGCCTCGAACTGCGCCTGCGAAAGCCGGATCATCTCGCGCCAGATCGCGAGGTTCTCCTCGTCGCCCGCTTGCAGCTTCACGAGCTCCGCGCGCGCCGCCTCGCGCACGCTTTCGTCGGCCTGCTGGCGCGCGTTCACGTCCTTGTAGATGCGCTCCATCTCCGCGATCGGGTCGCGCGCGAGCGCCTCGCGATCGAGGATCGTCTTCCACCCCACGAGCAGCATCCCGAACTGCGTGCCCCAGTCGCCGATATGATTGTCGCGCACGACACGATGGCCGAGGAACTCCGCGATGCGCGCGAGCGAATCGCCGAGGATGGTCGAGCGGATGTGGCCGACGTGCATCGGCTTCGCGATGTTCGGCCCGCTGAAGTCGATCACGATGCTCTTCACCTTCGCCGGCACCGGCACACCGAGCCGCTCGTCGCGCGCGAGCTCGACGAAGCGCGCTGCGAGCGCCTCGGGCCTGAGGCGGAAATTGATGAACCCCGCGCCTGCGATCTCCGGCGGCACGCACAGGTCGGCCACGTCGAGCTTGTCGATGATCTGCTGCGCGAGCTGGCGCGGGTTCGCGCGCGCCTGCTTCGCGAGCACCATCGCGGCGTTCGTCTGGTAGTCGCCGAAGCGCGCATCGTTGACGGCTGCGACCTTCGGCTCTGCGCCGGGGAAGTCAGTCAGCGCGGCGCGGAGGCGGGATTCGAGGAGCGTTGGGATCGTCTGCATGTCGTTCGTCCGCGGACGGCACGTCGCGCCGTCCCTGCCTCACTTCGGCGGCTGGCCGAGGAAGATGCCGTGGATGTCGTCCGCGTCGCCCGCCGAGCCGAGCCGGTCGCGGACCGTGCGGTCGTTGAGAAATTTCGCGATCGCCGCGAGTGTGCGCAGGTGCGTCTGAAACTGGTCCTTCGGCACGACGAAGAGGACGATGAATTTCACCGGAGCGTTGTCGAGCGAGTCGAACTCGATCCCCTTCGAGGAGCGCCCGAAAGCGGCTACGACTTCGCTGATCCGGTCGCTCGACGCGTGCGGGATGGCGATGCCGAAGCCGATGCCGGTGCTCATCGTTTCCTCGCGCTGCCGCAGCGCGGCGAGGATCATGTCACGGTCCTCCGCACGCACGCGGCCACGACTGACGAGCAGATCGACTAGCTCGACAATCGCCGTCCAGCGTTCGCTGGATTGCATCTCCGGGAGGATCAGATCCTTCGAGAGCAGATTGCCGAGATTCATTCGGTTGATTGGGCCATTTTCAGGATCAAAGCGGGCCGACTCTATCGTTCGCATATGGCGCGACAAGCGCGATTTGCCCGCGATTTCATGCGCTGTTCTTCGCTACTTTCGGTTCGTCTTGATGACGATTTCCACGCGCCGATTTGGCTGCTGTTCATCGATGCTCTTGTCGGCGGGGACGAGAAGTTTGTCCGGGCCGAACCCGAACGTCTCGATACGGGAGGGGTCGATTGCCAAGCCTTGCACGAGCCACGCTTTCACGGCCTCGGCGCGGCGCAGCGAGAGTTCGAGATTGTAGTCGCGTCCGCCGATCGCGTCGGTGTGGCCTTCGATGCGGAAGGTCGCGTTCGGGTTGCGGCGGATGAGTTCGCCGAGCTTCTGCAAGTCATCGAGGGCGTCGCCGCGCAGTTCCGCCTTGTCGTAGTCGAAGAGCGCGCCGCCGGGCATCGCGATCGGCTTCCCGCCGGCGGCGAGCGGGCCGGAGCGCGAAAGCGCGTCGTCGATGGATTGCCGTCCGGGGATTCCCTCCCACGCGTCGGCGCCGTCCTTGCCGCCACGCGACGGCATCTGGATGACGGGTTGCCGCGGCGCGCGCACGCTCTCCTTGAGTAGCGCGCTGGCGATGGCGCCGAGTTCCTTTTCCGCACTGCCGGCGCTGACCTCGTTGGTCTTCATCAGGTCGGTGAGGTTGATGGGATCCGCCTTCGGCTTCTCCTGCAGCATCGGGCTCTGCACTTCGTTGATCGATGGCTTGAGGATGATCTCCTTCGGCTCGGGCTTCTCGATCGGGATGGTGATGTCCTCGGGCTTCGGCCCGCTGGTGGGCATCCGGATCTTGATCTCGTCGGGTTGTTCGAGCGTCTTCGGGTCGATGACGACCTGCTTCACCACGAAGGCCGGCGGCGCGAGCTTCTGCGGCGAGCTGAAGGAGAAACGCTCGATCTTCTTCCAAGCCGCGAACGAGAAGAAGCCCGCGTGCAACATCAGCGACAGGATCAGCGCACGGACGATCCACTTGCGCGTGAGTGGCGAGTTGGTGGCGGTCGGATAAACGGCGTAGCGGGCCATGGGGCGAAGGTGTGGCCGGGTGCGAGGTGGGTCAACGCCCTACTCGCCGATGTCCTCATTCCACAGCGCGGGCCGCGTGCGGATGAACTCGCGCATGAGCTCGATGCAGCGCGCGTCCTGCAGGATCTCGAGTTCGACGCCACGGCTATGCAGCAGCGCTTCCTCGCCGAGGAAGGTCTGGTTCTCCCCGATGATCACACAGGGGATGCCGTAGAGCAGGATTGCGCCGGAGCACATCGCGCAGGGCGAAAGCGTCGTGTAGAGCACGCTTTCGCGATACATGTGCGCGGGCTGGCGGCCGGCGTTTTCCAGCGCGTCCATCTCGCCGTGCAGGATCGCGCTGCCGCGCTGCACGCGCCGGTTGTGCCCGCGACCGATGATCTGCCCTTGATGCACGAGCACGGAGCCGATGGGGATGCCGCCCTCGGCGAGCCCGGCTTCGGCTTCGGCGATGGCGGCGGCGAGGAATGGATCCATGTGCAGATTCAAGGCGTCGGCGCGTTCAGGCGCCAGCCACGAGTTGCTCCGCGCGGGCGATGGCGGCATCCATGTCGGCGCTGAAATTGTCTTCGCCGAGTCGGCTGACGAAGCCGCCATTGCTCAGCGCCATGAACGGCTGCGTGTGGACGCCGGAGATGATGAGTTGCGTGCCGTGGTGCCGCAACTCGGCCTCGAATTCCTCCAGCGCGTGCAGTCCCGTCGCATCGAGCGCGAGCACGCGCTTCATGCCGAGGATGATGACCATCGGGCGCTGCCCGCTGCGGCGCAGCACGGCTTCGAGCCGGTCGGCTGCGCCGAACATGAGCGCGCCCATCAGTTGGAAGGCTGTGACACCGGCCGGTAGAGTCTTGCCGTGCAGCGAATGCTGCGGGTCGTAGTCGAGGTCGCGCTCGTCCACGCTCGCGAGCCGCGTTGTCTCGGTGATGCGCCGGATGAAAAGGATGCCCGCGAGGATCATGCCCACTTCGACCGCGACGGTGATGTCGGTGAGCACCGTCAGCGCGAAGGTGAGCAGATAGACGGCGCTGTCGCTGTGCGGCCATTTGCGGAGGCGGGCGAAGTGATGCCACTCGCCCATGTTCAGCGCCACGATGACGAGCACCGCGCTGAGCACCGGCAGTGGGATGAAGCGCGCGAGCGGCGCGGCGACGAGGACGATCGCGAGGATCGTGAGCGCGTGAATGATGCCCGCGACCGGCGTGCGCCCGCCGCTGCGGATATTGGCCGCCGTGCGCGCGAGGGCGCCGGTCGCCGGCAGTCCGCCGAAGAAGGCGCTGCCGATGTTGGCCACGCCCTGCGCGATCAACTCGGTGTTCGAGTCGTGCTTGTCCTCGATCATTCCGTCGGCGACCACGGCGCACAGCAGCGACTCGATGGCCGCGAGCAGCGCGATGGTGATCGCAGGGCGCACGAGCCCGCTGAGTTGTGACCAGTCGAAGGCCGGCCACGCCGGCGTTGGCAATCCGCGCGGGATGGCGTCGAGACCGAACCGCGACCCGATCGTCTCCACCGGCAGGTGCAGCGCCGCGACGAGCGCCGTGCCGACGACGACGGCCACGATGCTCGCCGGCATGATCTTCGCCCAGCGCTGCGGCCACAGCCGGATCAGCGCCACCGCTGCGAGCGCGAGCGTCGTGCTCGGCCAGTCGATCGTGCGGAGGTGATGCCAGAGGAACTCGACCTTGCCGATGAACTCCGGCGGCACCGGGTCAGTCGTGCGCAGGCCGAGGAAGTCCTTCACCTGCGTGCTGAAAATGTAGATCGCGATGCCCGCGGTGAAGCCGGCGATCACGGGCACGGGGATGTATTTGATCATCACGCCAAGCCGCGCGACGCCCATCGCGATGAGCACGAAGCCCGCGAGCATCGTGCAGACGAGCAGGCCGCTCGCGCCGAATTCGTGCGCCACGCTCACGACCACCGGGATGAACGCCGCCGTCGGCCCGCCGATTTGCACGCGCGATCCGCTCAGCCCCGCAATGAGAAACCCCGCGACGATCGCCGTGACGATGCCGACCGCCGGCGTGCGCTCGCTCGCGATGCCGAGCGCCATCGAGAGGGACAGCGCGAGGATGCCGACCGTCAGCCCGGCGATGAGATCGGCGAAGAACGTGGCGCGCGAGTAGTCGCGCAGGCAGTCGAGGAGCTTCGGGCGAAACATCACTCGATCCGGTATCGAAGGAAGCACTCGCCGTCGATCACGCGCATCTCGCGGAGCGTGAGCGTGGTGCTGCGCGGGAGGAAGTCACCCGCGATGCCGGTGAGCGTTGGTGCCTTCGTGCCGCCGAAGATGCGCGGGGAAATGGTGAGGTGCAGTTCGTCGATGAGGTCCGCGACGAGCAGCGCGCGGAAGACTCGCGGGCCGCCTTCGCAGACGAGCCGCTTCACGGCGTGCTCGCGCCGGAGCGTCCGCAGCATCGCGGCGAGATCGACGGCGCGTTCGTGCAGATGGAGCGTCGTCTTCCCCGCGAGTGCCTCGCGCACGCGGCGCGGCATCCGCGTGGTGGAGAAGACGATGATGGGCGAGAAGTCGCGCGTGAAAACGCGCAGCGCTGGGTCGATGCGGCCGCTCGCGCTGAGCAGCACGCGTGTGGGATACGCGGGCATGCCCTTCGCCTCGCGGATAGCGCGCAGGTCATCCGCGGGCAGGCCCATCGTCATCTGGTCGGTCGCGATGGTCTTCATACCGGCGAGCACGGCGTCGCACGCGGCGCGGATTTCGAGCAGGCGGCGCTTGTCGCGCGGGGAGGAGAAGTCGGCGGGCGTCGCGTTGCGCGTGGAGATGCGTCCGTCGGCGGTGATGGCGAAGTTCGCTGTGACGAAGGGGCGGTCGCGCTTCACTTCGGCGGCGCCTCTGTTTCGAGCGCCACTTCCTCCTCCGCGAGTTGGTGCTCGATCGCGCGGACTTCGGTGCGCATCTCGCCGAGGCGGGCGTGTTCGCTCGGGCGGTAGAAGGCGTAGATGAGCGCGCCGACGAGACCCCACGCGAGCAGCAGGAGGAAGCCCGCGGATGAGATCGCCACGGCCACGCCGCCAGACGCGGCGCAGAGGCCGCCGAAGAACGTCTCGAAGAGCATCTCGCGCCAGCCGACGCCGCCGAGGCTGATCGGCAGCGAGGTGATGGTGCCGATGATCGGCATGATGGCCATGAATTGCACGAGCGTCGGGATTTCCATCCCCGAGGAGGCGAGCGCGCGCAGGGCGCAGTAGAAGACGCCGAAAAGCCCCGCGTGTGCGATGAGCGAGAGCACGAACGCCGCAAGCGCCGGGCGCCACGCACGGCCATAGACGCCGTAGGCGAGCGCGAGTTCGGCGAGCTTGTCGCGACCGGGCATCCGCGCGGGCAGGCGATGCACCAAGCCGAGACCGGTGACGACGCACGATGCGACGATGAAGAGCAGCGACGCGCCGAGCACGGCGAGCGCGAGCCAGATCCAGTGCGCGGTCGCCGGCGCGCTGAAGAGCCAGTGCCATTTCCACGCGATGAGGGTGCCGGCGAAGACGATGAGCGCGAAG
Organism: Verrucomicrobiota bacterium; assembly: GCA_009885995.1. Classification (GTDB taxonomy): domain Bacteria; phylum Verrucomicrobiota; class Verrucomicrobiia; order Chthoniobacterales; family Chthoniobacteraceae; genus VFJQ01. Next base: position 32,155 of record VFJQ01000021.1, read on the forward strand.
AGGCCGATGAGCCGATCGACGAGCACGGAGAGGAGCGCCTTGCCGCGGCGGCCTGGCGTCTCTTTCACGAGGTAGAACATTTTCACCGCGTCGCCGCCGGTGCCGCCGGGGATGAAGAAGTTGAAGAACACGCCGATCATCGTGAGTGCGAGCACGCGGCGGAAGGAGAGGTGGATGTCTTGCACGTGCAGCAGGAGTTGCCAGCGGGCGGTGGCGATGAGCTCGACGAAGCCGTAGCCGAGCAGGCCGGCGAGGAGCCACTTTCCATCGGCGCCTGCGAGCGTGGAGGCGATCTCGGCGCGTTTGCCCGGCTCGCGGAAGACCCACCACACGATGCCTGCCGTCAGGAGGATTTGGAGCGCGGTGAGGAGGGCGCGCTTCACGCCCCGAACTTCTCCACCCACTTGTCCCGTGCCTCGGCGATTTCTTCCACCTCGCGGCGGGGACTCATCTCGAAGACGAAAAGCGTGTCGGCGGGCGGGAGAGGTAGGAGCGGCAGGAGGGCGTCGTAGTCCACGTCGCCGGTGAAGGGCGGCATGTGGTCCCGGCCCGGCCATTGCGTGTCGTGGAGATGGCAGCCGATGAGGCGAGGCGCGACCTGCTCCATCCATTCGATGTGATCGAGGAAGCCGAGGTTATGCTTCACCTGCACGTGGCCAAAGTCGTGCCAGTAGCCCACGGTCGGGTCGTCGAACTCGTCGAGCACATCGAGCAGTTCGGTTTCGTTGGGGATTTCCTCGAAGGAGTGGCGGCTTTCGACGCCGAGCTTGATGCCTTTCTCCCGCGCGTAATCGACGACTCGGAGGAGGCACTCCCTGGCGCGGCGCAGATACGGCGGCGCGTCGTCTTTGCGGCGCTGCACGCATTCGAGCTTGAGCCGGACGAACTCGCGCGAATGGATCATCCCGACTTCGGCGAGGCGGATGAGCTTGTCGGTGTAGTGGTCGATAGAGGTGCGGCCGAGGTGCAGGACGACGAACTTCGCGCCGAGCCGCGCGGCGAAGTCGATCGTCTGGAAAGTGTGCCGCACGGCGCGCTCGCGCTCACGGTCGTCGGGCGAGGAGAACTTGTAGCAGTCGGGCGATGCGCGGGTGATCTCGACGGGCAGCGGGCAGAAGTTGTGGAGGCTGGTGAAAGTGCAGAGGCCTTTGTCGAGGGCGCGAAAAATCCCATCCATGAGCGACATCCGGATGCCGTGGCCGAGCTCCACTCGCGTGAAGCCGAGATCGACGATCTCGCGCAACATCTCCTCGCCATCGGTGTGGCGGCCGGAATTCCAACAGGTCGAAAAGCTCAGCATCTCGTTTTGGGAAAGGCCGCCGACGGTAGCGGGCGAAGTGCGCGGCGCAAATGTTACGTCGCCTTCACCCAGCCGGCGCTACACCCGCACCGGGTCGAGCTTCCAGATGTCGCGGGCGTATTCGCGGATCGTGCGGTCGCTGGAGAATTTGCCCATGCGCGCCGTGTTCAGGATCGCCATGCGAGCCCAGCGCGCGCGGTCCAGAAAGGCGGCATCCACCTTGAGATGGCAGTCGCTGTAGGCGCGGTAGTCGGCGAGGCAGAGGAAGGGATCGCTGTGGACGAGGTTGTCGCGGAGCATGTTCAGGCAGCCGGGTTCGTCGGGTGTGAAGTAGTTCGATCCAACCCAATCGACGACGGTGCGCAGCTCCTCGTCGGCTTCGAGATAGTGCTGAGGGTGGTAGCGCTTCTTCAGCAGCTCATGCACTTCCTCCACGGTCATGCCGAAGATGAAGATGTTGTCTTTGCCGACCTCCTCGAGGATCTCGACGTTCGCGCCGTCGAGTGTGCCGATGGTGAGCGCGCCGTTGAGGGCGAGCTTCATGTTGCCGGTGCCGCTGGCTTCCTTGCCGGCGGTGGAGATTTGCTCGGAGAGATCGGCCGCGGGGACGATGCGCTGGGCGAGCGAGACGCGGTAGTTCGGCAGGAAGACGACCTTGAGCCGGCCGTTGATGCGCGGGTCGGTGTTGATCTTCGCGCCGACGGCGTTGATGGCCTTGATGATGCACTTGGCCAGGTCGTAACCGGGCGCGGCCTTCGCGGCGAAGACGAACACGCGCGGCGGCACATCGAGGTCCGGGTTCTGCAAGAGCCGGCGGTAGAGCGCGAGGATGTGGAGCAGATTGAGGTGCTGGCGCTTGTATTCGTGCAGCCGTTTGATCTGCACGTCGAAGAGCGCCGCGGGATTCACCTCCACGCCGCAGTGGTGTTTGATGATGCGCGCGAGGTGGATCTTGTTCGCGTGCTTCACCGCCATGAACTCGGCCTGGAACTCGTGATCGTCCGCGAACGCCTCTAACGCGCGCAGCTTGTCCAGGTCGCGTTCCCAGCCCGTGCCGATCTTGCTCGTGATCAGTTCGCTCAGTCCGGGGTTGCACGCGAGCAGCCACCGGCGCGGGGTGATGCCGTTGGTCTTGTTGTTGAGCTTGCCGGGATAAAACTCATCGAACTCCGGGAAGAGATCGCTCTTCACGAGCTGCGTGTGCAGCGCGGCGACTCCATTGACCGAGAAGCTGCCGACCACAGAGAGATGCGCCATCCGCACCATCTGCGTGTGACCTTCCTCGATGATCGAGAGCCGGCGCTTCTTCTCCACGTCGCCCGGCCACTTCGCCTCGACCTGCTCGAGGAAGCGCTTGTTGATCTCCAGGATGATCTGCAGATGCCGCGGCAGCACTTTGTGGAAAAGGCCCACGCTCCACTTCTCCAGCGCCTCGGGCAGCAGCGTGTGGTTCGTGTAGGCGAAGGTGCGCGTGACGATGTCCCACGCCTTCTCCCACGTCATGCCGTGCTCGTCGTGGAAGATGCGCTGCAGCTCCACGATCGCGATCGCGGGATGCGTGTCATTGAGTTGGATGGCGACCTTGTCCGGGAACTCCGTGAAGTCCTCGTTCTCGCTGCGGAAGCGGCGGAACATGTCGCGCAGCGAGCACGCCACGAAGAAATACTGCTGCACGAGCCGCAGCTCCTTGCCGCTCTCGGTCTTGTCGTTCGGGTAAAGAACCTTCGAGATCGTCTCGCCCATCGCCTTCTCATGCACGGCCTCGAGATAGCCGCCGCGGTTGAACGCCTCGAAGTCGAACTCCGCCGACGCCTTCGATTCCCACAGGCGCAGGTAGTTCACCGTGTTCGTGCCGAAGCCGGGGATCGGGATGTCGTAGGGGATGCCGATGAGCTTCTTCGTGCTGGTCCAGCGCGGGACGTAGTTGCCGCGATCATCGAAGACATTCTCCACGGTGCCGTAGATCTGGATCTCCTGCTTGTGCTCGGGCCGCACGATTTCCCACGGCGTGCCGAAGTCGAGCCACGCATCCGGCAGCTCCACCTGATGCCCGTTGCGGAACTCCTGCTTAAACAGCCCGTATTGATAATGGATGCCGTAGCCGATCGCCGGCAGGTCCAGCGTCGCAAGCGAGTCGAGGAAACACGCCGCGAGGCGCCCGAGGCCGCCGTTGCCGAGGCCCATGTCGTATTCCTCCGTGCGCAGCGTCTCGACATCGAGGCCCAGCTCCTGGAGCGCGTGCTCGATCGTCTCGAAGACCCCCGCGTTGTAGAGGCTGTTGGAAAACAGGCGCCCCATCAGGAACTCCAGCGATAGGTAATACACGCGCTTCGTGTTCACCTGATGATGCCGCGTCTGCGTCGCGATCATCCGTTCGATGATGATGCTCTGCACCGCCTTCGAGGTGGCGAGCCACCAGTCGCGCTTCGAGGCGGTGCTCCGGTCCCGTGCGAGGGTGAACTTCAGGTGCGCGAGGATCAGCTTCTTGAGCCCTGCGACCGACGTATCCATGCTGGAAGAAAAATTCCCTGTTTCTTGCATAAGCGCGGGGTGTGGATGCGAAGGGCGCCGATGACAAGTGGAAATCCGGCGCGGGAAACCCGTTGCCACTTTCGCGGTTCATCCGCCACTGTCACCACCGCGCGCCGCCGCGCGTCTCTCTCCGCCACCCGCATGACCGACGAGCCACCGCCCACGCCCGAGCTGCCCGACGAGTTGGCCGCGCGCGATGTCGAGTTGATGCTCCGCGTGAAGGATGGCGACACCGAGGCCTTCGCCGCGCTCGTCGAGATCCACCAGCACCGCGTCATCGGCACCGTGGCGAAGATGCTCAGCGACGACTCCGAGGCCGAAGACGTGGCGCAGCAGGTCTTCGTGCGCGTGTGGCGCAGCGCCGCCCGCTACGAGCCCACCGCGAAGTTCACCACCTGGCTCTTCACCATCCTGCGCAATCTCGTCTTCAACGAACTGCGCCGCCGCAAGCGCCATCCGCACGTCTCCCTCGACCAGCCACGCCACGACGACGACGAGCGCCCGCGCGACACCGCCGACACCCGCACCAAGACCCCCGACACCACGCTCCTCGACGGCGAGATGATGGACGCCATCCAGCGCGCCATCGACGAACTGCCCGAGGCCCAGCGCCTCGCCGTCATCATGCGCCGCTACGACGAGACGCCCTACGAGGAAATCGCCGAGGTGCTCGACCTCACCGTGCCCTCGGTGAAGAGCCTCCTCTTCCGCGCCCGGACCGCGCTGCGCGAGAAACTCGCGCTGTATCTCGATGCGTAACCAATGATCAGTAATTAGTATTCAGTATTCAGATCGGAACGGCCCCGTCTGACTTACTGATTACCTCATCCTCACTCGTGAAAGCCCTCAAGCTCCTCGCCCTCCTCGGCACCTTCGCCCTCATCATCCACGCCGCCGGCGTCTGGGAAGGGTGGAATACCAAAGCCGCGCTCGCCCCTGCTGGCGGCCGCTACTTCTTCCAGCGCGTCGAGCTGCCCGTGCCGCTCTTCCGCCAAAACGACCCCCGCTGGGGCCGCGACCGGCTCGGGCCCACCGAGGCCAGCCTCGGCGCCGAAGGCTGCGCCCTCACCAGCGCCGCCATGGTCCTCGCCAGCTACGGGATTGATACCGACCCGCAGCGGCTCAACCGCTTCGTGACCGACCACGACGGCTTCACCCCGCAAGGCTGGCTCTACTGGGAAGCCGCCGCCGCCCTCGCCCCCGACCGGGTCCGGCACGTCTACGAAGACCTGCCCACCTACCGCCTCATCGACACCCAACTCGCCACGGGCAACCCCGTCATTGTCCGCCTGCGCGCCCTAAGCGGCACCACCCACTTCGTGGTCCTCGCGGGAAAGGAAGGCTACGACTACCTCGTGCGCGACCCCGGCGCCGGGGCGGGCAAGGGGCTGTATCCGCTGAGGGAATTCGGCAGCCCCATCGAGGCGCTGCGCTTCTACCGGAAGCTGTAGCCACGGCTCCATGAGCCGCACCGGGCTTTCGCTGGCCGTCCGCGAAGGCTCGCTGGCCGTGCCCTCCGTCCTGCCCCTTTCGCCCCGGCCCCGGCAAGCGCGGGAACCATCCCGGCAAGGCGCTTCTACGTCGTCCCCGTGACCCTGCCCGGATTTGGGTCCCAGCAGACATCAGGTTGTCGTGTGCCTCGGGGTCCATGCACCATGCACCGACCCGTTTCGAGTCTCCTTCCTGCCTCGTGCACCGTGCATGGGCCACCACCGAGTCTCGCTCCCGCCTCGTGCATCGTGCATGGGCCGTCACCGAGCCTCGCTCCTGCCTCGTGCACCATGCACGGGCCGTCACTGAGTCTCGTTCCTGCCTCATGCACCATGCACGGGCCATCCGGGCACTCCGCCTCGCCTCATGCACCATGCACGGGGCAAGTCGTTCACGCAGACCCGGTCCATGCACCGTGCATTTGGCGTCCCCGAGCCTCTGTTCCGCTTCTGTTGCCGTGCAAGCGTCGAAACGGCATCAAAAGCCCGCAGCCCGGCATAGCCTGCTGGACGAGAACTTTGATTGTCGCTGGTTCGATGGCATCCACCTCGACACAGCCACCCTGCCAGCCTTTCGCGCGCGAGTCAGTGAGCTTCACTGGACGCTTCGGGAGAGCAAACTCTTCGATCTGCACGGGCGTGACGGCGATACGCCGGAACTCGACCTCAACGCCGAAATCGTCACGAAGCGAAGCGTAGGCGGCCCGGTCAATGCAAGGCCGCTCGGATCGTGGTCGCCGAGATACAGAATCATCGGCTGCTTGCCCTCTTTCCCCGCATCCTTGAATATCTCCGCCGCGTTGTGCAGTGAGGTCAGCGAGGCGTTGCCCCTGCAAAAAAACGCCGGGACACCGTAGCTGTCGGCCACGTCGGAGACGATTCCCGCGATGGCGTCCTTCTCCACCCATGCCTCGACGTAGAAGGGCTGCGTCGCCCACATATTGCGGCGATACGTTTCAACCGTCCGATCGAGCGCCTCGCGCATATCGTCGAACGTGCGCGTTTTGATGTGCCATCGCGTGTTGTCGGTAAAGCTGTCCCATCGCACCGCACCGACTCGCCGCCATTTGGTGAGGTGCGAGCGCAGCCGTTTGTAAGCTGTCTCCGTTTTTGGGATGCTGCCGCGCGAGACGAGCCGGTAGAATAAATGCCGGATGCTGATTTGACCGTCGCTGCCGTCGATAATCGCCAGCACATCGGCGAGCAGCGAATCCAATTCAGCCTGCGTGGTGCGCCGCGTTGTGGGCCTAGGCCCATAAGGCTTCGTTTTCGCACTCACCGCGCCACCTCCTTTACCTCAAAGCGGTCGAGAGCCGCGTCGCAGCGTGCGACGTTGAATCGCACGACGCGCCCGCATTTCAGGCACGGGATTCGTCGCTGGCGAATCCAGTTGTCGATGGTTCGTTCCGAAACGCCATAACGCGCGGCGATGCCGCGCTTGTCGGTGAACCAAGGTTGATTCCGCTCACCCGCGGGCGATGCGGGAAGCGATGAGTAGTCTGTCGTTTTAGCAATAGACACAAAACGGTTTCGTTTGTGTCCATCGGCTTTACACGGCTGCGGGCGCAATGGATCGGCAGCCCGATGACTTCGCTCTTTTACCGGGTCTTTAACCCGGCTACCGGTTCTATCGCGACCGGCGGAAGCTGCTATTCAGGCCAAGACGAGTTACTCGCTCGCCACGCCCATAAGCACACCTTCGACTTCCTGCATTTGCACGTCGCCAATCGCAGAGCGATCAGCGAATTGCGGGTGATTGCGCGCTTCGCCTGCGCATTGAAGTGCCTTTCTGCGGCCCGGTGCGACCCAACTTCCGCAGCAGTCGCTCGGTTCGCTTCCGCTCCTGCTTCCCGCGATGCTGCCGACGCCGCTCATCATCCTGCTTGGCCGACTCATCGCGCTCCTTTTCAATGCGGGCACGATCGTGTTGCAGTTGTTCCAATTGGCCGGCGAGCTTTCGTCGCTGGCTGTTGGTCTTCGCAACGGCGAGGAGTTGTTGAAGTTCAGCTTCACGCGCCGATGAAATGTCCGTAATGCGCTCGGTGTAGATTCCCGAAGTCGCGTGGCCGATTCGTTTGAAAAGGCGTTTCAACTCGGCACGCGCACGAGAGTCTTTCGCTGCATTGGCCGCATCACGAACGGCCTTCTTCAACGATGGCAGTTCCTCCTCGTTGAACTGCGCGATCCTCCGTCCCATAGCGCCCGCCTCAACGCTGTTGCCTGCCTGCTCCAACTCACCGCGTTCGCGTCCGAGTCTCTCGCGCAGAATCAACAGGTCGCTCAATTGCGCCTCTAGTTGTGCCCCCGATGCCCGCTCCTTCTCGTGCTGCGGATTCATGGGACGAACCCGATCACTCTTCAAAGTCGTTGGCAAATACTTGCCGAATAGACTCCGTTCCCGTGCGGTTTCGTTCGTCTCGATGCGTTTTCAAAAAGCACCTCTGGATCGCCATGAAACCTTGATTCCTTCTTGGTTTCAGAGGGAGTGGGCAGAGCTGGATTCGAACCAGCGAAGGCGTAAGCCAGCGGATTTACAGTCCGCCCCGTTTGGCCACTTCGGTATCTACCCGGGTTCCCGGCGAGGGGCGTGGTCTATACGCGCGGCGGTTTTTGCCGCAAGGGCTTTATCCGAAGATTTGCCACCACTTGCGCGCAGGCTTCGCGCCACCTTCGCCAGGCGGCGCCGGCGGCGGCGGGAGCTTCGCGCGATCCATGATTTTCACGCTGCGGATTTGGATGCGCTCGGCGGGGTAGTCGTTGCTGTCGGTTGCACGCGTGCTCAGGGCGTCGAGCGCTTCGAGGCCCCAGAGCACCTGGCCGAAGACGGTGTATTGGCCGTCGTAGCCGGGCTGTGGCGAGAGGCACACGAAGAACTGGCTGCCGTTCGAGACGCGCGAGGGGTTGAGTTTGTCCGGCAGGCGGGCGGCAGCGATAGCTCCTTTGGTGTGCTTGCGACGAATCTCCGGCTGGAGGCTGTAGCCGGGGCCGCCGGTGCCGACCTTGGTGCGCTCCTTGTCCTTGCTCAGCGGATCGCCCATCTGCACGAGCGTGTGCGGGAAGCTGCGATGGATCGCCGTGCCCTTGTAAAACCCCTTCTTCGCGAGCTTCTTGAAGTTCTCCACGGTCACCGGCGCCTCGCCTTCGTGGAATTCGATCGCGAACCGCTGGAGTTGCTTCTCCTTGCCGACCTTGAGCGTGACGAGCGCGCAGTCGTCGGCGCGGATGGTCGCGGTGAAGGCGAGGGCGAGAGCGAGGGTGATTCGTTTCATTTCGTAAATGGAAGGTCGCAGACGGTGATCGGCACCGGCTCAGCGCCGGGCTCCGCAGTCCGCGCAAACAATGCGTCGCGCGCCGCGGAGCGCCGTAGGTAGCCGAGCGCGATCGGTCTTTCCAAGGCAAAACTCCAGCACGCGCTCGTGATCGCGCCGCACGGTTGCTCGGCGGAGAAGATCGACGCGCCCACCGGGATCGGCGCATCGGCGACAAAGCCGGTGAGCTGGCGGTTCACATGACCGACGCTCTTGAGCCGCGAGATGACCTCCTGGCCGATGTAGCAGCCCTTGTGGTAGTCGATGTGCGTGCGGTCGAGACCAGCCTCGGGTGGGAGCGTATCTTCGCCGAGCTCGAAGCCCCAGCGCGGCACGCCGCGTTCGATGCGAATGACTTCGAGCAACTCCTCGCTGAGCACGGGAAACTCGGCTGCGAGCTTCTCCCAGATCGGCGGAAGATTTTCGCGCCATGGCGGAAGGAGATCGAATCCATCGATCCCGAAGCGATTCACCGGAAACACCGGGCATATCGCGGTAACCCGATCGCGATCCATGCCGACGCAGTGGACGAGCGCGGCGCTATTCGTCACGTCATCGATCGTCACGTCGTCGGCGACAATATAACGCTCGAATCGCGCGGAGAGCGTCTCGGCGAGCGCGGCATCGGCATCGACGATGAGGGCCGCCGGCCAGATGCCGACAAACACGTCGCCGCTGAGCTTGCCTTTGGCAGTCGTCACGCAGGCGGGGACGATAGCGCCCGTGCCGGCCGCAGCGATGTTGGCCGTAACTTGGCCGTTGAGATAACGGACGCGATCGGCACCCTTGAATGCGAGCTTCAGCCGGGAAGCGAGATCTACCACTCCCCCACCCCGCTGGAACTCACGATACGCCGCCCGAAGTGCGTCGCTGCTCGTCATGCGTCACTTGCCAGCAGGCGTGTCCTTGCGGCGGAAGACGCGGCTGAAGAATCCGGCCAGTCCGTTGTCTTCTTCCGGCTCATCGCCGTCGCCATCCTTCACCACAGCAGCAGTCACGTGCGAAGGCCCGCTGCCCGCTTGCGGCTCCACCGACGGAGCTGCGGGCGGCGTTTCCGTTTTCGCGCCCTCTTTATTGGGTTCAATCTCACGCGCATCGTCGCTCGTCGCCGCATTGGGGACGACGACCGATTCCACCGGAGCGGGAATCGCAGGCTCTGCTGGCGGCGGCGTCTCAGCGGCTGGCGGTTGCTCCGCGGCAGGTTCCGGCGCGACGGGACTCTCCGGCGCAGCGGGCACCGCTGCGACCTCGGCGCCCTCTTTCTCCGCGTCAGCCACAGCACCGGTCAGCGCGATCGGCTCCTGCGTCGGCGGCGCATCGCTATACACCCGGTAGAGGCTCGAGAAATCCAAATCACCCCAGCCATTGCAGAGCGCCCCGTAAAGCACGCCGCCGACCACCGTGGTCAGCGGCACTTCGAGCCGATGCTCGTTGGCGATGTGAATGCCGAGCTGCACGTCCTTGAACATGTGCTTCACCGAAAAGTGCGGCTCGTAATCGCCGCTGATCATCTTCGGCAGCTTCAACTCCACCACCCCCGACTTGCACGCGTTGTGTTCGAGCGCCGCAGCGAGCGCCTCGGGCTTGATGCCTGCGCTGCGCACGATCGCCAGCGCTTCCGCCAGCGTCTGCGTCGTCACCGCGGTGATGAGATTGGTCGCGATCTTCAGCGTCGATGCGTCGCCGACTCGCCCGCACCGCACGATCGCGCGACTGGTCGCCTCGAGCACCGGCTTCGCGCGGAGGAAGACCTCCTCCTCGCCGCCGACGTAATAGACGAGTTGCGACTTCTCCGCCGCGCCTTTGCTCCCGGTGAACGGGCAGTCGAGGAAGCTGGCTCCCCGCGCTTGCACGGCCCGCGCGATCTCCATCGCCACATCAGGCCCGATCGTCGCGCAGTTGATGATGATGTGCCGCGGGCCGAGTTGCTCGCCCATGGCCTCCACCACGTCCCTCACCGCCTGCGCATCCGCGACGAAGATCTGGATGATCTCGCAAATCTCCGCGACCTCCGCCGGCGAGCCGACGAAATTTGGCGTGGGCTTCGGCGTGCGATTCCACACGAAGACACGGCTCCCCGCCGCGCGCAGCCCCGCGGCGACGCGCGAACCGATGATGCCGAGGCCGATCAGGCCGACGTTCTTGCGGGATTTGCGGGCCATGGTCGGTGGACTAGCGAACGGTCGGGATAAAGAAGAACCGTGACGCACACGGTCGGGCGTTACTGCTCCGCCGGCAGGTTGACAGTCACCTTCGCGTGCTCGCGCAAGTCGCGGAGGACCTTCCCAGTTTCAGACTTCTTCTTCTGCTCCTGGAGGAAGACCATCAGCCGCGGCTTGGCTTCATCGAACGCCATGCTGCCCGCCTCCTTGCGATCGGTCACCTTGATGACGTGGAAGCCGAAATCGCTGCGCACCGGCGCCTCCGACACCTCACCCTTCTTGAGCTTGAAAGCCGCATCTGCAAACGGCTCCACCATCGCGCCCTCACGCGGGAAGAAATTGAGGTCACCCTTGTTCTCCTTCGCGCTCGGATCCTCCGAAAGCTCAACCGCGAGCACATCGAACGCCTCGCCCTTCTTCACGCGGTCGAGGATCTTGTTCGCGCCCTCGCGCTTGGCCTTCACCTCGTCGTCTTTCGCATCCTTCTCGCACTTCACCAGGATGTGGCTGGCGCGCACCTGCTCGGGCGTTTTGAACTGCTCGGTGTTGCTCTTGTAAAACTCCTGCGCCTCCGCCTCGGTCACCTCGGCTTTGCCCGCGACCTGAGCGTCGATCCAGCGGTTCTGTTGGATGAAGCGCGCGATCTGCTCGCGGATCGATTCCGGGGTCTGGCCCGCCTTCGCGAGTTGCGACTTCATCTCTTCTTCATTCGGGAAGCGACCTTTGAAACGATCGAATTCCTGCGTCACGTCCGTATCAGCGACCACGATCTTCGCGGCCTCCTTTGTCACGAGCCGCTCGACGATCACGCCGTCCAACACCTGACGGTAGAGCTTCGGCTTCATCTCCGCCGGCACCTGCGCGAGCGACCCGCCTTGCTGCGCGAGGATGTCGCCGATCGCTTTCTCCACCTCGGCGATCTTGATCTCGGTGCCATCGACCACGGCCAGCGGATCCTTGATCTCAAATTTCGGCGCCGGTTTGGCGTCCGCTGCGGGCTTCGCCTCAGCCGCAGGAGCCGGAGCTTTCGGGGCGGCCTTTTCAGCGGCTGGCGATTCGGCGGCGACGAGAACCGCGAGAGCGGCAGCGAGAGTGATACGGGTTTTCATTTGGGAAAGGCGCGCACGCTGGCACGCCTTCGCCCCCCCCGCGAGTGGAAGTTTCGGCAGGCCGCGAGGCTGCTGCGGAGCTCACGTTTTGAGCGGTTTCGCCGCTTCAGACGCCGGCTGAATTCCACGCCATCAAGCCGCTCGCCGCTTCACGCACCGGGTCGTGGAGATGCGCGTCCAACTCCGCCAGCAGCGGGAGCGCCGGCCCGGTCTCGGCGATCCCCGCGAGCGCCACGGCGCGATGCAAAACGGAGATCGGTCCATGCGCATTGCGCAGCGACTCCAGTGTATTGAACCGCTCGCGGATCGCCTCCGCCTTCGCCGGATCGCCCGCCTGCAACGCACACAACATTTCCTGCGACCGGCGCGGCGCCACGCACACACAGCCCGACGTGAACGCGCGCACGCCGAACGTCTGCCAGTGCGCGATGATCGGTTGCTCGCCGATCCCACTCACGATCAGCGCCGGGTCCACCGCATCCACGATCGCCCGCAGCAGCGGATCGACCGCCGGGTCCGGCCGCACCACTGCGTATTTGATCCACGAGATCACGCCCGCCTCCACCAGCGCCTTCACCACCTGCGGCGTCACATACTTCTCGTCCTTCACATAAAGCACCGCCGGAATCCCCGCGCGCTCCACGAACTTCATCACCGCCACGCGCACGCCCTCGGGCGAACTGACCGCCACCGCCGGCAGCACCATCGCCGTCGGAAACTTCCGCGTCTTCAGCACGTCGGCCTGATCCATCATCGTCCCGAAATACGGCCCCACCGACGGCACCACCCACGTCTCCGGCGCGGCGTGCTGCGCGAGCATGTCTAGCACGTCGGCGTATTCGCTCGGCGCGATGTTGTAGAAGTTAGCGTTGCCGCCGTAGAGCAATATCGAGACGCCGCCCGCCTCGATGTGGCGGATCAGCTTCGCATTCTCCGCGGCGCACACTTTCAGCGAAGCGTCGCGACACAGCGGTGGGACGGAGATGACGGAGTGGTGGATGTCGGCGGGAGTGTATGTAGTTTGCATGATCGAGGGTTCAGCGCGGAGCGAGAGTTTGGTAAACGGCGGCGATGTCCGCGGGAAAGGTTCTTCCGTTCGAGATCGGGACGACGAGCGGACGGACAAGCTTCGCCGCCGGCTTCGCGATTCGATTGGCGCCTTGACGGAGATACACCTCGCGAATGATCGGTATGTAGCAGCCGGGGTTGGACGCGCGTGGGGCATTCGAGAAGACCGAGTAAGTGCCGTCGGCTGGCGCGTGAACGACGATCGCGTCGCCGCCCTCCTCGATCTGCGCCGCCGAGGATCCGTCGTAAGGCACGGCGGCGATGTAGGCTTCAAACTCGCGCAGCCCCTGCGTCGTGTAGTGGATCATATTTCCGACGATCCCCGGGTTCGCCGGATCGGCCGTGCGAAACTGTGCGAACCGCAGCGCGACACTCGCGTCGTGCGAGATGGCGACGAGCCGGTAGTATCCATCAGACGGCGCGAAACCCACGGCCCACGAGTCCCCATCGCTCACGCCGTCGCGCTTCGGGAACTGGTAGTTACAGCAGCCGTCCTCATCGTTACGCCCGAGTTCCCAACGCTGCCCGACCGACGCGGTGTAGTTAAAAAGATGCGTCCGCGATCCGCCGAACCCAACCTCTCTTTCGCCGCGCAGCGTGCTGCCGATGCGGATGTTTGCGACGTAGCCATATTCGTCGCGGCGCAATGTCACGGTCTTCGTCACCGGAGCAGGTGCGTTCGGTTGCTCGCAGTCGGTCGCGGTCATTCGGTGATCGGCAAAGTCGAGAACAGCCGTGCAAACCGCGGGCGAATTTTCGGTGAGCGCGAAACTCGTCGGCGCATCGTCGAACGCACCGCTGACGTAAGTCCAATCGCCAAGCTCCGCGTCCTGCACGAGCTGATACGCGCCGCCGAGGCGCAGGTAGAGAAGGTGCGCTGCCCGTTCCGACAGCGGGTGAAAGCCCGAGTCCGCGTCGGCCTTGCGCGCCGGATAGCGGAGACGAACCAAGCCGTTCTCGATGACGATGTGCCGCGGATCGAGGCCCGCGGGAGTCCCTTGCACGCGCGTCCACCGCACCTCGTCGCTCGCACCGTGAGTGTCGAAGACCGCGACTTCACCGCGCGCCGATAACCAAACGAGCACACTCAGGACGCCATAAAATGCGCGCGCCTTCACTCAATGAATCTCCGGCTCCGCGTCGCCCTCGCCGCGGTGCAGGAAGCGGAAGTCGCAGCCTTCGTCGGCTTGCGTGGTTTCGTCGAGGAAGAGGGAGAGGAAGCCTCGATGCCTTTTGCTGGCGCGCGGTTTCCACGCAGCAGCGCGCGTGGCGAGTTCGGCGTCGGGGATATTCACATCGAGACGGCGGGCTTCGACATCGAGGGTGATGAGGTCGCCCTCGCGCACCAGCGCGAGCGGGCCGCCGATGGCGGACTCGGGCGCGACGTGCAGCACGCACGCGCCGTAGCTGGTGCCGCTCATACGCGCGTCGGAGATGCGAAGCATGTCGCGGACACCTTGTTCGAGGAGCTTCTTCGGGATCGGGAGCATCCCCCACTCGGGCATGCCGGGCGCGCCGATCGGGCCGGCGTTTTGCAGCACGATGACCGAGTCGGCGGTGATCGGGAGCGCGGGATCGTCGATGCGCGCAGCGATGTCTTCGTAGTCGCAGAAGACCACGGCGGGACCGGTGTGCTTGAGGAAGCGCGGCTCCATGGCGGCGTGTTTGATGACGGCGCCGCGCGGCGCGAGGTTGCCGTGCAGGACAGCGGTGCCGCCGTCGTCGGAGAGCTTGCGGATGACTTCGGGATTGTGGACCTGCGCGCCGGCGAGGTTTTCGCGGAGCGTCTTTCCGTTCACGGACAAACAGTCGGCGTGGAGCAGGTCGAGCACTTGCGCGAGCAGCGCACGCAGGCCACCCGCGAAGTAAAAGTCCTCCATCAGGAATCGCCCCGCCGGTCGCAGATCGGCGTAGCGCGGCGTGCGGCGCGAGACTTCATCGAACTTCTCCAGCGCGAGCGGCACGCCCGCGCGACCGGCCATCGCGATGAGATGGATGATCGCATTCGTGGAGCCGCCGAGCGCCATGTCGGTAACGATCGCGTTGTGAAAAGACTCGGCGGTCAGCAACTCCGCGGGCCGCTGATCGCGCCACACATTCTCCACGATCTGCCGACCGGACTCCGCGGCCATCCGCCAGTGCGACATGTCGGAGGCGGGGATGGACGACGCGCCGGGCATCGTGAGGCCGAGCGCCTCGGCGATCGCCGTCATGGTTGAGGCCGTGCCCATCGTCATGCAGTGGCCGTGCGAACGCGCGATGCCGTCTTCGATCTCGCACCACTCGTCCTGCGTGATGGTGCCCGCGCGGAGTTCGTCCCAATACTTCCACGTGTCGGAGCCGCTGCCGAGGACTTCGCCGCGCCAGTTGCCGCGTAGCATGGGGCCGCCGGGGACGAAGATGAACGGGATCGCCGCGGACGTGGCGCCCATGATGAGCGCAGGCGTGTTCTTGTCGCAGCCGCCGAGGAGCACCACGCCGTCGATCGGCTGTGAGCGGATGACTTCCTCCGCTTCCATCGCGAGCAGGTTGCGATAGAGCATCGCGGTCGGCTTCATGTAAGTCTCGCTGAGCGCGAGCACGGGGATTTCGACCGGCATCCCGCCCGCTTGCAGCACGCCGCGCTTGATGTGCTCGACGAGGATCTTGAAGTGCAGATGACACGGCACGAGCTCCGACCATGTGTTGAGGATCGCGATGACCGGCTTGCCCTGCCAATCGGCCGGGCCGAGGCCCATCTGCTTGGCGCGCGAGCGGTGGCCGAAGCTGCGGAGATCGTTCGGGCCGAACCAGCGGAAGGAGCGGAGTTGCTCGGGAGTGAGGCGCGTCATTTCGGCATCGGCCACAGCCACGCCATGAGCATCGTGATCACGAGGCCCGCGACGCCTTGCAGCGACATCATCGGCGAGATGGTGCGCAGGGTCTGGTCTTCGCGCAGGCCGGAGAGGCGGCTGATGATCCAGAACCCGCCGTCGTTCATCCACGGGAAGGGCTTCGAGCCGCAGCCGATGGCGACGGCGAAATAGACCGGGTCGATATGCACGCCGCCGCCGTCGATGAAGGCCTTCGCGATCGGCGCGGCGGTGATCATGGCGACCGTCGCGGAGCCTTGCGCGGTGCGGACGAGCGCGGTGATGAGGAAGACCATCGGCAGCGCGAGCATGTGCGTGCCTTGCAACATCGAGCCGAGCACTTCGGAGATGCCGGTCTGCCGCAGCACGCCACCGAATGCGCCGCCCGCGCCGATGATGAGCAGCACGGTCGCGCCGGTGCCGAGCGCTTCCGAAGCAGCCTTGCTGATGTGTGCGGCGTTGCCCTGCCACGCGAGCGTGAGCAGGGCGACGAGCGTGCCGAGGGTGATGGCGATGTCCTTGTCACCGAGCGTGCGGACGAGCCAGCCGACGTGCGAGCCGGGCGTGGCTGCGACGAAGGAATCGAGCCCGATGAGCACCACGGGCAAGAACACCGGCACGAGTGCGAGCCAGAGCGGCGGGAGTTTGCGCAGCGGCGCGGCGGCGAGCACGGCTTTGTCTTCCGCGGGAATCTCAAGCGTGTGGTGGCGGTTCGAGAAGTGCGCGAACGCGACGCCGAACAGTGCCGCGCCGGTGCCGATGATCGTGCCCATCCAGATCATCTGCCAAAGCGGCACGCCGAGCGCCTGCGCGGCGAAGAGCGGTCCTGGCGTCGGCGGCACGAGTGAGTGCGTTATGGTGCCGCCGGCGACGGTGCACATCACGAGCAACAGGTATCGGCTCGGCATCTCGCGCCCGACCACCTTCACCAGCGGCATGAGGAGATAGAAGACCGTCTCGAAGAATACCGGGATGCACAGCGTGAAGGACGTGGCGAAGAACGCCCAGTGCGCTCGCGCCGCGCCGAGCCAGCGCAGCAGCGCACGCGCGATCGATTCCGCCGCGCCGGAAAGCAGCATCGCTTCGCCGAGGATGCCGGCCATCGCGATGAGGATGCCGAGGTGCGCGCACGTCTTCCCAAACTCCTCCGCGACGCGCGCACCCGCCGCCTTATCCGGAAAAGCCGCGGCCGCTTTCGCAGTCATCTCGCCTTTCGTCACGCGCGCTTCCGCGTGGGTGCGCAAGGCCGACGCGGGAGTGAGCATCGCCACGGTGAAAGCGCCGAGCACGAGCGCGAGGAAGGCGTGCATGCGCAGCCAGAGGATGCCACCGAGCACGATCACCATGCCGCAGGCGAAGAGCAGCAGCGGGTTCATGCGTGGGAAAGGGCTGGGGAAATCACGCGGCTAGAAAGACGGAACGGGCGCGGATGAAAACGAGAAAGTCACGGTGCGGCTTGCGGCGCGATGCGCGGGTGTGCTCGGATGCGCGGATGAATCTCTTCGCCGTCCAGCCCGACATCGTGTGGGAAGACAAGACCGCGAACTTTCGCAAAGTGCGCGCGCTGCTGGCGGCGAATCCGCCCACGCCGGGTTCGCTCGTGGTGTTGCCGGAGATGTTCGCGTGCGGCTTCTCGATGAATCTCGCGGTGACGCGGCAGGACGAGCGGCGGGAAGACGAGAGCTTCCTCCGCGACCTTGCACGCGAGACGCAGGCGACGGTGCTCGGCGGGGTGGTGAGTCCGGCGGGCGAGCGCGGGCGGAATGAAGCGGTGGCGTTTTCTCCCGACGGTTCGCTGCTCGCGCGGTATGCGAAGATTCATCCGTTCAGCCTCGGCGGGGAAGATGTCGGGCACGCGGCGGGCTCGGAGATCGTCACGTTTTCGTGGGGCGGGTTCACGGTCGCGCCGTTCGTGTGTTACGACCTGCGCTTCCCCGAGATCTTCCGCGCGGCGGCGAGGCGCGGCGCCGATCTGCTCGTGGTCATCGCGCTGTGGCCGGTGAAGCGGCAGCAGCACTGGCTCACATTGCTGCAGGGGCGGGCGATCGAGAACCAGGCGTGGGTCGTCGGCGTGAATCGCGTGGGGACCGATCCGCAGTTCACCTATGCAGGGCGGAGCGTGGTGGTCGATCCGCACGGCGTCATCGTGGCGGATGCGGGCGCGCAGGAGCGCGTGCTCGCAGCCGCGCTCGACCCGGAGATGGCGAAGGCGTGGCGGCGCGACTTCCCCGCCCTGCGCGACGCGCATTGGCGCGCAACAGCTTGATCCAAGACGTGGCGGGCGGGCGGCGCTTGCGCATACTGATCTCACTCCGTCGCATGAAAACCCTCACCCGTTTACACTCCGCCGCACTCGCCGCGCTCGCCCTCATCACAAGCGCAGTCGGGCAGAGTGCGCCGGCGGCGGGAAACACGGATGCAGGGCCGCCGCGCCCGATTGCCGAGGAAGCCGCGGTGCTCGAAAAGGGCCGCATCAGCGCACGGCGCCGAGCGCTGGCGAGGCTCGCCACTCATCCCGACCCGGAGGCGGACAAGCTGCTGCTCGCGCAGTTCGACCGCTACCGCGCGGGCGATCTCCCACCGGCTATCTGGCTCGATTTTTTTGAAGCCGCGGCGAAACGCAATCATCCCGCCCTCAAAGCCATGCTCGCGGAGCGCGAGGAAATGTTGGCGAAATCGCGGGATGCTCTCAGCCGATTCCGCGAATGCCTCGAGGGCGGCGACGGCGAAGCGGGTCGTCTGGTCTTTGCGACCAAGGCGGAAGCGGGCTGCATCCGCTGCCACACGGTGAGCGGCGAAGGCGGCAAGATCGGCCCCGACTTGACGTGGCTCCGCAACGCGATGGATCGGACCCAGATCCTCGAGTCGATCATCGCGCCGAACTCGAGCATCGCGACGGGCTTCGCGAGCGCCGCGCTGACGTTGAAAAATGGCGAGTCGATCGCTGGCGTCGTGAGTCACGAGAGCGCCGACGAACTCACCGTGACCTCGATCGTGGACGGGAAGAAGACCACGGTGAAGACCGCGGACATCGCGCAGCGCACGCCGCTGCCGAGTCCGATGCCGCCGCACTTCGGAGCCGCGCTCGACAAGCGAGCCATCCGCGATCTGGTGGAGTTCATTGCCGCGGGCGACTAGGCTGCGGGAGATGATCGCCTGCCGCGGCGCCGTCCATCCACGACACGTTTCATTTCTCCTCGCGCATCCTGTTTGCTCTCCGAATACCATGAAACTCCGCCTGCTCATCGCCGCTCTGTTCTGTGCAACCGTCTGCCTTGGTGCGCCGATCACGGTTCGGGAACTCGAGTTCCTCGTCCGCCAACGCACGCCCGACGCGGAGGTGGTGCAGGCCGCCGCCCAGCGCCGCCTGCTCGTCCCGCTCGACGCAGCCGGGGAGACGGCCCTCCGCAAGGCGGGGGCGTCCGAGCCGCTGCTCGCCGCGCTGCGCAAGCCGGAGCTGGCGCTTTCCGCCGATGCCGCCCAGGCAGAGATCGAGCGGCAACGCGCGAATCAGATGCGCATCGAGCAATCTGCCGCCGAGGACGCAGCCGCGCACGCCCAGCAAAAGCAGCGCCAGCAACAAGTCGCCACCGGCCTCAACCGCGCCGGCGCCACCCGAGAGATGCTCGAGGGCCGGCTCGTGCATCTCGAAGGCGACCAGCTCAAACCCTTCGACGCCCGCACGCTCGATACGGTCCGCGTCTTCGGCTTCTACTACTCGGCGATGTGGTGCGGCCCGTGCCGGAAGTTCACGCCGCAACTCGTCGAGGCCTACCAGCGGCTCAAAGCGAAGTATCCGGGCCAGTTCGAGCTCGTGTTCGTCAGCGCGGACCGCGACGAATTCAACATGGCCGAATACATGCGCAAAGACCGGATGCCGTGGCCGGCCGTGCGGTTTGGCGCGGATCGATCGGCGCTCGATCAGTTCGGCGGGAAAAGCATCCCCTGGCTCGTCGCCGTGTCCGATTCCGGCCGGCCGCTCACCCGGAACGCCGTGGACAAGCAATACATCGCTCCGGAAAAAGTGCTCGGCGCGATCGAAGAGATGCTCTCCAAGCTCAAGCGCTGAACCCTGCGCCACCCTCGGTAGAACGGACAAGGGTTGCTGTCTGATCTGCGTTCACGGTTGCGGAAAGCCATCCTTGAGCACTGTGTCCCTCCCCGGCGCTTTGCCTTCGCTGGCGTTCTCATATCCAGCCGTAGGCCGGCCGTTCACGAATGTGATCCGGTGCGTGACACCGGGGCCGAAGGCGAGGCGGCTGATCTTTAGCTGTTCGATCTTGTCCTCGGCGCGGACGCCGGTCTCGGTGCGATAGATGGCGCACTCGGTGATCGTGACGTGGGCGCCGCCGCGGGAGCCGGGGCCGCGCACGCGGAAGGCGACCTGGTTGTCGTCGAAGACGCAGCGGGTCACTTCGGCGTCCACGTTTTCCTTCAAGTTGAGCGCGGCGATCGTGCCGATCTGCGAGGGCTGGTTCCAGCCATGGATGAAGCAATCGCGGATGACGAGCCGGCAGCGCGGGCCGTCGAGCTTGATCTTCGTGTCCACGGCGTTTTCACCGGGACGCTCGCCCGCCTTGAATCCGCCGGCATCCGCGGGCAGCGGGCCGGTCCAGAGGGTGCAGTGGTCGATGACGACCGAGCCACTGGAACTGCGGTCGGGATCGAACTGAATGCTATCACCCGAGGTCAGGGAGATGTCGCAACGGCGGATCATCACATCGCCCCAGCGACCGGCGATGCCGTGCGCGTCCTTCTGGTCGGCGAAGGTGCCATTGAGCAGGTGATGAATGCGGCAGTTCTCGATGACCACGCCTTTGCCGAAGACGCCGACGCCATTGCCGCTGCCGTTGAAGATTTCGCAATGCCGCAGCGTCACGCCGTCGGCGGTGATCTTGACGATGTTCCCACCCCCGCCCTGCGCATCGACGCGGAAGTTTTCGTAAACACCCGGCTTGGTGATTTCCAGCCGCGAGACGGTCTTCGGGTTCGCGAGGCAGCCGACGACGCCCTGCGCGCCGATGGGGCCGGAGGGTTCGGCGGCGGTCAGCACCGGCGAGAGCAACACCGCTAGGCAGCCAAACATCGGGGCGAACATCAGCAGGAAGGGCGTGGAGTTCATGAGGGCGGACGCGGAAGACAACGGATTTCTTCCGCAGCGGCAAGGTGGGAATGGGCGGAACCCGGCTTCGCGCACTATTGCGACGGGCACCTAGCAAAGAGCGCGATTTCGAGTTGTTTCGATCGAATGTTTCGACTGATCCGCCACTGCCTGCTCTTGATCGCGCTTTCGGCGCAAGCTGGCGACGTGCTCTATCGGCGCGATGTGATGGCGGTGCTCTCGAAGACGGGCTGTAACGTCGGCGGCTGCCACGGCAATGGGCAGGGCAAGGGCGGGCTCAAAATCTCACTGCGCGGGCAGGACCCAGATCTCGACTGGCTGGCGCTCGTTCGCGACCAGGGCGGGCGGCGGGTGAACCTGCTGGAGCCGGAGCGCAGCCTCATCCTGCAAAAGGCGAGCGCGCAGCTCGCGCATGATGGCGGGCAGCGGTTTGCGGTGGGGTCGCCGGAATATGAGATCCTGCGCGGTTGGATCGCGGACGGAGCGACGGACAGCGGGAGCGAACTACGGCTGACAGCGCTCGATGTGGCGCCGCTCAGGCAGGTGGTGATCGGGCCCGAGGAGGCGGTGCAGATCACGGCGAAGGCGACGTTTTCCGACGGGACGACGCGCGATGTGACGCGGCTGGCGGTGTATGAGCCGAACAACCAGGGCGCGGAGGTGAGCTTCGACGGACGCGTGACGAGGGAGAAGTTCGGCGAGACGACGGTGCTGGTGCGGTATCTCGGCATCCAGGTGCCGGTGACGATCAACTTCGTGCCGAACCGCGCGTTCACGTGGGCGACGCCAGCGGCGAACAATTTCGTGGACGAGCTGGTTTTCAAAAAGCTGGAGCGACTGCGGATCAATCCGTCGGAGCTATGCGGCGATGAGGTGTTCGTGCGGCGGACGTTTCTCGATCTGCTCGGGGTGGTGCCGACGGCGGAAGAGGCGCGTGCGTTCGTGGGTGACAGCGCACCGGACAAGCGACCGCGGCTGGTGGATGCGCTGCTGAAGCGCGAGGAGTTCGCGGACTTCTGGGCGCTAAAGTGGGCGGACTTGCTGAAGATCGAGGAGCGGCAGCTCGATAAGAACGGGGTGAAGCTCTTCCACGGCTGGATCCGCGAGAGCATCGCGAGCAATAAGCCGCTGGATCAGTTCGCCGCAGAGCTGGTGTCGGCGCGCGGGTCCACCTACGAAAATCCACCGGCGAACTGGTATCGCGCGAACCGCAATCCAGTGCTGCGGGCGGAGAATACGGCGCGGGTCTTCCTCGGCACGCAGCTCAACTGCGCGCAGTGTCACAATCATCCCTTCGAGCGCTGGACGCAGGACGATTACTACGACTGGGCGGCGCTCTTCGCCCGGGTGGACTACGTCTTGAAGGACAAGACGCCGGCGGACAAGAACGACAAGAATGCCTTCAAGGGCGACCAGCGCGTGACGCTGAAGCCCATCGCGAGTGTGATCAATCCGCGCAGCGGTCAACCGGCGGTGATGCGTTTCCTCGGCGGCGGGAAGCCGACCGTGACGCCGCGCAGCAGCGAACTGGCGTCGCTCGCGGAGTGGCTGTCGCATTCGCCGATGTTTGCGCGGATGCAGGTGAACCGGATTTGGTTTCATCTGCTCGGACGCGGGCTGGTCGATCCGGTGGACGATTTCCGCGCGAGCAACCCGCCGGCGCACCCGGAACTGCTGGATGCGTTGACGCGGGACTTCGTGGAGCACGGCTACGACCTGCGGCACGCGATCCGGACGATCACGGCCTCGCGCATCTACCAACTCGATGCGAAACCGAATGCGACAAACGGGGACGATGAGACGCTCTTTTCGCGTGCCATCGTGCGCCGGCTTGGCGCGGAGCAGATCCTCGACTCGATGAGCCGCGCGCTCTCGGCGCCTCTCTCTATCGACAATTTTCCCGCCGGCACGCGCCTCGCGCAGATGCCGGAAGGGCGGAAACACTTCCAGCCGCTGACGACCGACGTGGACCGGTTTTCGGCGACGTTTGGGAAGCCGCCGCGGCTCGTGACGAGCGAATGCGAGCGGAGCGATGAAGTCGCGCTCCCGCAGGTCTTTCAGCTCACGAGCGGACCGCTGATCCAGAGGGCGTTATCGCGCCCGGACAACCTGATCGGGCGGCTTCTGAAGGAGGGGAAAGCCGACGGCGAGATTGTGGACTCGCTCTCGTGGTCGCTCCTCGCGCGGGCGCCGGGAGCGGCCGAGCGGGAGAAGTTCTACGGGCACCTCGGACCGGCCGCCGACAAGCGGCTCGCGGCGGAGGACATCGCGTGGGCATTGCTCAACTCGAAGGAGTTTCTCTTCCGCAGGTAGGCGCGTGCTGACGGAGCACGGGGGCGAGTTGGCACCGACAGTGCTTGTGATAAAAAAGAAACTACACCGATGCTCTACCTGAATCATCAGCAGAACGCTCACAATCCCGAGACCCAGCGGGCGCTTCGCGCGGCCGATGGCTACCTCTTCTTCGGATTGCCGGAGGAGGCGCTCCACGAGGTCGAGGGCGCTCCCAAGGCGGAGCGGAACCAGCCGGAGGTGCTGCTCGCGCGCAATCGCGTGCTGCTCCATCTCGGCCGTTGGAAGGAAGTCGAGACGCTCGCCGCGAAGGCCATCGCGAAGCATCCCGATCGCGACGAATTCACCGTCCAGCGCGCCTTTGCCCTGCACAAGCTGAAGAAGGGAGAGGAAGCCATCGGCGTCATCGAGTCCGCGCCCGACTGGATCCGCCGGACGGGCATCCTGCATTACAATCTCGCCTGCTACGAAGCGCAGCTCGGCGACAAGAAGACAGCGCGGCAGTGCATCAACGTGGCCATCCAGATGAATGAGGCCATGCGCAAGAACGCCAAGACCGACCCGGACCTGCGCGGGATTTTGAACTAGGCGCGCAGCGTCGCGCGCACGTGCTCCTCGACGGCTTCCTGCCACGGGCGCGGCGTGAGGCCGGTGCGGGCGGTGAACTTCGCGGTGGACATGACGGTATAGACCGGGCGCTTGGCGACGAAGGCCGCCAGCTCGCTCATCTTCAGCGGGGCGACCGTGCGGCCCTTGAGCGGCGCGCCGAGCTTCGCGGCGCAGTCGAGCGCGAACTGCCCGTATTCCTGCCACGTGCATTCGCCGGCGTTGGTGAGGTGCAGCACGCCCTTCACCTTCACCTCGCGCAGCAGCGGGCGCAGCAGCTTTGCGAGATCGAGGGTGTAAGTCGGCGTGGCCCACTTGTCGGCGACGGCGCTGAGATCCTCGGTCTCGTGCGCGCGCTTGAGGATTTGATCGACGAAACTCGGCCGGTCCGGCCCGAAGACCCACGAGACACGCACCGCGAGATGCTCGCGGTCCGTCTCCAGCAGCACCCTCTCACCCGAGAGCTTTGACGCTGCGTAAACGCCGAGCGGGTGCGCTTCATCGGTCTCGACGTAAGGCGTGCGCTTCTCGCCGTCGAAGACGTAGTCGGTGCTGATGTGGACGCAGCGTTTGTGTTTGCGCACGCACATCTCGGCCAGCACACGGACGGCGTCGCGGTTGATCAGCATCGCCTCGTCTCCGTGCGTCTCGCAGTAATCGACGTTGGTCAGCGCAGCGCAGTTCACGAGCACATCGAAGCTCAGCGGCGTGAGCGCATCGCGGATGGCATGCGCATCGCACAGATCGAGGCTCGCGTGGGGAATCGGGTGGACTTGATCCCCAGCCGCCCGCCACTCGCGCACGAGCGCAGCGCCGAGCCGGCCGCTGCTGCCGACGACGACGATCCTCATTTCGCCCTCCTCAGCGGCTCCCACCACGCGCGATTCGCGAGATACCAGTCCACCGTCTCGCGGATGCCCTGCTCGGGCCGGTGCCGCGGCTTCCACCCGAGCGCGTGCTGCGCCTTCGATGAATCGATCGCGTAGCGCCAGTCGTGGCCGAGGCGATCGGTCACGTAGGTGATGAGGCTCTCCGGCTTGCCGAGGTGCGCGAGGATGAGCTTCACCACGTCGATGTTCCGCAGTTCGCCGTCGCCGCCGAAGTTATACACCTCGCCCGCTTTCCCCTCGAGCAGCGCGGCGAAGATCCCCGAGCAGTGATCCTCCACATGGATCCAGTCGCGCACGTTGCGCCCGTCGCCATAGACCGGCAGCGGCTGATCGTTGAGCGCGTTGGTGATCATCAGCGGGATGAGCTTCTCGGGGTATTGATACGCGCCGTAGTTGTTCGAGCAGCGCGTGACGACGACCTCCTGCTTGAACGTGTGATAGTGCGCCAACGCGAGCAGATCCGCCGACGCCTTGCTCGCCGAGTAAGGCGACGAGGGCTGGATCGGCGTGCTCTCGGTGAAGCGCGGGTCGTCATCACGCAGCGAGCCATAGACCTCGTCGGTGCCGACCTGGAGAAAGCGCCGCACACCGTGCTTGCGCGCCGCATTCAAGAGCACGCTGGTGCCGACCACGTTGGTGTGGATGAAGTTCTCCGGCGAATCGATCGAGCGATCCACGTGCGACTCCGCGGCGAAGTTCACCACCGCGAAGAACTGATGCCGCGCGAACGCCGCCTCCATCGCCGCCGCATCCGCGATGTCCGCCTTCACAAACTCGTAGCGCTCGCCGAACTGCTCCGCGATACCCGAAAGGTTCGCCGGATTGCCCGCATACGTCAGCGCATCGACGTTCGTAATGAACGCCGGGCCGTAGTGCTGGAGCACGAAGCGGATGAAGTTGCTGCCGATGAAGCCGCAGCCGCCGGTGACGAGGAGTCGCATGTGGGGCGCGCATCTAGCAGCGAGCGCGAAGCGCTGCGACAAGTTTCCGCGCGCTCTAACACAGCATCGTCCGGCGAGTTGTTTCCGCGCATGATTCTCCGCGCGCTCCTGCTCTCCACCTGCCTGGCCTCGGCGGCGCCGGTGAGTTTTCAGCGTGAGGTGGCCCCGCTGCTCCAGCGGCGCTGCGCGACTTGCCATAGCGCGGAGAATCCGAAAGGGCGCTATCAGCTCGAGACCTTCGCGCGGCTGATGAAGGCAGGGCAGAGCGAGTTGCCGCCGGTGACGCCGGGCAAGCCGGTGCAGTCGGAGCTGGCGGCGCTGCTGCGGGAGTCGAGCGCGCAGGATCGGATGCCGCAGAAGGCGGAGGCGCTGCCGGAGGTGGAGATCGCACTCATCGAGCGGTGGATCGCGGAGGGGGCGCGCTTCGACGGCGCATCGAAGGACCAGCCGCTCGTGGAACTCGTGCGCGACTCGATGCTGCGACCAGCGCCAGCGAAGTATGCGCGGCCGCTGCCGATCACCGCGCTCGCCTTCAGCCCGGACGGGACGCGGCTCGCGGTGAGCGGCTACTACGAGGTGACGATCTGGAACGTGAGCGACGGCTCGCTCGTCACGCGGCTCGGCGGGCTGCCGGAACGGATCACATCGCTGGCGTGGCACGGGTCGCGGCTCGCGGCGGCGGGCGGCTCGCCGGTGCAGTGGGGCACGGTCGCGCTCGCGGATGTGGCGGGGCTCGCGCCGGTGAAGTTCCTCTGCGACCTGCCGGAGACGACGCTGGGCGTGGCATTTAGCGCAGACGGCGCGCGCATTGCCGCAGGATGTGGAGATCGCACGGTGCGGCTATTCGATGGGGCCACTGGCGCAAGCCGCCGCGTGCTGAAGCTGCACGCGGACTGGGTGCAAGGCGTGGCGTTCAGCGCGGACGGATCGCATCTGCTGACGGCCAGCCGCGACCGCACGGCGCGTGTGGTGGATCTCAAGTCGGACGAAGTGACGACGAGTTACACGGGCCATGAGACGCCGCTGGTCGCGGCGGCGTTTGCGCTCGATGGCCAGGCGTGGACGCTGGCGCGCGGCGGCGCGATGCATCGCTGGGATGCGGGCCGGGCGACGCGCAACGGGGAGTTGAAGGGCGCGGACTGGGCGGCATTCCGCGCGGGAGCGACAGGGCTCGTGACGACGGCGAGCGATCACAAGCTGCGCTTCTTCGCGGGAAATGAACGGACGCCCAAGACGACGTGGGAGGCTGCGGGCGATGTCGTGCAAACGCTGGCGATCAGCGCGGATGGAAAGCGGTGCGCGAGCGGCGCGGCGGATGGGACGGTCGCGGTCTTCGCCCTGCCGGACGGGAAGCCCGTGCGGAGCTGGGTGGCGGCGCCGAGGTAACGTGGCTCACGCTGCCTCAGCGTGAAGCTTTCCAGCGCGCGCAGCGCCAATCTTCCTCCAGTCAGCGCGCGCAGCGCGGGGGGATGTCGATTCACGCTGAGGCAGCGTGAGCCACGTCACGCGAAGACTTCCGAGATGACCTGGCCTTCCGCGGCGACGACGGGGCGATTGGTCAGCGTGCGCATCTCGCGGTGCGGGTCGATGCCGAGTGCGTGGAAGATCGTGGCGGCGACATCGTCGGGGCGCACGGGATTCTCGGCAGGATACGAGCCGGTCTTGTCGCTCGCGCCGTGGACGAAGCCGCGCTTCACGCCACCGCCGGCGAGCAGCACGGTGTAGCAGCCGGGCCAGTGGTCGCGGCTGGCGTTCTTGTTGATGCCTGGCGTGCGGCCGAACTCACCCATCCACACGACGAGCGTCGAGTCGAGCAGGCCGCGCTCTTCGAGATCAATGAGCAGCGTGGGCAGCGTCTGCTCGGTCATCGGGAGGTGATACTTCTCGATGATGGGGAACATGCGCGTGTTGTTGAAGCCGTGCGTGTCCCAACCGCCGCTGTCGGTCTTCTGCCCGCCGATGGAGTCGGAGAAATAGGCGGTGACGAACTTCGTGCCCGCCTCGACGAGCCGGCGCGCGAGCAGGCAGCTCTGGCCGTAGGTCGTGCGGCCGTAGGAGTCGCGCACTTTGTCAGACTCGGCGGCGAGATTGAAGGCGTCGCGCAGCTTCGGCGACTGGAGCATCGAGAGCGCCTTGTCGTAGTATCCGTCGAAGCCGCGCACCGTGGCGTTCTGCTCCATGAGTTTGGTCTGCGCATCGACGACTTTCATCAACTCGCGGCGCGCTTGCATGCGCTCGAAGGGGATGTCCTTCGGCAGGCTCAGCTCGGGCAGCGCGAAGCCGGGCGAGTTCGGGTCTTGCAGCACGAGCATCGGGTCGTTCGCCTTGCCGAGAAAACTCGCGTGCTGGCCGGGAGTGACCGAGCCGTCGCTGATGACATACGGATACGAGACGGCGGTCGGCATCTCGCCGCGCGCGGGTGCGAAGCGGTCGACGATGGACGCGTAGCCGGGGAAGAGGTCGAGCGAATCGCGCAGCCGCTGGTCGTCGCTCGGCGGCGCGTGGCCGCTGAGCGCGTAGTAGCCGGCCGAGTTGTGATTCTTCATCGTGTGATACACGGACCGGATCAGCGTGACCTTGTCCATGATCGCGCCGCACTTCGGCAGCTTCTCGCTGATCGTGATGCCGTCCGCTTTGCTCGCGACGGTCTTGTGCGGCGAGCGGATGCCCTCGGGCGCGTCGGGCTTCATGTCGAACATGTCGAGGTGCGACGGGCCGCCCCATTGAAAGAGGAAGATCACCGACTTCGCCCGCGCCTTGATCTTCTTCGGCGCGCTCTCCGCGGCGCGCAGGAGGTGGGCGAAGTTGAGCCCGAGCAACCCCGCGCCGCCGACCTTCAGCGCGAGGCGGCGGCTGAGCGCGGTCGAGTGGAAGCTGGAGCAGGCGTGCGAAGGCATGACGGAAAAACGACCGGCGACGCGTGCCGGCCTTAGCTAGAAGAGCGACGGCGGCTGGCCGGTGCTTTCGATGACGGATTGCCACAGCTCGCTGGTCGCGGAGACCTTCCGCCGCCCGTGCGTGGCGAGCGCGATCGGCAGATGGACGAAGCTGCAATGCCAGCGGCCCACAAGCACGCTGGTCTTCCCCGCCATCGCGGCGTGGACGGCGTGCTGCGCGAGCTGGCTGCAATAGACGTTGTCCTGCGCGCTCGCCGGCACCGAGCGGATGAGGTAGCTCGGGTCCATGTATTTGAGCGAGACCTCGATGCGGCGCTCCTTGAAGAAGCTGGTGATTTTGTCGCGAAGGAAGAGTCCGATGTCGCCGAGCTTCTTGTTGCCCGATGCGTCGGTCTTCGAGGCGTCGATGTGCATGAGATCCTGCCCCGCACCCTCGGCGACGACGATGACGGCGCTCTTGCGCTTGGCCAGCTTGTAGCGCAGCGCCTCGAAAAGCCCGCGCTCGCCCTCCAGCGCGAAGGGCACCTCGGGGATGAGCACGAAATCGACGTTGCCCGCCGCGAGCGCGGAGTAGCACGCGATGAAGCCTGAATCGCGGCCCATGAGGCGGATCAAGCCGATGCCGTTCATCGCGCCCTGGGCCTCGACGTAGGCGCACTTCACCGCCTGCACGGCCTCGGCAAAGGCGGTCTCAAAGCCGAACGATTTGTCCAGCCACATGATGTCGTTGTCGATCGTCTTGGGGATGCCCACGACGGCTTTTCGCAGCCCGCGCCGCTTGATCTCCGCCGCGATTTCCGCAGCGCCACGCAGCGTGCCGTCGCCGCCGATTACGAAGAAGATGTCCACCTTCATCTCCTCGAGAAGATCGACCATCTCCGGGATGGACTGCGGCCCGCGCGAGCTGCCCAGGATCGTGCCGCCGAAGTTGTGGATGTTCGCGGCGGACTCGGGCTTGAGCACCATGGGCACGTGGCCGTAGCGCTGGATGAGCCCTTCGTAGCCGTAGCGGAACCCGAACACGCGTGTGACGCCGTAGCGGTAGAACAGGTTCGAGACGATGCCCTTGATGATGTCGTTCAGCCCCGGGCAGAGCCCGCCGCAGGTGACGATCGCCGCTGTGGTCTTCGCCGGGTCGAAGAAAACCTTTTCACGCGGACCGGCGCACTCGAAGTGGCGCGGCTGACCCGGCGCTGTCTCGGCGCCCACGGTGGTCTCGACGAGGATGCGATCGTCGTCGGTCTTAAACAAAGCCTCGGCCCCGCCGAGGTGCGTGAGCGGCGAGTCGAACAGGCACGGCCCTAGTGACTGGATGGTTGCAGGCATTGGTGCGCAGCCTCTGCCGCAGGGTGTCGCGCCTGTCGAGGGCCGAGTGAAAATGCCGCGTGACACGGGCGCACCCCGCTTGCCAAGCTGACCGTTCACGCTAACCCAATCAATCCGACATATGGCACACGAACTACCACCACTCCCGTATCCCAAGGACGCGCTCGAACCCCACATCGACGCGCAGACCATGGAAATCCACCACGGCAAGCATCACAACGCTTACGTGACCAACCTCAACAAGGCGCTCGAAAGCGCGCCCGATCTCGCCGGCAAGAGCGCCGAGGATCTCATCAAGAATCTCGCCGGCGTCCCCGACGCGATCCGCGGCCCCGTGCGCAACAACGCGGGCGGCCACGTGAACCACTCCTTCTTCTGGAAACTGCTCACGCCCGGCGGCAGCGCGCCGAGCGGCGACCTCGCGAAGGCGATCGACGCGACCTTCGGCAGCCTCGAAGACTTCAAGGCGAAGTTTGAAGCCGCAGGCGCAGGCCGCTTCGGCTCGGGCTGGGCGTGGCTCGTCGTGCAAGGCGGCAAGCTCGTCATCGGCTCGACCGCAAACCAGGACAGCCCGCTCATGGGCGCCGGTGTCGCCGGCCTCGAAGGCAAGCCGGTGCTCGGCCTCGACGTGTGGGAGCACGCCTACTACCTCAAGTATCAGAACCGCCGCCCCGACTACATGAAGGCGTGGTGGAACGTGGTGAACTGGGCGCAGGCCGAGGAGAATTACCAAGCCGCGCTGAAGTAACCCGCGCGAACCTTCGACAGCCCGCGGCATCGCAATCGTCGGTGCCGCGGGTTTGTCATTTCGCCGCACCGCGCGTAACGTCCGCCATGACCGCGACCATCGACCCGAACCTGCCCATGCGCGACCTGCTCGCGCAGTATCCCGGCGCGCAACGAGCGCTCTTCCGCAGCTACCACGTCGGCGGCTGCTCGAGTTGCGGCTTCCGCCCCGACGAGACGCTCGCCGAAGTCTGCACGCGCAATGATAACCTCCCGATCGCGGAAGTGGTCAGCACGATCCTCAGCGCGCACGAAGCGGATCAAAACATGCAGATTTCTCCCGCCGATGCCGCCGTGTTCGCGAAAGCGGGCAAGGCGAAGTTCGTCGATGTGCGCACGCGCGAGGAGTTCGACGCGGTGCATATCGAAGGCTCGGAATTTCTCACGCAGGATCTCATGCACGAACTCGGCGGCTGGCCGCGCGAGCAGCTCATCGTCTTCGTCTGCCACCACGGCGTCCGCAGCCTCGACGCCGCATCCTATTTCGCCGGCCACGGGCTGGAAAACGTGCGCTCACTCACCGGCGGCATCGATGCGTGGAGCATCGAGATCGACCCGGCCCTGCCGCGCTACGAACTGGAATGAGCTACGACCTCCAGCAGCGCATCACCGACGCCATCGCGAACCCGAAGAACCTCGGCGAGATGGAGAACGCGGACGCCGTCGGCACTGTCGGCAGCGCTGACTGCGGCGATATGCTGCGGATGTGGGTGAAGTTCACGACCGACGACAAAGGCCGGAAGATCATCGACCGCGCGACCTTTCAGACCTTCGGCTGCGAGACCGCGCTCGCCGTCGCCAGCGTCGCGACGGAACTCATCGCGGGGAAGACCGTCGATGAAGCGCTGAACATGAGCGGCAGCGACTTGAGCGCGCCGCTCGGCCCCCTGCCCCCGATGAAGATTCACTGCGCACAGCTCGTCGAAGGCGCGCTGCGCCAGGCGCTCGCTCCCGATTCAAAACCCACGCAACTCGCCGCGACCGCGCCGACGCTGATCGAGAGCTTCACCGCACCCGAAAAGAAGGTGAACGTCGTTTTCAAAAAGCCCACAAACTGATGCACGAGAACTCCGAGAAAATCCTCACCCGCGACGTCGAAGCCATCCGCATCCCGAGCGGCGAAACACTCAACTTGCCGAAAGGCAGCGTCGTCGTGATCACACAAGCGCTCGGCAGCAGCTTCACGATCTGGACGCCCGAAGGTCTCGCACGCATCGCCGATGAAAACGCCGACGCGCTCGGGCTCGAAGCGACGATCAAAAAGGACGAAGCCGCGACAGGGCCAGCGCCGAAGGTCGAAGACCAAGCCGTGTGGGACCAGCTCCGCACCTGCTACGACCCGGAGATTCCCGTGAACATCGTCGATCTCGGCCTCGTGTATGACTGCGCGATCGAGCAGCCCGACGGCGCGCCCGCGACCGTGCTCGTGAAGATGACGCTCACCGCGCCCGGTTGCGGCATGGGCCCGACGATCGCCGCCGAAGCGCGCGCGAAGATCGTCAGCCTCCCCGGTGTCGCCGACGCCACGGTCGATCTCGTGTGGGATCCCGCGTGGAACCAAGGGATGATCAGCGAGGCGGGGAAGATGAAGCTCGGGATGATTTAAGGCAGCGGCGCGATCTCGCGGACGGCAAACTTCTTCAGCTCCACATCCACGAAGTCCGTGCGGAAATACACCGCGGGCCGAGCCTCGGTGAGGATCGCATCCTGCGCCCGATCGCAGCCGGGCTTCTCACCCCGCCAGCCGCCGGCGTCGGTGACATCGCTCACGAGCTGCCACACGCCGCGCTCCTCCGGATCGAGGTAAAGCTGGAGCCGCACGTGCGTGTCGCCATCGCAGTTGCGGCACACGAATTTCATCCCGATCCAGCGCCCCTCGGGCACCGTCGGCCAGAACTTTGGCGCCGGGTCCGGCCGCAGCGCGGTGTAACCACCCGTGTGCCAGAGTTCCTTTTTGAATCCGCACGTGCCGTCGAAGCGCGCTGTCGCGTGGTAGCTCGTGCCTTCGCAGGGCACGTCGTCGTTGTGCCGCTCTCCGCTGCGCGCGCTGAGGTAAAAGGCCTGGTAGTCCAGCTTCCGCGCGAGCGCGCCGCGCCGGGCGTAGATCGTCATTTCGACGTTCCGCCAGCCGGCGGTTTCTTTCGGCGTGAAAACCTTCAGCCGCGTTCGACCCGCCTTCACCTCCGCGATGCCGCCGCCAATGCGCAGCTCTCCGTCTTCGTTGTGAAAGATGGCGTCGGACGGATCGCGCGCATACGATCCCACGACCCGCTCCGCCTCCCACTGCGCGGACCACTCACGTCCACCCGCGATCGTCGGGTGCAAACGATCATCGGCGGCGCTAGCTGTGCCGATGAGAATGAGGAGCAGCGCGAGGTGTTTCACGCCGTCTCGAAAACCGTTCGACGCCCCCGGCGTCAAGCCGCATGGTGCGCGCCCTTTTTTTCACGCATGAAGCGCATCCTCTCCCTGCTCATCAGCATCGCGATCCTCGCCTTCCTCTATTGGAAGATCGGCCCGGAGAATCGCGCGCAGCTCCTGCGGATCTTCCGCGACTGCGATCCGCTGTGGATGACGCTGAGCCTTGGCATGGTCGTGCCGCTCACGATGTTCACCTCGTGGCGGCTGCAGCAGCTCATGCCGAGCACCGGGCAGCTCGGCTTCGGCGAAGCGAACCGGCTCATCCTCGTCGCGAGCGTGCTGAACATGGTGCTGCCCTCGAAGGGCGGCGACATCGCGAAAGCGTGGTTCATGAAGGACAAAAGCGGCCTCAGCGGCTCACTCGCGCTCTCGCTCGTCGTCTTCGAGAAATCCTGCGACATGCTCTCGCTGCTGCTCTGGTGCGTGTTCGGCCTCGTCTTCTATCCGAAGCACGACGCCGTCTTCCTGGCTATGACCGCAGCAGTCGCCGCGATGCTCCTGCTCGGAGTGCTGCTGCTCGGCTCGGTGAAGTTCGCGCACTTCTTCTTCGACCTCGGAGCGCGCTTCGCGCCGGGGAAGATGAAGGCGAAGTTCGCGAAGTTCGGCGCGTCGTGGGCGGAGATGCACGAATACTTTTGGTCGAGCAAAGCGCGGCTCGCGAAAGTGACGATCACCTCCGTCTTCATCTGGTTCCTGCACCTGCTGCAGATCTGGCTCTTCATCCTCGCGCTGAAAGCCACCGTCCCCTTCCTCACGAATCTCGCCCTCTCCCCCCTCGCCATCCTCGCCGGTTTGCTGCCCGTGCCGACCTTCGGCGGCGCCGGCACGCGTGATGGCGCGCTCGTCGCGCTCTACGCGCCGTATTTCGCCGCGCATGGAAACGACGGCTCCGCCGTGGCGCTCGCGCTCGGCCTGCTCTGCACCGCGCGCTACATCCTGCCGGCGCTCGGCGGCCTGCCCTTCGCCAGCCAGTATCTCGCCGCGGCGAAGACGATGAAGAAGAGCGACCTCGCGACGGCCTCGTAGGCGCGTTTGTGAATGGTGGAACGCGACCTCCGGGCGCGTTTTCGAAGACTGCCGGCGAAGCCGTGATTCCACACGGGAAGATGGCGGGCTGACGCCCGAGTTTCAGGAATAACGCGCCCGGAGGTCGCGTTCCACCATCGCACTGAAAAATGACCGCCTCGACGCTGCGGCGATTGCTTACTGCGCGAGGATCTGGATGCGCCCGGTGTTGGTCGGGCCGGTGAACGTCCCCTGGCCGTCCTGACCTTGGAAGACACCGTTGAACTTCGTCCGCGGCGGCCTGGGCAGCGCGGCATCGCTCGGGTGGATGAAGCTGCCGCTGAACTTCCCGCCGCCTGCACTGACCGAGAGCTTCAACGCCTCCACATTCGCGGCCGGGTTCAGCGGCTCGACGCGCGACTTCACCGGCCCGCTGCCCGAGCGCGTCAGCTTCAGCGCGCGCGTGACCGTGCTCGTGAGGTTGCCTTCGCGGAATTCGATCTTCGCATTCACCGAGCGCGTGTCGTTCGCGATCCCCGCCGGCAGATTCCCCGGCGCAGGCCGTCCGTAGCGGATCGCATTGAGCGTGGCCGTGAGGGCTGCGAGCCCGGTGCGGAATCCGCCCGGAAAACGCGTGCCCACATTCGCCCGCCGCTCCCAGTTCAGCCCGGTCACCGTCTCGAATCGATCGGTTGCTCTGGTGAAGTCCACGTTGCTGCTCACGAACCCGCTGCTCCGCAAACGGTTCTGCGCGTCGCGGGTGCGCGGGTAGAGATTATCCACGAAGAGCGGGTAACGCGCCCCGCCCGCGGCGCGCAGCGCCCGCACCAGCGTCCGGGCGCCGGAGCTGAAGGGCTGATCGTCCGGCATCCGTCCCACGAACCGCGCGGGCCGTTTCTTGCCGCTCCGCTTCACCGTGATCTGCGCGAAGCCGACCCCCTTCGGCAGATCATCGGCAGCGCCCTCGCTCGGCGCCGCTTCCGCCAGCGCTGCCGAGGTGTCGGTGTCGATCACGGCGTTAAAGGTGCCCGCCTCGGGCAGCGTCGTCACGTCGTCGGTTGTCGCGGTGCCGGTCAGCTCCGCCTGCACGATCGTATCCGGCGTGGTCTCCGTATCGGTCAGCGTTCCGGTCAGCACGCGCGTCACCGGATTGAGCGTGAGCGTGATCTCGATTTGCGCCGCGGGCACCACCGGGTTCCCATCGGAGCCGATCTTCGTCCTCGTGATGGTCAATTTGCCGTCGCTGCCGATCGGAGCGCCGCCCTTGAACGAATACGGTCGGCCCTGCCACTTGAAGGAACCCGTCACCAGCCCCGTGGGCGAGATGGTGATATCGAATCGCCCCACCGCATCCGCTCCATTGCCATCCCCGCCGATCAGCCCGGAGTAGAGCCCGCGCAGCACTTTCACCGAGAAGACGCTCACCGTCGCCGTGGCCGTCAGCCCACCCGTCGCCCGGTCGCTGATCGTGTAGGTGAAGCTATCCCCATTCGTCGCATCGAAGAAAAGATCGTTCGGGTTGTAGCTGATCTTCGTCGAGTCGGTGCTGATTTGCGGACCTTCGCTGCTGCCACCCGTGGGCGCTGTGAAGCTGACGATCCGCAGCGTGTCGCCCGGGTCATCATCGGAGTCATTGAGCAACACTGCCAACTGTTCATTGCCGATGATCACGAAGGTATCGTCCATCGCCTCCGGCGGCGTATTCTCCACGGTGAAAGCGACCGTCTCCCCGTAGATCGGCGCGCCCCCGCTCGGCGTGGCCTTGGTGCGGTAGTAGTAAGTCTTGTGCGTATTGCCGATACCGAGTGTGAGGCCGGTGAAGTTCTTCGTCACCGCCTGCGGCGTCGTGAGGCCCGCGGCCAGGCTCGCCGGCACCGCCGGAGTCGTAGTCACACCCGCCGTGTCCAGCCCCGCTTCGCTCTCCGCCAGCTCGAAGGCCACATCCACCGCCACGTCATTCGGTGTCACCGCGCCGTTCAGCGTCGCCGTGCTCGCCGTCGGGTTCGTCGCGGCTCCCGTCGTCACCACCGGCGGCGTGGAGACGAAGACCTTCGTCGCATACACCCCGTAGCCGCTGCCATCCTGATTCTCGCTCTGCCAGACGACGACGTAGTTGCCGAAAGCATCGGCTGCCGCATTACGGCGCAAAGAAGAAACCCCTTGGAATCCTTGGGAGAAAGCGTTCACCACAGTTTCTGAGACAACTTCGGCGCCGGTTTGGCGGTCAAAGATTCGGCTCGCTACAGTCACACTGCTGTTATCCAGACCATTACTGTTGTAAACGGCGAGCGCACGGTCGGTCCCTAGTGGAATCACGCCAGCGAAGTCTTGATCGCCGCTTTGAGCTTCGTTGATCAAGAATTGTGGCCGAACCTTGTTGGCGTCGCCGTCCAGGAACTGGCCAATAACCGCTCGACCACTGCTGTCGCCGGAATCCTTGTGCCAAGAGGCCAGCATCGTCCCATCAGAAAAGACGGCCAAACTTGGCGACAGTTGATAACCGTCCGACACGAAATCAACCAGAACCAGGCCACCAATCGCAGCCCCATCCAGATTGAACTGCCGAAGGTAAATATCGCCAAGGTTGAAACCTGCGCCGTGTCTCCAGATGACGACAAATCGGTTCAGCGGGGAGACGACAATATCCGGTTCCACTACGATGTTCCTACTCGGATCGAGTTCAATGACCCCACCAACGGACGTCCCACTGGCCGTGAAGAACTGAACATAACACCGGAGTTCCAGCGCCACATCGTCGAGCCGCCAAGTGACCGCAAAACGACCGTCTGCTGCGACAGCCACGTGCCCTTCGATTTGATCGCGCGCCCGCTGTCCAGCGTTGGCGAAAAACTCAGTGCTCGCCGTGGCCAGATCCCACGAGAAACGCCGTCCCACTATGTCCAAGCCATTTCCACCTTGATCCTGAGTCACCCAGGTGACGACAAAGTTCCCGTTTCCATCCATGCCTACAGTGGGTGCCGTCTGGTCGCCCGCCGTGGTGAGATTCACGCGAAACGGAGGGCCGAAGCGACGGCCCGCTGCATCGTAACGCTGACCAACAATACCCGTCCCACTGCCGTCTTCCGAGGCGCTATGCCAGACGACGACAAATCTTCCATCGGACGCACTCGCTACTGCCGGTTCGAGTTGATCCCCCGTCGTCGCGGTATTCACCCGAAACTCCGTCAGCGGCGGGCCTTGGTTGGGCTGGTAGAACTTCTCCGCGTAGATGCCGCCGCTGCTGCCGTCCTGCGCTTCGCTCGTCCAGACGAAGACGAGATTGCCAGCGCCGTCAGCAGCGATGGTGTGCTCCGTATCGAGCGGGGTTTGGTTCCCGGTTATGAACGTGTTCACGGGGAACTCGGCTGTCGCTTGCGTGCCGTCGGCGACATTGAACCGGCGTGCGGCGAAGGCTTCGCCGTTGCCATCAAAACCGAAGCTGCGATAGCCAACGACAAACGTGCTGGCGGAATCAAACGCTACGGCAGGATTGACTTGGTTTCCGCCTTCCGCGGTGTTCACCAGAAGGCGGGTGCCCACTTTGGCTCCCGCCGCGCTCATCCGCTGCGCGAACACGCCGGAACCATTGGCGTCACCATTCCGCGGTGCAAAAGCTACCACCGATGACCCGTCGGGCGCGAATGCGATGGCTGGAAACTCTTGGATGCCGTCGTTGTCTTCATCCGCAAAAAAAGCGGCACCCGATTGTTCCGGCGTGCCGTCCGCAGCGAAAAGGCGAAGCATGATGTTCTGGTTGGTGCCCGAAAGTTTTTGAGTCCAGATGACACCATACCCGCCCGAGGGACGCGCACCGATCTCCACAGAGAATGCGTCCGTGAGAATCGAACTGAGCTGAACCTCACCGCCAATCGCCGCACCGCTCGCGTTGTAGAATTGGACGAAAGATCGAAAGATCGCGTTCGGTTGATCGGTGCTGACCCAGCAGATAGCGAATCGTCCGTCGGAGAGCATCGCCGCGCCTTGCGTTTCCTGATTGTTCGCCGTTCCCGTATTCACCAAGAACTCCGCGTAGCCGGGCGTGCCGCCGACTCCAATGGGCTGCCCGTCGTTTCTGAATCTCTGCGCTGCCACACCCGCTCCGCTTCCGTCGTTCGCCCGCACCCACGCCACGACGAAGTTCCCTT
Organism: Verrucomicrobiota bacterium; assembly: GCA_009885995.1. Taxonomy (GTDB): domain Bacteria; phylum Verrucomicrobiota; class Verrucomicrobiia; order Chthoniobacterales; family Chthoniobacteraceae; genus VFJQ01. The sequence continues at coordinate 70,407 of VFJQ01000021.1, forward strand.
CCTGATCCATCGCCACCGACGGCGGATCTGGAACACGCACGGGATTCGAGTTGGCCTTGGTCTCAGATCCAACTGGCGAACCCGCGGCGTTGTAGCGCTGGAAGTAGATGCTGCTGTCCGGTCCGTTCATCCATGCCACCACGAATTGCCCATCCGGCGCACACGCCACGCTCGCGCCGCGCTGATCCCCGCTGGTCGTCGTATTCACCTTAAACTCCCCCAGCCGCGTCAGCCCGGTCTGCGCGTGGAGGAGCGGGGCGAGGCTGCACAGGAGCAGGGCGAGGAGGCGGAGGGGTTTCTTCAAGTGGGCGCGGAGGCTAGCCCAAGTTCGACAGTTATGAAGGGCTGAGATCGTATTCATGCGGGTTGGCGGGCGATTTCTTCAGTTTTTCTCCA
>VFJQ01000161.1 GCA_009885995.1 Verrucomicrobiota bacterium
CCTCCGCAAATACCTTCGCCAGCGGCGGCTCTCCCGTGGACAGCTCCCGCTACGGCCAGAACCTCGCGGAGGCGATTACGCGCGGGCAGTATTACACCTTCACCATCGCTCCCGCGCCGGGCCGCACGTTCGCGCTCACCCGGCTCGAGTTTCGCCCTTATTATCAGACCCTCTCGGCCGCATTCGGCACCGGAGTCACCTGGAGCACAGATGGCAGCAACTTCACCGAGGCCCCGCCGGTGAGCGGCACGCAGCCCGCGGGCGTTGGCATCGGCACGCTGCACACCGCCGACCTCAGCGGCATCGCGGCGCTGCAAAACACCACCGCCACCGTGACGCTGCGGATCTATCTCTTCGGCATCATTCAATTCAACGCCAGCGGCCTCGGCGGTCCCGGCGACGACGTGGCAATCTTCGGCAGCTACGGCAACGTGCCCACCGCGCTGGAAGCATGGCGCACCCTGCACGGCCTCGCCGCCGACGGCTCGCAAGATTTGCAAGCTCCCGCCGGCGACGGTGTGCCGAACCTGCTCAAATTCGCCCTCAACCTTGCGCCCTTCACCGGAGATCTGCTGCGACCCGCCGCACAGACGTTGTCGGACCCCGAATCCACAACACTCGCCGCGCTCACCGGACTGCCCGCGATGCGGCTCGATGCCTCCGGCAATTTGCAGCTCACCTTCCTCCGACGCCGCGATGCCGCCGCGCTGGGTCTCACCTACACCGTCGAATTTTCCAATACGCTTGCTGCAGGCTCCTGGTCCGCGAATCCCGGTGCCACCACCGCCACCCTCCCGATTGATGCGACTTGGGAGCGAGTGACGGTCACGGACTCACCGTTGCCACGAACGGTCCGCTTCGCACGGCTGCAGGTAAGGGCGGACTGATTTGCTGCGATCACGCCGGCCTTGCCGCGTTCAGTTTTGCAGAAATGTCACGCGACTTCCCGGCTTGCGGCTGGCGCTGGTCTGCGCCGTGATTCGCCCGCATGAAGATTGATGCCCATCACCACTTTTGCTGCTAGATGACATGAGGTTGTCGAGTCGCGCGAGTTTCCGCGAACCTCAAAGCGATGACAACCCAAACTGCTCCAAACTCCAGCGAACAATACGAAACAATCAAACTCGGCATCGACGCGCATGCCCAGTGGTATCACGTGAGCCGTCAGGTCGATGGCGCCACGCCGCAACCGGTCCAGAAGATGACCTTTGAGGAGCTGCTGCTCTTTGTCGCCCGGCAGCAGAAGCTGGCCGGGCAGGTCTTCACTTGTTACGAGGCGGGGCCGTTTGGGTATCATTTGCATCGACGGTTTGCAGCGATGGGCGTGACCAACTTCGTCGTGCAGCCCCAGGATTGGGACGACCGGGGCAAGGGAGTCAAAAACGACCGGCTCGATGCGCTGGCCTTGTGCCAGCGACTGGACCGCTACGTGCGGGGCAATAAGAAGGCGTTCAGCATTGTGCGTGTGCCCACCGAGGAGGAGGAACGCGAACGGGCCATGAGCCGGCAGCGCCAGCAACTGGTGCGTGAGCGGCAGCGACTGGCGGCGATGGGCCGAAGCCTGCTGGCCATGCACAACATTCACGTCACCGGGCGTTGGTGGAAGGGAAAGGCGTGGGCTCGAATCAAGGCGCAAGCGCCCGGATGGGTGGTGGAG
>VFJQ01000020.1 GCA_009885995.1 Verrucomicrobiota bacterium
GCGGCCGCAAGGCTGCGCTCCTTCCACCGACCAAATCACCACCAACCCAAACCCCGAAACCAACGAAAAACTCTCATAGCGAGTGGATCAAAAACCGGGGGCAGGCCACCTTGACCATGGTTCCGACTTTCTCCATCAGGCTTCGGTCTTCCGGGTCCTCCATGAGGAGGCTGAGGTCACAGGCGTAATGGCCCTCGGGCAGCGGCTTCTCCAGCCTCTGCGCGAAGATCCAGGCGGCGCGCACGCTGGGCTGCTGGCTGAGGAATTCGCGAAGCGGCTCGAGGTAGTATTACGGGTCGCCTTCCGGGCGCAGCCCTAGCTGATGGGGAGATGATCGGTGAACTTTGCGCGGGTGTGCCTTCGATGACCGGCGGAGATTTCTGGAGGAACAGATCCGTGATGCATGGTTGGGGAGATTTGTGGGAGGTGACCGCCGCGCAAAGTGAGGGAAACGGGTGAAGGAAGGAAGGGGAATATGGGCGGGGCTCGGACGGGTTGAGCCAGCATCTGAGTCTTCCTCCGTTGTTGTCGGAACGCCGTGACTTCCCGCGGGATTCGTCTCAGAGCGTCGGCAGAGCGTAGTCTGGCGTCTGCGTGATGGCCGTTGGCCAGTTGCCTTGCCGCAAGGGGGCAGGTGCATGAACGAGGTGTGGCAGATGCTCCAGTGGGCTGTGGCATCTGCACGATCGGTGGCTGGCGTCTGCCTGATGACCTTGTGTCGTCTGCAGAAAGTCTTTTTGCAGCGGGATGCGCTGAGGGCGAAGAGTGTCTGAATGGCTGGTCGTGGCTCAATTTGGCCGGGAACACAGGGTCACCTTCAACACGGCCATCGGCGGCACCGCGCTCAATCCAAGCGGGGTCGCGCCGCCGAGTCTGACGGATCAGCGATTCGCCGACGCAGGCCGAGGTGCAGGCGGTCGGGGATGCTTGCTTACGCGCTGCTCGCGGCTCTCCTGCGCGTGTAGCGGCGTTCGAAATATCGACGGCACGAACCCCTGATGACCCGCGCGAGAATCAGCCGAGCAGATGCTCGATCACGAGCTGGTCGAGCGCCTGGTAGTCGCGGTCCTTGATCAACGCGGCGGCGGTCTTCTCGTCGAAGCTGCGCGCTTTCTCGACGAGGCGGAGGAAGGTCTGGCGGCTGTTCGTGAGGTGCGCCATCCAGTGCTCTTCCTTCGTGGTGCGGAAGGGATGCACGTCGAAGCAGACGAACTCGCCGGCGCGCTTGCCGTAGCCGTTCCGTTCGACGGCGCGGACCTGGTCGAAGGCGCTGCGCAGGTTCGTGCAGCCGAACGGGCGGTCCTGGTCGTATTTGAGGCCGTTCTGGTCGTTGAGGTGGAGGCTCCAGAGTTTGCCGAAGGCGCAGGCAAAATCGATTTCGTCTGCCGGATCGAGCCCGGCGAGAATGGCGTGCGCGCTCTCGATCACACAGCCCACGCGCTTTGGGTCGCGAGTGAGGTGGGCGGCGGCGAGCGCGTGGCCGATGGTCGGCAGATAGGCGTGATCCATCGGCTCGTTCGGCTTCGGCTCGATCGCGAGGCGGATCTTCTTGTCGTGCGCGAGCATCGCGTCGAACGCCTCGACGAGCTGGTCGATGGCGCGCCGCCCATTCTTCGCCTCGCGGATGTAAGTGCCCTCGCGAGCGAGCCAGAGCACGAGCAGGTCGGTGCCGAGGATGTTCGCGATGTCGATGCTCTGCTTGCTGCGCTCGATGGCGTAGCGGCGGTGTTTTGGGTCGTTGCTCGTGTAACCGCCGTCGATCGTCTCCGGCGCGAACCACAGCCGCGGCGCGACCATTTCGATCGCGATGCCTTCGCCATCGAGCCGCTTCTTCAGCGCCTTCGCTTCCTTTTGAATCTGCGGCCACGATTTGCTGTCGATGTCCGGCACGGCGTCGTCGTCGTGAAACATCATCGCCTCGAAGCCGTGTTTCTTGAGCTGCGCGAGCTTCCAGTCGAAATCGCGATCGACGCGCGTGGGTGGGCCGTAGGGATCCTGGCCGGGGCTGATGTTCCAGGGGCCGAAGCAGAAGCGGTATTTGGTGGCGGGCATGGTTGGAAGGAAGTTGTTGTCGAGGTGAGGGCGGTTCGGTTAGCAGAACCGCCCGATTAGTTCCATCACTACCCGCCACCATGTTTTCCCATATCGTCATTTTTTGGACCGACCCTGCTAACCCGACCGCGCCCGACCAACTCGTCGCCGGCGCCGAGAAGTATCTGCGGCCCATCCCGCTCACCCGCCACTACCACTGCGGCCGCATGGCCACGAGCGAGCGCAAGGACGTGGTGGATCAAAGCTACCAGGTCGCGCTGAACCTCGTGTTCGAGTCGAAGGCCGACCAGGACGCCTACCAGATTCACCCACTGCACCTCGATTTCCTCGCGAACTGCAAACACCTCTGGCAGCGCGTCGTCGTTTACGATTTCGAGTAGCCGCTACCTCCGGCTCAGCCGGTAGAAGAGCCACGCACCGAGCCCGATGAAGAGCACGTTCGGCGCATAGATCAGCAGCTCGGGATGCAGGTGCGGCTTCGTCTTCAGCGTGTCGATCACGATGACGAGGAAGAAATACACGAACGCGATCCCGAGGCTGAGCATGAAGCCGATCGACGTCTCGCGGCGATGCGCCGTGATCGCCAGCGGCACGGCGAAGAGCGCGAACGCGAACGACGCGAGCGCGGTCGAGAAGCGCTTGCTCACTTCCGTCTTCGCGGCTGAGGAGTCCGCGACCTTGGGATCCTTCAGCAGTTCGGCGATCGTCATCGCGCTCGGGCCGCGCTTCTTTTTGTTCTTCTCGTAGAGCTGCTGGAGCGGGATCGCCATCACGGTCTCCTTCATGAGGATCCCCTGCTTGATCTTCGTCAGGTCGTCCGGCGCCTCGTCGTCGCGCTGCTCGAAGCGCGCGTCGTAGAGCTTCATCAGCACCTGCTTCGATTCGCGATCCGTCACGAGTTCGCCGCGGTGCGCGTGCATGATGCTCTTCGGCACGAGATCCTCGTTCAGCTCATAGACGAGCAGATTGTAGAGCGCCTTTCCCTCGCTGCGCCCCACGTAGATTTTCCGCCCTGGAAATTCGTCGATCACCTTGTCGCTCGAAAACAGCGCGAGCGGGTTCGACGTGGCGATGTTGAAGAACGCATCCTGCATCCGCTTCTGCGCGCGCGGCGCCACATCGACATTGATCCACAAGCACAGCCCGACCGCGACCAGCGATAGGACAAAGACCGGCACCGTCGCCCGCGGCACACTCACGCCATTCGAGCGCAACGCGATCAGTTCGTTCTCCGCGGACAGCTTCCCGAAGACCAGCAGCACCGCCGTGAGAAAACCCCACGGGATGGTGAACGTGAGCGAGAACGGCAGGATGTAGGCGATGAAGCTGAGGATCAGGTCGATCGGCACATCGTGGTTCACGAGCAGGTCCAGCAGCTTCTTGAAGACGTTGCCGAGCACCAGGACCACCGACAGCACGGCCACGGCGAAGAGCGTCGAGGTAAGCACCTGCCGTCCGACGTAGCGATCGATGATTTTCATGTGGGCCGCGGATGATGCGCCGCTGACCCGCGCTGGCAAGGAAAGGAGTTGAGCGTCGAGCGTTGCGAGCGGAGGGACTGCCATGCGCTGCCTCCTGTGCATCCTCGCGCTCGTCTTCTCCGCCCTCGCGGGTCCGCATCCAGAGCTTGGCTCGCGATTCGCCGCAACAGCCGAGGCCGGCCGCGAACTGCTCGGGACGAAACCGCCCGAATGGACGCTCACCGACTGGCAAAATTCCGAGCCGCTCACGCTCGCCGGTTTGCGCGGAAAGGTCGTTCTCATCCGCTGGTGGACCGCGCCGGACTGCCCGTATTGCGCCGCCAGCGCCGATGCGCTCAAGACTTTCACCACGAAGTATCGCGACCTCGTCGTCATCGGCGCGTATCACCACAAGGCCACCACGCCGCTGACCACCGCACACGTCGCCGCGCAGGCGAAGCGCCTCGGCTTCGACTTCCCGGTCGCCGTCGATCCCGACTGGCGCACGCTCCGCGCGTGGTGGCTCGACAAGACCGATCGCGGCTGGACCTCCGTCACCTTCCTGCTCGGGCGCGACGGCGCCATCCGCCACATCCACGGCGGCGGCGCCTACTTCGAGGGCGAGGATGGATACCGCGCACTGGAAAAGGCGATCGTCGCAGCGCTCGCGGAACCCGCACCGAAGTAACGCGGACTGCTTGTGCCGCAGCCGCCCGGTCCGCTACACCACCCGCGCTGCGATGCCCAAACCGCGCCTGCTCTTCATCTCCAATCTCTTCCCCGACGCCAGCGAACCCTATCGCGGCCTCGATAACGCGACCGTCCTCCGCCACCTCACGGAGCGCTGGGAGATCGCCACGCTTGCCGTCCGCCCCACGCTGCCGTTTTGCGGAAAGCCCTGCCGTCCGCGCGACGAGGACGCCGTGCTCGCGCCGCGCTACGTGCCCTCGCTCTACGTGCCGAAGCTCGGCCACAAGCTGAACCACCGCCTCATGGCCCGCGCGCTGCGGCCCCTCGTCGCACAATTTCACGGCGGGTTTCAAGCCGCGCTCGTCTCGTGGATCTATCCCGATGCCTGCGCCGTCGCGCTGCTCGCTCGCGAGATGGGTTTCCCCTTCGTCGCCATCGCCCAGGGCTCGGATGTGCATCAATACCTGCGCATCCCGCAGCGGCGGGAGATCATCACTTCGCTGATGCCCGCCGCGTCCGGCATCATCACCCGCAGCGCCGAACTCGCCCGCCTGCTCGGCGACGCCGGCATCCCACGCGACCGCCTGCACCCGATTTACAACGGCATCAACCTCGCCCTGTTCCATCCCACCGAGCACCTCGCCATCCGCCGCGAACTGCGCCTGCCGCTCGATTCCCGCATCGTGCTCTTCGTCGGCAATCTCGTCGCCATCAAGAACCCGACACTGCTCGTGCAAGCCGTCGCGAAGCTGCGCGAAGACCCCGCCTTCGCAAACGTCCTGCTCATCTTCGTCGGCGGCGGTGAACTCGAAGGCGAGATCACCTTCCAAGTCAGCCGCGGCGGCATGGACGAATGCGTGATGTTCGCCGGGCGGCTCGAGGCGCCAATGGTCGCGAAATTCATGCAAGCCGCCGACGTGCTCTGCCTGCCGAGCGACAACGAAGGCGTGCCCAACGTCATCCTCGAAGCCTTCGCCACCGGCCGCCCCGTCATCGCCAGCAACGTCGGCGGCATCTCGGAAGTCCACAACGCGCCGCACCTCGGTCGGCTCGTCCCGCCGCGCGATCTCGACGCGCTCGTCGGCGCGCTCAGCGGAGTCTTGAGCGAACTGCCCGACTCCGCTCGCATCCGCGCGCACGCCGAGCAATTCACGTGGCAGCGCGCCGCCGACGCCTACCACCGCGTGCTCAGCGTCGCGGGCGCATGAAGATCCTCTACCACTTCCGCACGCAGGGCACCGGAGCGGAAGGCGTCCACATCGCCGGCATCGCGACCGCATTCGAGGAGCTCGGCCATGAGGTTGAATTCATCAGCCCCACCGGCGCGGACCCGCGCCGCAGCGCGGGGAAGAATCCCTTCGCCGCGAAGCGCCGCGGCGTTCTCGGCTGGCTCGCTGCGCACGCGCCGGGCTTCGTCTTCGAGCTAATGGAGATCGCCTACAATCTCCTCGCCCGCCGCCGCATCCGCGCGCGGCTCGCGCGCGAAAAGTGCGACCTCATCTACGAGCGCCACGCCTTCTTCCTCGACGCCGCGACAAGCGCCGGCGGCGGTATCCCCGTCGTCGTCGAAGTGAATGAACTCGCCGGCGACGAACGCATCCGCTCGACGCCGTGGCTGCTCCCGCTCGCGCGCCGCGCAGACCGGCGCTCCTTCGCCCGCGCCGCCGCGATCGTCACCGTCTCCCCTCACCTCAAGCGCCGCATCGCCGCGCTCGGGATCGACGAAGCAAAGATTCACGTCGTCCCGAACGCTGTCAGCGCGTCCTTCCTCGCCGCGCCCTCACGTCGCTATGAAATCCGCGTGCGCCTCGGCCTGCAGGACGAGATCGTCGCCGGCTTCATCGGCTGGTTCGTCGAATGGCACCGGCTCGATCGGCTCATCGATGAGTTTGCCAAGGTCGCGCGCGAGCACCCCGCGCTCCGCCTTATGCTCGTCGGCGACGGCCCGCTGCGCGACGCACTCACCGCGCGAGCCGCACAGCTCGGCATCGCCGACCGCCTCATCTGGCCCGGCCCCGTGCCGCACGACGAAGTGCCCGCGTGGCTCGACGCGATGGACATCGCCGTCGTCCCGCACAGCAACGAGTTCCGCTCCCCGATCAAACTCTTCGAGGCGATGGCCCGCGCCCGCGCCGTGCTCGCCCCGCGCACCGAAGCCATCGCGGACGTGGTGATCGAAGATGCCGACGCAGCGCTCTTCAATCCCGAGAGCGCCGATGAACTCGGCACGAAGCTGACGCAACTCGCGACTCAGCCCGAACTCCGTTCCCGACTCGGCTCAGCAGCTCGCGCAAAGATCGAGGCTTGTCACACGTGGCGACGCAACGCCGAGCGCGTGCTCGCGGCCTTGCGCGGTCATAGCTGAGCGATTCAGTCAGCGCATCGGAAAACGCAAAGGCGCAAAGAGCGCAAAGGAATCGCAGAGTAAAAATCCGTGGGTCTCGAATACTTCGAGCGCGCCCAAGCCGCCAAATTTTGCGCCCCTCTGCGCCCTTCGCGCCTTTGCGCTTCCAAACCCGCGCGCCCTTCGGCCTAAGCGAGGATTTCCTTCACCACGCGCGCTTCCTGCCCGTCAGTGAGCGACGCAGCGGTGCCGTTGCGTTTGTAGGTGAGCCGCTTGTGATCAAGGCCGAAGCAGTGCAGCAGCGTCGCGTGCCAGTCGTAGTGGTGGACGATGTCCTTCACGGCGTGATGGCTGAACTCGTCGGTCTCGCCATACACACAGCCGCGCTTGAAGCCCCCGCCGGCGACCCATTGCGAGAAGCCGTAGGTGTTGTGATCGCGGCCCCACTTGTCGCGCCCGGCGTCGTTTTGCAGCACCGGCAAGCGCCCCATCTCGCCGCCCCAGTGAACGACGGTGGAGTCGAGCAATCCGCGCTGCTTGAGGTCGATGATGAGCGCCGCGCTCGGACGATCGGTGGCGATGCAATTCGCCGGCAGCGCGCTGATGAGCGAGCCGTGCTGATCCCACGATTGGCCGGAGTTCAGCACCTGCACGAAGCGCACGCCGCGCTCGACGAGCCGCCGCGCGATGATGCAGCGCGTCGCGTAGTCGCGCGTCTTCGGGTCATCGACACCGTAGAGCTTCTTGATGTGGTCGGGCTCGTTGGAAATATCGAGCGCCTCCTTCGCGGCGGTCTGCATCTTCGCAGCGAGCTCGTAGCTGGAGATGCGCGCCTGTAGGTCGAGTTCGCCCGGATGCTCGGCGAGATGCTGCTCGTTGATCGACTTGAGCAGATCGAGCTGGCGGTCCTGCGGACGCCCGGCGAGGTGCGCGGGCGGGTCGAGGTTGAGGATGCGCGGCTCAGCCGGGCGGATGAGTGTGCCTTGGTAAAGCGCGGGCAGCCAGCCGTTGGTGAAGTGCTCACCTTGGAAAGTCGGCAGTCCGCCGGGATGCGCGAGGACCATGTAGGCCGGCAGCTCCTGCGTCTCGCTGCCAAGGCCGTAGGTGAGCCACGAACCGATCGTCGGACGGCCCGGTGTGACGCGGCCATTGAGCAGCGCGTAGAGGCCCTGGCCGTGGTTGTTCACGCCCGAGTGCATTGAGCGGATGAGCGTGATGTCGTCGGCCACCTCGGCGAGGTTTGGCAGCAGCTCGCTCAGCTCCATGCCGCACTGCCCGCGCGGCGCGAACTTCCACGGCGAGCCGAACACCTTCGACGACGCCTGCGCGAGGTTGTCGTATTTGATCTCACCCGGAAACTTCTGCCCGTCGTATTTCTGGAGCATCGGCTTCGGATCGAAGAGATCCATCTGCGACGGCCCGCCCATCATGAAGAGCGAGATCATCGCCTTCGCTTTCGGTGCAAAGTGCGGCGCTTTCGGCACGAGATCGAAACGCGGAGACTCGCCGGGCGCGTGCGGCTTCACCGGCGCGGCGAGCAGGCCATCGCCGCGAAGAAGCTCCGCCAGCGCGAGCGTGCCTAGACCGAAACCGCCAGCGTGCAGGAAGTGGCGGCGGGAGCAGAGATGCGGATGGTTCATTGGTTCAAATGGAGCGCTGGCGTCCCGCCGGCCACAACCGGTCGCGCGAAGCGCCATCTTTCTGAGTTTGCGGCTTCGCCGACATTAGATGGCCGGCGGGACGCCGGCGCTCCATTGCGGCATTCACTCGACATACAGGAAGCGGTTCGAGCTGAAGAGAACCTGGCAGTAGCTGGCGAGCGCATCGAGGTGCGGGTCGGGCGCGGGCGCGTCCTTCGCGTGCTGGATGCCGTGGTGATAGTTGCGCACCGCTTCGGTCTGCTCGGCGATGTAAGCGAGCGCGCGCTGCATGTCGGGTTCCTGCGGCGAGCGCCCGAAGAGAATGCGCCACGCATTCACGATCTGCCCGCGCGCATCGCCCTGGCTTTCGCCGCGCAGCCGCGTGGCGAAGGCGCGCGCGGTATCGAGGACGAAGGTGTCGTTCATCAGCAGGAGCGACTGCGGCGCGACGGTGGAGCTGCTGCGCAGCTCGCAGTTCGGGGTCATCACCGGCGCATCGAACGCCTCGAGCACGGTGAGCGGCTGCTTGCGGCGGACTTGCACGTAGATCGAGCGGCGGAAGTCATCCTTCCCGAGGCTCTTCACTTTCACGATGTCGCGATTGGCGTTGAGTTCCTCCTGCCCGACGACGATGCGGCCCGAAAGATCGCGCGCGATCCCGATCGGTGGGCCGAAGGCCGCGCGGTTCAGCGTGCCCGCGGCGGCGAGCATCGTGTCGCGCAGCGCTTCGGCGTCGAGACGCTGCATTTTGAAACGACCGTAGAGCTTGTTGTCCGGGTCGGCTTTCGACGACGCATCGCTCAGCGAAGACTGCCGATACGTCGTGCTCGTGACCATCAGCCGCTGCAGCCGCTTGAGCTTCCAGCCGCCCTGCATGAAGTCGCTCGCGAGCCAGTCGAGCAACTCCGGATGCGTGGGCGCTTCACCGAGCGCGCCGAAGTCGCCGGGCGTGTTCACGAGGCCGCGGCCGAAGTGGTGCAGCCAGAAACGATTCACGAGCACGCGCGCGACGAGCGGATGCTGGCCGCTCGTGAGCCAGCGCGCGTAGGCGAGCCGCCGACCGGTCGAACCCGTGTCCGTCGGCTTCGGCGCGAGCGGCGCGCGCTCGATCACACTCAGTTCGCCGGGCTCGACGAACTGCTTCGGCTGATCGTGGTCGCCGCGATTCATCACCCGCGTGCCGGGCACCACGCCTTTCACTTCCGTGAGCGCCATCACCATGCCCTCCGGCGGCTTGGTCGCGCGCAGCTTTGTCCCTTCGGCGATCTTATCGAGCACCTTCTTCTGCGCGTCCTTGTCGTAGAGATCGAGGGAGTAGAGCGCGAGGGCCGACGGGTATTTTTTGAGGAGCGCCTTTTGCTCGGGCGTGCGGTCCTTCTCTGCCGTCGCGCGTGCGGCGCGGTAGGGCTCGCGCTCGGCCTCCGGGAGCTTCACCACTTCCTTCTCGAAGATCTCGTCGAGGAACTTTTTGCTCATCGCCTGTGCCTCCCGGTTGATGTCGCCTATCTGCTTCTCGATCGCGTCGGCCTTCGCGCGCTCCTCGGGCGTGTAGAGCGAGTAGAGGCGTTGCGAAGGGTTGCGCCACTTCTGCCAGTCGTAGGCCGGGTCGAAGATCGCGCGGAAGCGGTAGTAGTCGGCCTGCGAGATCGGGTCGTAACGGTGATCGTGGCACTGCGCGCAGGCGACGGTGAGGCCGAGCAGCGACGAGCTGACGATCCGGATTTCCTCCGCGATCGCCTGGTTGCGCGCGAGCTTCGTGTCGGGCGCGCCGTCGTCGGTGCCGTCGGGGCCGAGGCGGAGGAAGGCGGTGGCCACGAGCTGGTCGCGCTTGTGCGGATCGAGCATGACTTGCTGCGTGTCGGCGTGCGTGGCGCCTGCGAGTTCGTCGCCCGCGAGTTGCTCGGCGATGAAGCCGCTCCACGGCTTGTCGTCGTTGAACGCGCGGATGACGTAATCGCGATACCGCCACGCGTGCAGCCGCGGCGAATCGACTTCCATGAAACCGTTCGAGTCCGCGTAGCCCGCCACGTCGAGCCAGTGCCGCGCCCAGCGCTCGCCATACGCGGGCGACGCGAGCAGCCGATCGACGAGCTTTTCGTAAGCATCCGGCGCGGTGTCGGCGACGAAGCCATCCACTTCCGTTGGCGTCGGCGGCAGGCCGGTCAAATCGAGCGTCACGCGGCGGATCAGCGCGCGCTTTTCCGCCTCGGGCGCGAAGTCGAGCTTCTGCTCGCGCAACTTCGCGAGCACGAAGGCGTCGATCGGCGAACGCACCCGGTCGGAGCCGGTCTGCGGCACCGCCGGGCGCGCGATTGGCTTGAAGGCCCACCACTCGCGATCCTCGTCCGTGATGAACATCCCCAGCGCGAGCGTCTCCGGCTCGGGCTTGGTCACCTTCGCGCCCTGCGCGATCCACTTCTCGATCACCGCGATCTGCTCAGCCGTGAGCTTCTTGCCCTTCTTCGGCATCTCGCCTTCGCGGATGAGCTGCACCATCTCGCTCTCGCCCGGCTTGCCCGGCACGAGCACGTGACCGCCGCCTTCGAGCGGCTTGTCCATGAAGCGCCGCAGCCGCAGATCGACCCCTCCCTTCGGCTTCTCCTCCTCGCCGTGGCAGTGCGTGCAGTGCGCCTTCAAGATCGGGCGCACGTCGCGCTCGAATGTCACCTCGCGGTCGAGCGCGCGCGCAGCGACGGCAGTCAGGAGCAGGAAAAGCGAAACGCGGAAAGGCATCGGGAGATGCCGAACTTAACCATTTCGGCGGCGTGTTCTTTGCCGTTCAGGTAGGGACCGCTGTCTCAGCGGTCCGCCGCGGACGGCTGAGGACAGCCATCCCTACCTCACGCCTACCCCCGGTTCGCGTCGAGCAGCTTCATGAACGCGCCAAAGTAGTGCCCGTTGTCGTGGAAGGTGCGACCGCTCACGAGATTGCCGTCCACCACGCATGGCTCGTTCACGTAGATGCCACCGCAGATTTCTAGGTCGAACTTGCACTTCGCCACCGTCGCCATGCGCCGCCCGCGCACGCAGTCGGCGCGCGCCGGGATCTCCACACCGTGACACACGCTCGCGATGGGCAGATTCTTCTCGAAGAAGTAGCGCGTCGCCCGCAGCAGCGCTTCGTCCTCACGGATGTATTCCGGCGCGCGGCCGCCGCTGAAAAAGATGCCCGCGTATTCCTCCGGCACGAGGTCCGCGAAGGCGATCTCGGCCTCGATCGTGTAGCCCTCCCACTCCTTCGTGATCGTCCAGCCGGGCTTCACCTCGTGCATGACCATTTGGTAGCGCCGCTTCTCAGGCGCCGCGACGACGGGCCGGTAGCCGCCTTCGATGAGGCGGTAGTAAGGATAGAGCGTATCGACCGTCTCGGTCGCGTCGCCGATGATGATGAGGACTTTGGGCTGGGACATGCGCGGATAAGAACCGCAGAGACGCAGAGAGCACAGAGAATTTCTCCTCTCCGCGCCTCGGCGGTTCAAATCACAGCTTCCCGTCCAGGTAAGCTCGCGCCCGGTTGATCTCGCTCGTCACCGCCGTGGCGCCGCCTTCGACGATCGGGATGCCGCGCGGCGTCGGGTGCATGAAGATGCTCGTCCAGCCCTTGAAATCGATCTCGCGCAACGCAGCGACGAGCGGGCCGAAATCGAGCGTCCCCCGCCCCGGCATCTGCATCAGCTCATCCTCCTTCGGCTGGACTTTCGTGCAGCCCTTACCGTGCTGCCACGCGTAGAAGACAAACAGCCGCTCGCCGCACTCGCGAATGAGCGCGGCGAGTTCGGGCTCATCCTGCGGCAGGTGGTAAGGCGCGAGGGCGATCCCCAGCGCGGGCGACGGCGCGAACTCGACCAACCACCGGATGCTGTCCGGCGATTCCATCAGCCCGTTGCCGTGGTTCTCGATCGCGATCTTTGCACCGATATTGTCGGCGAGCGCGCAGTGCGGCTTCATCTCTTCGGCAAATTTTCGCACCGCCGCGCGTAGATCATCGCCCTTCAATCCCTTCGGCCCGTGCCCGCCGCAGACGAACGTCTTGCAGCCAAACTGCCCCGCCCACTTCATCTCCCCCGCCAGCCGCAGCGGCCCGAGATCGTAGCGAGTCGAGCAGCCGAGTTTCACACCGTGCTTCGCCAGCAGCGCGCTGAACGCCTCATCCCCCATCTCCTTCGCCTGCTCGCGCTGATCGCCGTGCTTCAACGGCCAAATATCCAGATGTGTCGCACCCGTCTTCGCCACCTCGGGCAGGATCTCGTCCAGCTTCATCGTGCCATACATCGACGAGCTGAGGATGTAGCGGAGCTTGAAGCCCTCGGCGGCAGGGCTGCGCGTGGCTGCGGCGGTAAGGGCGACGGTTTGGAGGAAGTGGCGGCGAGTCAGCATTGGGAACTGTGGAGTGTGGCGGATGCCGCACGTGGTTTGTGGTTTGATCATTGCTCGAGTCGCGCCTTCTCATCACGAGCTTCTTGTGCGCGACGGGTGTATTTTGTGGCGTCACGATTGAAAGCCGCGATCCGTTCAGGATCGTTTAGATTGAGGTTGGCGCGACGTGCCAAAAGCACGCGATACTCGGCATCCAGCTCGGTGAACCTGCGAGCTAGCATAGCCTTGCGTTCGGAAAAGGATGGAGTCGAAGGCGGCTTGGGTGAGCGCCGTGCCATCGCTCCCGATGGCTGCGAAGTGCTCTCGCTTATGTTGAACATAATCGCGACGAAGAAAACGAGCCCAATACACACGAGAAACGCGACGACGCAGCCCTCTTGGCTCTCCTCGTCTCGCTTGCGTGCTGCGGCCTCCTTTTGTTGCCGCTCTTCGCGTTCGCGCGCCAGCACTTGCGTCTCGTGCTTCGAGCGTGCTTGTTGCAAATGAGCCTCTTGGAGGGCTTGAGCTCGATACCGGATGTAGAGACTCTTTGCCAAATTGTCGTCGCCGGCTGAATTCGCCACGGCGCGTGTCCAGATAACTTTGTCGAGATGTCCATGCTCGATCTCTCGCGCCACGGTCGCGTAATATGCATTGTCGTCACCCGCCTCATCTTTAGGAGGCGGGGTTTGGTGCCGCGGAACGCAGTATTTGCGTTCGATGTTGCCAAGCCATGTCGCGTATCGACTCGCAGCAACGAGCATACTGCCATAGAAGATAATGGCTCCAAGCCACCCGACCGCGACAAATATCATTAGCGGTTCGCTGCCGGAGCCTTTTGGAGGAGCGGGACCGTTCCAGTCGAGGAACACAAATCCCGCGAGGATGAGTCCAAGGTAAATCAGTCCAGCAGCGTGCCGCTCGAAAAACGATTCCTCGCTTGGCGGCAATTCGCGTGGGTTAAGTCCCCAAAACCGCTTGATGAACGGCACCTTCCCAATGGCGCTCATCACATGCGCAAGTTGCAATTCAGCTTCGGGCGATAACTCCGGAGGCTCCCACGAAACCCATGCAAAGCTCATTAGGACAATGGTTTCATTAGAAGGGATGTTGGCCCACCCACTCGAAAACAATCGGCTTCTCCATCTCCTGATGCAGGCTCGCGTGGACGGGGCAGCTCAGGATCGCACGCTCGATCGCACCGCGGTGCGGCGTGTCGGCGGGAAGCGGGATGCGCATTTCGGTCGTGAGCTTGGCGATGCGCCGCACGGGGACGGCGCTCATTTCCTTTTGCACGCGGGCGGTCGCGCCGCGCACGTCGAGACCGTTCTTCTGCGCGTAGATGCCGAGGATCGTAAGCACGCACGTGCCGAGCGCGGTGCCGACGAGATCGGTCGGGGAGAAGAGCTCGCCTTTGCCGCAGTTGTCCACGGGTGCGTCGGTGATGAGCGTGGCGCCGGACGGGCCGTGCGTGGCCTGCGTGTGGAGATCGCCCTGATAGATGACATCGACTTGAACCATGCCCGATCAATGTTCGTGCCGGCACGCAGCGTGAAGCATTTTCTCCACACCGGGCCGCACGCCAGCGAGATATCCCGCCGAGTCTTCCCGCCAACGCCGCTGCACGATCTGCCAATGATCCGCAGGCAACTCGTCGGGCCGGGGCATGGCGGGATCGTAGGGCAGTTCCAGCGTGATGATCGCGGGCTGCGTGCCGTCGGGATACTTGATCGCGTAGCCGGCCCACTGGCCCATCGAGCCGGGACACTCGACGTAGGTCTGCTCGAGCCGACGCTGGCCGCGACCGGGTTCGGTGACGCGCAGCCGATACGGCACGCGCTGGCTTTCGGAAAGCGCGGCCCACATCGCCTCGGCGAGCGCGGTCGATTGCGCGCCGTCAGCGTCGATCTCGCCGAGCGCCCAGTGGAGCGCGACGATCTTCGCAGGGCGGCGTGCGAGGATGAATTCGGCGAGCGCTCTCGACTCCGGCTCGCTCCACGGATGCGGGCCGGGCGGTTCGACGCTCTCCTCATGCCAGTTGAACTCGAAGTTGCGGTTGAGATCCACGCCGTGGGCGTTGTAGCGCGTGCCGCGTCTGGCGCCGTCGGGATTGAGCAGTGGCAGCAGTGCGACACCCGGGACGTCGGGCGGGAAGCGGCGCACGATCTCGATGGTGGCCGGCTCGTCGCCGTGAAAGCCGCCGATGATGAGCGTGCCGCCGCGCTCCCGCTTCGCGCGGACTTCGATCGGGCGCCCCTCCACGGAGCGGCCAATGACGAGAGGCTTTGTGTGCTTCACGCCGCGGAGCTTTTCAGACAAATCGCGTGTGTGGAAATCCAAACTCGCGTCGTCGAACTCCATCCGCGCGGCAGCTTCCGCATCGCCCGCCAGCGCGCCGCGCCCTTCGCGAATGTGCTGCTGCGCGTCGAACGCGACGGCGTCGCGGGCTGGGGCGAGGCGTCGCCGAACCCCTTCTACCACGAGAGCGCCGCGGACGTGTCCGCAAGGCTGTGCGCCCTCGCCGACTGGCTGCGCGATCGCAACATCCGCACAGTGCATGACATCGAACTCGCCTGGCGCGAAGCGTGGCCGCTCCTTGGGCCATCACGCGCGGCACAGTGCGCGCTCGATCTTGCGCTGTGGGATTGGCTCGCGCGGAGGGAAGGCGTGAGCGTGTGCGAGCTGGCGCTCGGCCGAGCGGCGGAGCCGGTGACGAGCTTCGCAACGGTCGGGCTGAGCACGCCGGAGGAGTTCGACGCGAAGCTCGCCGCGCTGCGCGGTTATCCACGCATCAAGATCAAGAGCGACGCGCACGCCGACCTCGCGCCGGTGCAACGCGTCCGCAGCGAAGTGGGCGCCGAAGTGGCCGTGGACGCGAACTGCGCGTGGAAGGCGCGTGACCTCGCCGCGCTGAGCCTCGCGCTGAGCGCGCAGCAGGCGCTTTTCATCGAGCAGCCGCTCCCGCCCGACTCGCTGCACAAGCTCACGCGCGGTAGTTGCGCGCTGCCCATCTTCGCGGACGAGAGCTGTGTGGTGGAGGACGACCTGCTCGCGCTGTGGCCGCACTTCGATGGCATCAACGTCAAGCTCGTGAAATGCGGTGGCCTCACGCCCGCGCTGCGGATGCTGCTGCACGCGCGCGAACTCGGCCTGTGCACGATGGTCGGCTGCATGTTGGAAACGAGCGTGCTCATCGCCGCCGGCTGCGTCGCCGCGCAGATCGCCGACTTCGCCGACCTCGACGGCGCGTGGCTGCTCGCAGACGACCCATGCACCGGCTGGCGCTGGGAAACCGGCGTGCTACATCCACCCGGCGGCGCCGGCCTCGGTGCCGTTCCGCTTCCCACTTTCTAAATGCCCGACCAAGGATTCATCGATCTCGGCTTCGCCCGCGTGGACACCGACCGCCGCCGCCGCTGCGGTTTTCCGGAGGTCGTCTTCGGCCACGGCAAGACGCCGGCGGAAGCGCTCGCGATCGCCCGTGTGCTGCTCGAACGCGAGCCCGTGCTGCTCGTGAGCCGCGCGAACAGCGCGCAGGCCGAGGCGCTCGCCGCGGAGTTTCCAAGCACGCGCTGGCACGAGCGCGCGCGGTGCATCACCGTCGAGCGCGCGCCGTGGCCGAAGCTGCCGGGCAGCGTCGGGATCGTGTGCGCAGGCACGTCGGACTTGCACGTGGCGGACGAAGCGGCGGTGACGCTGGAGATCTTCGGCGGGAGCGTGCAACGCTTCACGGACATCGGCGTCGCGGGCCTGCACCGCCTGCTCGCCGTGCGCGATGCGCTCGAAGCCTGCACCGTCTTGATCGTCGTCGCCGGCATGGAAGGCGCGTTGCCCAGCGCCGTCGCCGGCCTCGTGAGCAAGCCGGTGATCGCCGTGCCCACGAGCGTCGGCTACGGCGCGAGTTTCGGCGGCGTGGCCGCGCTGCTCGGGATGCTGAACTCCTGCGGAAGTGGCGTCACCGTCGTGAACATCGACAATGGTTTCGGCGCGGCCTACGCCGCCGCGCAGATTTTGCGGCTGCAATCGTAGAGCAAGCGGAGCACTTGCCCTGCACGCCGCGCTGCGTGCAGCTTCGCGGGCATGATCCATCTCGGCCTCGCTGCCATCGTCACCATCCTCGGCTTATTGCTCGCGCCCGCGAGCGGCGCCGATTTCATCCGCGTGAGTCGCGGCGCTCAAGGCTCGTGGTGTTTCGAGCAGGACGGGCGCCGGTTTTACTCGATGGGCATCTGCACCGTTATACCGCGCGAGGAGGCACGAGGCGGGCAGGGCCGGTTTTACGACGGGGCGAAAGTGCGGGGCGGCGCGGAAGCGTGGGCCACGAGCGCGGTCGAGCGCATGACGTCATGGGGTTTCAACACGGCGGGCTCGTGGTGCGACGAAGCGCTCTATGCGAAGGCCGGCTTGCACACACGCTACTTGTGGCTGGGCGCCGAGGTGGATGGGATCAAGCAGCGGCTCGTGAATGTCTTTTCGCCCGGTTACGCGGCGAAGATGGATGCGCTGTGCGCGGAGTTCGTCGTTCCGCACAAGGACGACGCGCGGCTCATCGGCTGGTTTCTCGATAACGAACTGCCCTGGTATGGCGAGCACGGCTGGCCGGAAGATCCGCATCGCAGCTTGCTCGACCTCACGCTGGCGCTGCCGTCGGGCGACCCGAACCGCGCGGAAGGCGTCCGCTTTCTCCGCGAAGCTTACGGCGATTTCGCGGGCTTCGCGCGCCAGTGGGACTCGTCGGCGACGACTTGGGAAGCGCTCGCCGATGGCGGCACGGTTCGCGCGAAGACAAAGCTCGTCGATGGGGTGAAGCAACGCTGGGCGGGGCATGTCGCGGAGCGATTCTTCAGCGTCTGCGCCGCGGCGGTGCGGAAGCACGATCCGAATCATCTCGTGCTCGGCAGCCGGTTCGCGGGCAATGCGCCGGGGCCCGTCTTTGCGGCGTGCGCGCGGCACTGCGACGTGGTGTCGGTGAATCACTACGAGAAGGAAGGCATCGCTGCTCTCGCGTGGTGGGACCGCATGTATGCGATGGTGCAGAAGCCGATCCTGCTCACGGAGTTTTCGTGGCGTGCGACGGAGAACCGCTCGGGCAATCGCAACACGCTCGGCGCGGACGTGACGGTGCCGACACAGAGCGATCGCGCGGAGCGCTACGGGCGCTACGTCTCCGCGCTAATGTCGCGGCCTTACCTCGTCGGCACGCACTGGTTTCAATGGGCCGACGAACCGGAGCACGGACGCACTTTCGACGGCGAAAACTCGAACTACGGCCTCGTGGACACGCAGGACCAGGCCTACGAGGAACTCATCGCCGCCGTGCAGAAGACACACGCAGCGCTGCCGACGCCGGACACTCGCTCGAGTGCGCTCCCCTCGCCCGCCGATCGCGACGGCCTCGCGTGGAATGCGCGCGCGCTTCCGACCCTTCCCGACGGCAGACTCGCCACGCCGGTCGAGTGCGCCGGCGCAGACACCACACCGCAGATTTCCGGCGATGACAAAGCCGGCAGTCGCGGCGCGGCGACGCGCGAGGGCTCGGCGTGGAAGCTCGATTACGACAGCGGTCGCGGCTGGGGCTTGAACGCGATGTGGACGCCACCGGGCCAGCCGCTCGCCGGCGCGAAGGCGATCCGCGTGAGCTTCGAAGCCACCGCGGGCGCGAAATTCCAAATCGTCTTTTCCGAACGCGAAGAGGCCGGCGGCGACGGCGAGTGCTGGCTCAGCGACATCGTCACTTCGCCCGGTGGTAAGACGGAAGTGCAACTCGACCTGCGCGAGATGGAGCTGAACGCCTACGCTGGGAACCAGAAGGGCAATCGCCGCCTCGATCTCGACGCACTCCAAAACGCCGGGCTCTATTTCCCGAGCGGCCAAGGCCAGGGCACCCTGCGCATCGCCGGCCTCGTGCTCGGCGATTGAGGCGCGATTTGGCAGTTGCGTCTGCACCCGTGCGCCCGGCAGTTTTCACCGCATGAATCCCCGCTCCCTTCTAACTCTCTGTTTTATCGCCGCCGTCGCGCACGCCGATGACTTCAAGCCCGAGCCCGGCTTTGAGCTGATCTTCAACGGCCGCGATCTCACCGGCTGGCATTTCAAAGACGGCCCGGCGTTTGACGGCAAGACCGCGTCGGACGACGAGCGTTACACGGCGGTGAATGGCGTCTTCACCGTGAACCCGCCGAAGGACGCGCCGCGCAAGGTGCAGCAAATCTGGACGGTGAAGGAGTTCCCGAAGGATTTCATCCTGCGGCTCGAATTCCGCGCCGGGGTGGACGCCGACAGCGGCATCTTCATCCGCAAACCCCAGCTCCAATGCCGCGACTACCTGCTCGCCGGGCCTTACAAAGAGTTGAAGAAATACAAGCCGCAGGACTGGAACGAAATCGAAGTGGTGGTGAAAGGCGGCGTCGCCCGCGCCACGTGCAACGGCGAGGTGCTCGAAGAAGCGCTCAAGCTCCCCGAGACCGGCCCGATCGGCCTCGAAGGCGATCGCGGCTTGATGGAATACCGCCGCATCCGGGTGAAGGAACTGCCGTAGATTTAACCACCAAGACACCAAGGCACAAAGGGAAGGAACCGACAGCCTCTCGCAGTTCCTTGGTGTCTTTGTGTCTTGGTGGTTAAAAACCGAGCGTCGCCGCGATCAGACGCCCAGCTTCGTCCAAGCCGCGTTCTTCTTTGACGACGCGACGACCGCCTCGATGAACGCCATCCCGCGCACGCCGTCCTCGATCTTCGGGAAGTCGAGCGTGAGATCATCCTTCGCGAGCTTCTTCTTCTCGATCCGCGCGCGGATCGCCCCGGCGAAGTTTTTGTAAACATTCGCGAAGGCTTCGAGGTAGCCTTCCGGATGCGCGGGCGGCGTGCGACCGGCGGCGATCGCGGCTTTGCCGAGGTAACCATTCGCCGTGCGATAGACCTGCATCGGCTGATCGGCCCACTTCACGAGCATCGTATTCGGCTCGCGCTGATGCCACTCGAGGCCGCCCAGTTCGCCATACACGCGGATGTTGAGATTGTTCTCCTCGCCCACGGAAATCTGCGACGAGTGCAGCACGCCCTTCGCGCCGCCCTTGAAGCGCAGCAGCACGTTCCCATCATCGTCGAGCTTGCGGCCCTTCACGAACGCCGTCAGGTCCGCCGCCAGCTCGCTGATCTGCAAGCCGGTGATGTACTCCGCGAGGTTCTCCGCGTGCGTGCCGATGTCGCCGATGCAACCCGCCGCGCCGCTCTTCTTCGGGTCCGTGCGCCAGCTCGCCTGCTTCTGCCCGGACGCTTCGATCCGCGTCGCCAGCCATCCTTGCGGATACTCGACAACGACTTTCCGGATCTTCCCGAGCTTGCCCGTGGCCACCATCTCGCGCGCCTGCTTCACGAGCGGGTAGCCGGTGTAGTTGTGCGTCAGGCCGTAGAGCAGACCACTCTTCTTCACGAGCGCCTGCAAGGTCTTCGCCTCCGCGAGATCGAACGTCGCCGGCTTATCGCTCAGCACGTGAAAGCCGTGCTCCAACGCCATCTTCGCCGGCGGGAAGTGCATGTGGTTCGGCGTCACGATCGAGATGAAATCCATCCGCTCACCGAGCGGCAGCGCGGTCTCGGCTTTGATCATCTCCGCGAACGATCCGTAACAGCGATCGACCGGCAGAAAGAGATCGCCGCCGGACGCCTTCGACTTTTCCGGATCGGAGCTGAACGCGCCGCAGACCAACTCGATCTGCTGATCCATCGCCGCCGCGATGCGATGCACCGCGCCGATGAAGGCGCCACGGCCGCCGCCGACCATTCCGTAACGAATTTTGCGAGACATAAGGAGAGTGTGTTGGAGTTAGGGTATGAGTGTGAAGAGGGAGCGCGGGTGTAAGACGGGGCGGCGTTGTTCGGCAAGCGCGAAGCTCAACCGACACTCGCGGGCACGTTATCGAGAAACTTGATGCGTCTGGAGGAGCTTCGTGAAACGACCGTCGTCGCGGAAATAAAACATCGACGCGCTCGGATGACTTCGGTCGGGAACAAGTAGGATCCAGAGGGTGGATCCATTGCCGGCGCGAGCGAGCGGGTAGTCCACATCTGCACGAGCGACTCGGAGGGTAAGTTTTCCAACCTTCTGGGGTTCGCCCTTGTGTTGGAGCATTACGGGATCGTCGTCACCCACTTGCGACGAACGGAAAAACGCGTTGAGCGCGACGATCTCAGACTCGCCGCGAAACCTTGAGGAAAAAGCGCCAGTGCGGATGCTGACTTCGGAAGGAAGATTGGCGCGAATCGGGGTGCCCGAAACGAGAGCCCCCAAGCTGCGGTCCGCCTGCTCCAGTTGGGCACGCGGTGTGCAAGCCGACAGAACGATTGCGAGAGGGAGCGCGAAAGTGGGGAGGAAAGCTGCGTGTATGGGCACCGTTTCCTCCTCGTTCCCAAACTCCGTTTGGGAATGCAAGTGCGGCGGCAACTTTGTTGCCGGAGGTGGGGCCGTGTCCCGGAGGGACACCGGAGATTAGCCCCGGGTGTCAACCCGGGGAACCCGTCTCCGCGAACATCCGCCCTGAAAGGACGGCGGAACTTCCCGCGCCCAGTCCTGGCGCATCCGCAGGGCGGGCGTTTTCCGGTGGCTGACGCCACCGGCTAATTTCCATCGTCCCTTCGGGACGGCTGCTCTTGCGGAGCGCATGGCCGATTTCGCATAAATGATGTCAGCGCAGTCCGCGCTTGGCTCGGGGTTGTTCCGACTGTGAAACTCCCGCCCGCCATGCGTCCCCTGCTCTTCTCGCTCCTCACCGTCACGGCACTCGCCGCCGATAGTCCCAACCCACCCGGTTTCCTCGTGCAGCCCGGCGACGGCATGAAGCCGGAGGAAACCGCGCGCGCGATGAAACTGCCCGACGGATTCCGCGCACAGGTCTTTGCGGGCGAGCCGGACGTGCATCAGCCGATCGCCTTCGCCATCGACGATCGCGGGCGGCTCTGGGTGCTGGAAAACTACAGCTACCCGGAATGGAAGCCGGAGGGGAACGACCGCATCATGATCTTCGAGGACCAGGATGGCGACGGGCGCTTCGACACGTCGAAAGTCTTCTACGACAAGATCAACATGGGCTCAGGCATCGAGGTCGGCTTCGGCGGAGTGTGGGTCGGCACACCGCCGAACCTGCTCTTCATCCCCGACAAAAACGGCGACGACGTGCCCGACGCCTCGCCCGAGATCGTGCTCGATGGCTGGGAGCACCAGGACATGCACGAGACGGTGAACTCGTTCAACTGGGGCCCCGACGGCTGGCTCTACGGCACGCAAGGCGTGTTCACTTTCTCAAATGTCGGCAAACCCGGCGCGCCCGACAGCGAGCGCATCAAGCTCAACGCGTGCGTGTGGCGGCTGCATCCGCAGACGCGGAAGTTCGAGGTCTTCGCGCACGGCGCTTCGAACCAATGGGGCGTGGACTGGAACGACTACGGTCAGGCCTTCATCACCGCGTGCGTGATCCCGCATCTCTACCACGTCGCGCAGGGCGGGCTGTATCAGCGGCAGAGCGGCGCGCACTTCAACGCGAACGCCTACGAGGACATCAAGACTATCGCCAAGCACCGGCACTGGGCCGGCGGCAGCATCGCGGAGTCGCGGCTCGGCGGCGACACCACCGACGCGGCGGGCGGCGGTCACGCACACTGCGGAGCGCTCGTCTATCTCGGCGAGCAATTCCCCGCCGAATACCGCGGCACGATCTTCATGAACAACATCCACGGCAACCGGATGAACAACGACTCACTCACGCCCGCGGGCAGCGGCTACGTCGGCGACCGGCGGCCCGATTTCATGAAGTCCGGCGACAAGTGGTATCGCGGCCTCGGCATCAAGCAGGCGCCCGACGGCGGGATCTACACGCTCGATTGGTATGACCGCCGCGCCTGCCACCAGCAGCGCCCGCACGACCGGACGAATGGGCGCATTTACAAGATCAGCTACGGCAAGCCGACGCCGTGGACCGGCGACATCGCGAAGCTCAGCGACGCCGAACTCGTGAAACTCCAGACGAGCAAAAACGAATGGCTCGTCCGCCACGCGCGGCGCGTCTTGCAGGAGCGCGGCGCGAACGTGGGCACCGAACTCAAGGCGCTCGTCGCCGACACAAAGCTCGACACGCCGCAACGCCTCCGCGCACTGTGGGCGCTCCACGCGATCAAAGACAGCGACGCCAGCCTGCTCGCCGACAAGGACGAATATCTCCGCGCGTGGACCATCCAGCTTCTCTGCGAAAACGGCGCGCCGTCCGCGGACGTGCTCGCGAAATTCGACGCGCTCGCCGACTCCGACCCTTCGCCCATCGTGCGCCTCTACCTCGCCGCCGCGTGCCAGCGGCTGCCGCTCGATGCGCGCTTCCCCATAATCTCCGGCCTGCTCGCGCACGGGGAGGACAAGGACGATCACAATCTGCCTGTGATGTATTGGCTCGCCGCCGAGCCCGTCGTCGGCGCATCTCCGGAGAAAGGCGCCATCCTGCTCGGCACATGCGCGCTCCCGAAGGTGCAGGAGTTCATCGCCCGCCGCCTAGCCACCTCCGCCAAATGAAACGCTCGCTCTTCGTCCTCGCTCTCGCGACCACCGCGCTCGCGCAATCGCCGAACGTGCTCAGCCTGCTCGCGCAGCAGGTCGGCAAGACGAGCGATCCCGCCACGCAGCGCAACATCCTCCGCGGCATGAACGCCGCGCTGCAGGGCCGCAGCGGCGTCGCCGCGCCACCGGAGTGGGACGCGCTCGCAAAGCAACTAGCCGCCAGCCCCGACGCCGAGGTGCGCGAGCTCGCGCTCTCGATCGGCATCGTCTTCGGCACGAAGGAAGCGCTCGACTCGTTGCGCACGATCGCCGCGGACACGAAGGCCACTCCCGCCGCGCGGCAGCGCGCGATCGAGTCGCTTGTCGCTCGCAAGGATGCGGGCACCGCACCGATCCTGCGCGAACTCATCGGCAAGGCCGGCCCGCTGCGCGCCGCCACGATCCGCGGACTCGCCAGCTACGACGCCGCGGACACCGCTGGTCTGCTGCTCGGGGCCTACGCTGGCTTCACCGCCGAGGAGAAACGCGACGCCGTCTCCACGCTCGCCGCGCGCCCGGCGTGGGCAAAGCAACTCGTCGCCGCACTCGATGCGCAGCGGGTGCCGCGCGCGGATTTCTCCGCCTCGCTCGTCCGCCAGCTTCGCGGCTACAAGGACGCGAACATCGACGCCGCGCTCGACATACACTTCGGCAAACTCTCCGGCACCACCGACAAGCAGCCGGAGATCGCCGCGGTCAAAAAGTGGCTCACGCCCGACTTCGTGAAAGCGGGCAACGCGGGCAAAGGCCGCGAGGTCTTCGTCCGCACCTGCGCGGTGTGCCACAAGCTCTTCGACGCCGGCAACGAGATCGGCCCCGAGCTCACCGGCGCGAACCGCACCGACATCGATTACCTGCTGCAAAACATCGTCGATCCAAACGCTCTGATCGGCGCCGACTACCAGCTCCAGACCATCGAGCTCAAAGACGGGCGCATCCTCGCCGGCATGACCCGCGGGGAGAATGCGAACACGCTCACGCTGCGCACGCTCGCGGAGCAGACGGTCGTTTCCAAAACCGACGTGAAGACGCGCACCGTCAGCCCGATGTCGATGATGCCAGAGGGCCAACTCCTCGCGCTGCCGAAGGAGGACGTGCGCGATCTCTTCCTCTACCTCGCAAGCCCGCAGCAGGTGCCGCTGCCGTGAAGCGCTGGCTCGCCCTCGTCGCGCTGCACGGCGTCGTGCTTGGCGCCGGATTCGAGCCGCGCGGGCGCGTCCACATTCCCATCGGCGTGCCGGACACACGGGACACGTTGAAGACCTTCGTCGAAGCCGAGGGGAATTTCTCGCCCGGCTTCGGCACGTGCGGCGTGGCGTTCTGGATTTACGACGCGGACGCGGGACGCTTCTTCGCGCCGACGATGGACGACGTGCCGCACACGCGCGGCCTGCTCGCGCCGGGCGTGCTCGTGCCGTGGACCTCGTGGAAGGCGGGCGCCATCGCGATGCGCAGCGAAGTCTGCCACGTGCTGCGCAGCGAGACGCACGTCGTCGGCGCGCGCGTGCGGCTCACGAACACCGGCGCCGAGGAAAAGCGCGTCTCACTTTTCGCCGCCGTGACCGCGCTCGGCGCGGCGGGTGCGCCGCTCAGCGAGGTGCGCATCGAGGGCGATGCGATCTTCGCGGGCCGCGAGCCGATGCTCATCTCCGCCACGAAGCCCGACGGCGGTGAAGCGCCCGCGCCTTCCGCCGAGGACACGCCGCTACCGATCGAGAAGCTGCCGCCGAATCCCGGGATCAAGATGACCGGTGAAAACGCAAGCGCCGCGCTGCGCTTCGAGGTCGCGCTCGCGCCGGGCGAAGTGAAGACGTTCGGCTTCGTGTGCCCGGTGCTGCACGGGCGCCGCGCTGCGCCGCACCTGTGGGACGGCGTGAGCGAATGGGCGCAGATGGACGACGCCGATCCGATCGTCGGCACGCAGGGTGCGCAGCAGCCGTCGCCCGGCGTGGATTTCTACCGCGCGATCAAGCCGGACGAGCTCTTCGCGGAGGCGGAGTCGTATTGGAAAAAGTTCCGCGGCGACGTGCAACTCGACCTGCCCGACCCGCGCTGGAGCGAGGCCTTCCACGCGATCACCGCGCACGCCGCGATGTGCCTGAACGAAGGCGCACCCGACGCGGCGGTGATCAACTACAACGTCTTCAATCGCGACGGGGTCTATGTCGCGAACATGCTCCAGAAGACGGGCAACTTCCCGCTCGCCAGCGCGATCATCGACTACTTCCTCGCGCACCCTTTCAACGGCCGCCTGCAACCCGAAGCCGACAATCCCGGCCAGGTGCTGTGGCTCATCGGCGAACACTGGCGCTTCACCCGCGACCGCGCGTGGCTCGAAAACGCCTGGCCCAGTGCGAAGCGCATCGCCGCAATGATCGAATACTACCGCACCACGCCCGAGCCGCATTGGGTGAGCGTGAACGGCATCGACTTCGGCGACCGCGTGCCCGACGGCGACCGGATGCGGCTCAAGCCGGGCGCGTGCGACGGGCATCACCCGGAATACACGGAAGCCTTCGACCTGGCCGGCCTGCGCGCCGCCGCGGCGCTCGCGGAGGAGGTGAATGACACCGCGACGCGCGAGAAGCTGACGGCGCTGATCGAGAAGCTCGCGCGCGCCTACGACGAGCGCTTTCTCCCGAAACTGCGCGAGCACGAATACGCAAACTACTGCGCGCTGTGGCCGTGCCGCCTCTACCCGCTCGGCGGCGAGATGTTCCGCGAGGTCGGCGCGCAGGCGCCGAAGTCGTGGCGCTACTTTCCGCTCGCCCTCGCGCACCAAGGGCTGCTCGCGGGTAATCGCGACGCCGCTGCGGGCACGCTTGCACAGCACTTCGAGATCGACTCGATGCGCGGCTGGTATGCGCTCGACGAGGGCGGCCCCAGCGGGCCGGGCAACTGGGGCAAGGTGAAGACAAACTGGAAGGTGGAAAACAAGGGCCCAAAGGGTGTGGGCAGCTCGCACGCGATGCCGCACGGCTGGGCGATCGCCGAGATGCACCTGCTGCTGCGCGACGCACTGGTCTTTGAAGACGGCGAGCGGCTCGTGCTCTTCGCCGGCGTGCCGCCGGAGTGGTTCGCGAAGCCGATGCGGCTGCGCAATCTGCCGACGCACTTCGGATCGCTCACGGTCGACTGGACGCCGGACGAAGGGGGCGGCGTGCTGGCGGTCACGGGCGCGTCGGGATTGCGAGAAGTCATACTCCGAAACCTAGGCGGTGATCGCGCATTCACGGACTTCGCACGGCCGGTCACCGTCCGCCTTCGCTGAGCGTGTGGACTGCGGCAGCCTGCTGCCGCAGTCCACGGACGGCTAAGATTCCAGCACTCCCGCGCTTGACTGACAGCCCGCCGCCGGGTCTGTCACAGCCCCTCCTTTTTCCCATCTCACCATGATGCTCCGCACCACACTCCTCGTCCTCGCGCTCGCCACTCCACTGCTCGCGAAAACCCCCGACGGCAGGCCGCTCATCGTGATGATCGCCGGCAAGCCTTCGCACGGCCCGGGTGAGCACGAGCACAACGCCGGCGTGCAGCTTCTCGCCAAGTGCCTCGCGCAAGGTGCGCCGCAGGTCGCAACGAAGATCCACCTCAACGGCGAGTGGCCGGATGCGGCAGAACTCGCGCAGGCGGACACGGTCGTCATCTACTCCGACGGCGGTGGCGGACATCCGGCGGCGACGCCCGAGCGGCTCGCGGGGCTCGACAAGGAGATGCAGCGCGGGTGCGGTTTCCTCACGCTGCACTACGCGGTGGAAGTGGAGCGCAACGCGGGCGGGCCGCAGTTCCTCGACTGGCAGGGCGGCTACTTCGAGTCGTTCTACAGCGTGAACCCGCACTGGGTCGCGAATTTCTCCGAGTTGCCAAAGCACCCGATCAGCAATGGCGTGAAGCCGTTCAGCACACTCGACGAGTGGTATTACCACATGCGCTTCCGCGACGGGATGAAGGACGTGACGCCGATCCTCAGCGATCTGCCGCCGGCCTCGACACTCGCGCGTCCGGACGGACACCACTCGGGCAATCCGTATGTGCGCACGGCGGTCGCAGCAGGGCTGAAGCAGCACGTCGCGTGGGCGGCGACGCGGCCCGGCGGTGGGCGCGGGTTCGGATTCACGGGCGGGCATTTTCACAAGGGCTGGGCCAACGAAGACCAGCGCAGGCTCGTGCTGAACGCGATCGTCTGGACCGCGCAGATCGAAGTGCCGGCGGCCGGCATCGCGTCGAAGATCACCGATGCGGACCTTGCGGCGAATCTCGACCCGAAGCAACCGCGCGGGCAGAAGCCAGCGGCGAAGCCCGCAGCAAAAGCCGCGGCGTCGAGCGGCAAGGCGCTTTTCACTTCGGAGAAAATTTTGCGCGGGCCGGTGGCGATCAAAGCCGACCTCAAGGGCGCGAAGGAACTGCACCTCGTCGTGACCGATGCGGGCGATGGGAAGACGGCGGATTGGGCGGACTGGATCGCGCCGGCGCTCATCAAGGCCGACGGTAGCAAAATCGCGCTCACTTCGCTCACGTGGAAGGCCGCGCAGCAAGGCGCCGGCGAGACGGAAAAGAACCGCAACTGCATGAAGCAGGGCATGAAGATCAAGGACGAGCGGCAGGCTGATGGGATCGGCACGCACGCGCCGTCGCTCATCTCGTATGATTTACCGGAAGGTGTGGTCGCCTTCGAGGCGCAGGGCGCGATCGACGACGGCGGGTTCAATCAAAACGGCGGCGCGAGCGTGGTCTTCGCCGTGTATGCGTCGAAGCCTGATGCGACGGTGCTGAAGCCTTCGGAAGAAAAGTCAGGCAAAGGTCCGGGCGTGTCACTCGGCTTCGCGGAGGCGAAAGCGAATATGAAGCAGTTCAAGACCGCCGACGGGCTGAGCGCGTCGCTCTTCGCGGCGGAGCCGCGCATCCAGAACCCGACGAACATCGACATCGACCCGCGTGGGCGCATCTGGGCGGTCGAGAACGTGAACTACCGCTCGGGCATGAAGCAGTGGGGCGTCCTGCGCGAGGAGGGCGATCGCGTGGTGATCCTCGAAGACGCGAACGGCGACGGCGAAGCGGACACGGAGAAGACGTTCTGGCAGAGCCGCGAGCTGTTCAACGCGCTCGGCATCTGCGTGCTGCCGCAGGAGAAAGGCACGCAGGTCATCGTGAGCAGCGCGCCGAATGTGTGGCTGCTGACCGACACCGACGGCGACGACAAGGCAGACAAGCAGGAGATCATCGCGAAGGTAAAAGGCAGCGCGGAGCACGATCACCAGGTCCACGCCTTCGTCTTCGGCGCGGATGGGAAGTTCTATTTCAACTGCGGCAACGAGAGCCGCGACCTGCTCGACGGGGACGGCAACTTCTTCACCGACCTCGCGGGCAACCGCACCGCCGCGGACGGCAAACCCTACCGCCAGGGCGTGGTCTTCCGGGCCGACCTCGTGAACGGCAAGCTCACCAACGTCGAGACGCTCGGCTGGAACTTCCGCAACAACTACGAAGTCACCGCGGATTCGTTCGGCACGATGTGGCAGAGCGACAACGACGACGACGGCAACAAGGGCGTGCGGATCAACTACGTGATGCCCTTCGGAAACTACGGCTACACCGACGAGATGACCGGCGCGGGCTGGAAGATCGAACGGACGAATCTGGAGAGCGAAATCCCGCTGCGGCACTGGCACCAAAACGATCCCGGCACCGTGCCGAACCTGCTCCAGACCGGAGGCGGCTCGCCGACCGGCATCCTCGTGAATGAAGGCAGCGCGCTCGGGCCGAAGTTCGAGAACCAGCTCATCCACTGCGACGCCGGCCCGCGCACAGTGCGCGCGTATCCCGTCGAGGCGAACGGCGCGGGTTACAGCGCGACGATGGTCGATATCCTCACCAGCGAAGACCCGTGGTATCGCCCCAGCGACGTGGCGATCGCGCCCGACGGCTCGCTCGTCATCGCGGACTGGTATGATCCCGGCGTCGGCGGCCACAACATGGGCGACAACGAGAAGGGCAAGATCCGCGGCCGCATCTACCGCGTCGCTCCGACCGGCACGAAGCTGAGCGCGCCCGCGGCGAAGTTCGACACCGCGGCGAATTGCGTCGCCGCGCTGCAATCGCCGAACCGCGCGACGGTGTATGTAGCGTGGCAGAAGCTCGCGAAGCTCGGCGCTTCCGCCGAACCCGACCTCGGGAAGCTGTGGAAGGACGGCGCGAACCCGCGCCACCGCGCTCGCGCCCTCGCGCTGCTGGCGCGGCTGCCGGGCAAGTCGGTCGATTACCTCAAGCAAGGCCTCACCGACGCGAACAGCGACCTGCGCATCACCGCCATCCGACTCTGCACGACGCTCGCGCGGACCAAGCAGATCGAGACGCAGCCGCTCGAAGACGACCAGCAGCTCATGGCAAAACTCATGCGCGACCCGAACCCGCAGGTGCGCCGCGAGATTGCTGTGTCGCTGCACGGAGCGAAGGAAATCGCGCAGCTCTGGGCCGCGCTCGCGCAGCAGCATGACGGCAAGGACCGCTGGTATCTCGAAGCGCTCGGCATTGGCGCCGCGGGCAATGAGGACGCGTGCTTCGACGCGTGGCTCGCGATGGTCGGCGGTAATTGGAACACGCCCGCCGGGCGCGACATCATCTGGCGCATGCGCAGCGCGAAGGCGGCAGATTACCTCGCGAAGATCATCGCGGACCCAACCGCGCAGGAAAAGCCGCGCTACCTGCGCTCGTTCGACTTTCTCCCCGCCTCACCCGAGAAGAATAAGGCGCTCGTCCAGCTCGCGACCGCGGGCAACGCCGCGGACGAGATCGTGCGCGAAGCGCTCGTGCGGCTGAAGGGCATCGACCTCAACGCCGAGCCCGCCGTCGCGAACGCGATCAAGGGCGCGCTGGAGAAGGCGAAGGGCACGCTGCAATTCGTCGAGCTCGTGCGCGACTTCGGCGTGAAGGGCCAAGGCGCAGCGGTGCTCGAGACGGCGGTGAAATTCGCGAACGATCCCGGCGCGAGCGATGCGCTGAAGGTCTTCTTTGCCGAAGCGAACTGGCAGCAGCTTCTCAACGACGTGCTCGCCACACCGCAAGCCACCAACGTCTTGAACCTGCTCGGCACCGCCGGCGGCCCGCGCGGGTCGATCCGGCTCGGCGGCATCGCGGCCAGTGCGCAGCAGACGCCCGAGCTGCGGCAGGCCGCCGTGCGCGCGCTCGCCCGCACCGAGGCCGGCGCGCAGGTGCTCGTGAAGCTCGCCGACGACGGCAAGATCCCCGAGGATCTGAAACTCGCCGCCGCCAGCGCGCTCGCGCAGGTCCAATACGCGAGTCTCAGCGCTGCGATCGCGAAACACTTCCCGATGCCGAACGCGCTCGGTGGCCAGCCGCTCCCGCCGATCACCGAGTTGGTGAAACTGCCCGGCGACATCGCTAAGGGCAAAGCCATCGCGGAGCGCGCGGAGAGTTCATGCATCACCTGCCACCGCATCGGGGCGGTCGGCGTGGATGTCGGCCCCGCCTTGACCGAAATCGGCACGAAGCTGCCGCCCGCGGTGCTGTTCGAGTCGATCATCAACCCGAACGCCGGCGTGAGCATGGGCTTCGAGTCGTGGCAGTTCACGCTCAAGGACGGTGGCGCGGCGATGGGCATCATCCGCAGCGAGACAGCGACGGAAGTCATCCTCGCCCTGCCCGGCGGCGCGACGGTAAAGCTCGCGCGCGACAACATCGGGAAGCGCGAGAAGCTCGCGACGTCGTTGATGCCGAGCGGGCTGAACCAGGCGCTGAGCAAGGACGATCTCGTGAACCTCGTCGCGTATCTCAGCTCGCTGAAGGCTGCTAAGTAGCGCACGTCCGAGACCCTTTGCGCCCTTGCCCCGGGCGGCACCTCCACCTCGGCGACGGCGGTCTTCACGTCCGCACGGTTGTGCGGTGAGAGCAGCATCGGACAAAACGCGCGCCTATTGCTTCGCAGGTGCCGTGGGTAATGCTGAGCGCCCCATGCTTCGCCTCCTCCTCGTCCTCCTCGCCTTCACCACGCTCGCCGCGGCGCAGAGCCCCGTGCCCGCCGATCACGCCGAGCGAATGACGCGCGGCACGGAGATGTTCCGCAAGGACATCGCGCCGCTGCTCAAGGAGCACTGCGTGAAGTGCCACGGCGGGGAGAAGACCAAGAGCGACTTCGATCTCGCCACGCGCGAGGGCTTGCTGAAAGGAGGCAAGGAGGGCGTGGCGGTCGTGCCGTTCGACTCCGCCAAGAGCTGGCTGATGAAACTCGTGCGCCACGAGGAGGAACCGGAGATGCCGGAGAAAAAGCCGAAGCTGTCCGACGCCGCGATCGGGAAGCTCTCCGCGTGGATCGACCTCGGCGCGCCTTACGACGGCCCGCTCGTGGAAGGCAAAGCCCCGCCACGCGACAAGTCGGTGGTGAGCGATGAGGATCGGAAGTGGTGGTCCTTTCAGCCGCTAGCGAAACTGACGCCGCCCGCGGGCGCGAACCCGATCGACGCCTTCCTGCTTATGGCGGCCGCGCCGAAAAGGCTCGCCCTGAACCCACCCGCCGACGCCCGCACGCTCGTGCGCCGCGCCACGCTCGATCTCACCGGTCTGCCGCCGGATGAGTCCCATGGGATCCATGAGTCCTATGAGTCCCATGTGGATGCGCTGCTCGCCTCTCCCGCCTTCGGCGAACGCTGGGCGCGGCACTGGCTCGATGTCGCGCGCTTTGCGGAGAGCAGCGGCTTCGAGCACGACTACGACCGGCCGCACGCCTTCCACTACCGCGACTTCGTCATCAAGGCGCTCAACTCCGACATGCCTTACGACCAGTTCGTGCGCTGGCAGCTCGCGGGCGATGAGTTCGCACCCGGCGATCCGCTCGCGCTGATGGCGACCGGCTTCCTCGGCGCTGGCGTCTTCCCCACGCAGATCACCGCGAACGAAGTCGAGCGCACGCGCTACGACGCGATGGACGACATGCTCTCGACGACCGGCAGCGCGTTCCTCGCGATCACCGTCGGCTGCGCGCGCTGCCACGATCACAAGTTCGATCCGATCCCGACCGCGGACTACTACCGGATGCTCAGCACATTCACGACGACCGTGCGCAGCAACATCGACGTGGAGGTCGATCCCGAGAAGACAGCGGCGCTGCGCAAAACGTGGGCGAAGCAGGGCGACGCGCTGAAAGCAGAAGCCGCGAAGGAGGAGAAGACGCTGCGTCCCGCCTTCGACCAATGGCTCGCGGGCGGACTCGGCGGCAGCGCGACCGGCTGGGCGCTGCTCAAACCGACAAATTTGCAATCGAGCGGCAAGGCGACCTTCAAGCCACTCGGCGACGGTTCGTATCTCGTCGAGGGCGAGAACGCCGTGTGGGACACCTACACGATCACCGCACCCGTCGCGCAGCAGCGCATCACCGCGCTGCGGCTCGAAGCGCTCACGCATCCGTCGCTCAAGCGCAACGGCCCGGGCCGCGCGGGCAATGGAAACTTCGGCCTCGGCCGCATCGAGGTGAGTCTCGAAGGCACCGATGCGAAGATTGCGCGCGCCTTCGCCGACCACGAACAGAACAAGGGCAACCTCAGCATTGCCGCATCGCTCGACATGGACAGCAGTTCCGGCTGGGCCGTCGATGGCCAGATCGGCAAGGACCACGCGGCGGTGTTCGTCTTCGACCCGCCGCTCGATCCCGCGCCTGGCGCGAAGCTCACGATCAAGCTTAGCCACAGCGTCAACACGCAGCACAGCATCGGGCGCCCGCGCCTCTCCATCACAAGCGCCGACGATCCTACGCTGGAAGGCGGCGCGCTGTCGCCGCAGATCGCCACCGCGATGCAACACGCACGCACCGGCGTGAAGCTCACCACCGCGGAGAGCGCGACGCTCTTCGACTGGTGGAAGCAGCGCGAGAAGACGTGGCAGGACTCCAACAAGAAGCTCGCCGATCACAACGCGAAGGAACCGAGCAGCAAGACGACCGTGCTCGTGTGCACCGAGGGCTACAAGCCGCTCGTCATGCACTCGCAAGGCGCGCCCTTCCTCGACGAGACGCACATCCTCAAGCGCGGCGACACGAACCAAAAAGAGAAGCCCGCGACGCAGAGCTTTCTGCAAGTGCTCATGCGCGGCGACGCGAAGCAGTGGCAGTGGTCGCCCCCCGATGGCGCGCAATACACGGGCCGCCGCCGCTCGCTCGCGAACTGGCTCACCGATGTCGAACACGGCGCGGGTGCGCTGCTCGTTCGCGTGGCGGTGAACCGCGTGTGGCAGCACCACTTTGGACGCGGGCTCGTGCCGACGCCGAATGATTTCGGCAAGACCGGCGCACTGCCGTCGCATCCCGAACTGCTCGACTGGCTCGCGGGCGAACTCATCCGCAACGGCTGGCGCATGAAACCGATCCACCGGCTCATCATGACGAGCGCCGCGTATCAGCAGAGCAGCGCCGCCGACGCCGCGAAGCTTGCTGCCGATCCCGACAACACACTCTTTCTCCGCCGCACCCCGCAGCGTCTCGAAGCCGAAGCGGTGCGCGACAGCATCCTCGCGGTGTCCGGCCTGCTCGACCGCACCATGTTCGGCTCCGGGACACTCGACGAAGCGAGCAAACGGCGGAGCATCTACTTCACGATCAAACGCAGCCGCCTGCTCAACTCGATGGTCGTCTTCGACGCGCCGGAGCCGCTGACCAGCCAAGGCAGCCGCCCGACCACGACCGTCGCCCCGCAAGCCTTGCTGCTGATGAACAGCCCACAGGTCCGCGCATGGGCCGAGGCGCTCGCGCAGCGCGCCGGGAACGTGCAGCAAGCCTACGCGCTCGCGCTCGGTCGCGCGCCGACAGCGTCCGAGTTGCAGGACGCGGCGAGCTTCATCCAGAGCGGCACCGCGGCCTACGCTGGCAAACCGAACGCGCCCACGCTCGCGCTCGCCGACTTGTGCCAGGTGCTCTTTGGCCTCAACGAATTCGCTTACCTCCCGTGAACCACATCCTCATCGCTCTCCTCACCGCCACGCCTGCCTTCGCCGGCACCGTGTCCTTCAATCGCGACATCCGGCCGATCTTCTCGGACACCTGCTTCCAGTGCCACGGCCCCGACGAAGCGGAGCGCAAAGCCAAGCTGCGGCTCGATGTGCGCGACAGCGCGATCCAGCCCGCGAAGTCCGGCTCCATAGCGATCGTGCCGGGCAAGCCGGATGAGAGCGAGGTGATCGCGCGCCTCACCACCACGGATAAGGACGACGTGATGCCACCGCCGAAGCTGCACAAGCCGATCAAGCCCGAGCAACTCGCGCTCGTGCGCAAATGGATTACCGAGGGCGCGGAGTATCAGGGACATTGGGCGTTCATCAAACCGGAGCGGCCTGCGGGGGCAGGAATCGATCACTTCATCCGCGCGCGGCTCACACATGAGAAGCTCACACCTTCTCCCGAAGCCGATAAGACCACGCTCATCCGTCGCGCATCGCTCGATCTCACCGGCATCCCGCCGACGCCGCAGGAAGTCGATGCGTTCGTCGCGGACCAATCGCCGGCCGCCTTCGAGAAGGTCGTCGATCGTTTGCTGGCGTCGCCGCGTTACGGCGAGGTGATGTCGCAGCAGTGGCTCGACTTCGCGCGCTATGCGGACAGCAACGGCTTCCAAAGCGACACGTCGCGGCAGATGTGGCCTTGGCGCGATTGGGTCATCGGCGCCTACAACCGCAACCTGACGTTCGATCAATTCACGATCGAACAACTCGCCGGCGACTTGCTGCCGAATGCGACGCGCGAGCAGATCACCGCGACCGGCTTCAACCGCAATCATCGGCTCAACGGCGAAGGCGGGCGCATCGTCGAGGAGTGGTTCGCGGAGACGGTGATCGATCGCGTGGAGACCACCGGCCTTACATGGCTCGCGCTCACGTTCAACTGCTGCCGCTGCCACGATCACAAGTTCGACCCCATCACGCAGAAGGAGTTCTACCAGCTCTTCGCCTACTTCAATTCGAGCGACGAGAACGGTGTGCTCGATGATTTCGGCGGAGCAGGCGTGACGCGGCGCGGCGGGAACTCGCGCCCGGTGCTGGCGCTCACGACGCACGAGCAGGACGCGCAGATTGCGAAGCAGGAGAAGGCCGTGGCCGATGCCACCGCGCGCGTCGGCGCTGCGGCGAAGGAACTCGCGGCGGCGCAGGCGGAGTGGGAGCCGAAGTTCCGCAGCCAGTTGGGCAAGGATTTCAAGGCGTGGACGATGCTCGAGCCGAAGGAGGTGCGCAGCGACGGCGGCGCGATCTTTGAGCGACAGCCCGACGGCTCGTGGCTCGCGACGGGGGTGAATCCGCCGTTCGACCAGTATCTCGTCGTCGCGCCGATCGCGGAGGGCAGCTTCAGCGGACTGCTGCTCGAGGTGTTCCCCGATCCGTCGCTGCCGAACCAGAGCCTCGGCCGCAACTCGAACGGCAACTTCGTGCTCACCGACGTGATCGCCGAGATCACAGCACCGGGGATGGAGAAGCCGCTCGTGGCGACGTTCACGCGCGCGGAGGCGGACTACAATCAGAAGGGCTACGAGGTGAAATTGATCGTCGAGGCGAAGGCGAAAGGCCGCCGCGGTGAGAAGAAGCGCCAGGGCTGGGCGATCGACGGGCCGACGAAACGCGAGCAGCGGAAGGCGATGTTTGTCACGTCCGCGCCGCTCACGATGCCGGCGAATGCGACGCTGCGCGTGACGCTCCGCCACGACTCGATCGCGAACCACAACATCGGC
Source organism: Verrucomicrobiota bacterium (assembly GCA_009885995.1). Lineage (GTDB taxonomy): Bacteria > Verrucomicrobiota > Verrucomicrobiia > Chthoniobacterales > Chthoniobacteraceae > VFJQ01. Next base: position 35,838 of record VFJQ01000020.1, read on the forward strand.
CGCTTCCGTCTCTCCTCCTCATCGCTCTCACCCACGGCGGTGAAGCTCGACGGCGCGAAAGTTCCGCCGTCCATCATCGCCGCGCTCGAGATCGCGCCCACCGCTCGCACGCCGGCGCAGCGCACGGAGTTGGCGAAGTTCTACCGCGAGAACACGGACAACCCAGTGAAGCGCGCGGAGGCCGCAGTCGCCGCGGCGAAGAAGGCGCTCGATGGCATCTTCGCAAACGTGCAGACGACGATGGTGATGCAGGAACTGCCGCAGCCGCGCGAGGCGCGCATCCTCAACCGCGGCGAATACGACAAGCCCGGCGACGTGGCGCCGCGGGGACTGCCCGCCGCACTTCCACCGCTGCCCGCCGGCGCTCCGAACGACCGGCTCGGCTTTGCGAAGTGGCTCGTGAGCGGCGAGCACCCGCTCACCGCGCGCGTGTGGGTGAATCGCGCGTGGGAGAAGTTCTTCGGCATGGGGCTCGTGAAGACATCTGAGAATCTCGGTTCGCAGGCGGAGTGGCCGAGTCATCCCGAGTTGGTGGATTGGCTCGCGACGGAATTCGTGCGGCTCAAGTGGGACATGAAGGCGATGCAGCGACTCATCGTGACGAGCGCGACGTATCGGCAATCTTCGCGTGTGACCGAGGAGCATCTCGCGAAGGATCCCGAGAACCGCCTGCTCGCCCGCGCGCCGCGCCTGCGCCTGCCTGCGGAGACGCTGCGCGACCAGGCGCTCGCGATCAGCGGACTGCTCGTCGAGAAGATCGGCGGGCCAAGCGTGCGGCCTTACATGCCCGAGGGCGTGTGGGACGAGACGAGCAAATACGGCGACCTGCGCGGCTACAAAGCCGACGCGGGCGACGCGCTCTACCGGCGCACGCTCTACACGATCTGGAAGCGCACCGCCGCGCCGCCGACGATGCTGATGTTCGACTCGCCGAGCCGCGAGATCTGCACCGTGAAGCGCTCGCGCACCAACACGCCGCTACAAGCGCTCTCGCTGCTCAACGAAGTGACCTACGTCGAAGCCGCGCGCGCGTTCGCGCAGCGGATGATCGCCGAGGGCGGCGCGACGCCGGAGCAGCGCATCGCGTGGGCCTTCGAGCGCGCGACTGGGCGGCAGCCGAGCAACGACGAGGTGAAGGTGCTCGCCGCTGGGCTCAATAGCCGGCTCACCAAATACAACCAGCAGCCCGACGCGGCCGCGAAGCTCACGACCGTCGGCGCGATGAAGGCGGCTGGCGCTCCCGCCGAACTCGCCGCCTACACGCTCACGGCGAATGTGCTGCTCAACCTCGATGAAGTCATCACCCGTGAGTAGCCGACACCTCGAAAGCGGCGATGCTCGCTGCAGTCCAAAGCGGCTTCGCCGCGTAATAGCCGAAGGCTTTGGAGTGCGGCGAGCATCGCCGCTCTTCGACGCAAAGTTGAACAACCGATGAACTGCAACGACCACACCTTCCTCTCCCTCACCTCTGCGCAGCGCTTCGCGATCACGCGCCGCACCTTCCTCCAACGCTCGGCGGGCGGCATCGGCCTCGCCGCGCTCGGGTCGCTGATCGATCCGGCACACGCGGGGCTCACGCACCGCGCGCCGAAGGCGAAGCGGATCATCTACCTCTTCCAATCCGGCGCGCCGTCGCAGATGGACCTCTTCGACCCGAAGCCGGGGCTGGAGAAGCATCGCGGCATCAACCTGCCCGACTCCATCCGGCGCGGGCAGCGGCTCACGACGATGACCTCGGGGCAGAAGTCGTTTCCCGTCGCCCCCTCCATCTTCAAGTTCAAGCAGCACGGCAAGGGCGGCGCGTGGATGAGCGATCTGCTGCCGCATCTCTCGGGGGTGGCGGATGACCTCTGCATTGTGCGCTCGATGTTCACCGAGGCGATCAATCACGATCCCGCGATCACCTTCATGCAGACCGGTTCGCAGCTCGCGGGGCGACCGAGTATCGGGTCGTGGCTTGGCTATGGACTGGGCAGTGAAAATGCCGACCTGCCTGCCTATGTCGTGCTCACGTCGTTCGGCACGGGGCGCAAGGACGACCAACCGCTCTACGATCGGCTATGGAGCGCGGGCTTCCTGCCGTCGAAGCACCAGGGCGTGAAGTTCCGCAACACGGGCGACCCGGTGCTCTATCTCTCGAACCCGCCGGGCGTCGATCGCGAGACGCGGCGCGAGACGCTCGATGAGTTGAGCGCGCTGAATGGCAAGCGCTTCGACGCGCTGCGCGATCCCGAGATCCAGACGCGCGTGGCGCAATACGAGATGGCCTTCCGCATGCAGTCGAGCGTGCCGGACCTCACCGACATCTCGCACGAGCCGCAAAGCGTGCTGGATATGTATGGGCCGGAGGTGAAGACGCCGGGCACCTACGCGGCGAACTGCCTGCTCGCGCGGCGCCTCGCCGAGCGCGACGTGCGCTTCGTGCAGCTCTTCCACATGGGGTGGGATCATCACGGCGGCTTGCCGAATGCCATCCGCGGGCAGTGCCGCGACACCGATCAGCCGACGGCGGCGCTCATCCGCGACCTCAAGCAGCGCGGGTTGCTCGAAGACACGCTCATCGTGTGGGGCGGCGAGTTCGGGCGCACGGTCTATTCGCAAGGCACGCTCACCGCCGACAACTACGGGCGCGATCATCACCCGCGCTGCTTCACGATGCTGCTCGCCGGCGCGGGGGTGAAGAAGGGCATGACGCTCGGGGCGACCGATGAGTTCAACTACAACATCACCGAGAACCCCGTCCACGTGCATGATCTCAATGCCACGATCATGCACCTCATGGGCGTCGATCACACCCGGCTCACGTATCGCTATCAGGGCCGCGACTTCCGGCTCACGGACATCCACGGCGAACTCATCAACCCCATCCTCGCGTAATGCACACTCCCCTCTCCCGCCGTGATTTCTTCCAGCGCTCCGGCGCCGGCTTCGGCATGCTCGCGCTGCAAGACCTGCTCGCACGCGGCGCCACGACCAACCCGCTCGCGCCGAAGGCTCCGCACTTCCCAGCGCGGGCGAAGTCGGTGATCTGGCTCTTCATGAATGGCGGCGTGAGCCATGTGGATACGTGGGACTACAAGCCCGAGCTGCAGAAGCGCGATGGGAAGCCACTCGATGGGTTCGACCCGAAGACCGGCTTCTTCCCCGCGCAGGTCGGGCCGCTGATGGGCTCGCCGTTCAAGTGGGCGCAGCACGGGCAGAGCGGCACGTGGGGCAGCGACCTCTTCCCCACGCTCTCGCAGCACGTGGACAAGATGGCCTTCATCCACTCGTGCTGGACCAAGTCGAACAACCACTCCCCTGCCCTCTTCATGATGAACACGGGCGAGACCCGCATGGGCTTCCCGAGCGCGGGCGCGTGGGTCACCTATGGACTCGGCTCGGCGAGCGACGACCTGCCGGCGTTCATCGTGATGAGCGATCCGAAGGACCGCGGGCTGCCCAAGGGCAACGCGAGCAACTGGACCGCGGGCTTCCTGCCGAGTGTCTATCAAGGCACGTGGCTCAAGCCGAAGGGCGACCCGATCGACAACCTCAAGCGCCTCCCTGACATCACCGAGCAACGCCAGCGCGAGCAGCTCGACCTGCTGGCCCGGCTCAACCGCAACGCCTTCGCCGGCTCCGGCGCGGAGAGCGAGCTGGCGGCGCGCATCGATAGCTTCGAGCTCGCCTACCGGATGCAGACGGCGGCGCCGGAGACGTTCGATCTCTCGCGCGAGCCGGCGCACATCAAGAAGCTCTACGGCCTCGACCAGCCGCACTGCTCGCACATGGCGGCGCAATGCCTCACCGCCCGGCGGCTCGTCGAGCGCGGCACGCGCTTCGTGCAGATCTACTCCGGCGGCATGGAGAACCAGCTCTCGTGGGATTGCCACCTCGACCTGATAGGCAATCACGGCGGCTTCGCGCGCGAGGTGGACCAGCCCTTCGCCGCGCTGCTCGCCGACCTCGGTCAGCGCGGGATGCTGGCCGACACGCTCGTGGTGTGCGCGGGCGAGTTCGGCCGTCTGCCGATCTCGCAGAAGGGGGCGAAGCCCGGGCGCGATCACAACCCGCACGCCTTCACCGCATGGCTGGCGGGCGCGGGGGTGAAGGGCGGCTCCCACTACGGCGAGAGCGACGACATCGGCCACAAGGCGGTGGTGGACAAAGTGAGCGTCCACGACTTCCACGCCACGATCCTGCACGCCCTCGGCATCGACCACGAGCGGCTCATCTTCAAGTTCCAGGGCCTCGACCAGCGCCTCACCGGCGTGGAGAAGTCGCGCGTGGTGGAGGAAGTCTTCGCGTAGCCTTCTACCGCCTCGCTCGTCCCAAAGACGGACGCCGCTTGTGATGTCGCACGACGAGAACCCGCACGCAGTCGCCGACGATGCGGAAGAGGAAGTGGTAGGGAAAGCGGCGCAAGTTCACCCGGCGGAGATCGCGCTCGCGCATCGAGAAGGACTCGGGGCTCGCGACAGCTTCTCCGATGAGATGTCGAAGCTCCGCATAGAACTCATCAGCCAGCTCCCGCGTCGCGACCTGCTCGTAATAGTCCATGATTGCCGACACATCGGCGGAAACCTTCGGATGAAGGACCAGCCGCATCAGGCCCGGCGACGCGCGATCTGCTGGTCGAGTTGCTCGAGTGACATCCCAAAGTCTGGATTCGCCTCGAAATCCGCGTCGCGCCGGAGCGCCTCCGCGATCCCCTCGTCCTCATCGTGCAACACCGGCGGCAGCGACCGCAGCAAGTGCGCCGCGAGGACGGCCCGCTGTTTCTCCGGCAAATCCAGCGCGAGCTTTTCGACTTCGGTGATCGTGGCCATGCGCGGACTCTATCGGGTGAGCGCGAGCGGGCAAGCTTCCGCTTGAGGAACCCGAACGCCTCGACCAGCGCCTCACCGGCGTGGAGAAGTCGCGCATGGTGGAGGAAGTCTTCGCGTAGCTACCATACCGCGACCCACCACACGGCTTCACCGCTCGATTCGTCTTCGCCGCTACCGGCGACTCGACCATCGGGGAGCGAGAAGTAGTTGCACGCGCCGTTCGTAAACGGGCGGGCGAACTCGCGGCGATGCACGCGCGGCGGGAGTCCGGGGACGAACTCACCAGCGGGCCAGCGCAACGTGGTGACAGCGGGGTTGCCGTCCCTCGGCGCCTCGATCCCGGCGGCGAACAAGCTACCATCGGGCTGCCACCCGCCAGTCGTGAAGCTATTCGGAAGGTCAAAGACATCACCAAGACGTTCGGAAGAGAGCAGGCTGCCCTTGCTGGCATCGAAGCAGTGCATCCATGCGACACTCGCAAACTCGACCCTCTGCCATGCCTGTCGGTTTAACGGGTTCCGGCACATCGCGGCCAGGCTCGAATGTTCGCGGAGTTCGGTTTGGGGCGTGACGACCCGGAGCGCGCATCGGCCCTGACGAAGGGGAAGCACAGCGTCACATCCTCGTTCCTCTCGAGTTGGAACAGATCACGCCAGAGCAAACGGCCATCGACGAGGGACCAGCGGGCTGGCTCGAGATAGAAAGCCGGTCCTCTGCTCCAACCCACGCGAGCGGCGATGAACTCGTCCGGCCCTGCGGCGACGTATTGGTAGTCGCACCACGAACTATCGCTGGCCTCCACGGCGCTGGATTCCCACATGAGCGTCCCGGACGCCGGATCGAGGCGGAGGAGGCACGTCCACTTGGCATAGTCTTTGTATGGCGTCCTGCTGACCACGACAATCTCACCACCGGGTAGCGGCACGAAGCTGTCCAAGACTTACCCGCCACCCGATGTCTCCCGGAAAATAAAAACGCCGTGACGGGCCGTATAAGGGCACCTCTAAAACCCCCACTTATGAAGCAAGCATCAGTTGCAAAAGAGGATCGAGTTTGCTTCCCGATAGAGTGTGGCTGTGATGAGATGGCGGGACGATGAGCAAGTATCTCCGACCCAAAGAGAGCGGGCTTTTTGACCAGGCGATGCGA
>VFJQ01000162.1 GCA_009885995.1 Verrucomicrobiota bacterium
CGAAGTGCCAGCCTCGGTCGAAGCGCCAGCCCCAGCCGAAGTGCCAGCCTCGGTCGAAGCGCCAGCCCCAGCCGAAGTGCCAGCCTCGGTCGAAGCGCCAGCCTCAGCCGAAGTGCCAGCCTCAGTCGAAGTGCCAGCCTCACTCGAGGCGCCAGTTCCAGTCGCCGAGATCGCTGCGAGCCCGGAAACCGAAGGGCAGGCTGAGCCAGTCACGCCGAACGAACCCACGGCGCACGCGTAGCGGCGACATGAGCGGGTGTTGACGGGGGGCGCACCACGCCATCAGGCAGGCGTGATTTTCGTCCCAATACTGCGGGCGGTGGCTATTCTCATCGCGTCCTCCAAACCACACCCCACGCCATGAAACGTCTCGCTTTCACCGTCACGCTGCTCACGCTGCTTAGCTCCCACCTCCTCGCCGCCCCGAAGGGGAAGAAGAACAAGCGTGCACAGGCACCGGCGGCGACACCCGCTCCGGCGACGACTTCGATGGCGAAGCCCGCCGCGACGCCTGAACCGAAGCCGCTCTCCGAGGCGTTGCCTTCGCCGTGGCGGACATGGAGCGATGCGTCGGGACGCAAGATCGAGGCGGAATTTTGCGCGCTGGCGGGCGACGTGGTGACGGTGCGGACGAAGGACAATCAGACGTATCGGCTGCCGCTCAGCGCGCTGGTGAAGGAGGATCGCGTGTTCGCTTACGACTACGCGAAGCGGCTGAAGGCGCAGGGGTTCGCGGATGAGTTCGTGAAGAAGGCGGCGTATCAGATCGACTACCTCATCGGCTCGACGCTGGTGGCCAAGGGGCAGAAGTTCAACGCGCCAGCGACCGACGAGGTGTTCGTGCGGCGCATTTATCTCGATGCGATCGGACGTGTGCCGACGGCGGAGGAAGCGCGCACTTTCCTCGCCGATGCCGCGTCGGACAAGCGGGCGAAGCTCATCGACACGCTGCTCCACTCGCCGGGCTACACGATGCAGATGTATAACTGGATGGGCGATATGCTGCGGGTGAAGGACATCTTCGCCAAGCGCACGCCGGGCTTCACCTTCGAGGACTGGCTGAAGGATCAACTCGCCGCGGATCGGTCGTGGGATTCGCTCGTGCATGCGATGCTGACCGCCGACGGGAAGATCGCCGACAATGGGGCGACGGGCTTCCTGCTCTACGACGCGCAGATGCCGCTCGATGGCGTGTCGAATCTGCTCACGACTTTCCTCGGCGCGAACGTGGCGTGCGCGCAGTGTCACGATCATCCGCTGGCCGATTGGTCGCAGCGGGACTTCTTCCAGATAGCCGCGTTCTTCGGCGCGAGCGATGGCTACGACAACGACGCGCTGCGCAGCGCGGGCCGGCTCTACAAGAACGCGAGCGCGAAGAGCGGACTGGATAAGAACATGGTGCAGCGCATCGCGGCGCCGAACGTCTTCCGCATGGTCGATACCGGGAAGCAGACGCTCACCTTCCCGAAGGACTACAAATACGAGGACGTGAAGCCGGGCTCGGCGGTGACGCCTTCGCTCATCGTCTGGAGCGAAGCGGACAAGCGGAACCCGGCGTATCGCATCGACTCCAAGAACCCCGCGACGCTGCGCGATGAGTTCGCGAAGTGGATGACCAACGCGGACAACCCGCGCTTCGCAGCGAACATCGCAAATCGCATGTGGAAGAAAGTCTTCGGCCTCGCGGTGCAGGAGCCGGTGGGCGACATTGACGATCCGAAAAAGGGGAGCAACCCCGCGCTGCTCGCGCACCTCGCGACGATCATCAAATACGGGAAGTTCGACCTGCGCGAATTCCAGCGCGTGCTCTTCAACTCGCAGACCTACCAGCGCGCCGCGAGCCTCACGCCCGATCTCGAAAAGGGCCCGTATCTTTTCCCCGGCCCGCTGCTGCGCCGCATGAGCGCCGAGCAGGCGTGGGACAGCATCCTCACCGTGGCCGCCGGCCCGGAGATCGACGGCGCGCTGCTGCGCCGTGGCGATGAGATGAAACTGATGTCGCTGCCGGGGAATGCGATGACGGCGGAGGCGTTCACCACCGTGGTCGATCGGATGCGCGAAGCGGGCGTCGGGAGCATGGGTGGGAAGGCGAAGGCGAAGAAGGGTGGCCGGTCGGATAAGGGGCTGCTCGAATTTTACGAAGGCGCGAAGCCGCAGCAGCGCGCCGGCATGATCCTCGCGCGCGCCAGCGAGTTGCCGCAGCCCGCGCCGGAGACGCACTTCCTGCGGCTCTTTGGCCAGAGCGACCGGCTCGTGGCGGACTCGAACACGACCGACGGCAGCGTGCCGCAGGCACTGATGCTGATGAACGGGAGCATCGGCGAGCTCATCAGCGATCCGAACTGCGCGGCGGTCGTCGCCGCGGGCAATGCGAAGAGCGACGAGGAGAAAGTGGACGCGCTCTATCTCTCTTTCCTCGCCCGCAAGCCGACCGACGGCGAGCGCACCACCGCGAAGGGCGCGCTCGGGACCGGGCTCGGGCTGAGCGATGTCGCGTGGGCGCTCGTGAACGCGCGCGAGTTTCTTTTCATCCAGTAACCCCCACCGACCACCACCATGAACATCGACTCACTCCGCGACCCGCTCGACCGCCGCACGTTCGTCCAGCGCTGCGCGCAACTCGCCTTCGGCCTCACCGTGCTGCCCACGCTCGGCTCGCGTGCGTTCGCCGCGCCCGGACCTGGCTACGGCAAGGCAAAGCGCATCATCTTCCTCCAGCTCCAGGGCGGGCTCAGCCACATCGACTCGTTCGATCCGAAGACCGGCGAATCGAAAGGACCGGGCGAGGCGATCAAAACGAGCGCGGACTTCCAGATCTCGAGCTACCTGCCGGAGACGGCGAAGATCGCGAACAAGATCGCCGTCATCCGCTCGATGACGGCGAAGGTCGGCGTGCATGCGAGCGCGCAGTATCTCATGCGCACGGGTTTCGAGCAGCGCGGCACGATCGTGCATCCGATGCTCGGCGCGTGGGCGCAGCATTACCTCGGGTCGAGCAGCAAGACGCTGCCGTCGTCGGTCTGCGTGAACCGGCCCGCCAATCACGGCAACGGGTTTTTCCCCGCCGCCTTCTCGCCGCTGCCGATCCTCGATCCCGATGAGGGGCTCACCAATTCCGCCGCGCGCGTCTCCGCCGATGTGCAGACCAAGCGCGTGAGCCTGCTCGAGCAGCTCGACTCCACGTTCGGCGAGAAGCTCGCGGACGAGAACGTGAAGGCTTACGGCGACTTCTACGACAGCACGCTCCAGCTCATGAAGAGCACCGATCTCAAGGCGTTCGACCTCGGCGCGGAGCCGTCCGAACTGCGCGAGAAATATGGGCGCAACAAGTTCGGCCAGGGCACGCTGCTCGCGCGGCGGCTGGTCGAGAGCGGCGTGCGGTTCGTCGAGGTGCAGAGCGGCGGATGGGACATGCACAAGGACATTGATGACGGGATGGAAGATCGCGGCGGCGAGTTCGACCAGACCTTCGCCGCGCTCATCAGCGATCTCGAATCACGCGGGATGCTCGACTCGACACTCGTCGTGGTCGGCACCGAGTTCGGCCGCAAGCCGAGCTTCGACGGCAGCGGCCGCGGACATCACCCCGTCGGCTTCAGCACCGTGCTCGCGGGCGGCGGCGTGAAGCGCGGCTACGTCCACGGCTCGACCGACGCGAAAGGCTACGGCCCCGCCACGTTGCCGATGACGGTCGGCGAGTTCCACGCCACGATCGGCTGGGCCGCCGGGCTGCCGCTTGAGCAGGAATTCATGACGCCGAGCGGACGCCCGATGACCGTGGGCAACAAGGCAAAGCCGGCGATGGCTGTGTTCGCGTAGATGCGTTCTGGCACAGAAGTGCCCATGGGCACACCTACCCATTTTTGTGACACGAAAACGCACAAGTGTCACTTGCGCGCGCGGTTCGTCTCTAGACCTTCCGCGCCCTTCATGCCCGCTCGTCTCATTGCTGCGTTCCTTCTTGTCACCTCTCTCGCTTCAGCCGGAGTCATCGCCGACTCGGCCATCTCCCCAAGCGCACAGGTTTTTGACTGCAAGCCCGGCCCGTGGGGCCGGGTGCAGTGGCACTACATCTACCTCGAGGCGCCCGAGTGGATCGTGGCCGACTACCCGGCGCCCAACACTCAGCCAACCTGGACCTTCCCGGGTGCCGACGTGGCGAAACTCACGAGCTTTTTGGTCGCTGCGGGGGTCGATGAGAAGACCGTAGCAGGCTGGCTGTCGGACCGTCGCGCCGTCACCAAAGGCCCGGAAGCGGTGACGCTCTTTCCGAATGCGGTCGATGTGGAAGGGCTCAGCGCCGCAGCCCGCAGCACCATCTACGCGGAGCTGGCGAAGTCCCAGCAGAACGAGTTTCACGCCAACCCGGTCAACATTCTTGATCGCAGCGTGAGTGACTGGCTGGGCCGCCGCAAGGTGCGCCCCGAGATCCGCGCCCTGATCGAGCGGCTCACCTATCTGCGAGGCGACGTCCTCTGCTTCAGCGATCTCTCCATCCTGCTCAGCTACGCGCAGGACTCTGAGGAAGTGACGGACCTCATTCAGCTCTGCACCCGCACCCGGGCCGTCATGGCCTACCTGCAAGCCGGTGCCGACGACGACCTCGACGCCCTGGCGAAATACTGGACCGCCGGCTTCCGCCGTAAGGACGTGCTCCCGATGCTCGAATCCATCAGCCAGCTCCCCGACGGCGGGCGCATGGGCTTCTCCCACCTGCTGCCGGCCCAGCCGCGCAAGCTCATGTATACCTACCCCACGCCCGATATGGCCACGACGGGCCGGCTGCCCGACTGCCACTGGACGACGTTGAACTTCTTTAACTACCGGGTGCAAAACGTCTTCCTCGACCTGCGGCTGGCCTCCTCCGAAGTGCTCAAGGGATACGAGAAAGTCGAAGCGCCCTACCACTACGGCGACGCGCTCATCTTCATGACCAAGGAAGGGAATGCCATCCACTCCTGCACCTACCTCTGCGACGATCTCGTCTTCACCAAGAACGGCGATCCCCTCACCGCGCCGTGGGTGATCAGCCAGATCGACGACGCGAAGCGCATCTACGGCCACCTCGGAGTCAGCAGCGTCCAAGGCTACCGCCGCCAGTGGACGCGGGGGGAGTAGGCACTCAGCCAACAGTCAGGCTGTAACGGCCCGCGCGCCGGCGCAGCCGCAGCTCCGCGGAAAATGTGCGCGTGAGGTTCGCGCTCGTCAGCGTCGCAGCGAGCGGCCCCGCTGCCACCGCGCGCCCCGCATCGAGCAGCAGGACGTGGGTGAAAGCGGGCGTGATCTCCTCGACGTGGTGCGTCACCAGCACGATCGCCGGTGCCCGCCGCGACCGCGCGAGCCGCTCGACGAAGCCGAGGAAATGCTCGCGCATCACCGGGTCGAGCCCCGCGCATGGCTCGTCGAGGATGAGCAGGCGCGGCTGGCAGAGGAGCGCGCGGGCGATGAGCACGCGCTGCCGCTCGCCCTGACTCAGCACGCCCCACGCACGCAGCGCGATCGGCTTCGCCTCGGCGCGACCGAGCGCGCGCATCGCTGCCGTCCGCCGCGCCGCCGGGATGCGGCCCCAGTGGCCGACCTCCGCATTCTCGCCGCCCGCCACGATCTCCAGCGCGCAGTCTTCATCGTGCATGAGCTGGCGCAGGCTCGAGCTCACGATGCCCACGCCCCGCCGCAGCTCCCGCCAATCGCTCGCGCCGAACTCCTCGCCGAGCAGATGGATCGAGCCATCGGTCGGCGTGAAGTAACCGGTCAGCGCGCTGAGCAGCGAAGTCTTCCCCGAGCCGTTCGGCCCGAGGATCACCCAGTGCTCGCCGGGCCGCACCGTCCACGAGAGCCGGTCGAGGATGAAGGTCGTGCCGCGGCGGATGGTCAGATCACGAATGTCGAGGATGGGTGTCATGGGAAATCGCGAGTCATGCGGGAAAAGGGTGTCGCTTCGCGATCGCGTCGTGGCCGGCGAGGACGCCGGCGCTCCCTGGAGCGCTGCCGTCCCGGCGGCCACCAGCCGACTGCGCGCAGCGCCATACTCCAATCATTGCTCGGGCTGTTGATTGAGGAGGTCGGGCCGCACGCGCTGCGTCTTGGCCAGCGCTTCCGCGCGGCGCCACTTCGCGGTCTCGGCGTGATGGCCGCCGAGCAGCACCTCCGGCACGCGCCAGCCGCGGAACTCCACCGGTCGCGTGTATTGCGGATGCTCGAGCACGCCCGTCGAGTGGCTGTCATCCGCCGCGCTGTTCGCATCGCCGAGCACGCCCGGCAGCAGCCGCGCGACCGCATCCACCACGACCACGGCGGCGATCGCGCCATTCGTGAGCACGTAGTCGCCGATGCTCAGCTCCTCGTCGATGAGGTGATCGATCACCCGCTGATCCACGCCCTCGTAGTGCCCGCAGAGGAGGATCAAGTGATCGAGCGCCGCGTATTCCTCCGCCACGCGCTGGGAAAAAACGTGCCCCCCCGGCGAGAGCAACACCACGCGCGCCGCCGGCGTGCGCAGTTCCTCCACCGCCGCAAACATCGGCTCGCACTTCATCACCATCCCCTGCCCTCCGCCGTAAGGCGCGTCGTCCGTGGTGCGATGTTTGTCCGTCGCCCAGTCGCGTATGTTCCGATGCCGCACCTCGATCAGTCCGCGCTGCTGCGCCTTGCCGAGGATGCTCTCGGCGAGCGCGGCCTGCGCGATGGCGGGGAAAAGAGAAAGGATGTCGATGCGCATCGGAGCAGGGAGCAGGGAGCAAGGAGCAGGGAGCCTGCAAGCGCGAACTCGCGCGCGCTGGAAGTTGACGCTACTCCCTGCTCCCTGCTCCCTGCTCCATGCCCCGCCGCTCCCGCCGCAAAAACAAACCGCGCTCACACACCCCGTGGCGGCGCTGGCTGCTGCGCGCGGGGCTTGCGGGCTTTGCGGTGATCGTCGTGCTCGTGCTCGTCTATGGCTTCTGGGCCTCGACCTTCGACCTCGATCTCGTGAAGGAAATGCCCCAGCGCTCGACCGTCTTCGACATGGACGGCAAGCTCTACTCCCGCCTCCAAGGCGAGAACCGCATCGTCGTCACACGGCGCGAAGTGTCGCAGAGCTTCGTCGAGGCGCTGCTCGCGCGGGAAGACTCGCGCTTCTTCAAACATCGCGGCGTCGATCCCATCGGCATCGCCCGCGCGCTCGTGCGCAACGTGACCTCCAAGTCCGCGAAGCAAGGCGCCTCCACGCTCACGCAGCAGCTCGCCCGCAACACCTTCCCGCTCGGCGGCAAGAACGTGCACCGCAAGCTGCTCGAAGCCTTCGTCGCCACGCGCATCGAGCAGCACTACTCGAAGGAGCAAATCCTCGAGCACTACATGAACCGCGTCTATCTCGGCGCCGGCGTCTATGGCGTCGAGACGGCGGCGCTCGCCTACTTCGGCCACAGCGCGAAAGACCTCACCCTCGGCGAGAGCGCGCTGATCGCCGGCATCATCCGCGCGCCGACCTTCTACTCCCCGCGCAAGAACCTCAAGGGCGCCCTCGCCCAGCGCGACCAGGTGCTCGACCGCATGGTGAAGATCGACAAGCTCTCGCAGAGCGAAGCCGACGCCGCGCGCAAGACGCCCATCCCGCTCACCAAGCGCCCGCGGCTCATGCTCCAGGAAAACTACGCGATGGAAGCCGTGCGCGAAGACCTCGACACCCTGCTCACCGACGAGCAGCGCGCGGAGGGCGGCTTCAAGATCTACACGACCATCGACCCCGAGTTGCAAAAGCGCACCGAGCAGGCGCTCGACGCGAACCTTCACAAAATCGAGCAGCGCCCCGGTTACGCGCACCCGCTGCGCGCGCGCTTCGACTCGCTGCCGGAGGAGGAGAAGATGCAGACGCCTTACCTCCAGGGCGCCGCGATCGTGCTCGACCACCGCTCCGGCGGCATCCGCGCGATCGTGGGCGGACGCGACTACGCCGAGAGCCAGCTCAACCGCGCCCGCAGCTCGCACCGGCAGATCGGCTCCACGTTCAAGGCCTTCGTCTATGCCGCCGCCTTCGGGCGCGGGATGCTGCCGGGCGCGACCATCGACGACGGTCCGATCCGCCGCGGCGAGATCGCCGCCGCGCCGACGTGGCAGCCGGAGAATTCCGACGGCACCTTCAAGGGCCCGCAACCCGCCGAGGACGGGCTCATCCTTTCCCGCAACACGATGAGCGTCCGCGTGGGCGAACGCGCGGGCCTCGGCGAGATCGTGCGCGTCGCGCAAGCCGCCGGCTTCGACGACGTGCCACGCCAGCCGGCGATCCTGCTCGGCGCGTTCGAGTCCACGCTCGCGGAAGTCACCGCCGCCTACGCCGTCCTCGCGAACCAAGGCGTGCGGCGGCAGTCCTATATCATCGAGCGCATCGACGACTCGCTCGGCGAGACGATCTACCGCGCCACGCACCTCGCCCCGCGCGTGCTCGATCCCGGCGTGTGCTGGCTCACCACCTCCGCGCTCACGAAGGCGATGGAACGCGGCACCGGCGCGAGCGTGAAGACCGAGGGCTTCGCCAAACCGTGCGCGGGCAAGACGGGGACGACCAACGACTACATGGACGCGTGGTTCGTCGGCTACACGAGCTCGCTCACGTGCGGCGTGTGGGTGGGGCTCGACCAGCCGAAATCAATCATGAGCCGCGGCTACGGCGCCACGCTCGCGCTGCCCATCTGGGCCGACGTGATGAATGCCGCCTCCTCCGCTCGCTATCCCGCGAAAAGCTTCCCCGCGCCCGAGCTGCGGCGGGCGCTCGTCTGCTCCGCCTCGAACGAACTCGCCACCGACGCCTGCCAGCGCGCGGACACCGCCTACTCGGTCGATCTCCCCCTCACCCGCGTCCCGCACGACGCGTGTCACGTCCACCGCGGCAGCGTCGTCACGCGGCGGGTGGAGTCCGGGAAGGAGCCGGGCGGCTTGCTGAAGTCGTTCCGGAAGTTCTTCGGCGGGGAGTGAGCCAGCGAAGGCGCCTCGTTTCAAAAAAATTCGCGCCGGCTGCCGAAACGCTTCGCGTTTCATCATCCGTCGCTCATGTCGATAAATCGCCATGTCGCTCTCGTCCTGCTAGTGCGTGTGGGCTTTGCCTTGAATCCACTCTTCAGGCCGGCAGACTCCTGCACCCGACCGAGTCGGCGTGGCATTTGCTTTGCCTTGAATCCACTCTTCAGGCCGGCAGACTCAGCGCAGTGCTTCCGCTCGGCGTCGCCGTGCTTTGCCTTGAATCCACTCTTCAGGCCGGCAGACTCCTCCCGACGCGCATGGCATATTCCGCTTTGCTTTGCCTTGAATCCACTCTTCAGGCCGGCAGACTTCATCACCGCCGTGGAGTCCATCGTCGGCAGCTTTGCCTTGAATCCACTCTTCAGGCCGGCAGACTCGCAAGCCGTCCACCAAGCCATGCGTCGCCGCTTTGCCTTGAATCCACTCTTCAGGCCGGCAGACTTGTGATTGGCGGGTCGTGCTTCATGGCGTCGCTTTGCCTTGAATCCACTCTTCAGGCCGGCAGACTATCATTCGACCCGCCGCGCGCGTTCATGCCGCTTTGCCTTGAATCCACTCTTCAGGCCGGCAGACTGCAATCGTGCGGGAGGTAGTGCTTCCCGTAGCTTTGCCTTGAATCCACTCTTCAGGCCGGCAGACTATCCCGTTGTCGAACCACCAGTAGCGTTCAGCTTTGCCTTGAATCCACTCTTCAGGCCGGCAGACTTAGAAGGGACGTGCCGTGCAAGGTGCCGACGCTTTGCCTTGAATCCACTCTTCAGGCCGGCAGACTCTTACGCTCCCCCGTGAAAGACTCCTCCTCGCTTTGCCTTGAATCCACTCTTCAGGCCGGCAGACTGGCGAGAGCACACGCGCTCCGCTTTTTCGCGCTTTGCCTTGAATCCACTCTTCAGGCCGGCAGACTCTTGGCATCCGCGATCCGCAGCCCCTTCAAGCTTTGCCTTGAATCCACTCTTCAGGCCGGCAGACTAGAGAGTCGCCGTAGGCGAAGGCGGAGTTTGCTTTGCCTTGAATCCACTCTTCAGGCCGGCAGACTGGCGACGGCGGACCTAAAAGAGGCGGTGATGCTTTGCCTTGAATCCACTCTTCAGGCCGGCAGACTGTGCGACCGCAACACCTGATCGCGCGCCGTGCTTTGCCTTGAATCCACTCTTCAGGCCGGCAGACTCACGTTGCGCAGGTCGGTGATGTGGCGGCCGCTTTGCCTTGAATCCACTCTTCAGGCCGGCAGACTCCGACGGCACCTTGAAGCGGCTCGGCGTCGGCTTTGCCTTGAATCCACTCTTCAGGCCGGCAGACTTGAGTTGCGGCCAAGGGCCGCGGCA
>VFJQ01000130.1 GCA_009885995.1 Verrucomicrobiota bacterium
CCCGCCCCGAAGCCGTCAGCGCCGGAGCGGCGAAGCAGAAACTCACCTTCGCCTACGACGCCGGACACCGGCGGTTCAAGAAGCAGGTGTATCTCTGGAACGCCGCGACGAGCGCCTACGTGCTGCAGAAGACGACGTTCTTCGTGTATGACGGCTGGAACCTGATCGGCGAGCTGGACGCCGCCCTCACCCCCCAGCGCGTCTATCAATGAGGCCTCGACCTGAGCGGCACCCAGCAAGGCGTCGGCGGCGTAGGCGGCCTCCTAGCCATGAAGGACATCGTGGCCGAGAAGACCTACTACTACACGCACGACGGCAACGGGAACGTGCAGCAGCTCGTGGACAGCGCGACGGGGGATGTGGTCGCGGACTACGGGTATGGCCCCTTCGGAGAACCCCTCCGCACCACCGGGGCGATGGCCGCCCTGAATCCGTTCCGGTTTTCGACCAAGTATCAGGACGAGGAGACGGGGCTAATTTACTACGGGTTCCGCTACTACCACTCACAGACAGGACGCTGGCTAAACCGCGATCCAATCAATCAGATGGGCGATCTCCGATTCGGAGACGTAACCTTGTTAAGTTCTCACAAGGACTATTTATTTGTTGAGAACTCTCCATCGAACCGTCTGGATGTTCTTGGACTCGCTGACCGTTTGGAGATCGCGCAGCAGATTGTGGATTGGGAAGCGAGACGAAATCGAAATGGCGACCTCATTGCTTACATTCTCCCGGCCAACGACGGCGGAGGTAGCTTTGAGATTGCCGGGCTAAACGACCGATACCACGAGCCGATAGCGCGCAACTTATCGATCTGATCAATGCAGGCAGGAACAGGGAGGCTGAAGAACGAGCGCGAGATTATATTGCAGATTACACACAACGCGTTGCAGACTGGGTCGATTGCCCGAATATTCTTGGAAATCAAAAAGAGGCCGTAGAAGCGTTTCTGCGAGACGCTGCTTTCAATCGCGGCGTTGGCGGAGCAGCGAAGATACTGCAAGGGGCTTTAGGAGTGCCGGTTGATGGCGGGATCGGCCCGCGGTCGAAGGAGGCGCTTTGTTGCGCCTTGTTCAGCGACACCTTTGACTTGTTGGGGCGACTTAGGCGCGAACGCGAAGCCTATGAACTCCGGGTTGCGGGGCGACGCGAGAACTTTTGGCGCGGCTTGAGCAACCGATGGAACAACGCCTTTAACTACGGTATGCAAATCTACCTGAATGGATTATGAACAGACTTCAGTTTTCTACTGCAATAGGATTATTGTGTTTCGCAATTTGCGGGCGGTCGCCGGCGCAGGATATTCGCGATGTCGCTCAGGGTGAGTTTAATGCATCAAAAGCAAAACTTACCGCGGCCTTTGAGCGGGTATTGAAGGCATTCGATGCGGAGCGGAAGATCGTCGAAAGCCTTCAGAAGGCCCATAAGGCATGGCAGACTTCCGCATATGCTGACGCAGAACTTCGTGCAGGTATTTCATCTCGAGGTGGTTCTGCTTACACGATTGATTATCTATCTAATTTGGCGGAGAGCTTCGAAAGCCGTTCTGGTCAGTATGATTCTCTTGTTTCGGCTTCGCTGCGTAGGTGATAGCGGGAAAGATGGTATGGAGATGCGGGTCAGTCAGGAATGGCACAAAGATAAGACTGCTTATGGATGAGATTCACTCTGTTGCGATCCTGATCTCTCCGGGCTTGCGGGCGACCTGGCACATTCTCGGCAATGCG
Organism: Verrucomicrobiota bacterium; assembly: GCA_009885995.1. Lineage (GTDB taxonomy): Bacteria > Verrucomicrobiota > Verrucomicrobiia > Chthoniobacterales > Chthoniobacteraceae > VFJQ01. The sequence goes on from VFJQ01000130.1 coordinate 1,728, forward strand.
CTTCTGTTCATGAGCTGGACGCTAAGCGCCAGTGCCGCCGTCATCGGCTTCCACGCTTGGCTACAGGGGCGGTCATCCAGAGTA
>VFJQ01000122.1 GCA_009885995.1 Verrucomicrobiota bacterium
CCAGCGGGCGCCAGTCGTAGCGCCGTTCGGCGTGGGCGTCTTCGCGATGGACGCTGATGTAGAGGTCGAGCCCGGGACGGTCGCGACCGAGGCGTTCGATGGTGGCTTTATCGGCGTAGCCGCAGTCGGCCAGCGCGGCGGTGGGTGCACCGAGGCTCGGGGGGATGGCAGCGAGGTCGGCCTCGGTTTCGCCCACGTCGGCGGCGCAGGCGCTCACGCGCTGGCCGAGGATGAGCTGGCTGCCGTCGGCATCCACCACGGCCTGGGCGTTGTAGCTTTGGGTGTAAGAGTCTGTCGGACTTACGTGTGCGTATTTCTTATACGGCCCGTCACGGCGTTTTTATTTTCCGGGAGACATCGGGTGGCGGGCAAAGTGGGGTGTTTTCATCAAAAAAAGGTTAAGTCCGACAGGCTCCTAGCCGGTCCGCAGCAGGGCGATGACCGCGAGATCGTCGTCGGGTGGGCTTCCATCCGAGCGGGCTCGCACACGCGCGATGAGATCCTCGATGACGTCGGGTCCGAGCGGTCCTTCTGCTGCGGCTTGCTCGATGATCTCATGGCTCATCCGCTCGCCGTCGTTGGCCCAGCAACTGTAAAGGCCGTCGCTGTAGAGCAGCACCACGTCGCCTGCTTCGAGCGTCGCCGTCGTTTCGCCTAGCGCGAGACCGTCGCCGAGGCCGAGGATCGTCTTTTCCGGCCAGTGCGCCTCGACGTGTCCGTTGCGGCGCAGGATCAAAATCGGCGGGTGTCCGGCACTTGAGAATGTCATCGTCCCATCTGCGGCGATCACGGCGCAGCATGCGGTCATGAAGACGCTGCCGCCGACCGCGCGCAAGAACTCACGGTTCACGGCCATGAGGATTTCCGAGGGCGAGGTGGAAATCTCGGCGGCCTTGCTGAAAAGGTGAGCAGTCAGCGCGGTGACGAGCGCCGCGGCGGCGCCGTGGCCGGTGCCGTCGGACATCCAGAATAGCCAGCGTCCGTCCGCGAGCCGCTCCCAGCCGTAGATGTCGCCGCCGACCTGAATCAGCGGAGTGTAGCGCGCTTGCACTTTCCAGCCGGAAACTGCGGGAGGAGTGTCCGGCACGAAGGCTTGCTGCGTCGCTTGCGCGGAGGCGAGATCGGCTTCCTGGATCGTGCGCCACTCTTCGAGTTGCTGGGCGTAGGCACGGAGGCGAAGCTGCGTTTGGATGCGTGCATGGAGCACCGCGCGGCTCACCGGCTTGGTTACGAAATCGCTCGCGCCGGCCTCAAGGCACCGGAGTTCGTCGGCTTCGCTGGTGTGTGCCGTGAGCATGATCACCGGCAGTTCTTTCACGGCGATCGCTTCCGCTCCGCGGATCCGCGCGCAGATTTCCGCGCCGTCGAGGCCCGGCATCTCGAAATCGAGCACCAATGCGTCTGGCAGCGTTTGTCCGATGAGTGCGAGCGCCTCTTCGCCGGAACACGCGGGTATCGTTTGAAAGCCCGCCGACGTCAGCCCGACCGACAGAAGGCGGAGCGCGGCTGGATCGTCGTCGACGATGAGGATACGCGGTGGACGCTCTGGGATTCGCGTGGACTGGGCGTGGGGTTGAAACTCAGACATTCAAGTTGAGATCGAACCGCTACCTGCCGTTGGTCGTAGGAGTTTGGATTCGTCCCCCCGGTTCCGCCGCGATACGACCGCGAAACAGGGATCGCGCGATTCGGTTATCTGAGATCCAGCCATTCCGAAAAGAAGCGCTATACCTGATCACATGAAAACTACCCCTGTTTCGCTCACCGAGTATCATGCCCAGGTCGATGCCTACGCGCGGAAAAATCCGACGCGTTCCCTGCTCATCGCGGCAGGGACAGGGCTCGCCGTCGGATTCGCCATCTACGCGCTGCAAACATCGTCGCCCACCGCCCGGATCGGGCACTTGATCGGAGGGTTGCAAGGGCGGTTGCACAAGCTCGGCAATGGGACGGGTTTCGTGCGGAGGAAGATGAAACGCGTGCGCGGGTTTCTTCTTTCTTGAGGCGCGCAGGCGCGAAGAGAACTCCAGGCTGAGTAGGGGCCGGGCCTGACGATCGAGGTCGCCACGAGCGGGGGGGGGCGGTGATGCGGGCACGCGCTCGTGCTCTGCGAAGGCTCCATGCTCGAAGCCCGCCACATGCCTGCGGAGATCCAGATACCGGACCTTGCGCCCGCCCAACCCATTGCGGGCGGAGCGCCGCAGACCTTGCAGGATGTGGAGAAGCAGACGCTCATCGATGCGTTGCGTCGCGCGTGCGGGAACAAGAAGCGTGCGGCTGAACTGCTCGGCATCCATCGCCCGGCGCTCTACCGAGGCTCAAGCGGTTCGGCATTCCGACCTGAGGAACAAGCCGCCCGCCTTGCGGCCACTCGGGTAGCGCGCAAGGACGGGCGGTGTCTCCCCCCTCGGGAAGATGGAAATCTTACGACTGACCTGGTGCCCACTCGCTGCTGCCACCGAGGGTGAGAATGGCGCTGCGCACTTTGCGCACAGCGAGATCAAGCCGCGTCTTGATGGTGTCGAGCGGGATGCCCGTGTGCGTCGCGATCTCCCGCTGGCTCATCCCACGGTAGAAGGCTAGGATCAGCGCCTCGCGTTGCGCCTGGGGTAGCGTGCTGATGACGCGCCGGAGGATTTCTGCGCGATCGGACTCGGCTGCTTCGGCGTCGGCCCCGCGGTGTTCTGAAGCGAGCGTGACGTGTTCCGTTTCGACCCGCAGTCGATCCTCCGCACGCTGATATGCCTGCTTCTTGCGCAGCTTGTCGATGGCGCGGCGGCGCGCGAGCGTGACGAGCCAGCCGAGGGCTTTGCCCTTGTCTTCGGAATAATGGCCAGCCTGCCGCCAGACTTCGCAGAGGATTTCTTGAAGAAGGTCATCGGTGTCGCTGTCGTTGTTGATCACACGGCTCACGATGGTGCGAAGGAGCGCGACATGGCGGCGGTAGAGAAGCGCGAGCGCAGCCTGGTCCCGCGCTTGGATCGCGGTCATCAGTTGTTCGTCTGAAGGTTCGTCCGCTGGAACCGGCGCGCTCGACGATTGGACATGGGAGTTCTCAAAGGAGTAGATCATGGCAGTCGTTTTTTGGGTTTCGTGACAGCGTGCTTATTCCTGCCTGCGGCGTGCCAGCGCTGGTCCACAAAGGTGCCGCGGCGATACCGGCGCGTCGTCGTGTCATGGAACGTGACACCACTGTCTCCCCATCGGACACTCCGTCCGCCGTCGGCGGTTCTGTTTCGATCGACGCAGCCGCCGCCACGTCGCTCACCGAATCCGAAGTCATGGACACACAGCCCGAACTCTCCTGGCACCGCGTTGCCGCATTTGTGCGCCAGCACACCCACGATGTGCGCAATCACCTCAACGGGCTGGACCTCGAAGGGGCGCTGCTGAACGAACTCGTGACTGACGAAGAGGCGAAGGCATCCATCGGACGATTGCGCCACCAGATCCGAAGGCTCGCCGCAGAGCTGCGGGCGACGTCAGCCAAGTTTGCCGATCCGCAAAGCGCGAACACGGAAGTGGCTGTGCGCGAACTGGTCCTGATCTGGAAGGACCAGATGGCGGCGTTGAATCCTCCTCCGCCTGTCGAGTGGCACGAGTCCGTGGGGGACACGCGCCTGAGCGGTGATATCGAAGCCATCGCGGGCGCCTTTCGGGAGCTTCTGTCCAACGCCGCCGCGTTCGGCACCGGCGCTCCGCTCCGGGCGGAAGCCGAAGCTCGCGAGGGCCGTGTGGCGTTCGTCCTGACCGAACCGAAGGACGCCCCGCTCGATCCCGCGAACTGGGGGCGCGTGCCCTTTGTCACCACGCGTCGCGGCGGGTATGGGTTGGGTTTGTGGAAGATGGACCGGGACGTCGCAGCGTGCGGCGGCGAAGTGCATCGGCACTACAATCCCGAAGCGATGACGCTTACGACGACGCTCTCCTTTCCAGCGCTTTGAAGCCCGTCTCACCGGCGGCGTCCGGCGGCCCATGAGGAAGGAGAGGATGAAAAGCCCGATGATCGACACCGCTGCGACCTTCGAGATCGACTTGCTGCTCACCGACATCGGCCTTCCCGACGGCACCGGGATCGAGCTGCTCACCAAGCTTCGCGCAAACCGCGACATCAAAGCCATCGCGATGTCCGGCTACGGAATGGAAGCCGACCTCGACGAAACGCGGCGCGCAGGATTCGTGGATCATCTCATCAAGCCGGTGTCGGCTGAACAGCTCAAGGCCGCGCTCGCACACCTCGCCGGATCGTAGCGCGGGACGAATGCGCACGCGAAGCTCATCAGATGACGTTCTCCGGCACCATCCGCGTCGAGAGCAAGTCGAGGATGCCTGCAATCCCGCACATAATATCGATCGTCTATCGCGGCTCGCGCGACGGGCCACCGGATGCCGGCCGCATTTTTATCGCTGATGCTGCCCGGCGCGGAAGACCGGCCCGAACTGGAGATACACCGCGCTTTCGCCCCCCTCGCTCAGCCCGACTCCGAGATGCACGGGCCCGATCAGGGTATCCGCCCCGAGGAAGACGCTCCCACCGTAAATGATGTCGCCGGATGTGAAATCGCCCACGTCCGCCGCGACTTCGCCCGCTTCGATCGAGGCGCCCAAGTAGATGCCGCGCCCGATCGCCGGCGAGAGATCCACGATCTTTCGATAGTAGATCAGCTCGGCGAAGAGCGCGTTCTGGTCGTAGAGATCGCCACGAGCGAGACCGGAGAGCTGGAGGAAACCTCCGAGCTGGAAGCGATCGTAGATCGGGATGTCGCCGCCGCCGAGCTTCAAGCCCGCGCGCACCCGCGGCACGAGCGTGTTCTTGCCAAACGTGAGCGGTTTGTAGAACTCGCTTTCGAGTCGCGTGTAGTTGTCGTCAGCCCCGAATTCCTCGCGTGACGCGACGACGGATGCGCGGCCGTAGTAGCCGCGCGTGGCGAAGCTCTGCGCGTCGAGCATATCGACCGTGAAGTCCGCATGCGCCCAGCCGCGCTCGATCGTTCCCGGCACATCGTCCAGCGATCCGAGGCGCCGGCCGATTTTGCTGAGCGCCCGCGCGTAGCCGAAGCGAAACTCACCGGCCTGCCCGATCCGCACCCCGGCATCGATCCCCGCGCCGACGGTCTGGAGACGGAATCGGATCGGCTGGCCGGCATCGTCGATGCCGTCGATGAACTCGCTCGCGAAGAACGCGCGGGTCGCGAGGAAAAGCCGCCGCGCTCCGTCCAGCGGCTGATACCACTCCGTGAGCCCGCGATTGGCATCGCCGAGGCTGAGGAAGGTGGTCCACTCGGCGCCGAGCGAGTTGAGCTCGGCCATGCGGTAGGAGAGCAGCAGATTCGCGTCGGTCTCGCCCGAGGAGCGATACGCGAAATCGATCCCGAAGCCCACGGTGTTCCGCCCACTCTTCCGCTCGCGCGTCTTGATCACCAGCCCGTAGGCGCCCGCGCGATCGATCACCTCATAGTCGGCGACGTCGAACTTCTGCATCGGCTCCAGCCCATTGATCGTGCTCTGCAGCGGCGCGAATCGAGCCGGGTCATTGGTCTGAAATTCGATCGGCTCCCGTAGCGCGTGCTCGGTTTCCCCGGCTGGCGTCTGCACCCGGAGGAAGGAAACCATCACCCGCGCCGGCCGCGCGACGCGATGTCCGGCGAGGAATTCCTGAAAGCGCTTCGGCGCGGATGAAAAGCGAGCCAGCGCCTCTCGCTTGCCCATCACCTGTTCGTAGCCGGAGTCGATGCCCTGCGCCGCTTTGGTGAACTCGCTCTTCCCCACATCCTCGACTTTCAGCCGGAGGTAGAAATCGTCCGGTGCAAGCTTCGCGATTTGCACGCGCGTCTCTTTCTCGATGAAAAGATTGAGCATCTGGTCGGCGATCGCGACTGCATCGTCGAGCTCAGCGGCCTTCTTCAGTGGCGTATTGACGTCGAAGGCGATGATGAGGTCCGCGCCCATGTCCTTCACGATCTGCACGGGCAGATTGCTCGTGAGGCTGCCGTCCACGAGCAGGTGCCCGTCGATTACATACGGTGCGAAAGCCGCAGGCACCGACATGCTCGCCCGCATGGCTCCCGCCAGATCGCCCTCGCCGAGCACTACCATCGCGCCGGTCTCGATGTCGGTGGCCACCGCGCGAAACGGGATCGGCAGCCGATCGAAATCGCGGATGTCGCGCGCCGGGATCGTGAGCTGCCGCAGGGCCGCCATCACATTCCGCCCGTTGACGAGTCCGGCGGGCAACTTCACCCCCTTCCGCAGGGAAACGCCGAGTTCGAGCTTCTGATTGAGGTCGAAGTCGCGCTGCTTCGTGCGCAACTGCTCGCTCTCGCGCGGCACCGCATCGGAGAGCAGGAAGTTCCAATCGGCGTCGCGAGCCCAGCGCTCGATCTCGCCGGGCGACATCCCGCTCGCGTAGAGTCCCCCGACCACGGCGCCGATGCTCGTGCCGGCGATGCAGTCGATCGGGATGCGCATTTCCTCGAGCGCCTTGAGCACGCCGATGTGCGCCATGCCGCGCGCCCCGCCGCCGCTCAGGACAAGGCCGATCTTCGGCCGCCGAGTGGCGATCGTTTCCTGTGCGTGCGATCCCCGGCTGAGCGGAAAAACAAGGGCTGCGATACACGCGAGAACGGTCAGAGGGAAGCGGCTGCCGGAGTCCATAATGCTCCGACAGTCGCAGACGCAGCGATGGGCTGGAAGCTGGGAAATGTCCGGCTTGCGCGGGCCTATTCGCGCGCAGAGAACGTCCGTTCGGTCCTCTGCCGCATGAGTTCGCCCGCTCCATTGAGGATCATGTCTGCCGCGCGGGCTTGGACGGCCGTATCGTGCGGGTTCATCGGGATTCCGTGTCGTTCCGTTTCGATCGCGCACGCCGTCGCCACGATCCGCGCGACCGCGGGAATCTCAGCCAGGATGGTTTCTGTTGGCGGTTGCATGTTCTTTTCCTTTCACCCTGAAGTTCGATCCAGGCGGGGCGTGCGGCCCCACGGAAAGTCGAGTGCTCGGCACGGCCATTCGCGTCCCATTTTACGAATATGGGGCCGATGGCGCACTCACATACTCCTGCCTCGCCTCACCGCCGAAAGTCATCGCATCGCCGAAGCCATAAACCCAGCCGTTCGAGCGTGCCGGGCGTCGCGAAGAAGGCGGACGGGTCCCGCAACCAGCACGACGTGACCTTCGCCGAGCGCGAGTTTACGCCCGAGGGTCTCGGAAAGCTGGAGAGCCCGCGCTCGGGTTCCGGGCAGCGTTCTCCCTCACGCGACTGAGGAGCTGATGATCAGCGGGCAGCTTCGCGCACCAGCTCCTCGGTCGTCGCCCAATCGATGCACGGGTCGGTGATGGACTGGCCGTAAGTGAGCGCGTCGGCGGACTCGGGCATCGCTTGCGCGCCGGCGATGAGATTGCTCTCGAGCATCGCGCCGATGATCCCACGCGTGCCGCCGCGGCGCTGGGCGAGGATGTCGCGGAAGACCGTCGGCATCTTGCGAAAGTCCTTCGAGCAGTTTGCGTGGCTGGCGTCGATCATCACGACTGGGGCGAGGCCGTTGCGAGTGAGAAGGTCGAGGGACTTTGCGACGTGCTCGGCGCTGTAGTTTGGGCCGTCATCGCCGCCGCGCAGGATCACGTGGCAATCGGGATTCCCCTCCGTCACGACCACGCTCGCGCGGCCATCGTCGCGGATGCCGAGGAAAGTCTGCGGCTGCATCGCGGCCTTGATCGCATTGATCGCCGGACCGAGCGCGCCGGAGGTGGTGTTCTTGAAACCGACGGGTGTCGAGAGGCCCGACGCCATCTGCCGGTGCGTCTGCGACTCGGTCGTGCGCGCGCCGATCGCGCTCCAGCACGTGAGGTCGGCGATGTATTGCGGCGTGATCGGGTCGAGCATCTCGGTCGCGGTCGGCAGGCCGAGATCGAGCACGTCGCGCAGGAAAGTGCGCGCGAGGCGGAAGCCGGTCGGGATGTCGTGCGTGCCGTCGAGGTGCGGATCCATGATGAGCCCCTTCCAGCCGACGGTCGTGCGTGGCTTTTCAAAATACACGCGCATCACCACGAGCACGCTGTCCTTCACCTCACGCGCCAGCGCGGCGAGCCGCTCGGCGTATTCGCGGCCGCCCTTGAGGTCGTGGATCGAGCATGGCCCGACGACGGCGAGAAAGCGCCCGTCTTCGCCCGAGAGAATGCGCGCGATCTCCGCCCGCGCCTGCGGCACGAACGCAGCATGTGCTTCGCTGCGCGGGATCTCGGTGCTCAATTCGCGCGGCGAAGGCAGCGCGGTATTGGCGATGACGTGAACGTCGGAAACTCGGGTCATGGTGAAAAAGGCGGGACCGGTAACGCGAAACCGGCGCGGCGGCTAGTGCAGCTTGCGTTGCGCCCATTTCCGCCCTGCGGCCAGCGCGGCCAGCGTCTCGGTGAGCCGGCGCTCGCGCGTCTCGGGGCGCTTCGCGGTGGTCAGCCACACGAGGTATTCGCGCTGGCAACTCACCGAGAGCGCCGCGAAACCAGTCGCGGCTTTCTTGTCCTGCTTGAGCGCCTTTGTGAAAAATTCAGGCACCGGCCACGGCTCGCGTTTCATCTTCGGTGCGGGTGGGATCATTGGCTCGGCGTCGAGCGCCACGGCGGCGCGGAGCAGCTCCTCGAACGCGCCGCGAGCGAAGCCGTCGAGCGTCGTGAGGCGGATGCTGCGGATGTTCGTGTTCGCTTCGCCTCCGGCGAAAAGCCGCGCGGGATCGGCCAGCTCGGTGCCGCGGAAGAAGGCGATGCCGAGGTGCGCTTTGCATGCGCTCAGTCCGCACACGAGCTTGCGCCCTGTGAAGGCCAGCAGGTTCCACTTGATCGACTCCATGAGGTCCGGCGCAGCGCGCAGGATCAAGTCGCGCAACTCCTCCGCGAGCGGCCGCGAGAAGTCCGGCGCGCATTCCATCCACTCGTCCGGATCCTTCGTGCGGGCGCGCGAGCAGTCCACGGTGCGATCAGGCGCGCAGCTGAGCGGTGGGCTTCAGGCAATAGAACAGCGGCAGCGCGCCAATGACGCCGAAGCTGCAATCGATCAGCCGCCAGTAGAACGGGATCCCGCGGATCGGGCCGCAGATCAGCGCCAGCGGGATCACTGCTGCGCACGCGAAGATGTCGACTTTCAGCACCCACGCGTTCGCGACCGGTTCGCGCCACGGGCCGACGAAGAAGAGCGCGATGATGAGGTGCCCGAACGCCAGCCAGTCCGTGCCATAAGCCAGCCAGGGATGCGTCGCGTGAACGTCGCGCAAGCCATCGCGCACGGTGGCGATCCAGAATGGCAGGCCCGTGAGCGCCGCCGGTGCTGCGTCGGCAGGGATGCCGAGGATTCGCGCGAGCAGCTCAAGCTCGTGCAGCAGAGGAAACGCCGTCACGCCGCTCAGCACGAGGCCGACGATGAAGGCGCCGAGCACGAGTCGGTAGCGGAGAAGCAGAGCTTCGCGATTCACGGCGCCTTCTTGCGCAGGACGACCGAGAGATTGTCGGCGGCGGCGACCGCGTTTGTGTCCGCACGCCCGGTCGTGCGCGCTGCCACGAGGCGCGCTTCGATCCGGCGCGTGCCTGCCGGCACGGCCGCGGCGGTGAGTTGCTTCATCAGCGAGGCTCGGCCGGCTCCCGGCTTCGGCAGCGTCGAGGGATCGGGCGCCTCGGTCGCCAGCGTTCCGAGTTTCTTGTCGCCGGCGCCGAGGAAATCCACCTCGAGTTTCGCGCTCGCGTCGCCGTCCACCCAGCCGCCGAACCATCCCCCGAGCGCGCACTCCACCTGGCCCGCGTCGATGGCAGCGTCGATACCGGTGACGGCCAGCGACTGATGCATCGACTTGCTCGTTTCGTTGAGCGCGAGGGCGAGGCGGAAGTAACGCTTCTGCCCATCCTGACAGCCGGCCTTGGCGTCCGGCCATTCATCGGCGGTGCCGCCATACTCCGTCGTGGTGACATCCGCGGTGTGCTCCCAGCCTTCCGGGGCGTCCTTCTGCGCATTCTTGGTTACCGTCGTCTCCGGCAGTTTCACCGCTTCAGCATCGTCATTGATCAGCAGGTTCCGGCCGAGCGTCTCCACGGACGGCGCGGAGGGCGGCGGCGGGGTTGGAGCCGCCTTCTCGCGGCAAGCGCTGAGCAGGGTGGCGACGGCCAGCAGGCAGGACAGGCGCGATACAAACATGGTTCCCACTAGCATCGGCGCAGACCCGCAGCTAGCGCGCATCCATCGGCTGGCGGGCGATCAAAGCAGCGTCTTCGCGAGCGCGAGCGCGGCGTCGAGCTGCGAAGGGTCCTTGCCGCCGCCGCGGGCGTTGTCGGGTTTGCCGCCGCCTTTGCCGCCGACGAGCGAGGCGATGGCGCCGATGATTTTCCCGGCCTGCGCTTTCGCGGTGAAGTCGGCGCTCACACTCGCGACGAGCGCGACGGCGCCGTTCGCGCTGCCGCCGAGGACGGTCACGCCTTTGAAGCCGTGCGACTTCAGCGCGTCGGCGACGGTCTGCAGCGTGTCGCCGTCCGCGGCGCCGAGATTCGCGATGATCGCGGGCGTGCCGTTGAACGTCTCCGCGCTGGCGAGCAGATCCTTCGCGCGGCCGGCGGCTTCGCGCTGGCTCGCGGCCTTGAGCGCCTTCTCCAGCTCCTTGTGCTGCGCGAGCATCGTCTCGATGCGCTTTTCCAGCTCGGGAAGCGGCGTGCCGATCTTCGTGGCGAGCGCGTGGAGTCGCTGCGTGTCGGCGGTCGCGAGGTCGTAAGCGTTCAGGCCGGCTTGCGCCTCGATGCGGCGGACGCCGGCGGCGATGGCGGCTTCGCTCGCGATGCGGAAAAGGCCGATCTCGCCGGTGGCGCGCGTGTGCGTGCCGGCGCACAGCTCCTTGGAATACCCGCCGATGTCCACGACGCGCACGGTCTCGCCGTATTTGTCGCCGAAGAACTGCATGATATCCGCGCGGCCCTTCACGTCGGCGTAAGGCACCTCGGTCCACGCGATGGCGGCGTTCTCGACGATCCTCTCGTTCACGAGCCGCTCGATGTCGCGCACCTGCGCGGGCGTGAGCGCCTGTGAGTTGAAGTCGAAGGTCAGCTTGTCCGGCCCGACGAAGGAACCCTTCTGCGTCGCTTCCTTGTCCACGACCTCGTGCAGCGCCCAGTGCAGCAGGTGCGTGACGCTGTGATGCCGCTCGATCGCGCGGCGGCTTGTCCAACTCACCATTGCGGTGACGTGCGCTCCGACCTTGATCATCTCATCCTCGACCGCCAGTTCGTCGAGCCAGTGAAGCCATGTGCTTCCCACTCTAGTTGTGTTCGTGACGTCGATGCCGATCTTGTCCTCTGAGCGAATCAACCACCCAGCATCGCCCACTTGCCCGCCCATTTCCGCGTAGAACGAGGTCACATCGAGAATGGCAGCCGTCCTGCCTTTGACTGAAACGAGTTCAATGACCGTCGCGTCGATGGCGTCCACGTCGTAGCCTACAAAGCGCGTTGGCTCCTTGGTCTCGACTTCGGAAAGCTCGATCACCGTTTTCTTCTGCGCCTTCCGCGCCCGCTCGCGCTGCTCTTCCATCAGCTTTTCAAAACCAGCCGTGTCCACGGTCAGCCCGCGCTCGCGGGCCATCAGTTCGGTGAGGTCGAGCGGGAAGCCGTAGGTGTCGTAGAGCTTAAAGGCGAACTCGCCGAGAATTCCGCGCTCGATATTCCCATCGGCAAGTTTCTGAACGTAGACTGATCGTGCCGCGCGCTCGCGACCTTGCTCGTCGAGGAAAGAATGTGCGCCCGGAACTCGCGAGGTCTGATCAGTTGTGAGTCCCGCTACAAACGAGGCTGCGTCTTCAAACATCTCAATCCCCCGATCCAGCGTCCGATTAAACGCCTCCTCCTCCCGCCGCAGCACTTCCTCCACGTGCTTTTGCTTGGCGCGGATCTCGGGGAAGACGTCGCCCATGGTGCGGGCGAGGACGGCGACGAGTTTGTAGAAGAAGGGCTCGTGGAAGCCGAGCGTGCGCCCGTAGCGGACGGCCCGGCGCAGGATGCGGCGCAGGACGTAGTTTCGGTCGGTGTTGCCGGGCTGGATGCCGTCGGCGATGGCGAAGCTGAGCGTGCGGATATGGTCGGCGATGACGCGGAAGGCCACGTCGAGGGCGAACTGCGCACGATCAAATTGCGCGCTCGAAACATCAACGCGGTCGCCAATGAACTTTACGCCTTCCGCCTCCAGTCGTGCGCGCTGGTCGTTGGCCAGTTCCTCGCTCCGCGACTCAATCGGAATCACGCCTCCCTCACTCACAACGCGCCACCATGGGATGCTAGCTTCTTGGGCTTTGATGCTCTGCGCGACGCCCATTGCCTTGTTTGGCGGAACGCACCAATCAGCGACTTTCCCATAAGTCATCACTCTACCTGCCGGGATCGATCCAACGATTACGCTCACCTGTTCGCTCACCGCACCTACGACTTTCAGAGGCAGCGTGCTCCCATAGGTTTTCCCGCTCATCTTCTCCAGCTCGTCGAAGATGGGCCGGAAGATGTCGGTCTCGTAGTTGGAAATCCTGGCGTTGGCGAAGTCGGTGAAGCCCTTCGTGCCCTGAATGATGCTGGCGACGCGCTCGAAGCCCATGCCGGTATCGACGTGCTGCGCGGGGAGCGGGCTGAAGGTGCCGTCGGGGTTGGCGTTGAACTGGATGAAGACCAGGTTCCAGATCTCGATGCATTCGGCGGTGCCTTGGTTCACGAGCAGGCCGCGCGTGTCGCCGGCGGGGGTGAGGTCGATGTGCAGCTCGGAGCACGGGCCGCACGGGCCGGTCTCGCCCATCATCCAGAAGTTGTCCTTCTTGTTGCCGGGGACGATGTGAGTCTTCGGATCGAGACCTTTGGCTCTGAACAACTGAGCCCAGTGATGTGCAGCCTCAACATCGCTCCCGTCGAATTGTCCGTCCTTTGCGCTTCCTGGCGGCAAATCACGCCCTGTGTCTTCTTTCTCTATTTCGTTAAGAACAAAGCTCAGTTCCAAATCCCAAAGCTCCATATCCATGTGCGGGCAGAACACCGTGGCGTAGACGCGGTTGGCAGGAAATCCCCACCGCTCGACGACCAGCTCCCACGCCCACTCGATCGCTTCCTTTTTGAAGTAATCGCCGAAGCTCCAGTTCCCGAGCATCTCGAAGAACGTGTGGTGATACGTGTCGAGGCCGACGTCATCGAGGTCGTTGTGCTTGCCGCCGGCGCGGATGCACTTCTGCGTGTCGGCGGCGCGGTAGGGCGCGTAGGGGCAGGCGACTTCGTTGAGGAAGATCGGCACGAACTGGTTCATGCCGGCGTTGGTGAAGAGCAGGTTCGGCGAGTCGGGCATGAGCGAGCTGCTCGGCACGAGGGTGTGCTGCTTCTCGCGGAAGAAATCGAGGAACTGCTGGCGGATGTGGGCGGACGTGAGCATGGGCCGGTGGAAAAGGGGCGCGAAGCTAGCGCGGTCGCGGGCGAGGTAAAGCCCGGCGGCGTGGGGGTGATGGTGGCCGCGCCGGGCGTGCGGTCAGTCGGACGAAGTCACGCGCAGGCGCAGGAACCGGCGCGTGCCGTCGGCGGTGCCGAGCGGGTCGGTGATGCGGATGGTTTGCGGGTCGCCGTCGCTGATGATCTCGACCGGGATGATCGTGGGCCACGTGGAGAGATCGCCGGTGGCTTCGCCCTGGTAGAGCACGCCGGGCAGGGACTTCGGGCGCGTGAAGGTGATCGTGAGGTGGCCGCCACCGTCGAACTCGGGGACCAGTGGCGGCGTGACGCTGCGCGGATCGGTGCCGCGGGCGTATTCGAGGAAGTTGGGTAGCCCGTCGCCATCGAGATCGGCGAGATCGGCGGCGAGACCGGAGCTGATTTCCTCGGTGGTGAAATTCGCGGACTGCCAGTCGGTGAGCAGTTGGCCAGTGACGGTGACGCTCGCCATGCCGCTGAGCGCACCGCTGGTCGCGGTGATGTCGAACGGCCCACCAACGGTGCTGGCGGTGAAGGTGCCATCCGCCGCGATGCTGCCGCCGCCGCTCGCGCTCCAGCTAATGGCGGGCTGCGCGCTGAGCGCGGTGGCGAATTGATCGAGCACACTTGCCGCAAAAATCTGCGCCGCGCCTTTGCCCACGCTTACGCTCGCGGGCGTGACAACGAGGCTGGTCGGGGTCTGCTCGACGATCACATCCACGCTGCTCGTGGTGGCGAGGTTTTCGGCGTCGCGGACGGTGACGGTGAACGTGTAGCTGCCCGCGGCCATGAAGGTCGCGGTCGTGGCCTTCGCGCCGTTCGTGCCGTTTTCGCTGAACGACACCGGCGTGAGGAACGAGCCGCCGACGTAGGACCAGGTGTAGGTGAGTGCCGCTTCGCCCGCGTCGTCGCTCGCGGCGACGGTGAGCGCGGTGCTGGTGGCGGTGACGAGCGATGGGGCCGCCGCCGCCGAGGTCGCGATGGTCGGCGGCAGATTTAGCGCCACGCCGCCGCCGTTGAGCGCGATGTCGTCGAGATACCAGCCGGTGCTCGCGGTCGAGCTATTCGTCGCGAGCCGCCAGCGGATGCGCAGCGAGTGGCCGGCGTATTTTGCGGTGTCGGTGAGATTCACAACGACCTGCGCGAAGCCCGTGCCCGCGCCGGTCCAGCACGAGCGCGGTCCGTCAGCAACGAGCGGATTCTTGGCATTGGGATTTCCGGTCGTGATGAAGGAGGAGTTGTAGCCGCCGGTCGAAAACGCTGCGCCGGAGCCGCTCGCCGTCACGTCGAACCACGCGCCGCCGTCCACGGAAAACTCGAGCACGCCGCCGTCGCGCCCGGTTTGGAAGTTGTAGTTGTGCCAGAAGCTGAGCGTCAGATTCGTCGCGGCTGCCGACACGGCGATGGCGGGTGAGGTGAGATCGTTGATGTTTGTGCTCGCCGGTCCCGCAGCGAACCAACTGTGCGTGGCGGAGTGGCTCTGCGCGGTGGAGAGCGCCCAGTTATCGGTCGTGCCCTGGCTGTTCCCGTGCGTCCAACCGCTCGCGCCGCTTTCCAAATCGTCCTGCCACAGCGCGCCGATGATGGAGAAGGCATTCGCGAGCGTGGCGCTCTGGCCGTCGGGGTTCGTGACGACGACACTCCACAGTCCCGAGGCGCGGCCTGTGAGGTCGGCGCGGCATTTCACCGTGTCGCCGAGGGACTCGATGGCGGTGGCGAGGATGTCGGGCTGGCCGGATTTCGTGAGCTTCACCGTCGCGCCGAGGAGAATGTTCGAGCCGGTGATGCTGAGGAGGACTGTGCCGGGGTTGCCCGACGTCGGCGAAACGATGCTCGCGGTCGGCGCCGCGGCGGCCACGTCCGCGCTGCCGGTGATGATGAGGGAGTAGTTCTGCACGCCGTTGGTGAGCGTGCCATCCACGCTCACGACGGCTTGATACACGCCCGCGGTCGATGGTGCGGCGATGAAGACCTGCTCGACGTTGTCGGTGTTGTTCTTTCCGGTCGTGGCGACGGCGGAGAGATTTGCGTTCGTCCAATCGCCCACGTAGGGCATCACGTAGGGCGAGGAATCCGCGCCGCCCGGGGCGGTGATTTTCAGATCGAGATTATTCACGACCCGCGCGGTGCGGTTGTCGCCGCTCGTCGTCGCCGTGCCCGCCGGGTCGGTCCACGCGAGCGTCGCGCGGATGGGCGAGACGCCATCCCACGTGAACGAGTGCGTCCGCGTGAGCGCGGTGCTGGTGAGCCGGCTCTCGGCGACGCGGGCATTGCCCGGGCTGGTGTGATACGCCGTGAGCGTGTCGGCGGCGGCCTTCACGTTGATGAGGCCCCAGCCGTATTGGTAGTCCGGGCCGGCGTTGCCGCGGTCGTCGGCGGTGTGGATGAGCAGCCCCTTGAGCGTGCTCGCGCGCATCGCCTGGCCGGGAAAAAGGTTGTCGAAATAGCTGATCAGCAGCGCCGCCGAGCCGGTCGCGTTCGGAGTCGCCATGCTCGTGCCGTTGATGCTCGCGTAGCTCGTGTCGCTCCCCGCGAAGGACGAGTAGAGGTTCTCGCCGTTCGCCACGAGGTCGGGCTTGATGCGCCCGTCGTCCGTCGGCCCTTGCGAGGAAAAGCCGCTCAATACCGCTGCCGCCGCGCTGCGCCCGCTGCCGACGACCGCATCGCTCACGGAACCGATGGTGATGACGTTCTTCCCCGCCGCATCGAACCCGAGCGTGTCGTAGCCGCTTTTATACACCCCATCGCCTGGCGGGTGCTGCGCCGGGTCGTAGCTCACGGGCGTGTTTCCGCCGGCGGTGAGCGCGACGGTCTGGCCGGTCGCGGGGTTGTCGTAGCGGTCGTTGCCCGCGCTGCGGAACATGAGGAAATACGGCGCGCTCGCGGCGAGCGAATCGCTGTCCCGCGCGGTGGTGTCGTATTTTCCGAAGTCCTGCTCGACGCCGGTATTGGTAGTGCCGTTGCCCCACCAGTCCCAAACCGGTGACGCTTTGCCCGTGTAGTTCCAGCCCTCGATGTAGCCGTAGCTCTGGTTCGAGAGGTAAAGCTTCCCCGCCTCGCCCGGATAGGTCGCGCCGCGGGCGGTCATCTCGCTTTTGTCGCTCGTCCATTCATACGAGTCGATGCTCACTGTCGTCGCCATCCCTTTCGCCGCCGCGTCCACCCCCGCTGCGCCGATCGTTCCGCCGACGTGCGTCGAGTGGTCGAGGGGCGCCGCGCCGTCCTTCACGGTTACACGTCCGCCGAATTCCTGGTGCGTCGAGCGCACGGCCCCGCCATCCCACACGCCGACGGTGAGGCCCGCGCCGGTGAGCGAAAACGGTGCGTCTTGCAGCAGGTTTGCGCCGGAGGAGATCGCGGCATTCACATTGTGCGTGATGGCATACACCGGCCGGTCGCCATCGAACTGCATCAGTTCCATGACCGTCCCATCCGGCCGCGTGAAACGCGGCGGCAAACCACGCTGCGCCGCGAGCCTTAGCGCCGCGGCTTTTTTTCCGTCCTCGACGCGCTTCATCTCAGCGACGACCCGCGCGCGCTGGGTGGCATCGCTCAAGTCCACCCCCGGAACGAGCAAGTCCGCCAGGGAGCCGGGCGTCTGGGCGAAGGCAAGCTCGCCGCCCGCGAATAACGCGGCGAGCGCAAGGAGGCGGCGGAATCGTTTGAACGACGCGAACATCAGGCTTGGGCGCGACTTGGATGCAGTAGGGGGAAGTCCGGGATATTTGTAGCAGGTTTTGCGCGACAAGACACAAACGCCGCCGGCACGTAGATGCGCGCGGCGGCGTTTGGGAGATTCACGTAGCCTGAACTCGACGGTGGGCCACCGCCGTCGAGTGGGTAAAACCACCCAGCGCCGAATGGGGGTTTTCCCCAACTGGACCGAACCCGCCACGCCCCTAGTCTCGGAGCCTCAATGACCTCCCAGTCCAGCATCCATCGTGTGGTGATATGGAATGGTATCGCCCTGACGGCAGGGCTGCTCGTGGTCGGTGTCGGCAGCGCGGCGCTGGCCGGGCGGGAGTCGCGACTCGTGCCATGGGTGGTCTTGATCGCGGTGGTGCTCGTGGGGTTGGTCTGGCTCCACGGTCGCACGCTGAAGGCCACGCACGAGAAGCTGCTGCACCGCGACCGGCTCTATGCGGTCTTGAGCCAGTGCAATCAAAGCATCGTGCAAGTCACCGAGCGCGACGCGCTCTTCAAACGCGTCTGTGCGGTCGCGATCGAGTTTGGGAAGTTCCGCATGGCGTGGATCGGACTCGTGGACGCTGCCGCAGAGCGGGTGAAGCCGGTAGCTTGGGCAGGAGTGGATGGGGGCTTCCTCGAGAGCGCGGTCTTCTCCCTCCTCGATGAATCCACGCGCCAGTTGCCGGCCGTCGTGTCGATATGGGAAGGCCGGAGCGTGATCTGCAACCACGTGCAGAGCGATCCGCGGATGGCGCCGCTGCGCGAAGAGGCGCTCAAGCGCGGGTATCGGTCTACTGCGGCATTCCCGCTGCGCTGCGCTGGCGAGGTGGTCGGCTGCTTCGTCTTCTACGCCGATGAGCCGCACTTCTTCGACGCCGAGGAGGTGAAGCTGCTGGAGGAAGTGGCGGGGACATTTCCTTCGCGCTCAAGCAAATGGAGAACGAGGCGCTGCGGCGGCGGGTCGAGGCGGATTTCCGTGCGAGCTTTTTCTCGACCGCGGTCGGGCAGGTGCAGGCCGATCCGGTCTCGGGCCGGTATCTGCGGGTGAATCCGAAGTTCTGCGAGATCACCGGCTATACCGAACAGGAGATGCTCGGGATGACCTTCCGCGAGCTGACGCACCCGGACGATCGTGCCGACGACGGCGCAGCGCACGCGCAGATGCTCAGCGGTGGGATCGCGGAGCTCGCGCGCGAGAAGCGTTACCGCCGCAAGGACGGCAGTGCCGTGTGGGTGAGCATCAATGCATCGATCATCCGCGACGAAGCGGGCCGGCCGCTGCGCACGCTGGCCGTCGTGCAGGACATCACGGTGCGCAAAGCAGCCGAGCAGGCGCTGCGTTCCGCCGTGGCGAAGTATCGCTGCCTGGTCGAGCAGTCGCTCGTCGGCATCTACGTCATCCAGGGCGACCGGTTCGTTTACGTGAACCCGAAGATGACGGAGGTCTTCGGCTTCACGGCGGAGGAGATGACTGCGGTGCCGGTGCTGGATTTCATCCACGAGGAGGACCAGCCGACGGCCAGCGAGAACATCCGCCGGCGCCTGGATGGGACGGTGGAAAACGTCCGTTATGGCCTGCGAATGTTGCGCAAGGACGGGTCGGTGATTCACGCCGATGTCCACGGCGGTCGCGCGGAATACAACGGTCGGCCCGCGATCCTCGGCACGTTGCTCGACGTCTCCGAGCGCCGGAAGCTCGAGGAGCAATTGCTCCAATCGCAAAAGATGGAGGCCATCGGGCAGCTCGCCGGCGGCATCGCGCACGATTTCAATAACCTGCTGACCGCCATCGTGGGGAACACCCGTCTCGCGCTCGACGACCTGCCGTCCGGACATCCGGTGTGCGAGAGCCTGCGGGAAATCGACACGGCGAGCACGCGGGCTATGGAGTTGGTGCAGCGCATTCTCACCTTCAGCCGGCAGGAGGTGCCCGAGCGCAAGACGATCCAACTTCAGCCCGTGATCGACGAAGCGCTCAAGCTCCTGCGCGCCACCCTGCCCGCGACGATCGACATTCGCGCCAGCTTCACCGCCGGAGTGCCCGCGGTGTCGGCCGATGCGACGCAGATTCATCAAGTCGTGATGAACCTCGGCACCAATGCCAGCCACGCGATGGCCGGCCGCGGTGTGCTGGAGGTCGGCCTGACGATGATGGAGATCGACGCCTCGCAAGCCCGTGTCTCTGCCGAACTGCGCGAAGGCAGTTACGTGCTCCTCTCGGTGAGCGACGATGGCTGTGGGATGGATCGCGCCACACTCGCCCGCATCTTCGAGCCGTTCTTCACCACCAAGGCTCAGGGGCAGGGCACCGGGCTGGGCTTGTCCGTCGTGCATGGCGTCATGAAAACGCACGATGGCGCCGTCACTGCATACAGCCGGCCGGGGAAAGGGACCGTCTTCCACCTCTACTTCCCCGCGGTCGCCGGTGAGGCGATCCCGACGAAGACGGCAGCGAGTCCGGTGGTGCGGGGCAAAGGGCAGAGCATCCTCTTCGTGGACGACGAGGATCAGTTGGTCCGCCTCGCCAACGATATGTTCACCCGCCTCGGCTATCGCATTACCGCATTTACACGCGCTGAGGACGCACTCGCCGCCTTCCGCGCCGCGCCGGGGAGCTTCGATCTCGTGGTGAGCGATCTCGCCATGCCCGGCCTGACCGGTCCGGACCTCGCTCGCGAACTCCTCCAATTGCGGCCCGATATCCCCATCGTGATCGCCACCGGCTACATCCGTCCGGAAGACACCGAGAGCATGCGCGACCTCGGCATTCGCGCCCTGATTCTCAAGCCTCACACCGTGGATCAAATGGGGCCGATGCTGCACCAGTTGCTCACGGGCGGATCGGCGGGGCCTCCACAGGAATAGCCCGCGCCTCCGCGGTGCAAGGATCGGTCGCCGGGGAGGATTTACTGGCTTGCAAGCAGCGAGCCGGGCGCGACTATTCTCGCCCTTATGAAAACCTCCCTTTTCCTCGCGCTGAGCCTGACGCTAATTTCCAGCGGAGTGCTCGCCGCCAACGACCCCGACGAGCTGACGCCCGCGCCTTCCGAGAAGGCATCGCACGGCGCCGCGCTCCCGGATCGCTACCTCGTCGAAGTGGCCGCCGGGGTCGATCCGCGTGCGGTCGCGCCGGGGCATGGGGTGCGGCCGGACTTCGTGTATTTGAAAGCGGTGCGCGGGTTCGCCGGGACCATCCCTCCCGGCCGCCTCGCCGCACTAGCTGCCGATCCGCGGGTCGTCCGCGTGGTGCCGGACCGGGCGGTCTCAGCCATCGGCAAGCCGGGCAGCGGCGGCGGCACGACGAGCACGCAAGTCGTCCCCGCCAGCGTGCAGCGCATCGGTGCGGCCCCGGGTGGCGTGCCCTTCACCGGCGCGGGTGTGGGTGTGGCCGTGGTGGATACGGGCGTCGATTTCAACCACACCGACCTCCAGCCGCTCGGTGCGATCTCTTTCACCGCCTACGGCACTTCGGCGCAGGATGAAAACGGCCACGGCACGCACGTCTCCGGCTCGATCGCCGCGCGGAACAACACGACCGGCGTCGTCGGCGTGGCCCCCGGCGCGACGATCTTTGCGGTGAAGGTGCTCGACGCCACCGGTAGCGGCAGCGACGCCGCGGTGACCGCCGGGCTCGACTGGGTGGCGACGAACGCCGCCATCGCGAACCCGCCGATCCGCGTCGTGAATATGAGCCTCGGCCGCACGGGCTCGCTCAACGACAACCCCCTCCAGCGCACCGCCATGCAGAACCTCGTAGCCGCGGGCATCACCGTCGTCGTCGCCGCGGGCAACGACGCGTCGCTCGAGGTTTCGCAGCAGGTGCCCTCCGGCTACCCGGAAGTCATCGCCGTCTCCAGCACCACGGCCAAGGCCGGCACGAACCAATACCGCTTCTTCAGCGGAGTTATCGGCGCGGACACCGCCTCGTATTTCACCACTGACGGTGCCTTCAACTCCACCACTGGCATCGGCGTGAGCATCGCCGCGCCGGGCGAAGACCAGGAGAACATCAGCAAGGCCGGGCAGATCCAGTCCGTCGGCGTCCTCTCGACGAAACTCGGCGGCGGCACGACGCGCATGTCCGGCACCAGCATGGCTTCGCCTCACACTGCCGGCGTCGCCGCGCTCGTGTGGCAGAAAGCGATCGGCCTCGGCCAGGCGCCGACCGCCGAAGACATCCGCGCCCGCATCCGCACGAGCGCCACCGGCCAGGGCGTCGCTCCGGTGAATAGCCCGACGACCGGCTACACCTTCGACGGCGTGCGCGAAGGCGTGCTCTCCGCCCCTGGCGCGCTCGTCCCGTAAAGCGTCTCGTGCTTCCGCGTCTGGTCGCCTGGCTTTGGTTGTTTTCCGCCTTAGCGGCCCGCGCCGCGATCACCGTCGCGCAGGATGGCAGCGGCGACTTCAATGGCGCCGACGATCAGCCCATCCTCGCTGCGGTGCAGAAAGCGCGAGCGGCGGGTGGTGGCGAGATCGTCATCAAGGCGGGCACGTATCGCTGCGCGAATCCAATCGCGCTCAAGGACGCGAAGAAGATCACCTTCCGCGGCGTGCCTGGCGCGCGGCTCACGCTGCCGCCACTGCAATACGCCGAGACGAGCGCCGACGCTACCGTGGGTGCGAGCGAACTGCGCGTGCGCGTGCAGCAGGGCATGGCGAAAGGCGTGCGCATTCGCATCATGTCGGGCGGGGCGATCGACTCGTTTTCCGGCAAACAAAAACCGAGCTTCTTCGTGACGCTCTCCGCGGCGGAGAGCGCCCGGCTCGTGCTGGAGAAGCCGCTCGAATTCCCCGTGCCCACCGGGACGAAGATCATCAACGAAGACGCGCCAAACCTCTTCGAACTGCGCGGCGCATGCGAAGACATCGCGATCGAGCAGCTCACGATCGACGGCGGACGCACCGCATCCGATCCAGCCGTATCCGGCCACGCGCAGCTCTGTGGCGTGTTTGCGGCAGGCAGCTACGACTACGTGAAAGGGCTCACCGGTCCGCCGATGCAGGGCATCGCGGTGCGCGATTGCGTGGTGCGTAATTGCTTCGGCCGCGGCGTCGCATTCTACGCGGTTCGCAACGGCATCGTCGAACGCTGCACGATCGAGGACACCGTCGATGAAGCCGTCGATCTCGATCACTTCGCCGTCGGCTGCATCGTGAACCAAAACGCCGTCGCGCGCTGCGGAGTCGGCGTCGAGATGAACGATGCGAACGAATGCGCCGTGCTGCGGAACCGCTTCGAGGCGTGCCGGATCGGCATCAACCTCTGGCGCTGGTGCAAGCAGCCCGATCTCAACACGCGCAACGTGATCATGGAAAACGCCTTCATCGGCACGAAGGGCAATGCGCTCCAGCTCGCCGCCGGCACGGCGACGAACATCGTGCACGGCAACCACATCCGCGGCAGCGGCGGGAAAGCGATCTCGCTCGCGGGCGACGACTACGAAGTCAGCGGCAACGACGTGGACGGCGTGATCGCAAACGCCGGCGTGCGGAACGACGTGTTCGACAACGTGGCGCGCTGAGGGCACATCGTTGTCTCGATGAATCCCGTCCAGCCGCTCGACCTGAGCCAGCTTCGCGTCCTTCCGCTCGCCGAGCGGCGCAGCCTCACCCGCGCGGACGACATCCTCATCTCGCCCGACGCCGCGCCCGCGCCGTTGCCGGAGAACCTAGCCGCGCCCGTGCGCGACTGCGCCTCGAAGATGCGCGCCGCTCGCGATCGCGATGCGAGCGTGATGCTCATCTACGGCGCGCATCTTCTCCGCAACGGCGCGACGCTGCTGCTCGACCGGCTCATGGAGCGCGGCTGGCTCACGCACCTCGCGACCAATGGCGCGGGCACGATTCACGATTGGGAATACGCGTGGTTCGGCGCGAGCACCGAGAGCGTGGAGATGAACGTGGCGAGCGGCACTTTCGGCACGTGGCACGAGACGGCGACGAACATTCATCTCGCGCTGATGACCGGCGCGCTCGACGGCCTCGGCTACGGCCGCGCGCTCGGGCGCTTCATCGCCGAGGACGGCGCGGATGTGCCGGACGCGGATGGACTCGAAGCGATGATCCGCGCCGAGCCCGCGCTCGCCGGACCGCCGGCGGAAATGCTGCGTGCGATCCGCGACGGGCACGTGCAGCCGGGGCGCGTGCGGGTCGAGCATCGGTGGAAACACGCGTCGATCCTCGCATCGGCGTGGAAGCGCGGCGTGCCGCTGACGGTGCATCCGGGCATCGGCTACGACATCATTTCCAATCACCCGATCTTCAACGGCGCCGTGATCGGACGCGCCGCGGAGTGGGATTTCAAGCTCTTCGGCGGCTCCGTCGCGGCGCTCGACGGCGGCGTCGTCATGTCCGTTGGCTCCGCGATCATGGGGCCGCAGGTTTTTGAAAAGACGCTGAGCTGCGTGAACAACCTCCGGCTGCAAGGCGGGCGCGGCACCATCGCCGGGCACACGATCTACGTCGTCGATCTGCAAGACGGCGGCGGCTGGGATTGGACGCAGGGCGAGCCGCCGAAGACGAACGCGGCTTACTACCTGCGCTTCTGCAAGAGCTTCTCCCGCATGGGCGCCTCGATGCATTACCTCCAGTGCGACAACGCCGCCTTCGTCCACCACCTCTGCCGCGAACTCTGCGCATGACGCCCGCCCGCTTCGACGAAATCACCGCCCGCTACGGAGGCCTGCGCATCGCCGTGGTCGGCGACTTTTGCCTCGATCGCTATCTCGAGATCGATCCGGCTCGCGCCGAAATTTCGATCGAGACAGGGCTTCCGGTTCACAACGTCGTGAACGTCCGGGCGCAGCCTGGTGCTGCAGGCACGGTGCTTAGCAATCTCGTCGCGCTCGGCGTCGGCACGATCATTCCCGTCGGCTTCTGCGGCGAGGATGGCGAAGGCTACGAGCTGCGCTGCGCGCTGGGCGCGCTCGCCGGTGTGCAGCTCGATCACTTCCTCACCACGCCGCTGCGCCGCACCTTCACCTACTGCAAACCGCTCGTGCTCGAACCCGGCGGCGAGCCGCGTGAACTCAACCGGCTCGATTCGAAGAACTGGACCCCGACGCCGCAAGCGGTCGTGCAGCACATCAGTGCCGCGCTTGCCGCCCTACGCGGCGCGGTGGATGCGGTTATCGTGATGGACCAGGTGGATGTGGCTGAGACCGGCGTCGTGACTTCCGACGTGTTGCCAGTGCTCGCCACGTTCCCGCGCGTGATCGCCGATTCGCGCCGAGGCCTGCGCGATTATCCGCCGGTGATTTTCAAGATGAACGCCGCCGAGCTGCGCGCGCTCACCGGGCGGGACACCGACGAGACCACAGCCGCGTGCGAACTCGCCGCGCGAAATGGCCGCGCGGTTTTCGTGACGATGGCCGAGCGCGGGATCGTCGGGGCGGAGCCGGGCGGCGCGATCGAGCACGTGACTGCGCTCCCGCTGCGCGGGCCGATTGACGTGGTGGGCGCGGGCGATTCGGTGACGGCGAATCTTTCCACCGCTCTCGCCGCGGGCGCGACGCTGCGCGAGGCGATCGAATTAGCCATCTGCGCATCGTCGCTCGTCATCCATCAGCTCGGCACCACGGGCACAGCCAGCGTCGAGCAGCTTCGCAAGCTTGCGGCGAAGAGCGGGCGCGCAATGATGGGCGCGTGATGTTTCCAATCCTGCGCAACCTGCTCCTTATGCTCGTGCTGGCGGCGCTTACCGCGGCGGGTCTCCTCGTCGGCCTGTCTCGCGACCCGCTTTACTCCGCGCAGGAGCTGGCATCGTGCGGGCGGTTCTCGTCGCACGATGGTTTGATCGCCGAGGCGGCGAAGAAGAGCGGGCTCGATGCGGCATTGGTGAAGGCGCTCATCTGGCGCGAGAGCGCGTTTCATCCCGACAAAGTCGGCGCCTCCGGCGAGCGCGGGCTGATGCAGGTCGGCGAAGCCGCGGCCACGGATTGGGCGCGCGCGCAGAAGATCGAGACGTTCATGCCACCCGATCTTTTCGAGCCGCGGACGAATCTCGAAGCCGGCACTTGGTATCTCAAGCGGGCGCTCGATAAGTGGAAGGACCGTGATGACCCCGTGCCCTTCGCGCTGGCCGAATACAACGCCGGTGCAAGCCGTCTCGAACGCTGGATCGCCGCGACGGGCGCCGGCGTGAAAGCGGACTCTCGCGACCTGCTCAACGCGATGGATTTTCCCGGCACGCGTCGCTACGTGGAGGAGATCACGGCGCGCGCGCAGTTCTACCGCGAGCGCGACCAATTCTAGGGAACGAGGTTTTCACGCGCCGCCGGCGACCTCGAGCCGCGCCCCTTCGTGCCAAAAGGGTTAGCCAGCCGCGTGCTTACAAGCCTTCGCCAGCCTGTAGCGTCTTCTTGCCCTCGTAGATCACGTCCTTGTAGGTCGCGCCTGCGGGGATCATCGGGAGCACGTGCTCGGTGTAAGGCACCATCACCTCCAGCACACACGCGGTCTTCTGCTCGAGGAACCACTGCATCGCTTCGGCGAGATCCTTCTTGTGCTCGACTCGCCGCGACGGGATGCCGAAACCGTCGCAGATCTTCATGAAATCGGGGTAAATCGTCTTTGTGTCCGCCACCACGCGCGCCTCGTCCTCGAACAAGCCGAGGAACGTATGCCCGCGGTTCGATGCGAAGAAACGATCCTCCCACTGCACCACCATGCCGAGGTGGAGATTGTTCAGCACGAGCGCCTTCGCGGCGATGCCTTCCACGCGCGCCATCGCGAGTTCCTGGATGTTCATCACGAAGGATCCGTCGCCATCGATGTCGATCACTTCGCGATCCGGTCGTGCCACCTTCGCCCCGAGCGCGGAAGGATAGCCATAGCCCATCGAGCCGAGGCCGAGCGACGAGATGAACTGCCGCGGCTCATCCACGGGATAAAACTGTGCCGCCCACATCTGATGCTGGCCCACGCCCGTCGTGATGATCGCCTGCCCCTTCGTCATCTTGTGCAGCAACTCGATCGCATACTGCGGCTGGATCGCATCCTCGCTATCCTGATAGCAGAAGGGGAAGCCTTCCTTCCACTCCGCGATCTGCGCGCGCCATTCGGGGTAAAGATCGAAGCCCTTCGACTTCCGCGCATAGCCAGCCTGCTCCAGCAGGGCATTCAGCCGCGTGAGCGCGAACTTCACATCGCTCTGGATCGGCAGTCGCACGACCTTGTTCTTATTGATCTCCGCGTTGTCGATGTCGATGTGGACGATCGTGCCGTGCTTGCAAAACTCGCTCAGCTTGCCCGTCACGCGGTCGTCGAAACGCACGCCCACCGCGATCAGCAGGTCGGCTTCGTTCACCGCGTTGTTGGAATAGACAGTGCCGTGCATCCCCAGCCAGCGCAGCGATAGCTCGTGCGATTGCGGAAAAGCGCCCAGCCCCATCAGCGTGCCCGCCGTGGGGATCTGCGTGCGCTCGGCAAACTCCAGCAACTCCGCGTGCGCATGACCGCTGATGATGCCGCCGCCGAAATAGATCATCGGCTTCTTAGCCTGCCGGATGAAGCCCATGAGTTCATTCAGTTCGTGATCGCCGCAGCGCACGTCCGGCTTGTAACCGCGCAGATTCACCTCCGTCGGCCACACCGGCTGCGTTTTGCCCATCTGGATATTCTTCGGCACGTCGATCAGCACCGGCCCCGGCCGCCCCGTCTGCGCGATGTGAAAGGCTTCCTTCACGATCCGCGCGATGTCGTTGATATCCGTCACCAGATAGTTGTGCTTCACGATCTGCGCCGTCACGGAGAAGACATCCGTCTCCTGAAACGCGCCCTTGCCGATCATCGCCTGCGGCACCTGCCCGGTGATCGCCACCAGCGGCGTCGAATCGAGGAACGCATCCGCGATCCCCGTCACCAGATTCGTCGCCCCCGGACCGCTCGTCGCCATGCACACGCCCGCCCGGCCCGTGGCCCGCGCATAGCCTTCTGCCGCAAACACCCCGCCCTGCTCATGCCGCGGCAGATAGGTGCGGATCTTCTTCGAGCGCGTGAGCGCCTGGTGCATCGCCATGCTCGCGCCGCCGGGGTAGGCGAAAATCGTAGTCACGCCCTCGCGTTCCAGCGCCTCGACGAGGATGTCCGCCCCGGTCATTGTGGGGCCGACTTCACCACGCGTCTGCGGTGCAGTGGAGGTGGCGGGAGTAGGCGTAGTAGTCGTGCTCATGTGCTTTAAAAAAGGGCCGCCAGCCTAGCCGCGAAGCCCCCCATCGGCAAGGCGGAGTTTTCCACTGGAAAGCGCAGCCCGCAGTGGCTCCTCAGATTCAATCCGAGTGTGATTGCTGCAAACGGCGTGACTCTTCCATGCCGGCGGCAGAGTCTGCGGCTTCGATGCTTGAAATAGAAGGCTCCCGACCCTGTGCCCGGCCATTCGCCGATCGTCTCCGACGGCTGGGGTCGTTTCTGCTCGCGGCGCTTTTTCTCGGTGTGGCGATGGGGGCGGCGGGGATGGGGATGATTTCGACGTGGGTGTCGCAGGGGTATCTGGCGGTGAGCTTGTTCACGATGGTGGCTTACGGGCTGGACAAGGAGAAGGCCGGTCGTGGGGAGTGGCGGACAGCGGAAAGCCTGCTGCATCTGCTGGAGCTGGCTGGCGGCTGGCCCGGGGCTTTGCTCGCGCAGCAGCTCTTCCGGCACAAGACGCGGAAGGTCAGCTATCAGGTGGTCTTCTGGCTCATCGTCCTCGCCCATCTCGGGCTGTGGACGTGGGCTGTGGCGGAGCGAAAGATTCCCTGGCCGGATTGGGTGAGTCCGGTTCGCTGAGGTTCAGCCGGTAACCAGCGAATCGCGGAGCACCTGCATCGTGTGCCGCACATGTGCGGTTGAGCCGAGCTTTTTGAGATGCACGCGGAGTTGGGTGAGGCAGCCGATGTTTCCGGTCGCGACGACTTCGGCGCCGGTGGCGAGGACGGCGCGGGCTTTCTGCTCGCCGAGGGAGGCGGCGATGTCGGGTTGATCGATGTTGTAAGTGCCGGCGCTGCCGCAGCAGAGGTGCGCGTCGGTGAGTTCGCAGAGTTCGAGGCCGGGGATTTTGCGCAGGAGGTCGCGCGGTTCGCTGCGGACGTTTTGCGCGTTCGCGAGGTGGCAGGCGTCGTGGTAGGCGACCTTCATCTTCGATTCGCGCAGCGGCGTGCGCAGGCCGAGGCGCGCGAGGAAGACGCTCACATCCATCACGCGGTGGCGGAAGGCGTCGGCGCGGGCTTCGTCGGGCGTGCCGCGGAGGATGAGGTGATACTCGTGTAGCGCGGAGCCGCAGCCGGCGGCGTTCGTGAGGATGGCGTCCACGTCGGCGGGGAAGGCGGCGAGATTCTGCCGCGCGAACTTCTGCGCGGCGCGCAAGTCGCCCGTGTGCCAGGCGAGTCCGCCGCAGCAGCCTTGTGCGGGTGGGACGACGACTTCGACGCCGTTGCGCGCGAGGACTTCGATGGTGGCGGTGTTGATGTCCGGCTCGAGCACCTGCTGCGCGCAGCTCACGAGCAGCGCGACGCGGGCGCGGCGCTCGCCTTGCGCGGGCGTGACGTGCGGCCACGACTCGGCGGGCGGGAGGTCGTCGGGCACGAGATCGAGCATCGGACGCAGTGCGGCGGGCGTGATGCCGCGGAACAGTTTCCCGATGCGCCCGGCGAAGGCGGCGACGCGGAAGCGTGCAGGATACGGGATGGTCTGCGCGGCGAGCCAGTGGCGCAGGCGCTCGAGCGGCGTGCGCTTGAACTTCGATCCCGCGAGTGCGCGAAACGGGCTGAGCAGATCGCGATACGGAACCCCGCTCGGGCACGCCGGTTCGCACGCGAGGCAGCCGAGGCATTTGTCCACGTGCGGCTGCGCGGCGGCCCAGTCGAGCTGGCCTTCGAGCACCTGCTTCATCAGCACGATGCGCCCGCGCGGCGTGTCCATCTCCTGACCGAGCTCGCGGTAGGTCGGGCACGCGGCGAGGCAGAAGCCGCAATGCACGCACGTGCTCACGGCGTGAGCCATCGGTTCGCCGAGCGGGCCGTGATCTTCGGGGCGGATCGTGTGGAGCATTTAGAGCGAAGGGAAACGGTTTTGCGGATCGAGCGCGGTTTTCACGCCGGGCACGACGACTGGCGCGATACCGGGGAAAAGCGGAGCGTCGCCGCGCAGCGTGAGCGCATCGAAGCCGGCGAAGCGCGGCTCGAAGGCGGGCTGCGAGACGTAGGCGACATTGCCGCCTGCGCTGAAGTGGATGCGCGCGTCGCCGAGCGCGGCGCAGAGTTCGGGCAGGCGCTTCGGCGTGAGCGCGACTTTCACGAGCACACCGTCCGCGTGCGCCCACTTAAACTCGCGCACGCTTGTCCAAAACGCGTCGTCTTCCGCCAGCACCGCGCCGGTCGGGAAACGCGCGAGGATTTCCGCGGTGAGTGCGTCGAGTGCGACGGCGGGTCCGCCGACACGGGCGAAGACGGCACCCCAAGGTGGCTGCGACGCCCTCGTCGCAGACGGCGCCTCGCCGCTGCCTTTCGGCGCCGAGGGCGGCGCCGGCACTTCCTGCGACGAGGCGTCGCAGCCACCACACGCGGCGTCGAGCGCGTCGAGTTCCCAGCGGGTGGACGACATGGACATCATGGTCGCGGCGACGTTGTCCGTGGGGATGCGCACGGTGCGGAAGGCGGTGGCGCGCGGGAAGACCTTGAAGGTGATCTCCGCGAGCACGCCGTAGCGGCCGAGGCTGCCGACGAAAAACTTTGGCAGGTCGAAGCCGGCGGCGTTCTTCACCACCTTGCCGCCCATGCGGAGCAGCCGGCCTTCACCATCGACGAATTGCACGCCGAGGATGAAATCGCGCAACCCGCCGTAGCGGAAACGGCCCGGCCCGCTCAGCCCGCTCGCGACCGTGCCGCCGAGCGTCGCGCCCGCATTCACGAGCAGCGGATCGAACGGGAGATACTGCCCGCTCTTCGCGAGCGCCGCCGCGATCTCGCGCACCGGCGTGCCGGCGAGCGCGGTGAAGGTGAATTCACTCGGCTCGTATTCCACGATGCCGCTGAGCGCGCGCGTGGAGATGAGCGTGGCGTCGCACTGCGAGAGGCGCGGCTTGGTCCCAGCGCCGACGGCGAGCACGCACGGCGTGGCGCGGATGGCTTCGGCGAGTTGCTCGGGTGTGGTCGGAGTCATTCGCGTGAAATGACGCCGGCTTTTTCCAGCGGATGCAGGCCGTGATGCGTGAGCGCGGGGGCTTCCTTGCCGGGGAACATTTTCCCCGGATTGGCAATGCCGAGCGGGTCGAACGCGGCGCGGATGCGCTTCATGCACTCGATCTCCTCGGCGCTGAACATGTCGGCGAGGTAGTCGCGCTTTTCGACGCCGACGCCGTGTTCGCCGGTGATCGAGCCGCCCATCTCGACGCACATTTTCAGGATGCGCCCGGCGAGCTGCTCGGCGCGATGAAGGGCGCCGGGTTCGCGACCATCGTAGAGGATGAGCGGGTGCAGGTTGCCGTCGCCGGCGTGGAAGACATTCGCGCAGCGGATGTTCATCTCGCGCGACATCTCGCCGATGCGGCGGAGCGCTTCGCCGAGGCGGCGGCGCGGGACGACGCCGTCCTGCACGATGAAGTCGGGCGACAAACGGCCCACCGCGCTGAACGCGCTCTTGCGGCCTTTCCAAATCGCGAGCCGCTCGTTCGCGTCGCGCGCGGGGCGGACTTCGACGGGGTGGCTCGCGGCGAGGATCGCATCGAGCCGCGCGCGGTCGGCGGCGACGACTTCGCGCGGACCTTCGAGCTCGATGATGAGCACTGCGTCGCAGCCCGGAGGATAGTCGGCGTGGACGGCGGCCTTCGCGGCTTCGATGGCGAGTCCTTCCATGATCTCGATCGCGCCTGGCAGCAATCCGCTCGCGATGATAGCGGAGACGGCGTCGCCGGCTTGCTCGATGGTGTGGTAGCCGGCGAGCACGGTGTGGTAGCACTCGGGCTTCGGGAGAAGCTGGAGCGTGGCTTCGAGCGCGATGCCGAAGAGGCCTTCGTTGCCGACGAAGAGGCCGGTCCAGTCCGGCCCGATCATCTCACGGCTCGCGCCGCCGAATTCGACGACTTCGCCATTCGCGAGCACGGCCTTGAGTCCGAGCACGTGATTGGAAGTCATGCCGTATTTGAGGCAGTGCGCGCCGCCGGAATTGAACGCGATGTTTCCGCCGATGGTGCAGATCGACTGCGACGACGGATCGGGCGCGAAGAGCAATCCATACGGCGCGGCGGCGAGCGTGACGGCGGTGTTGATGACGCCCGCCTCGACGACGGCGATGCGCTCCTCGTGGTCGAGGCGCACGATGCGGTTGAGCCGGTTGAGGGTGATGACGATGCCTCCTTCCACCGGCATCGAGCCGCCCGACAAACTCGTCCCGCTCCCGCGCGCGACGAACGGAATCCCTTCCGCGTGACATGCCCGCACGAGCGCGATCACTTCGTCCTGCGTCTCCGGCACCGCGACCGCGAGCGGCGTCGCTTTGAACGCAGTCAGGCCATCGCTCTCATACGCCGCCAACTCTGCCGACTGCGTGAGGAAACGCTCGGGCGGGAGCAGCGATTTGAGTCGGTCGAGACTGGGCGCGGATGGGAGCATCGCCACTCAATCGAACACGGGCGCCGCGACTTGGCGAGCCCCGCGGTGCCGGTCGCGCCTCAACCCACTGTGCCGAAGTAACGATCGCCCGCGTCGCCCAGGCCCGGCACGATGTAGCCCTTGGCATTTAGCTCGGGGTCGATCGCCGCGGTGAAAACCGGCACGTCTGGGTGCGCGGCGCGGAGTTGTTCGAGCCCTTGCGCACAGCTCAGCAGGCACACGAAGCGCAGGGATTTCGCCCCGCGCTCTTTGAGCTGGCCGATCGCCGCCGTGGCGCTCCATCCCGTCGCGAGCATGGGATCGACCACGAGCACGTCCGCCTCGGCCAGGTTGGCCGGGGCTTTGAAATAATACGTCTCGGGCCGGAGTGTTTCTTCATTCCGAAACATGCCGATGTGCGCCACGCCCGCATCGGGGAGGAGGTGCAGCATTCCTTCCATCAGCCCGAGCCCCGCGCGCATGATCGGCGCGATGATGAGCGGCCGCGCGAGCGCTGCGCCGGTGTGGTCGGCCATCGGTGTGCGCACGACGCACGGGCGGGTCGAGAGATCGCGTGTGACCTCCGCGACCATGAGCGTCGCAGCCTGCGTGAGCCGCGATCGGAATACCTGCGTGCCCGCGGCGGCATCGCGCATCTGCGTCAGCTTCACTTGCACGAGCGGATGGTCGATCAGCGTGACGCCGGGCCAGTTATTTTTGGTAGAAGACACAGCGAGCGCCTCTATCGGAGGCGGCCTCGCTTGTCACGGCGCCATCACGAGATTGTGCGGACGGTCCTTGAGGAAGGCGCGGATATTATCCGCGGTGCCCTCGGCCATCCGGCGCACGGCCTCGCGGGTGTTGAAGGCGACGTGCGGAGTGAAGACCACGTTCGACCGGGCGAGGATCGCGTCGCCGAGCATCAACTCCTCGAGTTCGCGGATGCGATCCGCGTCGCGGGCCTCGCTCGCGCGCGCATCGCTGCGAAGGTGGCGCACGATGTCTTCCACGATCACGTCGTCGGCGTTCTGGCGCAGCACGCGCTCGTCTTGCAGCACGTCGAGGCCCGCGCCGCCGACATGGCCGCTCTCGAGCGCGCTGCGCAGGGCGCCGGTGTCGATCAACGCCCCGCGGGCCGTGTTGACGATTAGCACGCCGGGCTTGGTGCGTGCGAGCGCGGCGGCATTGATCATGTGATACGTCTGCGGCGTGAGCGCCGCGTGCAGCGAGATGACGTCCGCCCGCGCGAGCAGATCGTCGAACGAGGCCCACTGGAAATGCAGCCGCTGGGCGAGGTCGGGCGGCGCGTCGATGTCGCACGCTATCACGTGCATCTGGAACGCGTTCGCGAGCATCGCCACCCGGCGGCCGATCCGGCCCATGCCGACCACGCCGAGCGTCTTCCCGTGCAGTTCAAAGCCGCGCGTAGCCTCGTAGGAAAACCTTCGCCCCTTCGGCGCCATCATCGTCTCACGCAGCCGCCGCGCGAGCGCGAGCATGAGCGCGAAGGCGTGCTCCGCGACGGTGACTTCGCCGTAGTTGGCGACATGCGTGACGAGCACGTCGTGCCGGGCGCACGCGGACACATCGATGTGGTCGATCGAAGTCGAGCGCGTCGCGACCAGCCGCAACCGCGGGTGGGCGGCGAGGAAGGCGTCGTCGATCTGCTCGTCGATGAAGACGCTGACGATCTCCGCGTCCTCGCCCACCTCGGCGAGGACGCGCACGGAGATGAGGTCGTGCTCGGCGAAGCACTCGCCGTAGAATTCCTCATCCGGAGATTCGATGTCCACGAAGTAGATCGTCACACGTGCTCATTAGCGCACCTAGGAACGTCCGACGACACCCGAATTGGCGGAAAGTGTGCCGCGATTGCGACCCGATCTCTTTTTCACCCCGACCGCGACTCGGGGGTGACACAGCGCGAATCGCTGACCGATAGTGCTGCACGATGAATGCCGAGATCACAGCCGCCGACAAACCACGCCGCTGGCTGCCGCGATTCGAGCCGCGCGAAGTCGAAGTCCACGACCCGCACGAGGAGGATCACCACGAAGCGCCGTGGCAGACGCAGCTCGCCGCGAGTGCGCTCTGCCTCGTGCTCGGCATCGCCGCGGCGTGGACGCCGTGGCCCGCCGTGAGCCTCGGGCTCTTTGTGCTGTCGTATGTCGCGGGCGGGTGGTTTGCCGCCGCCGATGTGAAGGAGAAGATGAGCGAAGGTGTGCTCGATATTCACTTCCTCATGCTCGCCGTCGCGGCGGGCGCCGCGGCGATCGGAAAATGGAGCGAAGGCGCCACGCTGCTCTTCCTCTTCTCCGCGTCGAGTGCGCTCGAGCACTTCGCAATGGACCGCACCCAGCGCGCGATCAACGCGCTCTTCCACACCGCGCCGAAGACCGCGATCGTCCTCGCGCCGTGGGGCGCCGAGCGGCATGTGCCGGTCGAGGAACTGACGCCAGGAATGCGCCTGCTGGTGCGACCGGGCGAGCTTTTCCCCGTCGATGGCGAGATCGCGAAGGGTGAAACCTCAGCCGATGAATCGACCCTCACCGGCGAAGCCACGCCGGTGGAAAAGGCGCGGGGCGACGAGGTGCTGGCGGGCACGATCAACTTGCAGGGTTCCGTCGAAGTGCTCGTGCGCCGGGCGGCGAAGGAGAGCGCGTTGCAAAAGATCATCCACCTCATCCAGCACGCGCAGCAGTCGAAGGCGCCGTCGCAGCGCTTCACCGATCGCTTCGGTTCCGGCTACACCTACGCGGTGCTCGCGCTCACGGCGGTGATGTTCTTCGTGTGGTGGCTTGCGCTCGGGCACGCGTCGTTTCTTTCGACCGAATCGAAACCGAGCGCGTTCTACCACGCAATGACGCTGCTCGTCGTCGCCTCGCCATGTGCGCTCGTGCTCTCGATTCCCTCCGCGATCCTCGCCGCCATCGCGAGCGGTGCGCGGCGCGGCATCCTTTTTCGCGGTGGAGCGGCGGTCGAAAAACTCGGCCAGATCAGCATCGTGGCGATGGACAAGACCGGCACGCTGACCAGCGGCGAGCTGCGCGTGGAAGGCGTCGAGAGCTTCCCCGCCGGTCGCGAAAGCGAAGTGCTGGAGCTGGCTGCGACGCTGGACCGGCATTCCACGCACCCGCTCGCCCGCGCCATCGTGCGCCACGCGAAACGGCAAGGTATCGAGCCGCGCGAACTCGAAGGCGTCAGCGCGGCCTTTGGCGCTGGCGTGACTGCGCAGATCGACGGCGGCGAAGTGCGCCTCGGCAAACGCGCCTGGGCGCAACCGCCCGGCCACGACTCCTGTAAGGCCGTCGCCGCACCGGAGACGATCGGCCTTTCCGAAGTGTGGCTCGCCGCGCCGGATTTGTGCGGGCGAATCGTGCTGCGTGACGACGTGCGGCCCGAGGCGCGCGGTCTCATCGAAGCCCTGCGCCGACGGCACCTGCGCACGCTCGTGCTCACCGGCGATCGCAAGGCCACCGCCGACCAGCTCGCGAAGGATCTCGCGCTCGATGAAATCCGCGCAGAGCTGAAGCCGGAGGAGAAGCTCGCGATCATCGAGGGCTACGGCGCGCGCGGCGAAAAGATCGCGATGATCGGCGACGGCGTGAACGACGCGCCGAGCATCGCCGCCGCGCATGTGGGCGTGGCGATGGGCGCGCGCGGGAGTGACGCCGCGCTGGAGCAGGCTGACGTGGTTTTGATGCACGACCGGCTGGAAAATTTCCTCTCCGCCTATGAGCTGAGCCGCCGCTCGCGCACCGTCATCCGGCAGAATCTCGCGATCTCACTCGGCGTGATCGTGGTGCTCGTGATCCTCGCGATGCTCGAACGCATCCCGCTCACGCTCGGCGTCGTCGGTCACGAAGGCAGCACGCTCGTCGTCGTCTTGAACAGCCTGCGCCTGTTGGTGGTGAGGCGGAAGGACTAGAACGCCCAGCTCACCGCGGCGCGCAGACGGTAGTCGGGCACGATCTGCACGCCCGAGTTGTCCTGATGCACGGGCACGTCGAGTTCGACTTCCGCGGAGAAGCGATCGCGCCATGTGCCGCTGATTTTCGGCCCGAGGAAGACCTGCGTCGTCGCGGTGTCCGTTGACTTCTCGCCATAAAAATAGTCCTCGCCCTTCGTCTCGCCGGAGCAGACGAGCTGCGCCGAGAGCGTGTGGGATTCCCGCTCGATGAGCACGACGCCCGGAGCGCCGCTCCACAGCAGATCGTCCGCGTAGTCGTAGTGGTGCTCGCCGTCGCCGCGGATCGCGTATTGCGCTTCACCCGTGAAGAAGAAGCGCTTCCAGCGCACGTTCACGCTGCCGCCGATGAGCGCGTCCAGCGAGCCGGTGCCGAGCGTGAGGTCGTGGGCGTGGATGCCGTGGGGCAGCGGCTCCGGTTCCTCCACCTCGGCCACCTGCCCAGTCGCGGTCGCGACGGGCGCAGCCTTGTGGGGCGACGGTTGTTCCATGTGACGCGGGCGCCCACTCCGGGCGACAAGCACGGAGGTTCCGTCGGCGGTGGTCACCTCGACGTCGGCATCGTTCGCGTCCCCACTTCCCGGCGCTTCCTCGTTCACGCGGTCGCTGTCGCCGGTCGGGAACTTCACGCCGCCGCTCACGGTGAAGTGGAACGCGAAGTCATCTGAGTGGTGATCGAGCGCCATCCAGTTCGCGACGAGCGACACATCGCCGAGCCCCTGCACATGCCCGTTTTCAAGATCGCCCGCCGCCGTGCCGCGGCGGAAGGTTTTGCGGATGAGCGGCACATTCACCTGCACGCCGAAGTGCGGCGTGAGGTAGTAGCCGGCGAAGATCTGCGTGATCGAACTGTCGAGCTTTTGGTCGGCGTCATTGTCGATCTCGTGCCCGCTGTCTTGCAGCGGGCCGTAGTGGGTGAATTGCTCGCTCGCGCCGAGCGTGAAGCCCGGCCGTGGCTCGCCCGCGTGCTCGATGAGAGTGGTGCCGCACAGGTCGCAGGCTTGCGCTGCGGCGGTGAGGAGGAGGGAGGTGAAGAGGAAGAATTTCATGAAAGTGAAAGCGGTGAAAGTGAGGAGGATTCCGATGAGGGGCCGGAGCCGCGGAGGTCTATGAACATCACCGGGCAAACATTGGTTCCCGGCATGGCGCTTCCGAGGCGCGCTCCGTGGACTCCGGTCCCCTCGTGGAAAAGGCGGATGGCAGATGTAGCCGCGGCTCTGGGAGGCGCGCTGGCAGGCGAACACAGTTCGCCCGCAAGAAGACAGGCACGGCTCGTAGAGCCGTGGCTACAAGGATGCCGCGCTAGACGAGCGGCGGCGGAGTCGGCGGCGCGAAGGCCAGAGCCGAGTGCGTCTCGAAGAGACGCGGAAAAACCATCGGCTGGCCCACCGGAGCCAGCGCGATCACTTGCGGTGCGAGCACCGCTTCAAACTTCACGAGCAGCTTCAGCGTCTCGTTCTTCTGCTCCTCGCTGCGGCCAGAGGTCACCGTTTTGCACAAGCCGCACGGATGCGCGCCGTCGAACGTCTTCTCGATCGCGACGCTGAGCGAGGACTGCTGCGAGTAGTCGATCACCATGCCCACCCACGCGACCGATTGCAGCGCGACCCAGTGCCCGCCGAGGATTTGCACGGCGGCGATGAGTGCGAGGATTCTGGAAAGGCGGAGCAGCACGGAGAAGCGCGCAGCGTGCCTGCCGCTCGGCGCGGCGCAAGGAGCAAGTCGGGGCGCGCTAGCCTTTTGGGCGCCGCCGGCTAACGTCGCGCGTCGTGCGCCGTTTCCTGTCTCTCCAGTTGCTGTTTGCGATGGCGCATTTGGCGAGTGCGGCTGATCCCGCCAGCCCGGTTGCATCCGGCACGCTGCACAATGTCTTCCGCATCGATGCCGAACTTTTTTCAGGCAGTTCGCCTGATACCGACGCCGCGTTCCGCGAACTCGCGAGACTCGGTGTGAAGACGATCCTCAGCGTGGATGGCGCGAAGCCGGGCCTCGAACTCGCCCGCAAGTTTGGGATGCGTTACGTGCATCTGCCCATCGGCTACGACGGCGTGCCGCAGGCGCGTGGCGAGGAGTTGGTGAAGGCGGTGCAGACCGCCGACGGACCTGTCTACGTGCATTGTCATCATGGCAGACATCGCGGTCCCGCCGCCACCGCCACCGTGTGTCGCGCGCTGAAGCGCTGGAGTGCGGCGACGGCAGAAGCCTTCCTGAATCAAGCCGGCACGTCGTCCGATTACGCCGGGCTCTATCGCGGCGTGCGCACCTTTCGCCCACCGGGCGCCGAGGCGCTCGCGAGCCTGCCCGCGGAGTTTCCGGAGTCTGCGAAAACGGAGCCGCTGGTGGACGTGATGGTCGCGCTCGATGAGCACTTCGACGCGCTCAAGGCCGCGCAAGAGAACGGCTGGAGCGGAGTGCCTCCCTTCCCCGCCCTCACGTCGATGCAGATCGCGACGCTCGTGTGGGAGCAGTTTCGCGAGCTGTCGCGCGCCCCGGCCACGGACAAACGCGGTGCTGCCTTCCGCGCGAAACTCACCGACGCGGAGCAAGCCGCCGACGCCTTCCGCCAGTTGCTGCGCCACTCGATGGATGCCGCCGAACTCGACGCCGCCTTCCAGCGCGCTGTGCAGAGCTGCACCGACTGCCACAAGGCGCACCGGAACTGAGGTCGTCCCTTTGCGATCGCCTCCGCGCGCCCTCGGTGTTTGGCAGCGCTGCTCGCGAGGATTGCCTCGACTTTCCCGCCGCACTCGGGATGGAAAGGCCAAGTCCATGACTTGGGATTACCTCATCGTCGGCGCCGGGTTCGCCGGCGCAGTGCTCGCCGAGCGGCTCGCCAGCCAGCTCGGCGCGACGTGTCTTGTCCTCGACCGGCGCGATCACCTCGCGGGGAATGCCTTCGACTCGACCGACCGCGCCGGGGTGCGGCTGCACCGCTACGGGCCGCACTACTTCCGCACGAACTCGCAGCGCGTCGTCGATTACCTCAGCGCGTTCACCGCGTGGCACCCGGTGGAATACAAGATCCTGAGCTGGACGCACGGGCGCTACTGGCAGTTCCCGATCAACCTGAACACCTTCGAGCAACTACTCGGCCGCCCGAGCACGACGGAGGAAATGGAACGCACGCTCACGGAGTGGCGCGTGCCGATCGCCGAGCCGCGCAACTCCGAGGAGGTGATCCTCAGCCAGGTCGGCGAGCGGCTCTACGAGATGTTCTTCCGCGGCTACACGCGCAAGCAGTGGCAGCGCGACCCGCGCGAACTCGACGCAAGCGTGTGCGGCCGCATCCCGATCCGCACGAACCGCGACGACCGCTATCTCGGCGAGAAATTCCAGGCGCTGCCCGCGGACGGCTACACGGCGATGTTCGCAAAGATCCTCGCGCACCCGAAGATCGAGGTGCGGCTACGGAGTGACTTCCGCGAGGCGCGCCAGCACGTGCGCTACCGGCATCTCATCTACACGGGGCCGATCGACGAATACTTCGACCACAGCCTCGGACCGCTGCCGTATCGTTCGCTGCGCTTCGAGCCGGAGACGATCGAGCGCGAGTTCTTCCAGCCCGCGGTGCAGGTGAATTATCCGAACGATCACGACTTCACGCGCATCGTCGAGATCAAGCACGCCACCGGTCAGGTGCTGCCGGCGACGACGATCGTGCGCGAGTATCCGCTCGCGTATGCGCCGGGAGGCGAACCGTTTTACCCGATCCCCGCACCGGACGCGCGCGCGCTTTACCAGCGCTACGCCGAGCGCGCCGCGAGCGAGATCGACGTGAGTTTCGTCGGCCGGCTCGCGACTTACCGCTACTACAACATGGACCAGGTCGTCGCGTCGGCGCTGACCGAGTTCGAGAAGTTGAGCGCACGATGACGTCCGCGCGATCGCCGCTCAGCCTCGCGCTCTGGCTCGCCGTCTGCGCGTGGGTGAGCCTCGCCGGGTGGGCACTCTCCGCCCTCGATTCGCTAAACCGCACGGGCTACGCCGTCGCCGTCGCCCTGCTCATCCCGCTGTGCGGGTGGCTGGGGCGTGGGTGGCGGTGGAAGTGGACGCCGCGTCGTTTCCGCCGCGCGCTCCCGGCGGCGTGGGCGGCGCTCGCCGCGCTCGTATGGCTGGGCGGATTTCTACACGCGCCGAACAACTACGACGCGCTCGCCTACCGCGTGCCGCGCGTCCTGCACTGGCTCGCGGAGGGGCACTGGCATTGGATTCACACGCACTTCGCCCGCCTGAACCCGCGCGCCACCGGCTACGAGTGGCTCATGGCGCCCTTCCTCGCCCTCGGCGGCACCGACCGCTGGACGTGGCTGCCGAACGCCACCGGCTACCTCCTCATGCCGGGGCTCGTCTTCAGCGTCTTTACCCGCCTCGGCATCGGTGCGCGCGCCGCGTGGCGCTGGATGTGGGTGCTGCCCGGCGGCTACGGGTTCGCGCTGCAAGCCGGCGGCATTTGCAACGACTTCATCGGCGCGATCTTCGCGCTCGCCGCCATGCACTTCGCTCTGCGCGCGAGGGATCGCGGCGCGTGGCGCGACCTCGCCGGCGCGCTCATCGCCGCCGGGCTGATGACCGGCGTGAAAGCCTCCAACCTCACGCTGCTCCTGCCCGTCGCCCTCGCGCTGGTGCCGTGCTGGCGGCTCGCGTTCGCTCCTCCCGTGCTCGGCGCGTGCGCCATCGCTGCAGCGGTCTCCTTTCTCCCCATGGCCGTGCTGAACGCGCGCCACTGCGGCGACTGGAAAGGCGCGCGCTACGAACAGGCCTCGGCGCTCACCGTCACCCCGCTCGTCGGTCTCGCGGGCAACGCCGTCGCGCTGGCCGCGCAGAATCTCAACCCACCTCTCCTGCCCGGCGCGAGCAAGTGGAGCGAACTCGTGCCGCTCGTCTTCCCAGAGCCGCTGCGCACAAAGGCGCTCGCGCAATTCGAACCGGACGCATTCGTGCTGATCGAGATGCAGGACGAGCGCGCGGGCCTCGGCTTCGGTGCGTCGCTCCTCGTGCTGTGGGCGGCCTCCTGCGGTCTGCGCGGCGGTGCGCTCCGCTGGGCGCCGTGGCTCTCGCTGCTCGCCTACATGGCGACGTGCGGCATCGGCGGGGTCGGGCGCATTCTCATTCCATATTACGCCCTGCTCATCCCGGCGCTGGTCGCGGGAGTGAAAGCCCAGCGACTCGTGACTCGGCGCGTCTGGCTCTGGGCCGCGCTCGGCTCGCTCGCGCTCGCGGCCATGCTCGTCGTGCTCTCCCCCGCGCGTCCGCTTTGGCCCGCGCAGACCCTCTGCGCGTCGCTCGCCGCGCGGCATCCGGGCTCGGCGCTCGTCGAGCGGATGCACACGGTCTATTCCGTCTTCGCCGCGCGCGCCGATGCGCTCGCCCCGCTGCGCGCCGCGCTGCCGGAGGACGAGCGCGTCTTCGGCCTCATCACCGCCGACGACCCCGAGACCTCGCTCTGGCGGCCCTTCGGCGCGCGGCGTTTTCACCACGTGAACGCCGAGGACACCGCCGCCGACCTGCGCGCGCTCGGCGTGCGCACCGTCGTCGTCAGCTCCGACGGGTTCGAGGCGTGGATGAGGCGCCCCTTCGACCAGTGGCTGCGCGAGATGGATGCGGAGCGCATCACCACCATCACGCTCCAGACGCGCGCCGGCCGCGCACCGTGGGCCTGGCACATCGTCCGCCTGCGCGACGGCGCGGAGGCCACAGTTGGCAAGCGCGCGCCGATGCCGTAGCTCTGCGCCCCTTTCCCATGCCACCCGACCTCGACCTCACCATCGTCATGCCCTGCCTCAACGAGGCCGAGACGCTCGCCGCGTGCGTGGAGAAAGCGCTGCGTGGCATCGAGGCTGCGGGCGTGACAGGCGAGGTGCTCGTGGCTGACAACGGCTCGACCGACGGCTCCATCGAACTCGCCGAGAAGCACGGCGCGCGGGTCGTCCGCGTGGACGCGAAAGGCTACGGCAACGCCCTGCGCGGCGGCATCGAAGCCGCGCGCGGGCGCTGGCTCCTGATGGGCGACGCGGACGACAGCTACGACTTCGGCGAAGCGCCGCGCTTCGTCGCCAAGCTGCGCGAAGGCTGCGAACTCGTGATGGGCTGCCGGCTGCCCGCCGGCGGCGGCACCATCATGCCCGGCGCGATGCCTTGGAAAAATCGCTGGCTGGGAAACCCCGTGCTCAGCTTCATCGGCCGGCTGTTCTTCAAGACCCCGATCCGCGACTTCCACTGCGGCCTGCGCGCCTTCACTCGCGACGCCTACGAGCGCATGGCGCTGAAGACCACGGGCATGGAATTCGCCAGCGAGATGGTGATGAAGGCGTCGCTCTTCGCGATGCGGATGACCGAGGTGCCCATCACCCTCCACCCCGACGGACGCACCCGCCCGCCGCACCTGCGCCCGTGGCGCGACGGCTGGCGGCACCTGCGCTTCATGCTCATCTACTCGCCGCGCTGGCTCTTCCTCGTGCCCGGACTCGTGCTCGCCGGAGCGGGCGCGGGCGCGGGCGCGGTGCTCGGCGCGGGGCCGCTCGTCGTGGGCGGCGTGCGCTTCGAGGTGGGCGCGCTGATCATCGCCGCGATGAGCCTCATCATCGGCGTGCAGCTCGTCGCGTTTGCGTTCTTCTCGAAGGTCTTCGCGATCGGCGAGGGGCTGCTGCCGGAGGACCGGAAGCTGGGCGGTCTATTCGGATTCTTCACGCTCGAGAAGGGGCTGCTCGCCGGTCTGGCGACGTTGCTCGCCGGCCTTGGCATGCTCGCCTGGGCCATGGAGGCGTGGGCGCGCGCGGGCTTCGGCGATCTCGACTACGCGGCGAACCTGCGCCGCCTCGTCGCCGCTGCCACGCTCATCGTCGTCGGCATCCAGATCATCTCGTCGAGCTTCTTCCTCAGCGTGCTCGGGCTGAAAACCACGACGCGCAAACCGCCCGCGGCATGAGGACGGTGGTGATCGGCTCCGGCCCCGCGGGCACGGCCTGCGCGCACGCGCTCGTCGCCCGCGGCGTCGAGGTCACGCTGGTCGATGCGGGCTTCGTGCTCGAGCCGGAGCGGCGCGCGCTGGCGGAGAGCCTGCGCGAGCTGCCGCGCGAGCAATGGCCCGCCGCCACGCTCGCGACGCTGCGCGAAGGCATGGCGCCCACCGCGGGCGGCGTGGCGATGAAGCGGCAATTCGGTTCGGACTTCGCCTACCGCGGCGTGGAGAAAGAGCTGGGCTTTTCCGCCGAAGGCGCGCTGCTCCAGCCCTCGCTCGCCACCGGCGGATTCAGCACCGTGTGGGGCGCGGCTGTGATGCCCTACGCGGCGGATGAATTCCGCGGCTGGCCCATCTCGCGCGACGATCTCGCGCCACACTACGCCGCGGTGCTCGGCTTCATGCCTCTCTCCGCCGTGCGCGACGATCTCGCCGCCGACTTCCCGCTCTACGCCGAGCCCGCCTGCGAGCTGCCGCTCAGCCCGCAGGCCGCGCTGCTCGCCCCCCGGCTCGATGCTGCGCGCGAGCGACTGCGCGCGGCGGGCCTCACGTGGGGCCGCGCGCGGCTCGCGGTGCGCGCGGGCTGCGTGCAGTGCGGCCTGTGCATGCACGGCTGCCCGCTCGGCGTCATTTACGATACGCCCGTGACCATCGCCGAACTGCGCGCCACCGGCGGCCTCACGCACGAGCCGGGCGTCGTCGTCGAGAGCATCGCCGAGAGCGCGGCGGGCGTGACGCTGCGGGGCCGGCGCGTGGCGACGGGCGAGGCGTGGGCGATGGAGGCGGAGCGCGTCTTCCTCGCCGCAGGCGTGGTGCCGACCGCGAAGCTGCTCCTCGGCGCGCGCGGCGGCGGCAGCGTGCGCGTGCTCGATAGCGCGTATTTCCTTTTCCCGCTGCTCAGCAGCTTCGCGCCGGCCGAGGTGCGCGACGTGCCCGCGCATACGCTCAGCCAATTCTACCTCGAGCTGATGGACCCCGCCGTGAGCTCGCGGCGCGCGCAGGTGCAACTTTATACATACAGCGATCTCATCACGGGCGCGTTCCGGCACACGCTCGGGCCGTTTGCCGCCGGGTGGCTGCTGCGCTGGCTGGAGCGGCGCACG
This sequence comes from Verrucomicrobiota bacterium, assembly GCA_009885995.1. Taxonomy (GTDB): domain Bacteria; phylum Verrucomicrobiota; class Verrucomicrobiia; order Chthoniobacterales; family Chthoniobacteraceae; genus VFJQ01. The sequence continues at coordinate 43,732 of VFJQ01000122.1, forward strand.
TTCATCGCGCAGGGTTACCTGCACTCGGACGAATCGCACTCGATGGAGCTGTGCGTCGAGGGCTCGCGCGTGCGCGTGGTCGGGCGGGAGAATCCTGCGGCGCGTCCCGCGGTCGCGCGCGTGGTGCGGCGGCTGCGCCAGCTTGCGCCGCAGCTCGGCCTGCTGCCGGTGCCCGGCTCGGTGCGGCTGATGCCGCCGGGCCGCAGCTTCCACTGCGGCGGCACGTGGCCGATGAGCGCCGCGCCGCGCGAAGGCGCGAGCGACACGCTCGGGCGTCCGCACGGCTGGTCGCGCGTCCACGTCGTGGATGCCTCGGTGCTGCCCGCGATCCCGGCGACGACGATCACTTTCTCCGTGATGGCGAACGCGCACCGCATCGGCACGCTCGCGCCATGAGCACGAAGATTTGCGCCATCACCGGGGCCGGCGGCTGGGTGGGCGGGTGCGTGGCGCGGCACTTCCGCGGGCACGGTTGGGAAGTGCGCGGGCTCACGCGCGACGCGGGCTTCACGCTCGGCGGCGCGGTGCCGTCGCTGGCCGGCGTCCACACGCTGGTGCATTGCGCGTGGGATTTCGCGCCGCTGCGCTGGGAGGAGATCGAGGCGGTGAATGTGGAGGGCTCGCGCCGGCTTTTAGTCGCGGCGCGCGAGGCCGGGGTCGAGCGGTTGGTCTTCATCTCGACCATGAGCGCCTTCATCGGCTGCTGCTCGCTCTACGGCCGCGCGAAGCTCGCCGCCGAGGCCGCCGCGCACGCGCACGGGGCGCTCGTGCTGCGTCCGGGGCTTGTCTATGGCGCGGGCGCGGGCGGGATGTTCGGCCGTCTCCAGACGCAAGTGCGCTCGGGGCGCTTGGTGCCGCTGGTCGGCGGTGGCAGCCGGCTCTGCCTCGTGCATGAGGAGGATTTGTGCGCCTTCATCCGCCACTTCGCGGAAGACGATGGGCCGGCGCCACGGGAGGCGATTACCGCGGCGCATCCCCAGGCGTGGACCTTTCGCGCGATCCTCGAGGCGCTGGCCGTGTGCGAGGGGCGGAAGATCGCGTTCGTGCCGCTGCCGTGGCGGCTGGTGTGGCTGGCGCTGAAGATGGCGGAGGCGGTCGGGCTGCGGCTGGCTTTCCGCAGCGACAGCCTGGTGAGCCTCGTGAACCAGAACCCGGAACCGGATTTCTCCGCTGCGGCGCGCTGCGGCCTGGAGTGCCGGCCCTTTGCTGCGTCAGCGCGGGGGTGATGCGTGCTCGTTGATCCGGCGCACGTATTCCGGCGAGAGTCGGTAGAGCGTGAGGTGAAAAGCCGTGGCTGGGGCGGCTGCACCTGTGGTGGGCGCGGCGTATTGGGGGGCGTGTGTGCCGAGGAGCTTCCACATCGTCTCTCTCGCGGTCTTGAAAACCATCACGGCTTCGTGGGGCACAGGCACGCTGGCGCGGAGTGTGTCGGTCGAGTTCGCTTCGGCTTGCGCGCGGAAGGCGGGATCGATGGGCTGCGAGTCGTCGAGCAAGATGGAGATGCGGCGGATGTGCGGCGTGAACGCCTGCGCCTGCGCGGCCAGTTCCGTGGCGGTGGTGGTGGGCGAAAAGAGCAGGCGGTCTGCGGCGACGGAGGCGTTTGCAGCGAACTCGCCATCCCAGGAACTGACCGGCGGGGTGAGGCGGGTGAAGTTCGCGAAGACGAACTCGTCGGGCGCGGTGTTCGGTCCGAGCCAGCCGGCGAGGGCGAGGGATGCGGCGGAGGCGCGGTAGTCGTGCAGCTTGCCGTAGCAGAAGAGCAGACCGCCTGCGCCGAGCAGGGCGAGGCTGCCGCGCAGCATCCGGCCTGGGTGGAAGGTGAGCGCGGTGGCGGTGAGCAGCGCGCACGGGAAGACGATGAGGCGGGTGACGTTTTGGTTGAGGGAAAGCAGCCGCGGGATGGTGAAGATGATGAGTGCGAAGATCGCGATGTAGAGCAGCATGGCCGCAGGCAACCGGCGCTCGGGCAGGCGCTGCCGCACGTGCGGCAGGCAGGCGATCGCACCGAGCCAGAGCGCGGGTGCGGCGAGGGCGGTGCGGAGCGCGAGGACGGGCAACTTGCTGAGGCGGGAGCTGAGGAAGCCATCGCCGAGCCCCATTTGCAGCGCGATGTAGTCGGCATCGCCGTGCAGGCCCGCGGAGTAGATGACGACGTTCGCGATGAACAGCGCGAGGCTGAGCGTGCCGCCGAGGAGCATGGGCCGCCAGCCGGGGATCGACCACGGGCGCCGGATGGCGGTGCCGAGGGGCAGGTCGTGCGGGATGCACAGCAGCATCAGCGCTGGGATGGCGCTGAGTGAGAGCCACGAGATCTGGCCGCCGAGGAAGATGATGACGCCCAGCACCCACGCGCGGCGCGTCCGCTCGTGTTCTGCGGCCTCTTTCAACCGGACGATCGCGAGCACGGCGATGGGCCAGACGATGGCGGAGAGGGCGAAGAAATCGGTGTTGGTGGCGAACTCGACATTCGCATGCGCGATGGTGAAGAGGACCGCGGCGAACCACGCGGCGCGCGGAGGGAAAAATCGCGTGAGCACGCGCCAGGTGAGCAGCGAGCCGGCGAGTGCGGTGGCCGAAGCGAGGACATAGACACCCGCTTTTCCGAACAGCCCATAGAGTAGCGTGTAGAGCCAGAAGATGGGGTAGGGGTGGTGGACGTAGTTGTAATCGGCGGGGTTTGCGAGCTGGCCGACATAGGCGCCGGGCGAGAGCATGGCGCCGGCGCGCGCGGCGAAGCCGTAGTCGAGAACCTTGTGCGCCTGGACGATCTCCCAGTGGTCGTAGTGCCCGTCGGTGAGCCAGAAAAGCGGCAGCGCGTGGGCCGCGAGCCAGATGCAGGCGAGTGCGAGGCAGGGGCGCAAGGGGTGAGGATGCGGGGGTTCCATCGGCGCGGCGTAGCTGGTGGCCTGTGGCTAGGCAACCAGATTTGCCGTGCAGGCCCGGCACGGCGGCGAGTGGGCGGTTGAAGATGCGGCACACCCACGTATAGTCCGCGCACTTTTTCCCCATGAAACTCGAACGCCTCCAGGAATACGTGCTGCCCGTCGTGGCGACCCTGGCCGGCATGGGATTCGCCGTTTATGTGGGATACCTGATGGGTCAGGGTCAGGTCTCGACCGTGGCGGCTTTGCTGGGCGTGCTGTTCCTCGGTTTCCTGACGATGGTGATGCGGCAATACATCTGGCTGCTGTTGATTTTCGCCTGGCCGTGGACGGGGCAGATCCCGCTCATACCGGGACCCTTCGGCGTGCGGGACCTCGCCGTGATGGCGGTGACCGCGTCGTTCCTGACCCTTAAGGCGTTGAAGGTCGCTCGCCGCAAACCCACCTACGAGATCGCGGATTTGCTCCTCGGGCTCATGCTCTGTTATCTGGTCACGGTCTTCATCCGCAACCCGGTCGGAACGCTCTTCACCAATTCGTCGCGGGTGGGCGGGCGTCCTTATTTCGCGGTATTCATCACTGGGCTGGCGTATTGGATTCTATCGAGGGCATCCGTCGCCGGGAAAGCCGGCGCGAACACGGTCATTCTCGCCTCGATGGTGAGCGTTTACTCGATGGGCATCCTGAACGTGCTCAGCGATGTCTCCGCGAAAGCCGCTCAAGTGCTGGCAAATATCTACGCGGGCCTCGCCGGCACGCCGGATCCTACTGCGACGGCGGCTATGCTCCCGAGTGATGTTGATCCCGCAGCGATCCGGCTCACGTATCTGGCACCAGTGGGCGTCTCCACTAACCTTGCGTTGATCTCGTTTTTCACGCCACTAACACTGCTAAAACCCCATTATCCACTGCGGATGGCTTTCTTCGGGTTTGGCGTGTTCGTCTGTCTCCTCACGGGGTTTCGCACCAGTATCATATTGACGCTGGGCTGGATGATGCTCGGCACCTATCTGCGCTCCGGTTGGCTGGACGTCGTCCGATTGGCGATCATCGGTCTCGGCTGCCTCGTCGTGCTCGTAGCCGGCAACGGACGCCTTTATCATCTGCCATTCCCCGCGCAACGGGCGCTGTCATTCCTGCCCGGCAAATGGGACGCGGCAGCCGCGGAGAGTGCTCGGGATTCGTCGGAATGGCGCTTCCAGATATGGAGGGAAATGCTCAAGAGCAACAAATACATTCGGAACCGGCTGCTCGGGGATGGTTTTGGTTTCTTGAAGCGAGATCTGGAAGCCATCGCCTGGCTCCAGTGGACCAGGACCGGCGACGATCAGGAGAGCACGATGATCGTCGGCAATTTTCACAGTGGCCCGATCTCGACGATCCGCATCACCGGCTACGTCGGGCTGGTCATCTACCTGGCGCTGCTGATCACCATCGCCCGGATGGCATGGAGACTAGCCCGCCGGGCTTCGAATACGTGGCTCCAGCCTCTCGCGCTTTTTGTCTGCCTGCCGCCGATCTTCGAACCGTTCTTCTTCGTTTTCGTCTTCGGCGGCTTCGATTCATCCCTCCCGAACACCATGTTTGCGCTGGGCATGTTGAAGCTCCTGGCGAATTCGCTCGATGATTTCGAGCGGGATAGGCCGCTGGAACGAACGATCCTGCCAGCGCGCAAGGCCGCTCCCGAATACGCCCTCTCTGCCGGGAGCCAGTAGGCTTCAGCGCGCCCGCTGCCCGCCGGGTGGTGCAGGCTCGCGGAGCGCATAGTCGCCGGGAGCACGGGGTTTCTGGCATGCCGCCTTTTCCCAGATCCTGGAGATCGTCCGGGCCATCCCCGGCGAGATGAACCGCGCAGCCATGCACCAGAGCCGGTAGCGCCCGGAGACGCCGCGGATCATCCGCATGAGCGCCAGATTGTAGCCGAGCATCCGCGGGGCAAAACTCGTCGCGTGGCGAAGAATCACGCCCAACCGCGGGCGCGCCTCTGCCCGCATCTGCCGCACCGTGACGTCGTGGCACCGGCCGAGCCGCCGCAGTCGGGCGAAAGCTCGCTTGCGCTGCACGATGGTGCTCGCTTGATCGAATCCGGAACGCTCCACGCGAACGCTTCCGCGCCGGGTATCTTCGATGGCCCGGCTGCAGGCCACAGGTTGTCGCGTGAACGCTCCGCCTGCTTCCGCCGCGAGGCGGAACCACGCGTTCCAGTCTCCGGCGAACCGCGATCCTTTCTGAAATCCTCCGAGCGTTCGCAGCGTGGCGACCGAAAAGAGATTGCCGGGAAAATAGTGGCAGCAGTTCCAGGCAAATGCTTCGAGGTCGATCGGTTCCCAGTCCGTCGCCGCCTCCGAACGCGGCGGCAGGGTAATCCGGCCGCCTTCATCGATCTGCGCATTGCCGCCAAAATAGATACCCCGGCCCGGCGCTTGTTCGAGCAGCCGCAGCATCGCCGGCAGCCACTCCGGCAGCAGGATATCGTCGTCGTGCAGGATCGAGAGCCACGGCGTCGTGCATAGGTCGAGGCAGGCATTCCAATTGTCGAAGAGCCCGCGTCTGCGCGAGTTGCGGTGATAGGCGACTCCGCGTGGAAAACGCTCGAGCACGAAATCCTTGAGCGTCGGATCAGGTCCGCAATCCTCGACCACGATCACCCTCACCGCCCCGGGTTGCTGGAGCACGCTTTCGATCGCCTGCAGGATGAACTCCCGGCGATCGAACACGGTGATCGCGATGGTGATGTCGCCAGGCTGAACGCTCACTTCCGCGGCCGTTCCGCGACGAGCAGAACGTTGATCTTCATTCCATTCGCTTGCCGGGCGATCTCCAGTCGGCTGGTCGCGCGCGGGATGCCCTCGCTCAATTCGCGATAGACCGTGTCCAGACCGAGGAGCCGGCGCAAGTGGGCGCGGCGCGCGAAGCCTTCGATCCAGCTCTCCCGAAAGAACTGCGAAAACAGCACGACCACCTCGAATCGCTCCCGAAAGGCCGCGGCCAACTCCTCTTCGCCCGGTTCGTAAATATGGAACCGGTTGCCGGGATTTGGTCCGCCTCGGCGGCGATAGGGGACGGAGACGACGGCCTTTCCACCCAGTGCCAGGCAGCGATGGATCTCCGCGACGCCGGCGCGCCAGTCGCCAAGATGCTCGAGCACTTCGAGGCAGACGATGTGCGTGAATTCACCGTCGCCAAAAGGCAGTCGCTTTGCATCGCCTTGCACGAGGCGGGCCGGCACAGCCAGCCTGTCTCGCGTGAGCGCGATCGCCTCCGCATCGGCATCGAGTCCGGTGTAGGCGTGGCACTTGGCGACGAGTTCCGCCGTCATGCACCCGGCGCCGGTGCCGATCTCGAGGACACGCGCATCGGCGGGGACTCGCTCGAGTGCGAAGTCATACCGGGCCCGGTGCAGCGCCGCCTGCAATCGGTCGTCGGTTTGGCTGGTGTTGAGTCGCTCGATGGCCATCGCGGCTAACTAAGCTCGGCGCCGTGATGGGCCAAGCGACAACTCGATCCGATTCATCCGCGCGCCTTTTGAAGAAACCGGAGCAACTCATCGCGCAGGTCTTTCGATAATCCGACGAACCAGAACAGCACCGCACAACCGCACCCGGAGATGGAGGCGGTCACGAGCAGGTGCGGCACGCCGGTGAGACGAGATGCTGCCCACCAAGCGAGCGCGACCACCGGGACCATGCCGAGCGCCAGCGCGAATGCCGGGCGCAGCCAGGCGATGACTTCGCCCGTGCCGCAGTGAAAGTAGGTGCGTGTCCGGGTCACTCCGAAGACGGTGCTCCAGCCGAGCGTCGCGAGGAGCGTGGCAGTGGCGATGCCAGTCAGACCGAGGGAGTGTGCGAGGGGCCAGGCGAGCAGGAGGAAAGTGGCGCCTTCGAGAAAGAAAATGTAGCGCAGCACTTCGAGTCGCTTGGTGAGCCCCACCAGGCCCGTGTGGCATCGCGCGACGGCAAACACGGCCAGGCCTGCGGCCATCAGCGCGTCGCACGCGGTCGGCCACGCGACGCGCCCGCTCGTCCACACGCGCACGAAGCCGCCATTGCTCGCGACGCCGAGCATCCCGACAGCCACGGCGAGCGATCCGGTCAGGGATACCAAGCCTTTGAAACGGAGCCTCAATCGATCGAGCTCGCCACGCACGATCATCTCGGTGAAGGCGCCGACCGAATGATCGTAAAGACGGCAGACGAACTGTTGCGCGAGGACGAAGAACTTCGTGCAGACCGCCCATGCCGCCGCCGCATCGAGACCCAATGTCCGGCTGACGACGATGACCTGACTGGCCCAAAGCATCTGGGTGCCAAGATTCATCAGGAAGACATCGCGGGCGAAGGGAAGCACCACGGCCAGGCGCTGCCGGTCCACTCGTCCCCACGCCCCTCGAGCGGGCAGAAAGCCGAGGCGAACGCAGGCGATGGCGCTCCAGGTCAGGGTGAGCGCGGTCATCGCGGCGCTCCCGGCCAACAGGCTGCGCAAGCCCCAGCCTGCGCGGAAGCTCAGCCATGTCACCGCGAGGTTCACGAGCATCCCGGCGGACCCCGCGTAGTTCATTACGTCATAGCGCTGGAAGGTCCAAAACGGGATCGTCACGGTCTTGCCGAGGAACGAGAGCGCAAGCATCAGCCCCGTGCCGACGAGCACAAAAACGAAATCGCGCTGCTGTGGAGCGGCGATTCCGAACCACTGCGCTGCCCACGGCGCGAGCGCGAGACTTGCGCCGGCCACGGCGAAAGCCTGGATGCAGAACGCGAGGAGGCCGGTCTGCAAGATCGAGCCATACGCACCGCCGTCGCGATCGTCTTTGTGGTCCGCGAGCAGCCGTCCGATCGAGGCGGTCATTCCCAGATCGAAGAGCGCGATGTAACCGGTGAGCTGGCCGATCAGCGCCCAGAGCGCGAAGGTCTCGTTTCTCAGGTAGTGCAGCGCCAGCGGCACCGAAACGGCCGCGAACAAAACATTGGTCGCCATCAACACATAGCCCGACGCGACCCCATGCGCGAAGTGATGCAGCCGGCTCTTTTGAGCCGGCTCACGCGCGGCTGGTGGAGGCGACGATTGCACGACCCACGCTGCTACGCCCGCCCGGCGGACGGAAGCTCGAAAACCGCGAGGCCTTGCGGTGCACGTCACCAGCACGCATCTAGGCGCATTCATGAATCGTCCGCTGCGCGTTGCGCTTTTGACCACCGACACCCGCGAATACCTGGGGGCCTACGACATGCCGAAGCCTTTCTTCGGCCCCGCGGTCGCGGCGCTCCTGCAGGGTTTCGAGCAAGTGGACGGCGCAGAGTTCGAGATCATCTCCTGCGTGCGGCAGCCCATGCCGGCCCTGGTGCAGCTGGCGCCGAACATGCGCTATCACGCGCTGCTCGTGCCGAAACTCGGCTGGATGACGACGGGCTACCAAGGCTGCATCCGCGCCGTCCGGCGAAAGCTGCGCGAACTGAAGCCCGACATCGTTCACGGGCAGGGGACGGAACGCGATTGCGCCATCTGCTCAGCGTTCTGTGGCTTTCCCAATATCGTCACGATCCACGGGAACATGGCGAAGATAGCCGAAGTCCTTCGAGAGAGGCCATTCAGCTACGGCTGGCTCAATGCCCGGCTCGAAAACTTTACGCTCCCGCGGACCGGCGGAGTCGTGTGCAACTCCGCGCACACGGAGGCGCTCGTCCGGCCGCGTGCCCAAAGGACGTGGCGAGTGCCGAACCCGCTCCAGCCTGTCTTTTTCCAGCCCATTCCGAAAAGGCCGCAGGGTGAACCGGTGCGCATTCTCAATGTAGGAGTCGTATCGCCATGGAAACGGCAGCTCGAGATCCTGGATTTTTCCGAGCGTCTGCACGCGGACGGAGTGGCCGCGACCTTTGAATTTGTGGGCCAGTGCGAAGGCAGCACTCCATACCAGCGCGCATTCCTGGAACGGGTCTCGCGGGCCGAGCGGGCTGGGTTCGCGCGCTGGGTCGGCGCGGAGAACGCGGACGAACTGGTTTCGCGTTTCGATCGCTCATCGGCCCTGCTGCACCTTCCCACCGAGGAAGCCTTTGGGCTCGTGGTGGCCGAGGCGCTGGCGCGCAACTTGAAGGTGTTTTCCAGCCGGACCGGCGGAATCCCAGATATCGCAGGGGCGGCGGATGGGGCGGAGTTGATAGACGGCGACGATTGGGATGGCCTCCGACTGGCAATCACTCGCTGGGTCGGCGCCGGCGCTCCGCGGCCGGTGAACGCGGCGGTTGAAATGGAGAATCGCTACCACCCGCGGCGCATCGCCGAGCGGCACCTCGAGATTTACCGCGAAGTGCTCGCCGGCTTGACCACGTCGCTTCCGTCCCGCCACGATTCAGCCCAGTGAATCCCATCGACCAATTCGTGCAGCGCAATCGCTACCCATGCTGGTGCGGCGAGGCGGCCGGGTCGCTGTATTGCTCGCAGTCCTTTGGCCGGCGTCCATTCGCGGTGCTGCGCTGCCCGTCGTGTGGCACGCTCCGGATTCTGCCAAAGGCGCTCTCGGAATCCGCCGACGCCGTCGAACTCTACAATACCTACGCCGCTCCGCGCCTTTCGCCCGAGCAGGTGGAGCGCATCGCAGCCCGCGAACTGGCGCGATTCCTGAAAGTCGGGTGCGATCCGCGACCCGGAATGCGAGTGCTCGATGTCGGCTGCGGCGAGGGTTTGCTGCTGGAGGAGGTGTGCCGGGATTTTCGATGTGAGGGCAGAGGGATCGATGTGGATCAACGCCGCATCGCCGCCGCACGGGAGTGTCGCACGCACGCGCAGTTCGAGTGCGGGCTGTTCGAACCGGGAGCGATCACGGAGCGCTTCGATCTCGTCATCTCGCAGGCGGTGATCGAGCACGTGGTCGATCCGGTCGGCTTCCTGGTCGGCCTCGCCAGCGTGCTCGCCCCGGGCGGTGCGCTCTACGTGCTCACACCGAATGGCGCGAGCCGCACCTTCTCCATCCTGCGCAGTTGGTGGCGCGACCTGCTCTCAATCGACGAGCACATCTATCTCTTCACCCCCGAGAGTCTCGCCCGGTGTGCCGGGCAGGCGGGCCTGGAGGTGGCGGCATCCGATTCGGGACACGATCTCGCGTGGCCTACGATCGCCCTCGGCAGCCCGCGGGAGGTGCTTATCACCGGCTGGGCGCTGTATCGCGAGCTGGTGAAGCGGGCGTGCGCACTCGTCGGCGGCTCTGCGCGCGGCGACATCCTCTTCGCCCGGTTGGTGGTGAAACCCGCGGCTCAATCCGCCGTCGCGAGCACCCCGGCGTAGATCGCGCGCAGCCGCTCGGCGACTTGCGTCCAGCGCAGCGGCACGAACGGCGCCGACGTGCGGTGATCGGTTTCCCAAAAGGCGCGCAAATGCCGCGCGAGGATCGCGACATCCGAGGTGCTCGGGCAATACGTGGCGCGATCCGCGAACGTCGCGCGCGCCCACGGCAGATCGGCGAGCAGCAGCGGGCAGCGCGCGGCGGCGGCTTCGAGCGCCGAGAGGCTCTGGCTCTCCCAGGTGCTGACCAGCACGAACCCGCGTGCGCCCCGGTAGATCTCCGCCAGCCGCTGCCGGTCGTCGATCGCGCCCTCGTAGCGCACCCACTGCGGATGCGCGCGAGCGAAGTCATGGAAGGCGCGGAAGTAGGCATCGCCCTCGGCGTAAGGCTTGCCGATGATCCACAGCGGCACCTGCGCTTCGCTGGCCGCGCGCGCGAGTTCGAGCACGCGTTTGCCCGACTGGACGGTCGCGGTGCAGACGAGCCATTTGACCTCCGGCGCCGGCGTGGTGTCGAAGAAGATATCCTCGACGCCATTCGGCACGACGTGCAGCCGCTCCGGCGGACACTCGGAAATTTCGCGCATGATGCGCGCCTCACACGTCGTGAGCGCGATCGCGGCGTCGATGCGCTGATAGATGTCCCAGGCGAGCTTCCCGACGATCAAGCGCGGGAGCAGCCGCCGGCCCGCGCACGTGAGGAGCCGCTGCGCAGCGAGCGCCCCAAGCGACCGCGCACCGGTGCCGCCGCGCAGTTCGGACATGATGACTTTGATTCCCTTGGCATGCGCGAGTTGTGCGTAACTTGCGGGGCAGGCGCCGAAGAAATGGATGAGGTCCGGCCGCTGCGAATCGTCCCACCAGTGCATGAAGTCCACGTCCACGCCGATCGCCTCGAGCGCGAGCTTGGTCTGCTCGATCTGGATTTGAAACCCGCCGTGCGCGAGAAGGAACGGGTTGCCGTGATCGAGGAGGATCTTCATCGATGCTGGAGCGGCAGGCGGTCGGTTCGCAAGGGCATGGCGCGGCGTGCATAGCATGGCTGGCGCCGGGCGCGAAAGCTCCGTATGCGAAGTGTAGGGCTTGTCTTTCACGCCGGGCCGTGCGCCAAGATCGCGGTCGCCTCATGAAGTTCTCCATCGTCACACCCAGCTTCCGCCAGTCGCAGTGGCTGCGGCTTTGCGTCGCCTCGGTGGCGGACCAGGAAGGCGTCGAGGCCGAGCACATCGTCCAGGACTCGTGCTCGGACGATGGAACGCAGGCTTGGCTGCCGCACGATCCGCGCGTGCGGGCGTTCATCGAAAAGGATTCCGGGATGTATGACGCGATCAACCGCGGCTTCGACCGGGCGACGGGCGACGTGCTCGCCTACCTCAACTGCGATGAGCAGTATTTGCCCGGCGCGCTGCGGTCCGTCGCGGACTACTTCGCCGCACACCCGGGGATCGATGTATGCGCGGCGGATTTCGTGGTGACCGATGCGGGCGGCGCCTATCGCTGCAGCCGCTTCGCGCTGACTCCATCGCTGCCGTCGATGTGGGTGCGGTTCGGCGTCGCGACATGCTCGATGTTCGTCCGCCGCCGCGTCGTGGATGAAGTAGGGATGCGCTTCGACACGCGCTGGCGGGCGCTCGGCGATCTTTTCTGGGTGGCCGAAGCTTGCGAGCGTGGCGTGCGTTTCGGCGAGCTGCGAAGATTCACCTCGGTCTTCGCGGAGACGGGCGCGAACCTCGGGCTCAACCCCGCCGTGCTGAGCGAACGGGAAGCGTATGTGCGCCGCACGCCGAGGTGGGTGCGCGCGGCGGCGCCGCTTTTCATCGGCTGGCATCGCTGGCGGATGCTCGTGCGCGGCGCCTTCACCCAGCGGGCATTCGCCTACTCGCTCTACACGATCCAGAGCCCGGAGCGGCGCGTGACGATCGAGGTGCCGCGGCCCTCGGCGATCTGGCGGCGCTGAGCACGCAATCCGCGTTCAACGATGCGCAATCCGCGGTGAGCGCCCGGTTCGGCGATCTGCTCTGTTTGTGCCCACAGAAGAGCTGCGGAATCCCCGCAGATCTTCAAACTAAGTTCATGGTCGGTCGGCGCCCGCCTTGGCCTTTCGCTGGGGCGGGCGCTCTTTTTACCCGCAGGGTGCAGGGCTGCGGCGGGCCGCGCGGTTCTTCGCCTCGCTCTCGCGGGGGCTGCCCTGCAAAAGAGATAGTCCGGAGAAGCGCTGCCTGCTACAGCCGCGCCAGTCCACTCACACCACATGAAAACCATTCGACCCTTGCTCACACTCCTCAGTCTCGCGCTGAGCGCGGCCTTCGCACCAACGCTAAGTGCTCAAACGAAGTCGGGAGCGGGCGATCAACTCGATCGCACCGTGCTGCCGATCCACGAACCGGCGCCCAAGTCGATCACGACGCTCGACGCGCGCGATGCGAAAGCCCCGCCGCGCTTCGCGGTGACGGCACCAAAAGGCGCGCCGAACGTCGTGATCGTGCTGATCGACGACATCGGCTTCGGCGCCAGCGGCGCGTTCGGCGGGCCGATCAAGATGCCAACGCTGGACAAGATGGCGGGCAATGGGCTGCGCTTTAATCGCTTTCATACCACGGCGCTGTGCAGCCCTACCCGCACGGCTCTGCTCACCGGTCACAACCACCATGCGAACAATGCGGGCGCGATCATGGAGCTGGCGACGGCTTTCCCCGGCAATACCGGCATCCGCCCGCTGGCGATCACGCCGCTCGCGCAGATCCTCCGGCACAATGGCTTCAGCACGGCGGCCTTTGGCAAATATCACGAGACGCCGCCGTGGGAAGTCTCGACGTCCGGACCCTATGATCGCTGGCCGACCGGGTCGGGCTTCGACAAATTTTACGGCTTCATCGGTGGCGAGACGAACCAGTGGGCACCCGCGATCTTCGACGGCGTGACGCGCGTCGAGCACCGGCAGTCGCCGGATTATCACTTCACCACCGATATGACCGATCAGGCCATCCGCTGGGTCAGCGCGCAGAAGTCGCTCACGCCGGACCGGCCGTTCTACATGTATTTCGCCACGGGCGCGACGCACGCGCCGCACCACGCGCCGAAGGAGTGGATCGAGAAATACAAAGGCCAGTTCAGCGGAGGCTGGGACAAGCTGCGCGAGGAAACGTTCGAGCGTCAGAAGAAGCTGGGCGTGATCCCGGCGGACACCCAGCTCACGCCGCGGCCGAAGGAAATCCCCGCGTGGGCCGACATGAGCGCCGATCAAAAGCGGCTCTTCGAGCGCCAGATGGAAACCTTCGCCGGATTCGCCGAGCACACGGACAACGAAGTGGGCCGCCTCATCGCGCAGTTGGAAGCGATCGGCGAGCTGGATAACACGCTGCTCTTCTACATCGTCGGCGACAACGGCGCGAGCGCCGAGGGCGGCCCCGAGGGCACCTACAACGAGATGATGGCGCTCAACGGCCTCGTCGGCAAAGCGGAGCAGATGCTCGGGCACATCGAGGACTGGGGCGGCCCGACCACGTTCCCGCACTATGCCATCGGCTGGGCTTGGGCGACGAACACGCCCTTCCAGTGGACCAAGCAGGTCGCGAGTCACTTCGGTGGCACGCGCAACGGCATGGTCATGCACTGGCCCAAGGGCATCAAGGCGAAGGGCGAAATCCGCAGCCAGTTTCACCACGTCATTGATGTCGCGCCGACCGCGCTTGAGGCCACAAAGATTCCGCAGCCGAAGACCGTCGATGGCATCAAGCAGCGCCCGATGGACGGCGTCTCGATGCTCTACGCCGCCGCCGACGCGAAGGCCGCCGACAAGCGCACGACGCAGTATTTCGAAATGTTCGGCAACCGCGCCATCTATCACAACGGCTGGGTCGCCGCGACGCGGCACTCGATCCCGTGGCTCATGGTGCCGCTGCCGCCGCTCAAGGACGACGTGTGGGAACTCTACAACGTGGACGAGGATTTCAGTCAGGCGGAGAACCTCGCCGCGAAGAACCCCGCGAAGCTCAAGGAACTGCAGGCCATCTTCGACAAGGAAGCCGTGCGCAACCACGTCTTCCCGATCGACGACCGCCGCTCCGAGCGGTTCGTCGCTTCCATCGCCGGCCGGCCCGACCTGCTCGGCGGACGCAAGTCGCTCACGGTCTATCCCGGCATGACGGGGCTGTTGGAGAATGCCTTCATCAATGTGAAGAGCGTCGCCCACACCATCACCGCCGAGGTCGAAGTGACGGACGACAGAACCAACGGCGTCATCATCGCTCAGGCCGGCTACTTCGGCGGCTGGGCGCTCTACATGAAGGACGGCAAGGCACGCCACGAATACAACTTATTCGGCCTCGAACGCACCAATGTCGGCGGCGAGTCCACCGCGCTCGCGCCCGGCAAGCACACCATCGGCTACGAGTTCATCCCGGATGAGAAGAAGCCCGGCACCGGCGGCAAATCCATCCTCAGCGTGGACGGCAAGAAAGTCGCCGAGGGCCAGATCCCGAAGACGCAGCCCTTCGCCTTCTCCGGCGATGAAGGCGCGGACGTGGGCATAGACGGCGAGACGAATGTTTCCAACGACTACAAGCCCGGCCCACCCAGCGCCTTCACCGGGAAGATCGTCAAGGTGACGGTCGAACAGAAGTAGCGCGATCGTAAAACGCGGGCCGTCTCCCAGGAGGCGGCCCCCGACTTCACGGGCGACAAGCGTGGCGGCTATCTCCGCAACGCGTTGATCAGCTCGTCGAGCTTGTTCGCGACGGCTTGCAGCTCCGCCTGCGTCGGCGGATCGCTCGCGTTCAGGCTGAGCAAGGCGACGGCGTTCGTGTTGGTGGAGGTGCCCGCGATGGTCGCGTCCAACTGCGCCGCCGTCACCTCGCCTGGGGGACCTTGCGGGCCGGTTTCGCCCGGCAGCCCCGGCTCGCCTTGCGGACCTTGCGGTCCGCCGGGATCGCCCGGCGGCCCTGCCGGACCCATCTCACCTTGCGGCCCTGGCGGCCCACCGGGATCACCCTGTGGTCCCGGCTCGCCTTGCGGTCCGGTCGCCCCTTGGGGCCCCGCCGGCCCAGCGGCGCCTTGAGGCCCCGGTGGGCCTTGGGGAGTGGCATCGATGAGTGCCTTGAGACTGGTGAGCTGCCCGCGCATCTGCGCGGATGAGTTTGGCCCGTTGTTGGGCGGAATGTTAGGATCGAAGGGCATGGCGGGGAAGACTGCGAGAAGAGGGGACTTGGGGAAGAGGGGACTTGGAGAGGCGGAGCGAACTATGATAGATGCGCGAAATGAAAATCACGCGGCACACAGAGCTCGACGTATTCAATCGGGCGTTCGAGGCGGCGATGGAAGTGTTTGAGGTTTCGGCGAAGTTTCCGCGCGAGGAGATGTATTCGCTGACCGATCAGATGCGCCGATCCTCGCGTTCCGTGGCGGCGAATATCACCGAAGCATGGCGGAAGCGACGCTATGAAGCCGCCTTCATCAGCAAGCTCAGTGATGCCGAAACCGAGGCGGCGGAGACGCAGACGTGGATTCGCTTTGCAGCATCCTGCGGTTATCTCGCGGAAGCGGATGCCACAGCGCTTGAGGAACAATATGAAGTGATTCTCCGAATGCTCGTAGCGATGATGAAGTCTGCCGATAAGTGGGTGCTCTGATCTCATAGTCTCCAAGTCCCCAAGTCCCCAAGTCTTCATCGTCACGTCACCGTGACGGTTCCCATCGGGCTCTCGGGTCCATCGCCGCCATCGTTATACGGGATGGCTTTCACCTGGACGACCACGCCGGGCACGAAGCCGGGCAGGGTCTTCTCGAGTCCCTCCGCCGTGCCGGCGTTGATGAATTCGAGGTCGATGGTGGCGCCTGTGATGCGTTTGGTCATCAGGCGCGTGCCGGTCATGCGGGTGGCATAGGTCCACTCCGTATGGATTCTGCCGTTGCCTGCCGGCGCGGCGGTCAGGCTCTCGATGCCCTCGGGCGCGCTGGGATTGGCCGGGATCGTGAGGCCGAAGTCCTCCCAGCGCTCGTCCGCTTCGGAGATGAGCGTGGAGAGCTCCTCGATCAGGCCGCGGATGCGCCTGCGCAGCGACTTGAGGGCCGTGTCGCGCAGGGCGAGCTTGGTGCCCTGGTTGGTCTTCGCGGTGCCGTGCGCCTCGCGGGCATCGGAGAGCAGCGTGAAGCCGGCGGTGCAGGTCGCGGCGGTGGCGCCGAGGTCCACGCTCTCCTTGGCGGGATTGGTGGTGAAGTAGGTCACCAGGCTGTCGAGCAGCGAGAGGCGCTTATCCTGTTTGTCGGGCACGGCGGTGCTCTGGTCGGGGAAGCCGGTGGCCTCCCACGCCGGGCTCCAGAACTGGCCCAGCAGATTCACCAGCCGCAGCCGGCAGTTGGATAGGGTGGTCGTGATGGTGTCGTCCGCGGCCTTGAGCGCATCGCTCATCGCGCCCACGTTGGCCTTGGCGGCGCCCACGTCCATCTGCGCGTTCTTCATGGCGAGGCTCGCCGCGCGCATCACGGTCTCGGTGTTTTGTTTGATGCCGATGGCGACCTCATGGAGGTGGCAGCCGTCGGCCATGCGGTCCGCGAGAGCGCGGCCGATGTCGGGATTTTCAGGTGTCGGATTACTGGCCATGATCTTGTGTTTTGTTTTGTGTTTCCTGGTTGGCAGAAAAGCGGGCGAGTTGGGGCTGTCCCACGTCCCCTGGTCCCATTGACCCTCATCCCAATTCGGAGACATGAGGTGCGGGGGTGGAGACGGGGAGAGCGGGCGACTGGGAGAAGAGGAGACGGGGAGAATCAGCCCGCCGGACACCCGGAGAGGCAGGTCGGGAACCCTTTTCCGGCGAGCGAAAAGTCGTCCGGCAAAGTCGGGAACCCTTTTCCGGCGAGTGGAAAGTCGTCCGGCAAAGTCGGGAACCCTTTTCCGGTGAGCGGAAACCCGTCCCGGCAAGTGGGGAACGCCTTTCCGGTGAGCGGGAACCCGTCCCGGCAAGTGGGGAACGTCTTTCCGGTGAGCGGAAATCCGTCCCGACAAGTGGGGAACCCTTTTCCGGTGAGCGGAAAGCCGCTCCCGACTTTGCCGACCCATTTTCCGGTGAGGGAAAAAGCCTTCCCGAGCGGCCTGTCTGGTTGGCGGGTTGGGCGTTTGCGTGCATGGAGGCGAGGTTCCCACCGCCCGCCGCGCCGTCTTGTTCTCTATATCGAACAAGTCCCATTAGCCGGGCAATGGTGGCACGCGACCTCCGGGCGCGTTTGCTTCGAGGCTCGGGCGTCAGCCCGCCATCTTCCCAGGCAGCAGCCCGGCTCCGCCGGAGAGAGGGAAAAACGCGCCCGGAGGTCACGTGCCACCGTCGCTGGGCGGGACGGTTTACGAACCAGTCGGGTTCCGGCCCGGCGGCTTTCGCCGCAGACGGCGGCGGGCCAGGGTGAGCAGGCCGTTGACCACCATCTTGAACACGGTTTCCAAGGCGAGGATGATATCGATGGAGAAGGTGTGCGCACCGCGCTCCAGATCGCAGAGGTGGGATTTGGCGATGCCTGTGGCGGCGTGCAGATCGTCCAGCGCCCAGCCACGCCATAGTCGCTGCGCATGGACTTCCTCGCCCATGGCGACGTTCAGCGGATGCCGCTTCATCCCGCGCCACCAGATCAAGCCCAACGGCACCGGGGTCTTTCGAGATCGCTTGGCACTCATAGGGGGAATGGGTTGGCGATGGGGGAGCAGGATGGATGCGGGCCGGGAGCGGCCGGGCCGGATGCGTCTGGCGCGCGACTTCGCTGCTTCCCGATCACGCCCGCGCAGCCCGCAGGGCTGCTGGAGCCGAGCGGAGCGAGACAGCCAGCGAAGCTGCCCGAAGGGGCGCGCCGGCGGGCGCGAGCAAATTAGCCCCGGGCTTCAGCCCGGGGAACCCATCCATCACCGCCAGCCGCCCCGGAGGGGCGGCGGAGGTCCGGTTATGTCTGCACCTTGCGCTTCTTCCTCGACTTCTTCGGATAGACGACGGACTTGTGGGGAGTGAGGGAGGGAAGGAACGCGGTATCTGGTTCTTCGCGGAGGATGGCAGAATCGAGGGTTTCTGAGCGGTGGAATTCGAGCCGAACACCTTGAAACAGGTTGCCGACCTGGCTCTTTAGTCGAAGCGCGGCCATGCGTGCGTAGGCCGGATCAAGTTCCACGCCGATCCCGTTCCGCCCGGCGTTGGCCGCAGCGAGGAGTGTGGTGCCGGTGCCGCAGAACGGGTCGAGCACGGTGTCGCCGACGAACGAGAACATGCGCACGAGCCGGTAAGCGAGTTCATCGGGAAATGGTGCGGGATGTTCGCGGGTCGAAGCGCCGGTGAGACGCCAGAACTGTTGAAACCATTCCTGATATTCTTCCTTCGAGAGCCTGCTTTGGTCGCGCTGTTCTTCGGTTGGCTTGCGGTAGCCGCCGGCCTTGCGTTGCATGAGGATAAACTCGATGTCGTTCTTGATGATCGCGTTTGGCTCGTAGGGTTTGCCAAGGAAGCCGGCTCCGCCATTCTCGACCTCGTAAGCTGCGTTGGAAATTTTGTGCCAGATGATGGGATTCAAATTATCGAATCCGATTCGGCGGCACGCGACGCAAATGTCGGCGTGCAGGGGAAAGACGACGTGGCGTCCGAAGTTTTTGCGGGACATGCAGACATCGCCAACGACGCACACGAGCCGCCCGCCGGGGATGAGCACGCGGAAGACTTCAGCCCAGACCTTGTTTAGCTCGGCGAGGAAATGTTCGTAGTCTTTGATGTGCCCCATCTGCTCGGGGTGCTCGTTGTAGCGCTTGAGGCTCCAGTAGGGCGGAGAGGTGACGACGAGGTGAACGGAGGCGTCCGCGATGAAGCGGAGATTGCGCGCATCGCCCAAGATAAGGCGCTGCGTGCAGTCGTGGACGCTGCTCCTGCTAGCGGACAAACGCGGAGGCATGGGATAATAGGCTGCGGAGGAAGAGGGCCATCGTCAGGTCGCCGGCAGGTTCGGCATACTCACCTTGGAGGCCCGTGTCGGCGCTGGAGAGCAGGTAAGCGGATGCGCTGTAGTGGCGCTCGCGGACGAGTTTGCGGCAGAAGAGTTCGTAGCGGGCAGCGTAGGATGCTTCCTTGAACTCGGGGAAGACCGGGAAGTGCGGCTCCTTGGCACGAACCGGTGAGCGGGATGCAGGGCAGTCTTGAAGCATGAAAAGATAACCGAGCCACGGCGCCGAGGAATTACGGAATGCACCTTCTCGGAACGCCGTCCAGAGGTCGAGTGCCGAGCCCATCGCTTCCTCCGTCCGGTTGTTGAAGTTGTTACCGAAGGAACCGACCTGAGACTTCGCCTCCAGCGCGAGGATGAGTTGGCCTTCTATTACGACGAGCAAATCCCACATCTTTGTCGCACGGAAAAAGCCGGGCAGTTCGAGTCGCTGGTGAAAGTGAATCGACTCCGAGGGCACGCCGATGGTCCGAAGTCCGTGCGCGAGGATGTCGAGAAAGCCATTCATCTGCGCTCCACCGGTAACGGCAGCGCGGGTTCCTTGATCCGTCGTCCCGCGCTCGTGCTGGCTGCGAGCTTGGGATCCGCGGGTGTTCCAGTAGAAAGCCACGGCGTTGCCGACTTGGCCACGGAGGTGTTCGAGAAGCTCGTCCAGATTCATTTTTCGGGAAGTGTTCCCGCGCTACGCAGTTTGTCGAGGCGCGACAAGATAGATCAGATCGACGCACTGCACGGGCAGCTTCGCGAGCTGGTCGAGATTGTCGCCGCAATAGACGACGCGGGTATCGACGAGGGCGCTGGATTTGGCCGGAGGCATGGCCGCCGGTTATGCCCGGCGCGCGCGCGGGTGGCAATACGGCACTGGGGACCGATCGAGCCGGGGGGGGCGAATAAGCTGGAGCGGAACGCATCGGGCGCCAAAGGTCGGCGCCATGAAAATCACGACCCTCCTCGCCCTGCTCGCCGGCATCCTCTGCGCGGCGGCGCTCACCGGTTGTGTCACCTGGGACGCTCCACCGGAGGAGCAGCCGGGGGCGATGGCGGGTCGGCCGGGGCAATTCTAAACCACGACCTTTCCGCTGACCCATGAAGATCACATCCTTCGCTCTCTTCCTCCTCGGCTCCACGGCCGCTTTCGCCGGCGCACTCGTCTCCAAGGAAACGGTCGCGCCGCCGCCCGAAGACGCGTGGCAATTCACGTTCTCCGCGCCGGGTTGGATTCCGTGGCTCGAAGGCGACACCGGCGTGAACGGTTTGGTTTCCCACGTCGCGCTCGGTCCCGACGTGACCGTCCCAAAGGTGGACATGATCGCGGACCTGCGCGGCGAGGCGCACAAAGGGCGCTGGAGCGTGCTGGGCGAGTTCTTCTACATGAGCCTCTCGGACGGCATCGGCACGAACACGGCGGTGAAGAAGATCGACGTGCAGATGGACCAGACGATGGGCGATCTCAGCGTCGCGTGGCGGATCATCGACAGCCCGCGCGGCTACCTCGCCCTGGTCGGCGGGGTGCGTTACACGAACCTCTTTCAGAAGGTCGTCGTGCAGGCGAATGCGCAGCAGATCGACGAGACGAGCACGCACCTGGTCGAGGCGGTGAGCGATCGGATCGCGACGGCGCTGAGCGCAGCCGTGCTGCGGAATTTGATCGCGACGGAGCTTTCCAGCCGCGTGGATGCAGCCGAACTCGGCCACCCATCGACGCTGCCGATCGCGCCCCTCGGCGGTCGGATCGGCGAACGCATCCGCGCGCGGATCCAGCCCATCATCGACGCACGCAAGGCCGAGCTGTCCGCCGCGGTGCAGGCCCGGCAGCAGGCCGTGGGTGCGGCGCGAGTCGCGGCGCAGCGGCGGGTGGACTCCATCAAGAAAGACCTCAGCAAGGAGATCGCGCGCGTCATCGAGGACAACCTCGATGTGCGCGTCGCCCGACTCGACGATTGGTGGGATCCGTATTTCGGCTTCCGCGGGCGCTACGAGTTGAACGACAAGTTCTACGTCTTCGCGAAGGCGGACATCGGCGGCTTCGGCATCGGCGCCGACATCACGTGGACGGCGGAAGCTGCGCTCGGCTGGAAGGTTTCGGAGCGCATTTTCTCCGAGATCGGCTTCCGCGCGCTCGGCGTGGACTACGAGAAGGACGGGCTGACCTACGACATGATCACCTTCGGCCCGCAGGTGAATTTGGGCATCGAATTCTAGCATCGGATGCGGCTCCGCACGGGCGTGGTCAGCTTCGTTTCGGCGGTTGTCGCCGTCGCTAGCGCGGCGGATGCGCCGGCCGATCCGGGGCTCGATCCCACCGTGCTGCACAGCCGGGTGAAGGTGCAGAATGAGTTCATCGAGCAGGCCTTCGATGGTTCGAAGAACACGACGAAGCTGCTCCTCTCCTACGCCTTCGGAAATGTCGCGCGGCGCGACTGGACGGTGCAACTCGACCTGCCGCTCGTCGCGCATCGCGCGGGCGATCTCGGCGGCGCGCCCGATGCGACGGGCTTCGGCGACATCCAGATGCGCGTCGGCCACGTTTTCGATGCCGAGGGCGTCTTCCGCTGGGGATTCGGCGTCGAGACGCAACTGAACACGGCTGCGCAAGATCAGCTCGGCGACGGCGTCTTCCGGCTCTCGCCGGTCGCGGTGTTTGCGGTGGAGCCGTGCCAGGCTTTCAAGTTCCAGACCTCCACGCAATTCGATCAATCGATCACGACCGAGGAGGGCGTGGGCGAGCAGCAGGACTTGAAAGTGAAGCCGTCGATGACGTTTCGCCTGCCGGAGAAGTTCTACGCCTACGTGGAGAGCGAGCTGAAGTGGAACATCCAGAACGACGACAAATTCAGCGCGAAGCTGAAGTTCGAGGTCGGCCGCGGCTTCGGCGCCCGCGGCGAATGGGTGCTCAGCGCGCGCTACGAAATGCCGCTCACCGAGAGCACCGACGACCACACGCTCACCGCCGGCGTCGCTTACGTGTTTCCATGATCCGTTATGAAGGACGAACCCGATCCCACCGACGCGCCTGACCCGAAAGCCCGCTGGTTTGACGCGGTCTGCGCCATCCTCATGGCCATCACTACGCTCTCGACCGCGTGGTGCTCGTATCAAAACTCGCGCTGGAGCGGGCAGACCAGCGACCTCGAAACACGCGAGGACGGGCTCGAGCGCGATGCCATGGAGATGACGCTCGAGTCGCGCCAATTACAGGCCGCGCACCTGCAACTGGTGATGAACGCGATCGACGCGAAGTTTGCCGGCGACGAAAAGCTCGCCCGGTTTTACACCGACCGCTTCACGGGTGAACTCAAGCCCGCGTGGGAAAAATGGATCGCGCTCGACCCGTTCAATGCCCCGTCCGCGCCGCCGCACCCATTTGCACCGGGCTTTTACACACCGCGCTTCGAGCAGGAGATTCAAGCGGCCAGAACCGAGGCCGCCAAGGCCAGCGCGCGGACCAAGATCACCGGCAAAAACGCCGCCGGTTACCTCAGCAACACGGTGATCTTCGCGACCGTGCTCTTCTTCGCCGGCACGGCGGGCAAGTTCGACCACCGCAACGTGCGCGAGCCCTCGCTCGCCTTTGCCATCGCGCTCTTCCTCTACGCGGCGGTGCGGATGCTGATGCTACCCGTCGCATGAAACTTATGATGAAAACTTTCTGCCTGCTCGCCACGCTTGTTCTCGCCGGCTGCGCGCAAGTGGCCACGGTCACCGTCGTCAAACCTCACCTCGCGCCCGGCGTGCCAGCGGAGAGTGCGGATCGGCTTGCGCAGCAGCTCATTCGCCGTGCGCTCAAGGCCGAGCGCAGCCAGCCGCTCGTCGCGCTAGCGAGCCTCGTCGAAGCCGCGGAAATCTCCGCGAAACAGCTCGGCGCCAACCCTGCCGACGCCGACGCGCGGCACGATTACAACTTCGCCGTAGAGCGCATCTTCGGCGTGATGCGCGAGGCCAAGCTGACGCCGTGGAAGGCGCCGTTGCGCCTCGGCGCGCGAACGCTCGCGTGGCAGCCGCACCCGCGCGCGGTGTGGAATCCGGCGCTCTACGATCTCATCCCCGCGGACCAGCTCAAACTCGGCGGCGACTACGTGGACGTGCGTGAGACGAAGGACGGCATCGGCGCGCCGCTCGTGGCGAAACGCGTCGCGGACCAGGTGCACGAGCTCGCGCCGACGCCGCACTTTTTCTACTGCGCCACGGGCGTCGCGCGCTTCGAGGGCTCGCGCTGCGTGCTCTCGATCGAAGATCCGATGGAGACGGAGACGACGCGCCTCGGGGGCCGCACCTTCCCGCTCGCGGCGGACTACACCGCGCCGCTCACGATGATGCTCGTGGAGATGGAGCCGGATAAACTCGGCCTCCCGCGCCTGCTCCACCCGGCGAAATTTGCCGAGACCGCGCGCATCGCGCGGCTCGAGCCCTACGACCCGAACAAGACCGTCGTGCTCGTCGTCCACGGGCTCATGTCTTCGCCCGCGACGTGGTTCCCGCTCATCAATCATCTCCAGGCCAACGAGGAAATCCGGCGCAAATACCAGTTCTGGTTCTTCAGCTACCCGAGCGGCTATCCGTATTCCTATTCCGCCGCGATCCTGCGGCAGGAACTCGATCGATCCGAGAAGCTCTACCCGCTGCGCAAGAAAATGGTCGTCATCGGTCATAGCATGGGCGGCTGCATCAGCCGGCTGCTCATCACCGACTCGCAGCGCAAGATTTGGGACAAGATGTTCACCGTCCCGCCCGAGCGCATGGAGGTGACGCCCGAGCACAAGCACATCCTCACCGAGTCCACGATCTTCGCGTCGCGGCCGGAAATTGGCCGCGTCATTTTCATCTCCTCGCCTCTGCGCGGTGCGGACCTCGCGTCGGGCTGGCTGGCCCGCACGGCCTCCCGTCTGGTGAAGCTGCCATCCGCGCTCGTGAGCATCGGCAATGAAGAGCTGAAGTATGAGCGGCAAGCCGCCGGCATCGATCACCTCAAGCGCTTCCCGGATAGCATCGATACGCTCGATCCGAAGAACGACTTCGTCGTGGCGTTGCACGACGTGCCGATCAAGTCCGACGTTCCCTATCACGTCATCTGCGGCGACCGTGGACGCGGCGATGCGCCGAAGTCGAGCGATGGATTGGTGCCCTATTCGAGTTCGCACCTGCCGGCCGCGAAATCCGAGAAGATCGTCCCCTCGCACCACAATGCGCACCAGACCGACGAGGCGATCGCCGAGGTGCGGCGCATCCTCGACCTGCGCCTGCTGAAATGACGGATGGCGCGGCTGCTCAACGCGTTCCCATTCGCTGGGCACGAATCGGATTCGTGCTAGTCGCGGCGTATCTCCTCGTCGCCTATCTCATCCTCCCGCGGCTCGGGAAGGAGAAGGCGCTGCACCATCCCGACCTGCTCGACGGTGCGCGGATCGTGCACACCGCGAATGGCCGGCCCGGCGATCCGCTCAATCTCGCGCTCGTCGGCGCCGAGGAAGACGTGATCCGCGCGCTGCTCGCCGCGGGGTGGCGGCCCGCCGATCCGCTCAGCTTCGAAAGCAGCGTCCGCATCGTGGTCGATACCGTCCTCGCCAA
>VFJQ01000029.1 GCA_009885995.1 Verrucomicrobiota bacterium
GCCACACGCTCCAGCCGACCGCGCTCGTTCACGAGGCGTGGCTGCGGCTCGGCGACCAGCGCTTTGAAAACCGCGCGCACTTCTTCAGCGCCGCCGCCGAGGCCATGCGCCGCATCCTCATCGACCGTGCCCGCCGCAAGCTCGCCGCCCGCCATGGCGCCGGCGCGGAGCACGTGGACGTGGACGACATGGAGATCGCCGCACCGACGGAAAAGGACGACGAACTTCTCGCCGTCCACGAAGCCCTCGACGCCCTCGACGCGCACGACGCGCACGACGCGCGCAAGGCCGAGCTGGTGAAGCTGCGCTACTTCGCCGGCCTCTCGATCGACGAAGCCGCCGATGTGCTCGGCATTTCCGCGCCGACGGCGAAGCGCGACTGGCCCTACGCCCGCGCGTGGCTCTTCCGCGAGATCGGCGCGCACGGCGCTTAGGGCACGCGCCAGACTTTGAAGAACTCGTGTTCCTGCCGCGGCAGGGCGGGATCGCGCGGCGCGGTGGCGAGGTCGTGCGCGAACGTGCGGTCCGGCGGCGGCACGCCGAGCAACGTGGCGGAAGTGGGCACCGTGCGCTCGGGGGAATCGGCGAGAACCCACGCGACGCGACGTGCGTGCAGGATCGGGAGCGCGGCGGCTTCATCCGGTGCGAGCCACACGCGGGCGGCGTCGAGGATTCCAGGCAAGCTCTGGTGCGAACTTCCCGCGACGCCCGGCTGGCGGCTCCAATACGCGACCGAGGGCGAGAGCCACCACGGGGCGAGGAACGGCCCCGCCCTTCGCTCGCCTTGCGCCTCGGCGATTGCGCGCAGCGTCTTCATCTCTAGGATCCGCACCGACTTCGCGCGCACCGTGCGCAGGTCATCGGCGAAAAGCGCGGTCTCCCACTCGCGCGCCATCGGCCACAGCCCGGCGAGCAGCGCCACGCCTGCGATCCAGCGGTGCCGCCGCAGAGCCTCCACCAGCGTAGGCAGCGCGAGAGCGAAGATGAGCGCGAGGAAGTAGCCCCAGCGGAGTTGCCAGCACGTGAGCGCGAAGGTGGCGGCGAGCAGGCAGAGGAGCCAGCGTGCTTCGGGGCGGCGCCATTGCACACCGAGCGCGAGTGGCGCGAGCAGGCACGCGGCGCCGAGCCAGCGGAGGATCGCGGTGAAGTTCGCGCCGTTCAGCTCGCCGATCGTGAGCTTCCACCGCGCGAATGCCTCGCGCAACTCCGGCGCGGGCAACGCGACGCGCCAGCCGTCGATAAGCACCGACAAGCCGAACACCGCGAGCAGCGCCGCCCACCCCCACCAGCGTTCGCGCTCGCGAAACGCCGTCGGCCTCGCGACCGCCAGCGCGACGAGCAGCGCCGCGAACAGCACGAGCGGTTCATAAAGCGATACCCACAACGCGATGCCCCACAACATTCCCGCGCCAATCGCCGCGCCGCGCGTCGCCTTCTCCAGCATCCGCAACTCCAGCGCGAACGCCGCAGCGATGAGCGCGATAAGAAGCGCCTGGTGATCCGGCCGGCCGATCGACGTGCCATGCACGAGGATCGGACTGACCGCGACGAATCCCGCCGCCGCGAGCGTCCACCACGAGCGGTGCGACAGCGCGACGAAAGCGCACGCGAGCATCCCGAGCAGCGGACCAATGAGCGCGCCCGCGAGGTCGAGCGCTTGTCCGTGCAACACACTTCCATCCCCTCGCCCGCAGACTTTCGAGAGCGCGACGATGAGCCAATCGAGCGGCGCCGTCGTGTGCGCGGTGATGCCTTGCGGCCAGTTCTCGAAGTCGTGATGCCGGATCGTCCACGCGGAACCTTCGCTCACCATTCGCGCGCGGGTCATTCGCGAGTAGCAATCGGCGTCGAGGAAGTAGATTTTGCCGTCGATGAAGACGTCGCGCACGCGGTGGCACCGCACGGCGAAGGCGAGCGCAGCGATGCAGCAAAGCAGGACGATGAAAGTAAACTTCCGCACGACGGGCGCGATGCTGTCCAAAAGACCGGCTCGCTGTCCACGGCTTCCGCACGCCGGCTGGACGAATCGGCGCCGGACACTCACTGTGGGCGCCCGCATGGACGACTCGATCCGCATCGCCTACCACGAAGACTTGAAGCCGCTCGAAGACCTGCTCGCCGGCGTGCGACGGGCCGGCGACTTCTTCGCCAGCGGCACGATCGAGGTGCCGATGCCGCGCGTCGAGATCGACGGCGCGGGCGTGCTATCCTTTCCGGTGCCGCGCGAGCAGGCCGCGGCGCTGATCGCGCAGGCGGTGCGGGCGCCTTATGGGCGCGGCGCGGAGACGATCGTGGACACCGCGGTGCGCAACGTCTGGCAGGTGCCGGCGGAACGCGTCGCGATCGGCGGGAAATCGTGGGCGAAGACTTTCAAGAGCATCCTCGATGCGGCGACGCACGGCCTCGGCTGCGGCGAGGCGGCTGTCTCGGCCGAGTTTTACAAGCTGCTCGTCTATGACGAAGGCGGGTTCTTTCTTTCGCACCGCGACACGGAAAAGGCGGACGGGATGTTCGGCACGCTCGTGATCGTGCTGCCGTGCGCGCACGGCGGCGGCGAACTGCTCATCCGGCACGCGGGCCGCGAAACGTCCGTCGATTTGAGCGCGGCGGATTTTTCGGAGCTGAGCTACGCGGCGTTCTACGCCGATTGCGAGCACGAGGTGCGTCCGATCACCGAAGGGCGGCGCGTGTGCCTCATCTACAATTTGATCCACGAAAAGGCGGAGCCGCTGGGAGCGCCGTTGCACGATGCGGAAGTGGCCGCGGCAGCCGGAATGATCGCGGCGGCGCTGGAGGGCGGCGGCGCGCCGGCGAAGATCGTCTGGCTGCTCGAGCACCAATACAGCCCGGCGGGGCTGTCGTTTTCGGAGCTGAAAAATGCGGACGCCGCGCGGGCACAGGTGCTCGTGCAAGCCGCGGCGCGCGCCGGCTGCGCCGCGCACCTGGGCATCGTTCACATCGAGGAATCCGGCCCGGCGGAAATTTCCTACGAGAGCTACAGCCGCGGACGGCGGTGGCGGCAGGACGACGACGACGATGAGGAGGAGGACGAGGATTTTGAAGTCATCGAAGTCTCCGAATCGTGGCAATACATCGACCAGTGGAGGGACACGGAGGATCGCGTGGCGGATTTTGGGAAAGTGCCGCTGTCCGATGGCGAAGTGCTGCCCAGCGGCGCGCTCGACGGCGAGGAACCCGACGAGCAGCGCGTGATGGAGGCCACCGGCAACGAAGGCGCGAGCTTCGAGCGCTCGTATCACCGCGCCGCGGTCGTCCTTTGGGCACGCGAGCGATTTGCCGATGTGCTCCTTCAGGGCGGCGTCGGCGCGGTGCTGCCGTTCTTTGAGGGACTCGTCGCGGCTGCGCAGACGGAATCAGGATGCGCGGAGACGCGCTCGCTTGCCGGGCGGATCATCGCGGAGTGGAAAGGTGAGTCTTCGATCCTTCGCCCGCCCGATCCGCGCGCGCGGCGCGACACGATGCTCGCGCTGCTCAACCAGCTCGGAGATGGCGGGCTCTTACGCCGCTTCATTTCGGAGGTCGTGGCGGAGCACTACGATGGCAGCGAGAACGCTGCGTTGCAGGCCGCCCCGGCGGTGCTCGGCGCGGCCGCCACGCGCGAAGTCTTCTGCACGCTCGTCGATCGGAATCTTCGCGAGCTTCCGAACAGCGTCGTCCGCCTCGTGGCCGGCGCCATCGCGGCTCACAAGGGAGCGATGACCGCCGCGTGGTGTTCCGAGTGGTGCGCGGTCGCCGGGAGCGTGATCGCGGAGCTGCCGCAGATCGGCAAAGCGCGTCCGCACTCGAGCTTCGGCGCGTGGTGGCGCGAGGAAGATAACGAGCCCGTCGCGCCCGCGCTCGTCGTCGATCTGCTCGCTGCGCTTGCGCTGCTTGATTCCCCGCCCCTGCGCGAGGCTGCAACCGAAACCTTCGCCGCGCATCCGCAGGTCTTCGATCCCGGCAAGGTGATCGTGCCCGCGCTCGCATCGCTGCGCGAACACGACTCCGCCTTCCGCGCGCTGTGGAAAAGCGCCGCGCAATTCCTGCTCGCGCGCAGCGAGAATCGGATCGAGCCGCCACGCGACTGGCGGCAGGAGGCGTCGCTTTCCTGCCAATGCCCCGACTGCCGCGAGCTACAACGCTTCGCCGCCGATGCGGACGCGCAGAGTCACCGCTTCCGCATCCGCCAGGACCGCCGCCGGCACCTGCACGAGATGATCGCAAAGCACGACCTCGACATGACGCACGCGACCGAGCGCCAGGGCTCGCCGCAAACGCTCGTCTGCACCAAGACGCGCCGACACCACCTGCGCCGCGTCCGCCAGCACGCCGAGGATCGCGCCGCCTTGCGCGCCCTGCTCACCGTCTTCCATCCCGCACGCGGCGATGGTGCGGCGCTGGCGGCGAGGATGTCCGCCGCGATCGCGGGTGGCGAAGCGTGAGGCGTCCCCTGCTCAGGCCCGGCCGTGCGGATCGCTCCACTCTGCGTCGATCCCCTGCGCAGCGAGCCAGTCACGGGCGATCGCTGCGTAAGCTTTGTCGCGGAACTCAAACCAGCGGTCGCGCAGTTCGAGGTCGCGGTGGACTGCATCCTTGAAATGCCGGAATGGCTTGCTGCGCGACAACGCCTCGATCAGCCGCTGGCGGACGCGCGATTCGGGCAGCGAAAGCGTGAACTCCTCCATGACGCGGAAGCTCTCGTGCGAGGCAAGCTGCTCGATCTCGCGGTAGCGGCCGGCTACAAGAGAGCGGCCCCGATCGGGCGGCTCCGGCGAGCAGCACGATGGCGAAAAATACGGCGAGCCAGAGGACTCGTTTCACAGGGGCGGAGCGTGCCTGCGGATTTTCCGGGGGCCAACAAGATATTGTGGGCGGCGCGACTTTGCCTCCGCAGCATCTTGTGGAAACGGGCTGTTTTTGCTCAAAAAACCCCTTGGCGCACACCCCCGTCCCGCTAGACTCGGCGACACCTTTTTTAAGCCCCTTAAAATATGCCTGATACCGACTCTCCAATCGCCGCGAAAAGCGAGACCGCTTCCAAGAAAACCACCTACGATGCGGACGACCTGAGTTCGCTAAAAGGGCTCGATGCCGTGCGCAAAAAGCCGGGCATGTATATCGGCGGAACGGACGAGCGGGCGCTGCATCATTGCGTCTCCGAAGTGCTCGATAATTCGGTCGATGAATTCCTCGCCGGGCACTGCACGCACATTGATGTGACGATCCACTCGGACGGCTCGATTTCGATCCGCGACAACGGGCGCGGCATTCCGGTGGATATCAACAAGGAGGAGAACATGCCGGGCGTGGAACTCGTGCTCACGCGGTTGCACTCGGGCGGCAAATACGGGCAGGGCAACTACGAGTATTCCGGCGGCACGCACGGCGTCGGCGCGAAGTGCGTGAACGCGGTGAGCGAGTGGTTCAAGGTCGAGGTCACGCGCGATGGGAAGATTCACGCGATGTCTTTCGAGCGCGGCGTGACGAAGCAGAAGCTGCACGTCATCGCCGAGGTGAAGAGCAAGCGGCACACAGGCACGCTCATCACGTTCAAGCCGGACGCGGAGATTTTTCTGGAGACGCTGGAGTTCAAGGCGGAGCGCATCATCACGCGGCTCAATGACCTCGCCTATATCAATGCGCCGCTGTCGTTCACCTTCCACGACGAGCGCGAGGAAGGCGGGCGGGCGGTGCAGGTTCAGCATCCGAAGGGCGTCGAGGAATTCGTCGGGCGGCTCTCGGAGAACAAGACGCTCGTGCATCCGCGGCCGATCATGATCAAAGGCACGCGCGACAAGATCATCGTCGAGATCGGGCTGCACTATAACGACAGCTACAACGAACAACTGCTCTGCTACACGAACGCGGTGCCGAACCCGGACGGCGGCACACATTCGAGCGGCTTCCGCGGCTCGCTCACGCGGGCGATCAATCAATATGCGAAGAACAATTCGCTACTGAAGGAGAAAGATGTGGCGATCACCGGCAACGATGTGCTCGAAGGTCTCGCCGCCGTGGTCAGCGTGAAGCACCCGGACCCGCGCTTTGAGTCGCAGACGAAGGTGAAGCTCATCTCGCCCGAGGTGGAGAGCGTCGTCGGCTCGGTCAGCTACGAAGGGCTGATGCTGCACTTCGACCAGAATCCCGGTGTCGGAAAACGCATCGTCGATAAGTGCCTGATGGCCGCCCGCGCCCGCGAAGCCGCCCGCAAAGCCCGCGAGACCGTGCGCAAGGGCGCGCTCACCGGCGGTGGCTTGCCGGGCAAACTCGCCGACTGCTCCGAGCGCGATCCTGCGCTGACCGAGCTTTACGTCGTCGAGGGCGACTCCGCAGGCGGCTCGGCGAAGCAAGGACGCGACCGGCGCTTCCAAGCGATCCTCCCGATCAAGGGCAAGATCATCAACGTCGAGAAAGCGCGGCTCGATAAGGTGCTGCAAAACACCGAAGTCCAGACGCTCATCACCGCGATCGGCACTGGCATCGGCATCCCAAGCGGCGAAGCCACCGCCAAGGAAAACGAAGGTGCCTTCAACCTCGAACGCCTGCGTTACGGCCGCATCATCATCATGACCGACGCCGACGTGGACGGTTCGCACATCCGCACCCTGCTGCTCACGTTCTTCTACCGGCAGATGCCTGACCTCATCCGCAAGGGTCACGTCTATATCGCGTGCCCGCCGCTCTACCTCATCAAGCGCAAGAAGCGCGAGGAATACGTGGATGACGACGCCGCGCTCAACCGCATCCTCATCACGCTCGGCTCCGAGGAGGTGAAGCTGAAGAACCTCGCCGACGGCAAGGTCTTCACCGCCGCGCAGCTCAAGGACTTGCTCGAACTGCTCGAGCGCCTCTCGAAATTCAGCGACGCCATCCGGCGCCACGGTGGTGACTTCGAGGCGTATCTCGGCGAGCGCGACCCGAAGACCGGCAACTTCCCGACCTTTATGGTGAAGGTGCGCGAGGGGAATACCGAGTGGGTCACCTACTTCCCCGGCGAAGCCGAGGTGCGCGCCTTTCACGAGGAGAATCGCGATCTGGGCCTCTACGAGGATCCCGCGCCCGAGCCGAGCCTTCTCCCTGAAGGCGAACCCGCCGCCGACAAGCCCGCTGCGAAGAAGAAGGAGAAGAGCGACGGCCCGCAGCGCCGCGCGCGGCTCATCGAGCTCCACGAATCAAACGCCGTGCAAAAGCTCGTCGCCGAGATCGCAAGGAAGGGACTCAAGATCGAGCACTTCGCCGACAGCGATCACCCGATCTTCGAGTTGATCGAAGGCGAAGGCGACAAAGCCATCACGCATTCGCTCTTCTCCGTCCCGGAAATCCACACGAAGGTCATCGAGATCGGCAAGAAAGGCCTGAGCATCCAGCGCTTCAAAGGCCTCGGCGAAATGAACCCGAAGCAACTCTTCGAGACCACCATGGACCCGAACAAGCGCAAGATGATGAAAGTCGAACTCAACGAAGACAACGCCGTCGAAGCCGACCGCATGTTCACCATTCTCATGGGCGACGTCGTCGAGCCGCGGAGGCAGTTCATCGAGGACAACGCGCTCAATGCGCGGCTGGATGTGTAGGCAGCCTCGCTTAATTCGATGGACGTTGTTTTCAAAATCCCGCAGGAGAGACCTGATTACCGCGAGTGCTCGGAGTTTGTAGTCGAGCACATCAGCACGATCATGCGGGACGCCATCGAAAGCGGTCGGAACCGCATTTTCATCCGCACCAATCTCAAGCGCGGACTGCCGCTCGAAAACATCAACAAGGTTGCTGGACCTTTTGTTGAAGCTTGGGCGGTTGAGCAATTTGAGCTAATCGCAGACGATCCAAAAAACCGATACCGCCTGATAAACGTCCAAGCCGGTAAACGGCTCGATCCCTTTGACATCGTTCTCCAGTTCAAGCGCAAAGGAGGGAGCTACGCATCAGCAAACGTCGATGTGAAGGCGACGGCAGAAGACATCGTGAGCTCTGGCAAGGCTCCGAACATCACGTCTTTCGCACGGATTCGAACCGAGTATCTCGATGATCCCGATTACTTGTTCATCATCCTTTCTCTCAAGCACCGCGTGTATTCGGAAAAAGGCACCGAGGGGATGACAAATGGCATCATGGAGGTCACGACCTACGCCGTGTATGACTTGAAATACGTGTCCGCAGCGGATTTGAACTACAACCCCGCGCTGGGAACGGGCCAGCTTCAGATTCGTGACATCCAATATGTAACAGTCGAGCGGCGCTCCACATGGGAGTTCCTCCAAATGCTGGACGCGAAGTGTATCCGATCAAAGGGCGAAGAAGCGTGGCTGCGTCTCGCGCGCAAGAACGGGTGGATCAAGGAGGCCGCATGATGACCAACCAACTAATTTGTGGCGACGCCATTGAAGTAATGTCCGCTTTACCCATCGCCTCCGTCGATTTGGTGATCGCTGATCCGCCTTACAATCTCGGTAAGGACTATGGGAACAACCGTGACCTGAAGGCATGGCACGAATACGAGCAGTTCACCGACGCTTGGATTCGGCAGGCGATCCGAATTCTGAAACCGACCGGCTCAATCTACGTGTTCATGGGTGTGCGCTTCATCTCGAAGCTGTTCACCTTGCTCGAAGAGAAGCACGGCTTGCTGTTCAACAGTTGGATTACCTGGCACTACACGCAGGGCATGGGACGAAAGGTGGGGTTCTCTCCGAGACACGAAGATATTCTGTTCTTCAACAAGACTCGTGATTTCACGTTCAATCTCGACGCCGTGCGAGTGCCGCAAAAATACTACCGCCAGCGCAATAACATGGCCGGGGCAAATCCCAGCGATGTCTGGCAGTTCTCCCACGTTCATTACTGCAGCGCCGAACGGGTCGAACATCCAACGCAGAAGCCCGAGGCGTTGATGGAGCGGGTCATCCGAGCGAGTTCCAATCCCGATGATCTGGTCCTCGATCCTTTCGTCGGCAGTGGCACGACAAGCCGGGTCGCAGCGTTCTTGGGTCGGCGTTGGATTGGGATCGACATCAATCCCGACTACATCGCACTCGCTCGTAATCGAATCGGACAAGCTGGCGAATCGCTTGATTCGTTTGACCCGCGTGTAGATCGCACACCGCTTGATCTGCCCACATCACCTTCTCCACAGCTCCAGCTTCTGGATTCCGCCCCCTGAAGCCATGAAGACCTTCCCGCTCGCCAACGGCATTCCGATGCACCTGCTCTCCGAACTCGGGCTGCACGAATCTTTCCTCGACTGCATCGAGCAGCACCGTCGCGATGGCCTGCCGATGGCGCTCAACCGTGCCGGTCGCAGCGAATTCGTCTCTGTGGAAGATCTCCTCCCTGAAATCACCCGTGCCCGTCAGCGCATTGCCGAACTGAACGACGAAATTGCACGCGTCACGGGCACACCATTCTCGGTGAACGAAACGCCTTAACCCCACTCAAACCGCTCTCCATGCCCAACCTCAACCCCAACGAAAAAGTCCACCCGGTCAATGTCGCCGAGGAGATGTCGAAGTCGTTCCTCGACTACTCGATGTCCGTCATCATCAGCCGCGCGCTGCCCGATGCGCGCGACGGGCTGAAGCCTTCGCAGCGACGCATTCTTTTCGCCATGAGCGAGCTCGGCGTGATGCCGACGCGCAAGCACCTCAAGTGCGCGAAGATCGTCGGCGAGACGATGGGCAATTACCATCCGCACGGCGACCAGGCGATCTACCCCACGCTCGTCCACATGGCGCAGCCGTGGGCGATGCGCGACATGCTCATCGATGGGCAGGGGAACTTCGGCTCGGTCGAAGGCGATCCGCCGGCGTCGATGCGATACACCGAGGCGCGGCTGCAGCATCTCGGCGCGGCACTGATGGAGGACATGGAGAAAGCGACAGTCGATTTCGTGCCGAACTACGACGAGACGCGTGAGGAGCCGACCGTCTTCCCGGCGGCGTTCCCGAACCTGCTTGTGAATGGCGGCACCGGCATCGCAGTCGGCATGGCGACGAACATCCCGCCGCACAATCTCAGCGAGTGCATCAACGGCATCTGCGCGCAGATCGACGACCCGGACATCACGCTCGACGGCCTCATGGAGCATGTGAAAGGGCCGGACTTCCCGACGGGCTGCATCCTGCAGGGCACGGCGGGTATCC
This sequence comes from Verrucomicrobiota bacterium, assembly GCA_009885995.1. GTDB lineage: Bacteria > Verrucomicrobiota > Verrucomicrobiia > Chthoniobacterales > Chthoniobacteraceae > VFJQ01. The sequence goes on from VFJQ01000029.1 coordinate 10,137, forward strand.
TCTCCTATTTCACCACGGGCAAAGGCGCGGTGCGGGTGCGCGGCCGGGCGGGTGTCGAGGAGCTGAAGGGTGGGCGCGAGCAGATCATCATCACCGAGATCCCGTATAACGTGAACCGCGCGGAGCTGGTGAAGCGGATCGCGGAGCTGGTGAACGAGAAGGTGCTCACCGGCATCAGCGACGTGCGCGACGAGTCGGACGAGCACACGCGCGTCGTCATCGAGTTGAAGCGCGACGGCAATCCGAAGGTCATCCTCAACAACCTCTACAAGCACACCGCGCTCGAGTCGTCGTTCAGCGTGAACATGCTCGCGATCGACCACGGCAAGCCGCGACTGCTCCCGCTGAAGGACGCGATCACCTGCTTCATCGAGCATCGCCGCGAAGTCATCCTCCGCCGCACGCGCTACCTGCTGAATGCCGCCGAAGTCGAAGCCGAGAAGCTCGAGGGCTACCTCATCGCGCTCGCGAACCTCGACGACTTCATCAAGATCATCCGCGACTCTCGCGACCGCGACGACGCGAAGGCCAAACTAATGGCGCTCTCGTGGACGCGCCGCGCCGTGGAGCAGATCGGCATCCTCATCCGCTCCGACGCGCGGCTCACTGCGGAGGGAAAATATATGTTCACCGAGAAGCAGGTCGGCCACATCCTCGACCTGCGGCTCTACCAACTCACCGGCCTCGAGCGGGAGAGCATCAAGAGCGAATACGACGCACTCATCGCGACGATCAAGGACCTGCTCGACATCCTCGCGAAGGAGAAGCGCGTGCTGAAGATCATCAAGGACGAGCTCCGGGAAATTCAGCGCAAATACGGCAGCGAGCGCCGCACGCAGATCGTGCCTGCCGAGGGCGAGATCAGCCTCGAAGACCTCATCGCCAACGAAGGCGTGATCGTCACGCTCACGCACAACGGATTCATCAAACGCACCGCCGTCTCCGCCTACCGCGCGCAGCGGCGTGGGGGCAAAGGGGTGATCGGCATGACCGCTCGGGAGAGCACGAACGAGGAGGAAGACGACGACTTCGTCGAGCATCTCTTCACCGCGACGACGCACGACTACCTCATGTTCTTCACCAGCGACGGACGCTGCTACGTCGAGCGCGTGTATGAGATTCCCGAAGGTTCACGCGCGAGCAAAGGCCGCAGCATCGCGAACCTGCTGGAGTTGCGAGCGGACGAAAAGATCGCCGCGACCATCCGCATCCAAGGCCAGAAGACCGACGAGGAAACGTGGACCGAGAAGCTGCACATCGTCTTCGCCACGCGGAGCGGCATCGTGAAGAAGTCGAACCTCAGCGACTTCAAAAACATCCGGAAGGGCGGCATCATCGCGATCAAGATCGAGGAGGGCGACCGCCTGATCGACTGCAAGCGCACCGAAGGTCATCAGGAGATTGTCCTGATCACCCACGAGGGGATGAGCATTCGTTTCAGCGAAGAAGAAATGCGCGACCAGGGCCGCGACACCGTCGGCGTCTGGGGCATCCGCCCGGACAAAGGCGACTACATCGTCGGTGCCGCGCTGGTGGACAAGGACGCGATGCTCCTCGTCGCTGGCGAGAACGGCCTCGGCAAGCGCACGACCTTCGACGAATACCGCATCCAATCGCGCGGCGGCAAAGGGGTCATCACGATGAAGACCACCGAGCGCACCGGTGGCGTCGCGGGCGCACTCACCGTGCGCAATGCGGACGAACTCATGCTCATCACTAACAAGGGCAAGATGGTCCGCACGCGCGTCGCTGAGATCCGCGAAACCGGCCGCAACGCCCAAGGCGTGAAGCTCATCGATATGCGCGAAGGTGAGATTCTTTCCGGCATCGCACCGGTCGTCTCGAACGAGGACGAAGAGCAGGCGGAAGGCGAGTAACGCTACTGCGCGCGGAACGTGTAGAGGTCGGCGTCGTGGAGCTGAAACTCCAGGCGGATGACCTTGCCCGCGAACGCGTCGAGCGACTTGCCTTGCCACGTGACCTCGTGCGCGACTTTGTCGCCTTTGAAGACATCGCAGTCGTCGTAGTCGAAGCCGGGCTGCGGTTTCCGCAGTTCGTCGGAAACGCGCACGGTCAACTTGCCGGCGTGCGCGTCGGCATTGACGAAAAGTTTCCCGCCGGGCCAGCGCAGCGCGCGTGTGCAGACGACTCCGCCGGTCTTCGGACCGTGTTGTGAGATTGCGCAGCGTGGCGAGGTCGATGGAGCACGCGCCGCATCGGTTCACCCTTCAGCTTGAGTGCCCACGTCGTATCGACCACGTGGAGGTCGAAGACGAACTGCGGCTCGTGTCCGATTTCCAGCGGCTCCGTCGGGAAGGGCTCAGCGCTCGCGATGGAGAGAGTCAGCGCGGTCGCGGCGAGGAGAAGCAGAGGGCGTCGCATGGCGGGCTTCCTACCTCATCAAGGGCACGGTGACGCCTGTGCTCCCGGGTGGGCGGGAGCTTTGTGCTTGCTCACCGGGAGGTGGAGATGCACCCGCAACAGCATGAATCCATTCTCCCGCCGAGCCTTCCTCCGCACCGCCGCCGCCCTCCCGCTGGTGGCGCACGCGCAGAGTGTGCCGAAGATCCGCATCGGCCAGATCGGCACGGCCCACGCGCACGCGGGTGGGAAGATGGATACGATGCGGAAGTCGGCGGATTTTGAAGTCGTCGGCGTCGTCGCGTCCGCCGCGGCCCGACGCACGGCTGCGGAGAACTCGACGACCTACGCTGGTCTGCCGTGGATGACGGAGGAGCAACTGCTCGCCACGCCTGGCCTGCAAGCCGTCGCCGTCGAGACCGAGGTGAAGGATCTCCTCGCGACGGCGGCGCGTTGCATCGCGGCGGGTAAGCACATCCACCTCGACAAACCCGCCGGCGAATCGCTGCCCGCCTTCAAGCGCCTGCTCGACGACGCGACCGCGCGCAAGCTCACCGTGCAGATGGGCTACATGTTCCGCTACAACCCCGCCTTTGAGCTCCTCTTCCAACTCCACCGCGACGGCGCCCTCGGCGAGGTCTTCGAGATCGACACGGTGATGAGCAAGCTTATCGACGCCGGTGGTCGCAAGGCGCTGCTGCCGTATCGCGGCGGTGCGATGTTCGAGCTCGGCTGCCACGTCATCGACGCCGTCGTGACGATCCTCGGTCGCCCGCAGAAAGTGACGCCGCACAACCGCAGCGTCGCGGGCGATGGATTCCCCGACAACCAACTCGCCGTGCTCGAATACCCCAAGGCGACCGTGACGGTCCGCAGCGCGCTCACTGAGGTGGACGGCGGCTCGCGGCGGCAATTCGTCGTGTGCGGCACGCGCGGCACCTTCGACATCCGCCCGCTCGAAGCCGCCGCTGCGCGACTCGCGCTCGACGCTCCGCGCGGCGAGTGGAAGCGCGGCTACCAGGACGTAAAATTCCCGAAGACCGGTGGTCGCTACGACGGGGACTTCGCCGACTTCGCGAAAGTGATCCGTGGCGAGAAGACGTTCGCCTTCACCCCCGCGCACGACCTCGCCGTGCAGGAGACCGTGCTGCTCGCGAGTGGCCAGCCGATTGTTTAAGCCGCTTACGCTGCGAGGATCATCCGCGACACAGCCATCGGCGGGTGCTCGGTGGGAGCGTGAGGCGCGAGTGGCTCAGACTTCGAGCACGGTCAGGTTCGTGAGCAGGCCGCCGCTGGTGACGTTGATCGCGGGATCCTTGGCGGCGGTGAGCGGAAGGGCCGTGCCGCCGATCTTCACAGACGTAATCTTCGAGGCGACGATGCCAAAATGCGATTCGCCCGTTCCGCGAGCGACCGCGCCCTTGATGATGACCGCCCCGATCTTCGATACAGCGCCGCTCTCGCTGAAGATTAACGCGTCGTCCTCGGTGCCGAAAACCCTGTCGTTCTCCTTGGAGGATTGCCCGCCCGTGACGGCGCCGGCGACGAGGTCCGTCGAGTCCCAGTTGCCCGCGCCCGTGGTGCCGATCGTCACAGGGCCGATCGTGGCCGCGGCGTTCACGGGGATGAGGTTCGCGTCGTAGCCGGCGAGGATTTTGAAATACGCGGTCGAGCCGACGACGGTGAGCCGGCCGATGCTCGTCCCCGCGGTGATGAAACCGAACGATTCGACCGAGCCGACGAGTTCGCCGATGGTGACTGACGCGAGGCTCTCCTGTGCGCTGATCTGCGAAGGCACGCTCCCGGCCGCGGCGGTGAATGAGCCGATGACGGTGACAGCGCCGAGGTCGCCGTCCTCGGCGATGATCGATGCGGTGCCGGGTGCGTCGCCGGTCAGGTTGCCTTCGATGGTGACGCTCTTGATCGATGCGCCGCGAATGTGCGCGCCATATGCGCCTGCGCCGCCGATGACATTGCCGGTGATATTCACCGCGCCCATCGAGTCAGCGCTGTAGATTTGCCCCAGCACAGCGTTTTCGAGCAGGGTCGTGTCAAAGCGGCCGTCGGCGCCGATGAGGGAGCCGTTGATAGTGACTTTGCCCATCTTGCCGGCGCTCGAGATCTTGCCGGCCTCGTTGGCCGCGCTGCCGCGCACGTCGCCATTTACGGTCACGTTGCCCATGTCGAGATCGCTGCTGACGGTCCCCGATCCGGCTCCGAGGCCGCCCTGGATTCCGCCGACGGTGAGGCTGGCGAGTTCGCCGGAGCTGAAGACGATCCCGGAATTGGCGCCGGCGAAGCCCACGAGCGTGCCGCCGATCGTGACGGGGCCCATGTTGCCGTCTTCACCGTCGCCGTCGGTTTCGATGATGCCGCTGTTGTCGCCGATGCCTCCCGTGACGTTGCCGGTGATTCTGACTCGTTCGAGCGTGCCGCCGCTGAGGATCGAGCCCGAAAAGATGCCAATATCGCCGGTGATGCTGCCGCCGACGGTGACGGTGCCGATGTCCAGCGTGCTCTGCACGGTGCCGCTGCCCGCGCCGTCGGAGCCGAGCAGGCTGCCGCCGATGGTGACGCTCTTGATTGCGCCGTCGGCGTTGATCGAGCCGGCGTCGTTGCCTGGGCTGTTGGCGTTGGCAGTGCCACCGCTGACGTTTCCGACGACCATGACGGTTCCGATATTTCCGTAGCTGAAAATCGATCCGGATTCGTCGCCTTCGCCTCCGATGATGGAGCCGTTGATGGTCGTCTTGCTGACGTTGGTGCCGCCGATGATCGTGCCACTCCGCAAGCCGACTCCGCCGAGGAGATCGAGGCCGATCGTCACGGGGCCGACCGTGCCACCACAGCCGATGGCGCCGCTTTCGATGCCGCTTCCTCCCTTTACGCTGCCTTCGATGTTGACGCTCTTGATATTCCCGCCGCTCAGCACCACGCCTGAAAGTTGACCGATTCCGCCGACGAGATCGCCGGTGACCGTCACCGCCCCGAGCGGCAACGCGCTGCCGATCGAGCCGCTGAGCAGCCCCATTCCACCCGTGATGTTTCCTTCGATCCGGGCGCTCTGGACAGTCCTGCTCGCCGAGATGGAGCCGGACTGTTCGCCGGAGCCACCGGTGAGGTCGCCTTTCACGAGCACGGCCTTGGCGGCGCCCGCGACGAGGATGGAACCGGAGAAATTTCCTGCGCCGCCTGTGATCGGGCCGTTCACGGTGATCTTGCCGATGTTGCCGCCAGTGCCCACCGCGCCCGCGCTTGTGCCCAAGCCGCCTTGGATGCCCAATTCGATGGTCACGGAGCCGAGGCCGGTGGCGCTCGAGATATTGCCGCTCTGGATGCCGTCGCCGCCGATGAGCATGCCGCCGATCTTCACCGAGCCCATGAGGCCGCCGGAGAAGACGCGCCCCGAACGGTCGGAAGTGCCCCTGCCAGCGACACCACCTACGACATCGTCAACGATGTCCACCCGCCCGATCTCCCGCTCGCTGGTGATGGCCCCGCTATCGTCGCCCTCTCCACCGAGGATGTTGCCGCCGACTTTGATGCCGTTGGCGATGCTGCCGATCTTGATGTCGCCGATTTCCCCACGTGCGTAGATCGACCCGGCGCGGGTAGCGCTGCCGCCGATGAGATCTCCGCCGATGATGATATTGCCGATCTGGCCGCGACCATCGAAGCGGTCGCTGACGGTGAGGTCGGTATCGGGGAATGCGCCAAACACGGTGAGCGTGGCTTCCTGGAAATTCCCCGCGACGCTGAACAGCCCGAGCTTGCCGATGATCAGGCTGCTGAGGCTCCCGCCGGCGGCTTGCGTGTCGAGGAGCTTCACACCGAACGAACCGACCGTGAGGCTCTTCACCGCCAGCCCGGCGCCGAGTTGCACGGGCTGATTATTGATCGTCGCGGCCGTCGTCTTGCCCGCGTCGATCTGCCCGAGATCGCCATCGATCAGGACCTTGCCGAGGTCCACGCCAATGGCGTTGATGTAACCGACATCGACAGGATCGCCGTCGTCTGTGGTGCCTTTGAGCACCGTGAGATTCGTGCCTTGGAAAACCGTGGCCAGCTCGCTCAGGCGGATCTCCTGAAGCTCGAAACCCGAGCCCTCCGCCGCCAGCTTGCACACCTGTGCGAGATCCGCGTCGGTGCCTTTGTTGGTGGTGACGGTGACTGCGGTGCCGTCGATGTCGATGAAGGTGAGCGTCGCTGGGGCGATCCGCGTTTCGAGTGGCTCGGCGGCTGAAGAGAGGATGACGCGTTTCATCGGATTGATAAAACCTTTCGCGTTGGCGGCCCGCATTTCAAGCAGCGAGTGCCTCCACTTACGCGAGCAACGCCGTGGCTACCTTGCCCTCATTGGTCGGCCCGATGAGCCGGTTGTTCAGGCCTTGGAAGCGGTAGCTGAACTTGTAGGGATCGATGCCGAGCAGTTGCATCACGGTCGCCTGAAGATCGCGAACGGTCACCTTGCCTTCGGCCACGCGGTAGCCGAGTTCGTCAGTCGCGCCGTGGACGTAGCCTCGCTTGATGCCCGCCCCAGCCATCCACATCGTGAAGCAGTGCGGGTGGTGATCGCGGCCGAGGAACTTGCTGCCGTTGCGTTCCTCGTTCATCGGCGTGCGGCCAAACTCGCCGCCCCACACGACGAGCGTCGAGTCGAGCAGTCCGCGCTGCTTCAGGTCGAGCACGAGCGCGGCGCACGCCTGGTCGATGTCGCGGCACTTGTTCGGCAAGCCCTTGAGCAAGTCGTTGCTCTCGCCGGTGCCGTGCATGTCCCAGCCCCAATCGAAGAGCTGCACAAAGCGCACGCCATTTTCGATGAGCCGCCGCGCGAGCAGGCAGTTGTTCGCGAACGATCCTTTGCCCGGTTCCGCGCCGTAAAGATCGAGCATCTCCTTCGGTTCCTTTTTCAAATCGAACACCTCCGGAACCGCGAGCTGCATCCGGTAGGCGAGTTCGTATTGCGAGATGCGCGTGACCGTCTCCGGGTCGCCGAAGGTCGCGGCCTCCGCTTCATTGAGCGTGCGCAACGCATCGAGTGTGCGCCGGCGCGTGTCGCGGCTCATGCCCGCGGGATCGCTGGCAAAGAGGATCGGATCGCCGACCGCGCGGCACTGCACGCCTTGGAAAACGCCGGGCAGAAATCCCGAGCCCCAGCACGCCTTGCCGCCCGTCGGATCCGAGCCGCCGCTGAGCAGCACGACGTAGCCGGGCAGATCCTGGTTTTGAGAGCCGAGCCCATACGTGACCCACGAGCCCATCGACCCGGCGCCATTGCGCGGCGAGCCCGTGTAGATGAACAGCTCCGCCGGCGCGTGATTGAACTGATCCGTGTTCATCGACTTCACGATCGTCACGTCATCCACGATCTTCGTGAAGTGCGGCAGCACCGAGCTCACCCACGCGCCGCTCTGGCCGTATTGTTTGAACTCATGCGGCGTCCCGAGCAGCTTCGGCAGACCCTTGATGAAGGCGAACTTCTCGCCCTGCATGAACTTCTCCGGACAGTCCTCCTTGTTGTGCGCTTTCAGCTCCGGCTTCCAGTCGAAGAGATCGTGCTGAGGCGGCGCGCCGGACATCGAGAGATAGATCACCGCCTTCGCTTTCGCCGGCAGCGGCGGCGCTTTCGGCGCGAGCGGGTTCACGACGTTTGCGCCGTGTGCGCAGAGCGATTCGAGCGCGATGGCGCCGAGGGAAAAGCGTGAGGCGTCGGCGAGGAATTGGCGGCGGGTGTGGAAGAGGTGAGGGATCATGGCAGACGAGGTGAGGCGGCGAGCGATGGAGCGCTGGCGTCCTCGCCGGCCACCTTGCGGCCGCGCGAAGCGCGATCCATCGGGCGGCTTCGCCGCGCGCGGAAGTGGCCGGCGAGGACGCCAGCGCTCCATTTAGCTTCGTGTGAGAAATGCATCGAGGTTGAGCAGCACGTTTGCGACGGCGGTCCACGCCGCGGCTTCGATCGGATCGGCGCCCGCGGGCAGGGGACCGAGCGGCTTCGTCGCGAGCGTGAGCGCGTCATCCGGCGTCTGGCGAAACTTCACGAGCTCTGCATCGAGCAGCTTGCGCAACGCAGCGACGTGCTTCGCCTCGGCAGGCCGACCGAGCGCGAGCTCGAGGCCGAAGCGCAACCGCCCGTCCGCGTCGGCACCGCCTTCGCGTAGGATGCGCCGCGCGAGCGCCTGCGCGCTTTCGACGAAGACCGGATCGTTCAGCGTCACGAACGCCTGTAGCGGCGTATTCGTCGGCACGCGCCGGATCGTGCAGGTCTCGCGGCTCGGCGCGTCGAAGGCGAGCATCGTCGGGTTCGCCATCGTGCGGCGCCAAAATGTGTAGAGCCCGCGCCGGTAGCGATCCTCGCCCTCGCTCGTCGGGTATTTGTTCTGCCCGCCGTTGAACGCCACATTCCACAACCCATCCGGCTGCGGCGGATACACGCTCGGCCCGCCGATCTTGTGACTGAGTAAACCGGCGACCGCGAGCGCCTGGTCATGCACTTCCTCCGCGCCGAGCCGCCGCCGTGGATAGCGCGAGAGCAGCCGGTCGCGCGGATCTTTCGCGAGCAAGTCGGGCGTCACCTTCGCGCTCTGCCGATACGTGGCGCTCGTGACGATGAGTTTGAGCAGCCGCTTCACATCCCAATCGCGCATGAACTCGATCGCGAGCCAGTCGAGCAACTCCGGGTGCGACGGCAGCGAACCCTGTGTGCCGAAGTCCTCCTCGCTCTCGACGATCCCCGTGCCGAAAAGCTGCGCCCAAAACCGATTCACCGTCACGCGCGCCGTGAGCGGGTTGTCGCGACTCACGAGCCACTGCGCGAGCGCGAGTCGGTCGAGCGGTGCGGCGGGCGCGGCGTGAAACGCGGCGGGCAGTCCCGCGGTTACGATGTCGCCCGGCATGAGGTAGTTGCCCTTGATGAACACGCGCGACTCGCGCTGCTTGTCCTTCGCCAGGTCGCGGATGATGGGCAGCGCGAGCGGCTTGATCGTCGCCAGCTCCTTCTTTTTCGCGTCGCGTTCCTTCACCAGAGCCTCGTAGGTCTTCGAGAGTGGGCGGAAAAAAGCGGCGACTTGCTGCGCTTGCGCCGCCGTCCGCTGGGCGGGCTCGACGCCGAGCGCCGCCTTGATCGCCGCGGGCAGCTCCGCCACGGGCGTCGCCGCCTCCGCGGCCAGCAGGCGGAAGCGCCCGATGGTCGCGTCGCCGCCGTGCGATTGAGTAAGCTGGAAAGTGAGTAGCGCGTCGGCGTCGCTCCACGGCTTCACCAACTCGAACACCGCCGCGTGCGGCTGGCCGGTCGCACCACCGATGCCCCAGCCGGTCTTCGGGTCGCCGTCCAGCGCGCGGGCCACGTCGAAGCCCGGCTGGCTGTAATCGGCGGTGGCGTGAAAGAGCGGAAGCAGCGTCGCCTTGTTCGTCGCGACCGTCGCGCTCGGCGCGGGCGATTCCTTCACCGTCTGCGTGAAGACCGGCTGGCGCGCGGCATCCAGCACCTCGACGCGGAAATCGGCCAACCGCTGGCTCACACCGCTGTCGGTGCGGTTCCACACCACCACGCGCTCGACCGGCACGTCGCGCCCGAGATCGACTTCCCACCACGGATCCTTCTCCTCCTGCGTGTGCGTGACCGACTTCGACTTGAAGTAATCCCCGTCGGTGTTGCCATCGACCGCCAGCTTCGCCGGGCCGTCGAATCCCGTCGTCGATTGCGACGCCTGGCCCTGCGGCGCGGCGTTTTTCCCGTCGCTGAAAATCTCGACCTCCGCGAGCGAAAGAAAGCGCGCCGAGCCCGGATTCACGATGCGCACGAAGCGGCCCCGAGTGGTCGTCTGCCCCGCGGGCGTCGTGAACAGCTTGAGGTCGCTGAGCACCGCGTTGCCATCCGCGGCGCGGCCTGGGCCGTTGTGATTGAACGCCGCATCGGGGATGAGTTCGAGCCTCACCGCGGTGATCGCTTTCAGCGTCGTGCGCGCCTTCACTTCGTAAAAGGCTGCGTCCCCGGCGCCCGCGCGCACCAGCACCGAACCATCCTCGCGCTTCTCCCACTGCTGTTCGCCCGAGCCCTTGAAGTCCTCCACCTCCAGCACCGACCACGCGACCGGCGCGGCGACTTTCGCTTCCCACACGCGCTGCTCGGCGTCGAGTTCCGGCGTCGTGGTCTTGATCTGCGTTTCGAGTTCCGCGATGCGCGCGTTCAGCTCCGTCATGCGCCGGGCTTCGTCGGCGGTGGGCAGCGGCATTTTCGGCTCTTCGTCGTTGCGGTCGGCGTCTTCGGTCTGATTGAAGATCGCGAAGAGCTGGTAGTATTCGCGTTGCGAGAGCGGGTCGAACTTGTGCGTGTGGCACTGCGCGCAGCCGGCGGTGAGACCCATCCAGACCTGCATTGTCGTCGCCACGCGATCCTTCACCGCGGCGACGCGATACTCCTCGTCCGGCGTGCCGCCCTCGAAGTTGGTCATCGTGTTGCGATGGAAGGCGGTGGCGATGAGTTGCTCGCGCGTCGGGTTCGGCAGCAGGTCGCCCGCGAGTTGTTCGATCGTGAACTGATCGTAGGGCAGGTTGCGGTTGAACGCGCCGATCACCCAGTCGCGCCACGGCCAGATATTCAGCCGGAAGAAATCCGACCCGTAGCCGCTCGAGTCCGCGTAACGCGCGAGATCGAGCCACATGCGAGCCCAGCGCTCGCCGAAGTGCGGCGACGCGAGCAGCCGATCCACGGCGCGTGCGTAGGCGTCCGGCGCGGTGTCTTCCACGAAAGTGCGCGTCTCATCCAGCGTGGGCGGCAACCCCGTGAGGTCGAGCGACAGGCGGCGAATGAGCGTCGGCTTGTCCGCTTCCGGCGAGAGCGCGAGGTCGTGATGTTTTAGCTCCGCGTCGATGAACGCATCGATCCCGACCGCCGCCGGCTTCACCGGTTTCCCGAACGCCCAGTGCGGCGCGTAGTTTGCGCCCTCGGCGATCCAGCGGCGCAGCGTGTCGCACTCCGCGGGCGAAATGATGTGATGCTCCTTCGGCGGCGGCATCACTTCGTCGGGATCCTTCGAGCGCACCCGCAGCATCAGCTCGCTGTCGTCGGGTTTGCCCGGCACGATCGCCCGCACGCCGTCGCGATCTTGCAGCGCATCGTCGCGCACATCGAGCCGCAGCTTCGCCTTGCGCGAACCCTCGTCCGGCCCGTGGCAGTGATAACACTTCTCGGAGATGATCGGGCGCACCTCGCGGTTGAAGTCCACGGGCGTGGCTCCGGGCGAGCGGGTGAGAAGGAGGAGGAAGCTGAGAGCCAGGAGCGGGCGCATATCGGGAGTCGCCGAGGATAACCGCTTCGACGCCCCGGTCATGGGCGAAGCTTTGGCACTATCCTGCCCGAGCGACCGCGCCCCGTGAAAACGAAAAGGCCCGGCGCGAGGGCCGGGCCTTTCGGAATATTTGACTCGCGAGGGAGACTAGCTGCCCGCCGCGACGCTGTCGGCCTTGCCGTGCTCGCTGATGACCTTCACGGACTTGCCCACGAGGTCGGCGGCCTTGTCGGCGCCGGTCGTTCCGGGGGTGAGCGTGATGGTGGCGGCTTTGCCGTCCTTGCCTTCGACGGTGAGCGTCTTGGTGGCGGCGTCGAAGGACTTCAGCGTGCCTTCATTGGTGACTTTCTTCCCGCAGCCGGCGAAGGCGCTGCCGAGGCTGAGCGAGGAGATGGCGAGGATGGTGAGGAGGAGCTTCATGTTGTTGTGTCTGGTTCGTTGATGTTTCGCCGGCGACGGAAATGTTGCCAGCGGGTGGACGTTTCTCCAAAGAACCACGGTGCGGGCAAGTCCAATCTCGCCGCCCATTCGCTCATGCGTTCCATCTGCCTCGCCCTCGCCCTCCTCGTTCTCTGCTCCCTGCGCGCCGTCGCGCATCCGATCCCGGACATCCCGGTGCAGGGCCACTTCGCCACCGGCGGCGCGGCGACGCTCTTCGTCGAGGTGGACCCGCGCTGCTTCGACCCCGACCCGAACGGCGCCGCCTCGCTCACGCACGTCGTCTTCCGCAGCTACTCGGAGGAAGACCGCGCCGACCTGCGGCGCAAGGCCGACGCGCTGGTGCGGCGTAGCGTCGAGTTCTTCTTCGAGCCGCTCGGCCGCGTGCAACCCGAGTTCACTTTCACCTTCACCGGCAAGGGCCGCGCGCCGCTCGCCGCCGATGAAGACGTGGTCGTGCTCACCGGCGCGTGGAAGACGAACGTCCCCGCCGGCATCAGCGGCTGGAAGATCCGCGCGCTCCCCGGCGAGAAGCTCGCCGTCGTCTTCCAAAATGTCATCGATGGCCAGACGCACCCGCGGCTGAACGTCCTCTTCCCCGGCGAGACCAGCTTCACGCTCGATCTCACCAGCCTCGCGAACGCTCAGCCCGCCGCGCCCGCGCCCGGTTCCGTCTCCGCCCATGGCTCCAGCCGCGACGCGTGGAGCACGCTGCGCAGCTTCTTCGTGCAAGGCTTCCTCCACGTCCTCCCCGAGGGGCTCGACCACATCCTCTTTGTCCTCGGCCTCTTCCTGCTCAGCCGCGCGTGGCGGCCGCTGCTGTGGCAAATCACCGCCTTCACCGTCGCGCATACCATCACGCTCGGGCTCGCCACGCTCGGCTACGTGAAGGTGCCCGCGAGCATTGTTGAGCCGATCATCGCCGCGAGCATCGCCGCCGTGGCGATCGAGAATATCTTCCACCCGCGCTACACCCCGTGGCGGCTGGTCATCGTCCTCGTCTTCGGCCTCATCCACGGCCTCGGCTTCGCCAACGCGCTGAGCGATCTCGATCTCCCGAAGACCTCGCTCGCCGTCGGCCTCATCGGCTTCAACCTCGGCGTCGAAGGCGGCCAGCTCGCCGTCGTCTCCCTCGCCTTCGCCGCCACCGCCTGGCTGCGCGATCCCGCGAGCTATCGCCGCTGGATCGTGATCCCCGGCTCCGCGCTCATCGCTGCGATGGGCCTATGGTGGACCGTGCAGCGCACGCTGCTCTGAGGGTGGAAGCGGCGCCCCGCCGCTTTGCTTGTGCCGACGACGCCCCGTCGCCGGATGCAGCGGCGAGGCGCCGCAGCCACCATCAAAGCGACGAGGGCGTCGCTTCCACGGACTCACCGCCCGCTCACGAACCGCGCGATTTGCAGCGCCGCATCCGGGCGGCTCAGCGCGCGGATGTTGTCGTGCCAGCGGCGCCATTCGCGGGCGCCATTCGCAAAGAGCCAGTCGATCTGCCCGGCGAGCGCATCGGGGGTGGGGCAGTGTGCGCCGCACGCGTGGTCGAAGAGGAGCTGCGCGTTGCCTTCCTCCTGTCCCGGCACGACCTGCGTGATGAGCATCGGCGTCTGCGCGGCGATCGTCTCCTGCACCGCGGCGCCGCCGGCTTTGCCGATGAGGATGTGATGGGTCATCAGCAGCTCCGGCATGTGCGGCGTCCAGCCGTGGATCTCGATCGGGCGGCCCGCGGCGGCTTTCTCGATGCGCGCGCGCAGCTCTTCATCGCGGCCGACGGTGACGGTGAGATGAATGCGCCGCATGAGCAGCAGCCGCGCGACGACATCCGGCGCGGTGTCCTTCGCCGCATTGATCATGAAAAGCACGCGCGCCCCGTCGCGGGGATCGGGCCGTTCGGGCCGGTCGGCGGCGAAGCGCGGCGGCACGGGAAAGCCGAGTTCGTGAATGCGCGCCGCAGGAACGCCCTGCTCGCGCATCACGTCGCCGGTCGCGGCATTCGCGACGATGTAGGTGTCGCTCGGCGCGCGATGCCATACGCGGTTGATCGTGATCGAGTCCGTCACGACCGTGTGCAGCGTGAACGGCCGGCCCGACGGGAAAAGTTTCGCGATGAGGTAGCTGTATGCCGGATACACGCTCACCACCGCTCGCGGCTGCTTCTCCGCGAGCAGCTCCGCGAGCTGCTGCTCCACGCGGCTGAGCAGCGGCAGCGAGAACTCAACGAGTGGGAAGCGATCGATGAGCCCGAAGAAGAAGGCCCACACATGCGGCGCGGTATTGATGAGCCACAAATAATCGCGCCGCGAGCGATCGTAGCTCGCGCCCATCGCGGTGAAAGGGTCGGCGATTTCCGACTCGATACCGAGTTGCTGACACGCCGTGTGCAGGCCGCGCGCAGCAGCATTGTGGCCTTCGCCGTAACCGGCAGTGAGAATGAGGACGGGGCGCATGGGAGGCGCGGAGAATGCACAGCCCCGGCCTGCTGTCACGCCCTCGGCGCTCGCATGATGCAGTTTCGCCGCGGCTGCCGCGCTTGCTTCGCTGGCTGCGGCGGGCGATGTCCCGACCCAGAATGAAGCTCGATCATCCCGCGCTCGTGAAGCTGCTGCAGAGAGCCTACTCGGGAGAGAAGGCGGCGGCGTTTGCCTACATCGGCCATGCGCGTTCGCTGCGGGACCCCGCGGCGAAGGCGGCGGTGCGGCAGATCGAGGAGGATGAGTGGCAGCATCGCCAGAACCTCCGCGGGCTGATGGAGCGATACGAGGTGCCCGTGTCGCGCTGGCTGGAGGTGAAGCTGCACGTGATCGGGCGGCTCATCTCGGCGAGCTGCCATGTCATCGGGCGGTTCATGCCGTTCTTCTTCGCGGGGAAGCTCGAGAGCGGGAACGTGTGCGAGTATTTCGTGATGCTGCGGCACTTCCACGCGCTGGGCATCCACGAGCACGACGCGATGCTCTATGAGATGGGGATGAAGGAGAAGGAGCACGAGGTTTACTTCCTCGAGCAGGTCAGGACGAGCCGGCTGCTGCCGCTCTTCCAGCGGCTCTTCTCGTGGGGAGCGGGCTCATCGCTGAATGATGTGGACCTCGAGAAAAAAGCCCCGGTGCAGGACGGGGCCGGCTATTGCCGGAACTACAAGGCGCAGAGCCGCGCTGCGCAGGACCAACGCTGAGAACTTCCCATCTTCAGGCTAGCTGACTTTTCGGGCAACGTGTCGAGGCGCTACAGTTAGGCGTTTCCGGCGGTTGTATTGAGGTGTTCTGGATGTCGGGGCGCTGGTGCTCCGACGGCCATCAACTGGGGCACGATTCTAGGATCGTTGCGAGGCATGCCAAGATCGTAGAGCGCGAGGTCGAGTGCGGTGCAGCCGTGCATATCGGTGGCAGTAATGTCGGCGCCAATGCTGAGTAAGTAGTCGATGAACTCGGAACGTCGGAACAGAACCGCGTGATGGATGCCGGTCTTTTGAGTGACGTCTCGTGCCTCGATGTCTGCTCCGGCTGCTTTCAGAACTCGCGCTACGGCGATGTGACCCTTGCGGGCACACCAAATGAATGCAGTGAGGTTGTATTCGTCACGGGCGTTTGGGTCACCGCCGGCGCGAATGGCGTCGATTGCACGGTCTAAGTCGTCAACGCGCCCTTTGGCTGCCTTTATGACTTTCCGATCAGCGGGAGACATAGGAAACGCCCAACTCCGCATTCAGCGACGCGGAAAATTCGTCTGAAATCGGATTCGGTTCCATGGGGCTTCGGGTTGCTCGCATGAATCCAAGCCAGCGGCGAGAACGAAGTGCACGGACTTGGGCCAGCCGCGAGCGGGGCCGCGGCGAGTTTCGCGCTTTCCTGCCACCCGATCCGGCAAACGCCTGTGGCGTTGCCGCAAACTGGGAAGGCTTTGCCGCATCGGGCCGGCAGTCCGCGGCGAACCGCCGGCAGTCCGCGGCAAACCGCCGGCAGTCCGTGGCATCCGTTCGGCAGTCCGTGGCATCCGTTCGGCAGTTTCACGGTGGAACGCGCGCTCCGAGCGCGTTTTCCCAGCGGCCTGCTTCGCCGCAGGCGAAGCCATTCTTCGCGGGCCGCGCCTGTGTCGTGGTTCGACAACGCGCTCGGAGCGCGCGTTCCACCGTTGCGCGGCTGGATTTTCCAAGCTCCCGCGGCGACGGGGCGAGGGCTTTAGCCCTCGAAGGCCCGCACGCACAACGTCACGTTGTGCCCGCCGAAGCCGAAGCTGTTGTTGAGCGTGACCTTCACCTTCTTCTCCCGCGCGGTGTGCGGGGTGAAGTCGAGGTCGCACTCTTCACCGGGGTTATCGAGGTTGATCGTCGGCGGGATGATGCCGGTCTCGATCACTTTCGCGCACACGACGGTCTCGACCACGCCGGCGGCGCCGAGCAGGTGGCCGGTCATCGATTTGGTGCTGCTGACGGTGAGGCCGTTCTTGGCGAAGTCGCCGAAGACCGCCTTCACCGCGCGCACCTCGGCGATGTCGCCGACGGGGGTGCTCGTGCCGTGTGCGTTCACGTAATCGATCTGCTCGGGATTCACGCCCGCGAGCTGCATCGCGCGGCGCATCGAGCGCTGGGCCTGCTCGTGGTTCGGCAGCGGGGCGCTCATGTGGAAGGCGTCGGCGGTGAGGCTGTAGCCGGCGATCTCCGCGTAGATGCGTGCGCCGCGGGCCAGCGCGTGCTCGAGCAGTTCGATCACGACGATGCCCGCGCCTTCACCCATCACGAAACCGTCGCGGTCCTTGTCCCACGGACGGCTGGCGCGCGTGGGGTCGTCGTTGCGCGTCGAGAGCGCCTTCATCGCCGCGAAGCCGCCGATGCCGAGCGGGACGATCGCTGCTTCACTGCCGCCGGCGACGAACGCATCCGCCTCTCCGTCGCGGATCATGCGCCACGCTTCGCCGATCGAGTGCGCGCTGGTGGCGCACGCGGAGACGGGCGCGTAGTTCGGGCCCTGCAGGCCGTATTCCATGGAGACGATGCCGCTGGCCATGTTCACGATGAGGCTCGGGATCATGAACGGCGAAAGCCGCGACGGCCCCCGCTGCATGAGCACGGTGTGCTGGTCCTCGGTCGTTTTCAGTCCGCCGATGCCGCTGCCGACGATGCAGCCGAAGCGTTCCGGATCGCCGATCGGCCCGGTGAGCCCGGCGTCGGCCATCGCGCACTTTGCAGCTCCGACGGCGAGGTGCGTGAAGCGATCCGTGCGGTTCACGTCCTTGGGCGTCTTGAACTGCGACTGCGCGTGGAAATCGCGCACTTCTGCGGCGATGCGGCATTTGTATTCGGTCACGTCGAAGTGCGTGATCGGCCCGACACCGCTGACCCCGTTGATCAGGTTGTTCCAGAACGTGGTGATATCGTTGCCCACGGGCGTGGTGACGCCCATTCCTGTGATGACGACGCGGCGTTGGCTCATGGTGCGAAAAAGGGCGGGTAGGGGAGCGCGGAACCCCTAAGCGGGCAAGGGAAAGTGTGTGGGCAGGGGGCAGGAGACAGGGGACAGGGGTCAGCCCTGCTGCCTGCCTCCTGCCTCCTGCCTCCTGAGCTACCGCCGCTGCTGGAGCAGGCCGTATTCGGAACGCAGACTGCGCACTTCGCTGTCGAGTGAGCGCACTTCGCTCTCGCTGATGTCGCTGCTGCCGCGCGTCTCGACAATGCGCGCGCGCACGCTGCTCGTGCGCCCGCCGCCGCCCGCGCGATCGACTTCATCGAGCTGCGAAAGCATGCGGTTGAGTTGGCCGCGCTGCCGGCTGATCTCCGCGGCGTTGCTCCGGCTCTCGGCTTGCAGGCCGCCCGTCTCCGAGCGAGCCGAAGACGTGCGTCCGCGTTCGAGCGACACGGCGTCATTCAGCGCGCCCTGCCGCTGCTTCGCCTTGCCTTCGCTCCAGCCGAAAAGCCCGCCTTGTGTGGGATCGCCCGTGGTTTCGCAAGCGGTGAGCGCGAGCGCGGCGATGGTGCCGGTGAGGATGAGGTGCGGTTTCATGTTAGCGGGCGGCGGTGGCGAGTTCCTGCTTCACGCCGTTCATCTGGCTGATCTGCGATTGGAGGATCTTCTTCTCCTGCTGGAGGGAGTTGTATTCGGTCTGAAGCTGCGATTTGTCGGCCCCGGCCGGCGCGGAACTGAGCGTATCCTTCGCTTCGACGAGCACGGCGTCCTTGCGCTTCAGCTCGCTGTTCGAGCGCGAGATGTTCGCGTCGAGGTTCTGCTCCAGCCGCGACGCGTCACCGCGCACATTCTGCCCGGACCGCTTCGCGGCTTTGATGCTGGCGAGCTCGGAGCGCTGGGAGGAGATGTTCTTCCGCAGGCTCGCATTGTAAGACTCCGCGCTCTGCCGTTCGCTGCGCGCTTCGCTGATCATCCCGCGCAGCCGCGCTTCCTCCGACGCGTAGCCCGTCTTCTTTTTCGCGACGTGCGAGCCGTAAGCGTGGCCCGCGACTCCGCCCGCTGCGCCGCCGACAGCGGCGCCGGTCACGATGGAGCGCGTGCCGCCGCCCGTCGCCGCGCCGATGAGCCCGCCGAGGATCGCACCGCCGACGGCACCCGCGAGCGTGCCTTCGGTCTTGGTGCGTTGCGTGTCGTCCTTGATGTTGGCGCAACCGCTGACGAGCAGCGAGCCGGCGCAGAGGAGTGAGGTGGCTTGGAGGATGCGGGTGTTCATAGTTGGATGGTTGCGGGTTCGGTTGAAATCGGGCGGCAGATTGCCGGGTGGTCAGTCTTTTTGCAATGCCTTGAGTTCATCGCGGAAGCCGCCGTCCACGCGCGTATCGAATGGCTGGACCTTGAGCACATGCCGCCGCAGGAGCTGCGCGACCTTGGTGCGCCAGCCAATGCCGGCGCTGGAGACTTCGTCTTCGAGCTTGTCGAAGGCCGCGCGCAGCGTGTCGGGATCGACTTTACCGAGCCGCTTGGCCGCGAGCAGGTAGGCCGTTTCCGCGTCGATGATGCCGCGCTCGATCGCATCCTCGGACCGGCGGTATTGCTCGATGTCCTCGGGTTTGAAGTTCGGCCGCGCCTGCACGACCGCGATCAATTGCTGGTTCACTTCCGCGTTGTGCAGCATCCGCGAGAGCTGCTCCGCGGCATCCTGTGCGAGGTGCGCTTCGCGAAGCACCGTGGCCGGGTCGCTCGCGATCGAACTCGGCGACGGCGGCGGAGTCGAAGGCGTCGGCACGATGTCGGTCTGCGTGACGACCGCCGGCGTGTCGCGTTTCGCGAGGAGCTTCTTGCCCCAGCGATTGAACGCGTAGCCCGCGCCGAGCGCGACGACGATGAGGAAGACCAGTCCGACGACCGCCACGAGGATCGGACCCATCGAGGTGGGCTTCGGACGCGCGGGCGCCTCGACAGGCGGTGGCTGCGCCGGCCTCGGCGGGATCGTCGGCGGCAGCGCCATCGACGGCTTGGGAATCGCCGGCGGCGGCACAGGGGGCGGCGCCATCGGCGGCACGGTGGGCAGATTCGCCGAAGGTGGCGTCGTGGCCTTCGCTGCCGCCGACGAGGGCGGGCGGGTCGGAGGCGGAGGCGCGATGTCCGGCGATGCGGCCATCGTCGCGTCGAACGAACTTTCATCGATCGCGAGTCCGAGCTGATCGCGCAGCCCGCGCATGCTCGTCGGGCGCTGTTCGGCATCTTTCGCGAGCATCGATTCGAGCAGCGCGGAGATGCGCGGCGGGAGCCACGCGAGTTTTTCCATCGGCGGCGGCTGCACGAGGTGCTGCGTGACCACGCGCGTGAGCGAACCCTCGAACAGCGGCTTGCCCGTGAGCATGAACCACAGCGTGACGCCGAGGGAGTAGATGTCGGAGCGGAAATCGACGGGGCGATCCTCGAGTTGCTCGGGCGAGGCGAAGTGCGCCGTGCCCACGAAGCCGTGCCGATCCGACGCGACCGTGAGATCCGCCGCCGCGCTGTCCGCCCCGGTGTGCTTCGCAAGGCCGAAGTCGATCACCTTCACCGTGAACTCGTCCGGCACACGCCCGGTGACCATGAGGTTCGAGGGCTTGATGTCGCGATGCACGACCGAGTGATCCTGCGCGACGACGAGCGCGGCGGTGACTTGCTGGGTGATCTCCAGCGCGAGCTTCAGTTCCAGCGGCCCGCGCCGCTCGATGAGCTGATGCACGGTCTGCCCGTCGCAAAACTCCATCGCGTAAAAGTGCGTCTCGCCCACACGGCCGAGGCGCAGGACGGACGCGATATTCCCGTGCCGCAGCTTCGCCGCCGAGCGCGCCTCGCGCAGGAAGCGCTCCGCCGCGTCGCGATTGCCGAGCGCGTTCGGGCTGATGACTTTCAGCGCCACCGGGACCTGCAGGTCCGCATCGATCGCCTTATAAGTGATGCCCATCGCACCGCGCCCGAGTTCCCACAGCGTGCCGTCGGCCTTGCGCAGGATTTCGTAGCTCTCGAACCGCTCCGGCAACTGACCCGGCGCGAGCGGTGGTGGCATGGGCTGCGATTCACCGGCGCTGATCGGCCCGCCCGGGAAGCCGCCCGTGCCCGCGAGCCCGCTGCCCGCCGCCGAGTCCGTCAGCGCACCGCCGCAGCGCGTGCAGACTCGGGCCGCGGGCAAATTTTCTGTCTGGCAGGCAGGACAACGCATGAGAAGGGCGCGAACGAACCGTCTCGCCCGCCTGCGCGCAAGTCCGGAGCGAAGCATTGCGCACCGCGCCGGCACTCCTACACTCCCGCGCCCATGAAACCCGCCCTTCGCGTTTTCCTCGTCGCCATCTCATCCGCCGCGCTGCTTTCCGCCTGCGGCAAAAAGGAGGGCGAGGTGACCAGCGAAGCCGAGCAGGCGCTGCCGAAGGAGGAGCAGATGCCGACGCCCGCAGCGGCTCCCGGCTCGGAGGCACCCGTCGTCGCCGCTCCCGATGCACCCGCTCCCACCGCGCCGGAAGAGAAGACGAACGCGGACTTCGAGGTGTGGTTTGCCAAATACAAACTCGACCTCAACGACCCGAAGATGCTCGACGCCGATACGGACGGCGACGGCTTCAGCAACCGCGACGAATTCCTCGCCGACAGCAATCCGCTCGACCCCGGGATGCGTCCCGGCATCCACCCGGCGATCCGGCTCAAGGAATACACCGAGGTGCGGCTGCCCTTCGTGTTGCGCGCTGTGCAGGGCGAGACGGCCACGGTCGAGTTCGATAGCGATGGCACCGGCAAGCAGGAGAAGGTGCGCAAGGGCGACACGATCAAGGGCACGAAGCTGAAGGTCGATCGCGTCGAGACCCGCACCGACTTCGACAAGCACGGCGTGAAAGTGGACATGTCGCAAGTCGTGCTCACCGACGCCGACACGAACGACCGCGTGGTCGCGCTCAAGGATCTGCCCACGCGCACCAGCGCCACCTTCGCCACGCTCGTGAGCGCCGATGGAAAGGACACGCTCAAGGTCCGCGAGGGCGAGAGCTTCACATGGCCGAGTGAGCCGGGCAGCAGCTACAAGGTCATCGACCTGCGCATGGATCAGGTCGTGGTGAAGGACGAGGCGAGCGGGAAGACGGTCACCATCCCACGCCAGTAAGTGCTCACCGAAGCGCTCGCGCTCTGCGCCATCGGGGCCGCTGCGGGCGCGGTGAATGCTGTCGCCGGCGGGGGCACGCTGCTCACGTTTCCTGCGCTGATTTTCTTCGGCACGACGGCCATCGTCGCGAACGCCACGAACACGCTCGCGCTGTTCCTCGGCACGGCGGGCAGCATCTTCAGTTTCCGGCGCCAGCTCGCGGTGGTGAAGCCGTGGCTGATCCGCTTCGTGCCCGTGAGCATCCTCGGCGGCTGGCTCGGCAGCGTGCTGCTCACGCGCACCAGCGAGCGCGTCTTCGCGCAACTCGTCCCCTTCCTCCTGCTCTTCGCCACGGTCGTCTTCATCGCGCAGGGCGTGTTCCGGCGGTTCGCGGCGCCGGAGCACCCGCACCGGCGCATGGTGTGGGGCGCGATCGTCTTTCAGTTCGGTGTCGCGGTCTATGGCGGTTACTTCGGCGCGGGCATCGGCATCCTCATGCTCGCGTCGCTCGGCTTCCTCGGCCTCGGCGACCTGCACGAGATCAACGCGCTCAAGAACGTGCTCGCCGGCGTGATCAACTTCACCGCCGCCGTCTGGTTCGTCGCGAGCGGCCTCATCGACTGGCCGCGTGCGGCGATCGTGACCGTGGGCGCGGTCGGCGGCTATTTCCTCGGCGCGCACTACTCGCAGCGTCTTCCGCAGAAGCTCGTGCGCCACGCGATCACCGCCGCTGGCCTCGCGATCTCGGCGGTGATGTTTTGGCGGCAGCTTCGCTAGCCGCAGGTGGGTAGGAACATCGCGCTTGCCGCGAATTGCCGCGCGGAGACGATGCGCACGCTTCCCGCATGAGCCGACGTCACTTTCAACGCAGAGGCGCAGAGAGCGCAGAGGGACGCAGAGGATTCTTTTTTTCCTCTGCGCTCCTTTGCGGCCTCTGCGCCTCTGCGTTGATCGCCACGGCCGCGCGTGCCGTGGACGCTGATGAGGTGAAGGAGAAGCTGATCGCCGGTGCCTACGAGGAAGTGATCGCCGCTGCGCCCAAGGAGCCTGACGACGCAGCGTGGCCGCTCATGCAAGCCGAGGCGCTCGCGGCGCTGGGGCGCTGGAAGGAAGCGAAGGACGTGATCGAGAAGGGGATCGAGAGATTCAACAATGACCTCGAACTGCGGTTCGCGCTCTACGAAGCGGCACGGCAGACCGGCGTGAGCGATGAAGCGAAGCGGCGTTTGGATGAACTCGACCGGCTCGCCGGTTCGCGGGAGTGGGCGTATCGCTCGCCGTCGCAGCGCGTGGCGCTCGGACGGATCGCGCTGCTCGTCGGCGCGGACCCGAAGAAGGTGCTGGAGCTGTTCTACGACCCGACGCGGAAGGAGAAGCCGGACTACCGCGGGACGTGGCTCGCAAGCGGCGACCTCGCGCTGGAGAAGAATGACTTCGCGCTCGCCTCGCGCACGTTCGCGACGGCGGCGAAAAAGTTTTCCGAAGACCCTGACGTGTGGTTCGGCCTCGCGCGGGCTTTCGCGCCGAGCGACACACGCGAGTCCGTCGCGGCGATCGAGAAGGCGCTGGAGTTCAACCCGCGTCACGTCGGTGCGCACCTCTTGCTCGCCGAGCACCACATCGATGGCGAGCGCTACACCGAGGCCGACGCGGCGATCGGCGAGGCGCTGAAAACCAATCCGCACTCGCCCGAGGCTCACGCACTGCGCGCGGTGCTGGCGCATCTTCGCGGGGACGAAGCGAACGAGAAGCTCGCCAAGGCAACGGCGCTCCAGCAATGGCCGACGAACCCGGCGGTGCCGCATCTCATCGGGCGGAAGCTCTCGCAGAAGTATCGCTTCGCCGAGGGCGCGGCGCTCCAGCGCGAGGCGCTGAAGTTCGATGCGGCCTTTCTCCCCGCGAAGGCGCAACTCGCGAACGATCTGCTCCGACTCGGCGAGGACGGGGAAGGTTGGAAGCTCGCCGAGGAAGTGCAGGCCGCCGATCCCTACGACGTGATCGCCTTCAACCTCGTGACGCTGCGCGACGCGATCAAAGGCTTCCGCTCGTTGGAGAGCGAGCACTTCACCGTGCGCATGAGCCCGCACGAGGCGGACGTGTATGGCGACCGCGTGCTCGCCTTGCTGGAGCGCGCGCACGACACGCTCTCGGCGAAATACGGGCTCACGCTGCGGCAGAAAACGATCGTCGAAATCTTCGACGACCAGAAAGACTTCGCGATCCGCACCTTCGGCCTGCCAGGCGGGGCGGGGTATCTCGGCGTGTGCTTCGGGCGCGTGATCACCGCGAACAGCCCCGCGGCGCGGCCCGGCTCGACGTCGAGCTGGGAGGCGATCCTGTGGCACGAGTTCACGCACGTCATCACGCTGACGCTCACGAAGAACAAAATGCCGCGCTGGCTGAGCGAAGGCATCAGCGTCTTCGAGGAGCGGCAGCAGCGCGGCAATTGGGGCGAGCAGATGAAGCCGCGCTATCGTGCGATGATCCTCAACGACGAGGAGTTCACGCCCGTCTCGCGGCTGAGCAATGCGTTCATGCGGCCCAAGTCGCCGGTGCATCTTGGTTTCGCGTATTACGAGTCGTCGCTTGTCGTCGAGTGGCTTATCGAGCGCTTTGGATTGGAGAAGATGAAGGCGCTGCTCGCCGATCTCGCGCGCGGTGTGGAGATCAACGCCGCGCTCGCCACGCACTTCGCGTCGATCGAGACGCTCGACGATGAATTCGCCGGCCACGCGCGCCGGCTCGCGAATGCCGTTGGGCCGCAGGTCGATTGGGAAAAGCCCAAGCCGCGCGAGCTGCGCACGGCCGAATCCGCTGCGCAAATTCTCGCCGAGAAACCGACCAACTACGACGCCATCCTCAGCTACGCCGAGCACCTGCTCGACGCGAAGAAGTGGGCCGAAGCGAAGGAGCCGCTGCAAAAGCTCATCGAGCTCTACCCCGAGCAGCGCGATGCGGATGGCGCCTATGCGATGCTCGCGAAAGCGCAGCGCGAACTCGGCGAGATCGACGCGGAAGTCGCCACGCTCACGAAGCTCGCCGACCTCACGCCCGAGGCGACCGACGCCTTCGCACGGCTCGCGCAGATTTTCGCCGAGCGCGCGGACTGGCTGAAGGTGCTCGACTACACCGCGCGCTTACAGGCCGTGAACCCACTCGCGCCCGACCCGCACCGCGCCGCCGCCGAAGCGCACGAAGCGCTCGGCCAGCGCGACGCAGCGATCGCCGCCTATCGGACGATGCTGCGGCTCGATCTGTCCGACGCGCCGGAAGTCCACTTCCGCCTCGCCCGCCTGCTGCACGCGAATCGCGATCCGGCGGCGAAACGCGAAGTGTTGCTCGCGCTGGAGGAAGCCCCGCGCTTCCGCGCCGCGCACGAGCTGTTGCTGGAGATCACGCAGCCATGAGTGAGAACAAGCTCCCCTCGCGGGTCATCCTGAGTGGAGCGCCGCTTCGCGAAGCGAAAGGCGCGGAGTCGAAGGATCCGGTGCTCGCACTGAGCGGCTCTCGCAGCGGGGGCCGCACTGTGCTTCACCGGATCTTTCGACTTCGCTTCGCCCGCCTTTCCGCCTGCGCTCCGCTCAGGATGACCCGCGTTTGGATGCTTATCTTCCTCGCCGCCGCCGCGCTCGTCTGCGCGCAGACTCCCGACTTCCGCCGCAGCCGCTCGTCGCGCGGCATGGACTTCTCCAACCCGCGTGGCGACCAACACTCCGGCGACACGCCCACTTGGGAAAATCCTCCGGGCTTTGAAAAAGATGTCTTCACCTTCGTCCGCATCCGCTACGGCAGCGGCGGGCGCGGCTATGGACGGCGCAGCGGCGGCGGGTGGGCGACCGATTATCCGGACGCCGACCTGAACCTCGCGTGGCGGCTCCAGCAGATGACTTCGATGAAGGTCGATCCGAACGGCAAGGTGCTCGAGATCACCGATCCCGAGCTCTTCCGCTATCCGTGGATCTACATCGTCGAGCCCGGCGCTCTCGCCTTCAGCGACGAGGAAGTGCCTATCCTCCGCCGTTACCTGCTCAATGGCGGCTTCCTCATGGTCGATGACTTTTGGGGCGAGCGGGAGTGGGATAATTTTCACGACGAAATCAAACGCGTTTTCCCCGACCGCGACCTCTTCGACATCCCGCGCTCGCACCCAGTCTTCCACTGCGTCTTCCCGCTGCCCGAGGATCTGAACCTGCAATGCCCTGCGATCGGCTACGCGATGAACGGCATCACCGCCGAGCGCCCCGATGCGCAGGAGGCGCACTTCCGCGGCATCAATGACGACAAGGGCCGGCTGTGCGTGATCGTCTGCCACAACACGGACAACGGCGACGGCTGGGAGCGCGAAGGCGAGGACCACCACTACTTCAAGGAGTTCTCCGAGAAGAAAGCCTACCCACTCGGGATCAATATCATCTTCTACGCGATGACGCACTGAGCGCGCCGCACCGTTTTTCATGACCACCACGCCACCACCCATCCCGAACAGCGACCACGAAACCTTCGAGCAGTTGCAAGCGGCCCGACCGCGCATCCTCGCGGAGCTGGGCAAGGCGATCGTCGGGCAGCACGAGGTGATCGAGCAAATCCTCATCGCGCTGATGGCGGGCGGGCATTGCCTCATCACGGGTGCGCCGGGGTTGGCGAAGACGCTGCTCGTGAAGTCGATCGCGCAGATCTTTCACCTCGAGTTCCGCCGCATCCAATTCACGCCGGACCTCATGCCGCCGGATATTACCGGGGTGGAGATTTTGCAGGAGACGGACGCCGGGCGCGCGCTCACGTTCGTGCCGGGGCCGATCTTCGGGAACATGGTCCTCGCCGACGAAATCAACCGCACGCCGCCGAAGACGCAGGCCGCGCTGCTCGAGGCGATGCAGGAGCACCAAGTCACCGCGAGCGGGCGACGGTATGCGCTGCCGGAGCCGTTCTTCGTGCTCGCGACGCAAAACCCGATCGAGATGGAAGGCACGTATCCGCTGCCCGAGGCGCAGCTCGACCGGTTCATGTTCAACGTGGTGATCGACTACCTGCCCGAGGCGGATGAAGTCGCCGTCGTGCAGCGCACCACCGCCGGTGCAGGCGAGACGATCGAGCCACTGCTCAGCGGGGAGGACGTGCTGCGCTTCCACGCGCTCGTGCGGCAGGTGCCGGTCGCGGAAGACCTCGTGCGCTTCGCCGTGCGGATCGCCGCGGCGACGCGTCCGCGGCAGGCGGGCTCGCCGGCATTCGTAAACGATTGGGTGAGCTGGGGCGCCGGCACGCGCGCGGCGCAATACCTCACGCTCGGCGCAAAGGCGCGCGTGCTCCTGCAAGGCCGCTCGCACGTCACGCGCGAAGACATCACCGCGCTCGCTGGGCCAGTGCTGCGGCATCGCGTGCTCGTGAACTACCGCGCGGAAGCGGAAGGCGTGAGCGTGGGGAAGGTCATCGAGCGGGTGCTCGAAACCGTGAAATGAGCACGCTGTCCGATGATCTCCTTTGTTGATGTTCCGAAACTGCTGGGGAGCGCGCCTGCCACAGCGGTTCGCCACAGCGGTCTGAATCTTCCGCACATCGCGCCGCTGACGACGTTCGTCGAAGAACTGCGAGCGGAGAGAGGCGAGGATTATCAGATTCCATACTTCGACCCGTGGGACGGCGGCATCGCTGCACGCATCCTTTTCCTGCTTGAAGCTCCCGGAGCGAAAGCGGTGGTTTCGGGATTCATCTCGCGCAACAACCCTGACGAGACGGCAAAGAACTTTCACGAATTGAACTTCGAGGCAGGTATCCCGCGTGAAGACACCGTAACGTGGAACATCGTGCCGTGGTATATCGGCAGCGAGACGCGGATTCGTCCTGCCGGAAAGGCGGACATTCGTGAGGGACTGCCGGTGCTCGCGCACTTGCTCGCTCTGCTCCCGAGGCTGAGGGCTGTGGTGCTCATCGGAGGGAAGGCGCATCAGGCTGAACCCCATGTCCGGGGTCTGTGTCCAGAACATGGGGTCTTTCTCTCGCCGCACCCGAGCCCGCTTTTCGTTAATCATGTGCCAGAGAATCGGGCCAAAATTCTCGTCGCGCTCCAAGCGGTGAAAACTTACGTGGACGGCCTCGTATGATTCGAAGTAGCCCGCCGGCTCTACCCATTGCTCTCTGCCTGCTCGCCGCTCTCTGCCTCGTCGCTTCGGCAGAGCCGCAGCCGATCGATCCTGGCGACTGGAAGACTCATCGTAAGGAACTGCGCGCGGAGTGGGAGAAGGTGCTGGGAAAATTTCCCGCGACGAAAGCGCCGCTCAATGTGCAGCGCGAAACCGTCGAGCACTTCCCGGCTTACACCCGGCAGAAGGTCAGCTACGCGATCGAGGACGGCGTGCGTGAGGACGCGGTGCTCTTCGTGCCGAAGCCTGTGCCCGCGAAGGCGCCGGCAGTGGTCGTCTTCCACCCGACGCTCAAGGCGCACTACGCGCAGGTCGCGGGTTACGACACGTCGGTGCCGGACAAGTTGATGGGCCCGCATCTCGCCGAGCGTGGCTACATCGTCGTGTGCCCGCGCAACTTCGCCTTCGACGACGGCGCGGACTACAAGGGCAACACCGCGAAGATGCAGGCGCGGCATCCCGACTGGCTCGGCATCACGCGCATGACTTGGGATGGAATCCGCGCGGTCGATTTCCTCGAGAGCCTGCCGAACGTGGACCGCGCGCGCATCGGCGCGATCGGCCACTCGCTCGGCGCGAAGGAGGCGCTGTATGCGGCGGCGTTCGATGAGCGCGTGAAGGCGGCGGTGTCGTGCGAAGGCGGCGTCGGCCTCGCGCTGAGCAACTGGCACGACGTCTGGTATCTCGGGCCGCGCATCAAGGAGCCGGGCTTCGCGCGCGATCACCACGAACTGCTCGCGCTCGCCGCGCCGTGCGCGTTCCTGCTCATCGGCGGCGGCTCGGCGGATGGCGATCCGAGCGTGCCGTATCTCGAGGCCGCGCGACTGGTCTATCGCGCGCTCGGCGCGGAGAAAGACCTACGCTTCCTCAACCACGGTCAGGGCCACAAGTATCCGCCGGAGGCGCGCAAGGTCGCGGAGGAGTTTCTCGACGAGGTTCTGCGGCGGTAAGTGGCTCCCGCCGCCCCCGGCGGGGGACAGCCTACCTAACAAAACACCCGAAACACAAACTTTCGGACACGCCCGAAAAGTCGGGCCAGCTCCCGCCGGCTTTACCCCGCCCTCCGCCCCCCGGAACCGCCGCACAACCCCGCCGAACCGCGGAACGCCGGCCCGAGCCATCGCGCACTCGCCCCGAATCGCATAAACCCGCGCATATCCCGGGCGAATTGGCCTTGGCGCGTCTCCCCTTTTGTCGGAAAAGCCTCTCTGTCCCATGAACCCGTCGCCGTTTTTGAGTTGCGGCAGATGGTCTGTGAACGGGGAACTACGCTTCAATAACGCGCAAATGCTTCATCCGTCGAAGCATACACCCCACGGAGCCAGAGCGGACTCCTCCGAGACAGATTGGGCCTGAACTTCCCGAAACGCAAACGTATGGGAACGCCTTCCGGCCTTCCGCGGCGCTCTTGCAGCGGGTCTGCATTGAGCTTACAGCCCCGCTGCAAACACAACGCGATGGAGACGCCGAACCTTGACCCTTAAGCTGGGAATCCGCCCAGGACGAAGCCTCCAAGTGGCTCGGCTCACTTGCGCTCGGTCGTGATCTCTTTGGCCAGGTCGTCGATCTGAGCTCGAAAGGCGACTCGCTTCCCTTCACCGGCGACTTCCGCCGCATGGTGCTCGAAGCCGTCCGTCGCAAGCTCGTGAAGCGCCGCGCCAAGGAGATCATACTGCCTCCGTAAAACGCTCCGGCACCACCTGCCAGCGGCTCGTGCCGATCTGCGGCACGTCAGGACGCCACAGCGGCGGCACACCATCCAGCGCCGGCTCCCACGTCGCCAGCGCGGTGTCTTGAGGCACAGCCCGCACGATCCCCCGCTCCAGCTCCGCAAAGACCTGCCCAAACAGCCGCAGCCCCATCGGCGCCAGCTCGCGCGCCCACAGCTCGCGCGCATCGTCGCCCGGCCGGATCGGGCAGAAGTCCTGCGCCGCGACCGGCCCGCCATCGACCACGTCATTGAGCCAGAAGACCGACCCGCCCGTCACCGCCTCGCCGAACCGCAGCGCCCACTCGATCGCCGACCGCCCGCGGTGCCGCGGCAAGAGGCTCGGATGATACCCCAGCGCGCCCAGCTCCGCCCGCGCTCGGGTCTTCGCGGAGAGGTAAGTGTGGCAATGCGCCGCGACGATCAGATCCACGCCCGGCGGCATCATCGCCGCCGTGAGCGCCCGCGCCTCCTGCACCGCCAGCCCGCGATTCAGCGCCCCGATCCGCAGCTTGTCCTCGCCGCCTGGGCAGAAGACGGCTGCGACATCCCAGCCACGCGCGACGACCATATCGAGCACGTCGCGCCCGAACCGCTTCTGCCCCGCGATCACGAGGCGCATGCTGCCTCCTCTCCCACGTAGCGAAAGCCCTGCACCGCGCGGAAGTGCCCGCCATAGCCGGTCTTCGGGATCGCGTTCAGCTTCGTCCCGTGCCGCAGCGCCGACTTACGCAGGCTCGCCTCGCTCTTCTTCCGGTTCGCCCCGCACAGCGACGCCGACACCTGCCGCCACTTCGGATCGCGTCGCAGCGCCGCCGCGAGCCCCGGATGGCTCGTGTGAAACAGCGTCGGCACCTTCGCGCCCCACTTGTTCCCGCCTTCGAGCTGCCGCTGGCACACCGCGTTGAGGAATCGCATCCCGACCCCGCAGCCCTGCCACTCCGGCATCACCACCAGCCGGCACGCCCGCATGTGCCCGATGTCGAGCCGCGGCGACACCGCCACATGGCACACCGGCGCACCGTTCACCGTCCCGAGATAGCAAGTCGCCGCGATCATCCGTCCGAGTTTCAGATAATGATGCGGCTCAAAAGCCGGCCAGTGCCGCCAGTCGGTTTGCCACAGCTCCAGCTCGATCGGCGGGCGTCGCCGAAGACACCGGCCCACGAAGCGGCCGGTTGCTGTGTCGAAGATCCAGTCGGGTTTCAGCCACGCCAGCACATCGTAGTGGCACGAGAGTAAGACCGCACGCCCCTGCGTCCGGCGCCACGCCTTCGCAAACGCCAGCGAGCCCACCCGCGCGATCTGCCGATCGATCACACTCGTCCACTCATCCACGACCGCGACGGCCGGCGCCGCGCAAAGCAACCGCGCCAGCCCCGCGCGAAACTGCTCGCCATTGCTGAGCACCGCAAACGGCCGCAGCCAGCTCGGCACGCTCCCGAGCCCCACCGCCGTCAGCGCCGCCGGCACCTCATCGAACGGCCGCCCCGGCGCGATCGCCTCGATGATCGGCGCATCCGCCGGCCAGCCCGCGCGCAGATCCACGACCGCGTCCGCACCGAACAGCGCGCGCCCGATCGACGTCTTCCCCGAGCCGCTCGGTCCGACCACCACTCCGATCTGCCACTCGCGATCCTCGATCGGCAACTCCGCCCGCAGCCGAAACTCCGCCCCGCTCTCCACGTTGAAGAGCGACTTCACCCGCGCGGCCCGATACGTCTCCGCCTCCGCACAGCGGTGGTGAATATCGATCGTCATACCGTCACCACGCGCACGGTCAGCCCGCGCTTCTTGAGCTGCTCGAACTTCCGACGCTGATCCGCCTCGTCCGCACAGACGACGATCAGCCCATACTGCTGGCGATAGTTGAAAGGCTTCGCCGCCTTCTTGGTTGGTTTCATCGCCGCCACGATCGCACGCCACACCGCCGGATTTTGCGGATGCCACCACGCTTTTTGCAGCGCCCGCGCCGCGATCCGCGCGATCGTCGAAGGCGCGCAATCGCACCACGCCGCGATGTCTTCCAGCGTCAGCTCCTCGCCCGGCACGCGCCGCACCGCGAGCACCGCCAGCCCGAGATCGATCCGCTCGTTTCTCCGCCCGCTCAGCCGTGCGCATCGGCGTCTCCTCGCACTTGCCGGCCATGTCTCACCCGATCGATCTCGATGGCCCGCCGGCGCATCTCGTCCGATTGGCTCAGCAGAGAGTTCCGCGCATGCTCGATCTCCGAGAGCGTCGCCTCCATCGTCAGCCGATAGCCATTCTGGCCGGAGATCACATCGCCGCGGCTCCCATTCGCCAGCCGGCGCGTGTAGCGATCATCGAAGCCGAGCGCCTTCTCGATCTCACCCGCCGTCTGCCACTCGCGCCCGCGCAGCCACGCCGTCAACTGCGTCAGGTCGCACGCCAGATCCCGCTTCCGCGGCCGGGTGAAAAGCTCTGGCTGCTCCGCACTCATCAGAAAGGAATGTCCTCCGTCTCCCGCACCTCGAACCGCGGCATCGTCGCCGGCTCGGCCGCGTCGTGCTCTTCGCACAGCGCCAGCCGGCGCAGCGTCCCCAGCATCACCAGCAGATCTTCATACCGCGCCATCTTCATCGTCACCTCCAGCGGCGAGACCCGATGGCAATTCAGCGCCGCGCACAGCGCCGCGTCCACCGCATCCGCATCGAGCCCGAACAGCGCGCTGCACACCGCTTGCAAGAGCACCTCCTTCGTCCGCCAGCGCCGCTTCGCCTCCTTCTTCACGGCCACGATCACCTTCTCCAGGTGCGCATCTCCGAGCGTCTCATAAGTCACGCACCGCCCGCCCAGCTTCCCGCCCCGGTTCATCATCGACACGATCTGCTCCACCAGCGCCGGCCCCTCGCCCATCGCATCGAGCACATGCCCGATGAAGACCCGGTGCCGCGTCGCCGCCATCCGGAGCTGCGCGAGCTGCGCGTCCGCGTTCCCCGGCTGCGTGATCGCGAGGCACGCCCCCTTCCACTTGTCGAAATGCCCGTTGTTCCAGCAGGTGTGCGACTCCGGCAAGCCGAGCTGCGCGTGCATCGCCTTCCGGTCCGCCTCCGGCTCCCGCTTGCGCACCCCGCTCCACAGCCGCCAGTAAAAAGTATTCTGCGCCGCGGTCATAGCGTCTGCGCCCACTCCTTGAGTTTGCGCACCCGCTCGCGCGAAGCCTCGATCTCCTCCGGCGTCGCCTCGCGCACGCGCCGCTGGGCACGCTCCGCCTCCCAACCCCGCAGCCAGGCCGCGCGCTGCTCGGGGCTGCGGCGCGCGCAGGCCGTCGCGTCGTGCCCGTGTGCAAAGGCCAGCCGCCCGTCGTTGTAAGCCTGCTCTTCGCGCCGCGCGCTCATCGTCCGCCCTCCGCATCGTCCGAGATCTTGCGCAGCACCCCGGCCAGCAGCGCCCCCGCCGGCTTCGGCTCGGCCGCCCCCGCCGGGCCGAGCCGCGTCACGCCCGCCGCATCCGTCTCCGCCACCGGCGGCCTCGGCTTCGCGCTCGCCCGCCGCGCCGCCGCCTGCCGGCACAGCAGCGCCCGCTCCTCCATCGTCGAAGGATTCATCGCATTGCGCCACAGCAGGCTCCGCTCATCGAACCCGCCCTCGCCCCGTTGCTCGCGCATCTTCCGCCGGATGTAGCCGATCACCGTCGTCACATCCGCCGCCGTGATCCCGCGCCGCACCAGCTCCATCACATCGTCCTTCCGCGCCGGATCGCACGACACCTTCATCTCCGTCGCCGCCACATAGGCATCGTAGATCGCCCGTTGATCCGCCGGCGCGTCCGCCCAAATCATCGCCGCACCCTCCGTGCAGATAGCTTGCAGCCCGGCTGCTTCGGGATGGAAAGCCACGCCTCCAGCTCCGGCGTCATCACCACCGAGAGCACGCGCCCCGTGGGGCCGCACCGCCGCCGCGCCGGCGGGCAGCCGGGATGATGCAACCGCACCCCGACCAGCGACGCCTTCACCCCGAGCAGATCCGCCAGCTCCCCGATCTCAAACTCCTCCCCATCGCACCCCGTCTCCTCGCACCGCCAGCCCAGCGCCCGCAGATATTCCACCGCGATCACCGTCGCCAACGTCTCCGGCAGCCCGTGCAAAGGATTGTTCGCGACGAGCGGCTTCATGCCAGTTGCAGCGGCGCCTCCCGGTGACCGCCACCGAGCGGCGTATGGATCTGCGTGGCGCGGCCGTCCTGATAGCCGTGCATCAGCGCCGTCTTGTTCCGCCGCTGTTTGCAGTCGGAGAGCGTCACGCGTTGCGGCACCAGCTCATTCAGTCGGGCCTCGCGCTCGGCCTCCTCCACCACGACCAGCGCTGCGTGCGCATCGCCCAGGGCGAGCTGCTCGTGCGTGCGCTGCAGGTTCGCATGGATGCCGTAGATGAAGCCCTGCAAATACCCCGTGCGCTTCGCCGGAGTCATCCGCCTCCGCGCCGCCTTCTCCGCCGCTTCAAAGCTGCGCAGGCACTCACGCCCGGCACGCAGCAGGAAGTCGTGGACGTAACGCGCGATCGCCAGATCCGCCGGCTTGCCGATCACGATCATCTCGGGCCGGGCGAGGCACGTCGTCACATGGAAGTAGCTACGCAACACACCGAAGACGCCGCGCCGCAGCGTGTCGTAGCGCGCGCCGACCGGCCAGCGTTCATCGAGCACGCGCCGCGTCTCCTCATCGAGATCCAGCCCGGCCACATCCACGCGATACTTCTCCGCCAGCTCGAAGGCCATCGCCATCGCCGCCTCCGCCTCGCGCGAGTTCCCGCGCTTGTCGGCCCCGAGCCGCAACAGCTTGCGAATCCGCGCAAGGATCGCCGCACTCGCCGGCATCGCCTCCGCCCGCGGCGGCGCATTGAAATCGAACTCGGATTGCGCCGTCATTCCCGCTCCCAAGGTTCGAGCCATTCGAGCCCGATGAACTCGAACACCTCGCGCTCGCTGTGCATCTCCTTGATCAGCAGCCAGCCGGGCCGCTCCGGGTTCGGGCGGCTGAAGCCTTCGCCATAGGGATTCCATTTCCAGCCCGACTCGATCGCCGCCTGGCAGATCGCGATATTGCTCGCCGCGCCGCCCGTGCGGCTCACGACCAGGTTCCACCAGTTCTCATTCGTCGCCGCGAAGAGATCCACCGGGATGCCGCTCGCGCAGTGCAGCGCCAGCTTGTTCTGCGCGCCCCAGCTCGTGCCGCCGATCGCGTTCGGACGTTTCGCGATCGCGCCCGCATCGAGCAGCTTCTTCAGCACCGCATCCGCCGCGTTCGTCGCGATCGTCTTGCCGAAGAGGTCCGCCGGATCAGCCATCGGCAGCACGATCGGGATGTAGAGGATCTCCACATCGCCCACCTCCGCCTTGCGTCGCCGCAGCGAACCCGCCACGAGGATGCGCGAGCACACCGGCTCCAGCGCCTTCACCAGCTCGCGCGCCACGTTCAGCGCCGCGGCGCGAGGATACTTCACCTTGCCGGCGGGAGCAGCCTGCGTCGCGCTCATCGAGTCGTCTCCCGTTGTGGCGTCCACGTGTCCTCGCGGCCGTCGCGATGCTCCGCGACCCAGGCGACGAGATAGCGACACACCTCCGCGTGCCACTGGCGCGGCCCGCAGTGCGCGCTCGCGCTGCCGTCGCCGTATCGGACGCCGTTCGCGTGCTGCGCCATATACTCGCGCAGCTCGCCCGTCGCGATCACGCGCGGCAGATAGAGCCACCACGGCTCCAGCGTGAACGCTATCTTGTCGGCGACGCACAAGCGGCTGAAGGGCTTGTCGTGGCGCCGCGCCATGAAGCGCGAGTGGTAGAGCGCGAAGTCGTGCCAGTGCGACATGGCCGCAAGGTTGTCCGAGCAGAGAAGGTATTCCTTCCACCGGTCATAAGCGGTCTGGTCGCTCTCATCCTCGATCACCCACCGTCCGCCGATGGTGTGCGACTCACGCAGGCATTGCGCCTCGCTCAGTAGGTATTCGGCGGAGGCGATCGTGTCGTAGTTTTCACGGTCGAAGAGCCGCCCCATGATCGCCGCGCCTAGCCACGGATGCTCTTCGCCTTCCTCGCCATCCATGTCGGTCTTGCCGAGGTAGCCGAGGTCGTGAACGAAGAACGCCACCCACAGGCGCGGGTCGAACGGGAAGCCATACAGCCGCCACCACGCCAGCGCGACGAAGAGCGGATGAATTACGAAACAGTGCGCGCCGAACAGGACGCTCTTGGTGCCGATGTTCATGGGATCAAGTCAGGCTGAGTTGCGTCGGGGGGGGGGCGTCGCGTGCGAGCGCTTCAACGCGGCGCGCAGGTGTGGGAGCAGCGTCTCCGCCGTCCGCACATCCGTGCGGCCGGTGCTGCGATAGATCGCCCGCTTCGCGCCGGGGATGTAGAGCCGGGCGTAGAGCCCGCGCCGGTTCTTCAAATGCACGAGCCCTTCCGTGCGCGGCTTCGGCTCCGGCTTCCTACGCCCGCCGGTGAGTGGGAGGGTATCTGCTTTCATCGCTTACCTCCCGGTGGCACCAGCATCGCGCGCAGTTGCTCGCGGATCGCCTTCGACGCGGCGATCATCCGCCCGATCGCGGCGATCCCCTCCTCGCTCCAGCCGCCACGCGCGAGCGCTGCGATGAGCTGATTCTGCGTGAGTGTCGCCGCCGTGCAGGCGAGCTGCACTTCACCTGCGGACGCCGCCGGCACGACCGGCACGGGAAAGAGCGAAGGAGTCGCGTCGTTCATAGCCCGAGGAACGCGTAGAGCAGCGGCAGGCTGCACAGGATGAAGATGAGCCCGATGACGAGCAGCACGCGCCACGTCCCGCGCTGCCGATACCAGGCATTGCGCCGCCGCCACGCCCGCAGCTCGCCCGCCTGCTGCCGCTCGATCTGCCGTTGCAGCAGCCGCCGCAGCGGCTCGCCCGTGAGGAGGAAAGGCGCGGTGGTCATACGTAGGCGGCTTCGAGCAGCGCATCGAACCAAGACGCGCCTTCGTGCTTCGTGTCGTCTGACGAGAAGTGAACCTCGCCGTCGCGCGACTTCGGATCGGTGAAGCCGAAGATGCGCCCATTGGCCGTGCTGAACAGCGCACGGCCAAACACGTCGCCGACTTTGAAATCGATCACGACGTGATCAGTCCCTTCTCGGTCGTGCTTGGAGGTGTCGATCTGCCATCCCTTCTTACGGCAGAACGCCTTCAACTCCTTCAGCGTGCGTTTGCGGGTGAACGTCTTCACTTCGCACCGCCTTCCTTCGTCGGCCGCACGATGGGCGGCAGCTTCACGGAGCGGTAGTCGCGCAGCTTGTGATGCTTCGCGATTCGGTCGAGCACCGACTGGCGCAGCGCGAGCGTCCAGTCGCTCGCGAAGTCCATGTCGCACAGCGCTTCGCCCATCCGGCGAAGATGCGCGATCTCGAACTCATCGACCCGCGCATAGGCAGCGCGGAACAGCGCCTCGCGATAGGCGCGTTCGTGATCGGTCGGGAAGTCGATCTGCGAGGCGGCGACAACATCGCGGACAAAGCCCGCGTGCTCTTTGGTTTCTTCACTGGTCTTCATTTGGTGATGTGGGTTCGAGGTTGTGGTTTCGGAGTCGGAGGAAGCGGGTCGGTGAATGGGCGCGGCGAGAGGTTGCCCGCGATCGCGTCGCGTTCGGCTTGGGCGAGCTCCCGCAGCGTGGCGTCGAGCGCGTCGCGCAGGCGGCGCAGTTGCGTGGGCAGTCCGGGCATGCTGAGCAGGCCGCTCAAGTCCGCGGGCCGCTGGCGGAGCGCGGTCTCCAGCGGCGCCGCGTGCTCCGCCATCGCGATCGCAAACGCCGTCGTGCCCGCGGGCGTGATTCGCACCTGCAGCGCGGGTTTCTCTCCAGGACGAAGGGTGCTGTTCATACCGCGGCGCAGTAGGTGGTGCCGTCCACGCGCAGCGCGTGCGGCAGGCCGATGGAGATGGCGAGTCCTTCGATCTCGGCACGGCTCACGTGCGCGGGCCGGCAGATGTGGCTGTGCCGCAGCAGCCGGGCGATGCGCCACGCGCGCCGCCAGCCCGCGCGATCGGCGAAGCGGATCGTCGTCTCGCGCTCCTGCCCGCCGCCGCCATTGCGCCACTGCTGCAAGCCGTTGCCGTCGATCGCGACGCAGCCGACCTGCGAGCCACCAGGGCAGCGGCGATCTTCCCAGCTTTGATCCACGTGGCAGACGATGAGCGTGTCGAACTCGCTGCGCTCGCAGCGGGCGTGATTGACTTGCAGATGCAGGCATTCGATCGACGGGCGATCGGCAAGCTGGTAGGCGGCGCTATATTCCGGCTTCGTCGAGAGCCGTTCGTGAAGGTCTTGCAGCCCGCTCATGACCAAACCTCCTGATCCGCCACGCTCGCGCAGTAGGCGCGCAGCACCGCGCCCCAGGTGATCGGCTTCTTCTTCTCCGCGGCGAGGTCGGTCGCGTCCTGGAGGATGGTGATCCAGACGCCGAGCCCTTCGGTCTCCGTCACCTTCCGTTCGATCGTGGCCGGCGCCTCCTTGAACTCGCGTTCCCTCGCCTTGCCATCGCCGTCCACGGAGGTCGTGCGGATCGTCACCTCGTCGCGGCCGGCCGGGTCGAGCCGGTAGGCCATCGCGAAGCGGTCGAGGTCGTCCTTCGGCACGCTCTTCGGCAGGTAGAGCGGCGCCACGCGCCGCATCCAGAGCTGCTCCAGCGCCTTGGCGTGTTTGCCGGCGAGGAAGTTCTTCTTCCCCTCGTGCGTCATGGATAGGCACATGCCGCAGCCGGCGCGGTTGTAGAGTTCGCGCAGGAAGTCGAAGCAGAGCAGCCCGCCCTCGCCGCGCCCGCTGAGGAAGCGGTGAGCCTCATCCACGATCAGCACCATCTTCGGATCGAAGCTCTCGATCAGCCGCCGCCGCAGATCCGGGATGCGCTGCTGCGAGGGGATGCCGAGGCCGCGGGACAACTCTTCGAGGAAAACGCCGAGCTGCCCGCCCGCTGGCGCCTCCACGTAGATCGTTTCGCCGTGATTGTGCGTGCGCTGGTAGTGGCGCAGGCTCTCGGTCTTGCCGATCTGCGAGTCGCCGAAGATGAAGGCGATCTTCTTGCGCTTGAGCGCGCGCTGGCAGCGCGAGGTGATTTCTTCGCTGAGCCGCGTCGCGATGAAGCCACTCTCGCCCAGCCGCGAGGTGCCCTCCACGTCGGTGCGGAAGGTGGCGATCGCCTTGCAGAAGTTCTGCAAGCCGACGCCCTGGTCGCTGCGCCGGCCGGTGAGCGCGGCGTAGATGGAGGCGTGCGAGTAGAAGCTGCCGTCCTCTTTCTTGAGCAGTGCGGCCTGTTGCTCCGGCCCGAGATTGCGCGCGCGGCAGTAGCCGGCGAACCACTTGATCGCGGTGCGCTGTTCGTCGGGCAGATCGCGCACGGCGGCGTTGATCACGTCGCCGGGGATGCGGAAGCGAATGTTCTGGAGCGCGAGGAGCGCGTTGCTCGTCGTCGCGGGATCGGTCTGAGGTTCGGGCACGGCCAGGGCCGTGGAGTCGGGAGTGTGGGACATGTGGAGGTTACCAGGTTTCGGTGTCGGTGGACGGAGCCGGCGCGTCGGGCACCGCACTCGCGGGCTCGTCGGTCCAGACTTCGGGTTCGGCGCCCTTGGGAGAGGGCGGGAAAGGGTCGGCAGATTCTTCGCCGCGTTGGGCGGTGCCGAAGCTGGCGGCGCTGCGCTGCGCGGAGGCTTCGCGGCGCGCGGTCCGGTGCTCGGCCTCGGTCACCGGCAGGCCGGATTCGAGCCGCTCGTTGATCTCCGTGCGCTCGCGCTTCGTCTCGGCTTCGCCTGCGTGCCGTTCGCGCACTCCGGCGAGCCGCTCGGCCTGCTCGCCGGCGGTGGCGCCCATCGTGCGATGCACGGCTTCGATGTTGCCGCGGCTCGGATCGACGATGCGCTTGGCTTCGCCGAGGTAGCTGCCGCGAGCGTCGCGGACGAAGAGCCAGTCGAGCGCGAACGGGTTGGCGAAGACTTGATAGGCTTCGCCTTCATCGAGCCGGCGCCGGGCGCCGAAGGGATCGAAGACGACGCCTTCGTAGCGATGCACGCCGGGGCCGATGTCGGCATCCTCAAACTCGATCATCCCCTTCCGCACGATCTCGGGATTGGCCCGCGCGAGGTCGTCGCCGAGGATCGCCACCACGCCCGCGCCGGTGAGCTTCACCAGTTCGCCCGCGCCGCGATCCCACACCTCGCGCCGCGTCATGCGCCGGGGCCGGGTTTGCAGCTTGCCCTGGCCGATGAGAGCCAGCGCCATCTCCTGCTCGTCGGCGCTGCCCGCCATCAGCACGCGCTGATCGATCCACTGCCCGCCGAGCAGCAGCTCCTGCGCGACGTTGCCCGCCTGCACCCAGCCTTCGAGATCGTGGTCGGGATCGTTCTCGATCTGCCCGTAGAGTTCGTGCGCCACGGCCATGAACTGGTTCACTTCGAGGATCGGGAATTGCACGAGCGCCTGGTGCGCGGGCGAGAGCCGGTCGTAGAGCCGCAGCCAGCGCTCGTTGTCGGCCAGCAGCGCGGGCAGTTGCTCGGGCCGGTCCTGCCGATCCTTGCCGGTCTGGCCGGGCAGATGGCCGAAGACGTTCTGCGTGAGATTATTCGAGGACTCCAGGCTCGCCTTCATCCGCGGGTTGCCGCGCACGACTCCGTGGTATTGGCCCGCGTGCGCCTTCGCTCCTTGCATCCCGCTGCGCTCGATCGTGATCAAGCCCGCGCTGTGCTCGTGCAACGCGCGCTCGATGCCGTCGCGGATCGCCGCCGTGCCGTGCTCGGCGACGAGGATGGTGCCGCGCGGAGAATAGCCATCGAGGTGCAACGTGGCGGCGAGGATGTAGCGCGTCATGCGCTCCTCCAGTCCGTGCCACGTGCCGTCCTCTTTGCGGGTGCGGACGCGGACGCCAAAGCGCACCTTGCGCCCCGAGAAAAGATCGTGGCTGAACAGCTCCAGCGGACGCCCGGCCTGCTTCTCCGCGAAGCTATTCACGAAGACGTTGTGCCACATGTCGTCGAGCTGCAGGTGACTGCCGACGTAGAGATCGGCGCGGGTCGTATAGACGAGGCGCCGGTGCGCGGCGGCGGGCGCGGTGCCCTTGCGCGCGGCGGTCAGCTCGAATCGGTCCGAGGCGTAGCGGAGCAGGTTGTCGATCGACCAGCCGCGAGGATAGCCGGTGCGCGGGTCTTTGGCCTGCGTGGTGCGGACCTGGCCGCGCCGCCAGTCGGCGCGCAGTTGCTTGCACCCGGCGCGCGAGCTGCGGTCGTTCTTCTCGCAGTAGAGTTTCACGAGCGCCTGGTCGGCGGCGGGCAGCGCCGTCGTCTCCGGCGCCTGCCGCCACCAGCGCGGCCCGGCGAGCCGCCGATCCACCAGCCCGAGCGTGCCGTGCTGAAGCAGCGCGTAGAACTTCCTCCGCACCGTGCCATAGCCAGCCTGCGTCTCCGTGGCGATGCGATGCAGCTCCGCCTTGCGCCCGCGTTTCATCGCGAGCAGCGGCTCCAACCGCGCGAGCCAGAAGGAATGGTCGTCCCGCGCCGGCTTGGGCAGCAGGGTCAGCTCGATCGACGCGAGGCGGGCAGAAGGAACGGGGGCGGTGCTCATAGTTACTTCGCGTCGATGAGTTGCTTCACCGCGTCGGCGACGGGGCGTTTGCTCTTCGGGGTCTTGAACCACGCCTTCGCTTTCACGAGCCACGCCTCGGCGATGTCGATGGCGCCCTCGCCCTCCGCGTCATTGAAGACGTGCCACTTGTCGCCCAGCTCGCTCAGCAGCTTGAAGGGAGCGGTCGCGTCTTCGCGCAGGTTCTGGAGATCCAGCGCGCGCTGTTCCTCCGGCGTGAGCTTCTCGGCCTTGCCGCTCGTGTCGCCGCCGCGCAGCTTGGCTTCCTTGCCGAAGGTAAGCAGAAGCTGGCGCTGCGACTGGCCTTCGATGCACTGCTCGATCGCCGCGCGTTTCTTCGCGAGGGCGCCGTCGAGGTTCTCGATCTGCGCCGCGAGCAGCAGCTCCAGATCGACCTTTGCACCGAGCTTGAACTCGGCTCGCACACCCTCTGCAATCTCCATCAGGCGATAGGCGGTGGACTCGGCGACTCGCGGCGCGTGCTCCTTCAGCCAGCCTTTGAGGCCGGTGCCTTTCTTGGTCGGATCGTGGCTCGCCTTACTGGCTCCGCACGCGGAGCCAGTAGCGATGCGCGCCCGCAGCTTCATCATCATCGCGCCGAAGACGAGCTGCTCGCGCTGCCCGCCGACGACCTTGTCCCACTGCTCGCTGAGCTGCCGCCCGAGCAGCCCGTCCTCGCTCTCGCCGATCATCGCCGCCGCACCCATCGCATCGAGCCCCGCCAGCGTGAGCGGCTTCGCGCCTTTTTGAGCGGCGTCGGTGAGCCTCTTTGCGCGGGCCGCGCGGTTGGCACAGTTCTTCGAGCGCTGGTGCGCCTTCAACGCCTTCGAGTAGATGTTCGGCGTGTCGCAGAGCGGGCAGGTGACGAGGGTGTCGGGTTGCTTGCTCATCGTCCGGCCTCCGGGTTGAGGTGCGCGGGCAAGCCTTCGATTTTCGGC
This sequence comes from Verrucomicrobiota bacterium, assembly GCA_009885995.1. Lineage (GTDB taxonomy): Bacteria > Verrucomicrobiota > Verrucomicrobiia > Chthoniobacterales > Chthoniobacteraceae > VFJQ01. Next base: position 52,114 of record VFJQ01000029.1, read on the forward strand.
ACGGGTCCATAGACAGGCCGGTCATCTTTCTTGAGCGGCGACATCACATCGCGGCGGATCTGGTGCATCAGCTCCGGCGACGAGTCGAAGGTGACGTGATACCAATCCCAGCCATCGCTGCCCGCGAAGTGCGCGCGGACGACGCCCTGCGCCTTCCATGCCGCGAAGTAAAGGCGCCGCCCAGCTTTCAGCCGGATGTAGAGCTTGGGAACGGGCGGAACGAAGTCGGCAATGACGGTGCTCATCGTGCGCTCTCCTTCTGCTTCCGCACCTTGGCCTTCTCGGCGATCTCGGCGCGGGCGGCGCTGACGGCGGCGCGACGCGTGCGTTTGTGCGAGGAGCAAAACCACGTCTTGCCGCTCTCGGTGAAGGTGATCTCGCAGAACCACGTGCCCAGCTCTTCCGAGCGGCAAGGGTAGATGGCGATGTCGTTGGGTGGAGGTTCGGTCTTCATAGGGATGTGTGGGAGTCGCGCCGGGTGGAGACGAAGGCGTCGTAATCGCTGACGGCGACGCGCCAGCAGCTCCGCGGGGTCTTCGCGCCCGAGGCCAGACCGCGGGCGATGGAAAAGCCTTTCAGACCGAGCCGGCCCTCGCTGGCCTCGTATTCCTCGATCAGGTTGATGACGTGATTCTCCGTGCAGCGCAGCGCCGCCGCGACCTCCGAGACGTAGAGCGTCGTGCGCCCAGGGAAGAGCGTGTGCGCCGCGATCGACGAGAGCGGCAGCTCGTCCTGCTGCGGGGCGGGAATGCGGGCGCGGGCGGTCATCGGGCAGAGCGGGGTTTCAGCAGCGCGCGAAACTGCAGTTGCTTCGCGTCGCAGCGCCGGAGTTCAGCCGCAAGTTTTGCGGCAGTCTCCGCCAACTGTTTGAGGTGTTCGCCGTCACCGTCCGTAACTTCTTGCGCTGCCGCAGCGGCGACCGCGTCGTAGATGTGGACGTGATCGCGCACATCGGCGCCGTTGAGCGCGTATTCAGCGAGCCGGGAAATGGCGGCGGCGCGGGTCATCGGCAGACACCCTCCAGCGGCATGGGCGCGCGCTTCACGGCGCGGGCCAGCTTCACTAGCGCATCCTTGTCGATCGACCGGCCCTTGAGCACGCGGCAGGCGCGGTAGTAGTTCACCTCAGCCAGCTCCGCGAGGCGGCGAAGGGAAAGCTCCTTTCGCGCGCGCTCGGCGTTGATGTCGTGGCGGCTGGCGGTCTGCGTCATGCGGCAAGATATTGCGCACACTGTTTGCGCTGGCAACAACTAATTGCGCAAAAGATTGCGTGACAGCGGCGCCGGTCCGTATCAGCCTCCGCCCGCCACGATGAAACCGAGCCAATCGTTCACACGACGCGTTGAGGCGTTGATCAAGAGGGCGCGTGGGGTGAAGCCGCTGGCCCGCCGTCTTGGTGTGAGCGACACCGCGATCCATTCGTGGCTCGATGGCACCAAGCCGTTCGACAGCACGTTCCAAACGGTGTGCGACAAGAGCGGCATCTCGATTGAGTGGCTGCGCGACGGCACCGGAGACGAAGAGGCCGAACTAGCGAAGGTCGATCTCGCCGCTCTCACGCCCCACCGGATATTCACTCCCGCGCACGCGGGAACCCCTCGCGGGTATCTCCGCCGGATGATCGAGCTGGCCGGGCTCAATCCGGCGAAACTCGCGCGGCAAATCAAATACGATGCGGGCGTGATCGAGAACGTCGTGAACGGCGGAGGAAGGATCAGCAGGGCAATGGCGGAGAAGATCCACGAAGTGATCCCAGAGGCGGACGTGGAAACCATGCTCGGCGGTTCGGAGAGCCCGCGCGTGCTGGATGAGACCGGGATGAGCGGCACGGTCGGCGAGCGGCCCACCATCGTGTCCTTCGACGAGACGAAGGTGCGCATGATCCCGATGATCTCGTGGGCGCAAGCGGGCACGTCGGTGAACTTCGACGACGACGCCTATGCCGGCGACACGGTGCCGGCATTCAACGTCTCGGACCCGCGCGCGATCGCCTTGAAGCTGCGCGGAGATTCGATGGAGCCGCGGATGAAGGAAGGCGACACGATCATCATCTGCCCGAGCTGGGAGGCGAAGAACGGCGACATCGTCGTGGTGCGCACAACAAAAGGCGATGTGATGTGCAAGCTCTACCAGTCGAAGTTCAACGGCCAGTTCGCCGTGCTCTCCAGTTACAACTCCGCGCATCCGCCGCTCGAACTCAGCATGGACGAGATCGCGTGGATCTACCCCGTGCATTCCGTCACGCAAACCGTGCGACGGGATTAACATCGCGCCACGGCGGGCGCGAAACCTCCGCCGAAGAAAGGAGCACACATGAAAATTGGCACCGCACTCATCGTCCTGCTGTTGGTCGTCATCGCGATCTACGTCGCCGAGCTTCCATCGGGGAAGCAGATCGGAGAGGGGATCATCGCCGCGCAGAGGGAGGAGGAGTCGCGCCGAGAATGGGCGCGCTACGAGCATGAAAGGCAGCTTCGTGCGGAGCAGGTGGCGGAAGCGTCCGCGCGCGACCGAGCAGCACAACAAGCGCTCGCACAAGACGAGTTCGACGCGCTGCCGAAGTGGGACACATTCGGGCGCCCCGTGAACCGGACCCCGCCGAGCGGATTGCAACCGACTGCGGCTCTCCCTCCACCGCCGCAGAATCCGCTCCCCATCTTCACTCCCAAGCCGGTGCAAGACCCGGCGCAAATACGCGCGGAGATCGAGCGGAAGTTTGGCGCGCCGCCGGCGCGGTGAAGTGGGCCGGATGAGTTGGTGGCGGCGCAAGAGCGTGCTCACCGCGGGCGAAGCGGATATCGCCCGCGCCATCGAGCAGCTTTCCCCGGAGCACCAAGCGGCGCTCCAGCGCCATTGCGAAAGTCTCGACCGCGAGAACGCCGCGAAGCGCCGGCGAGTGCGTGCGCGGATCATGCTCGCGCTGTTCGCGGCGATCCTGCTCGGTGGCCTCCTCGCCCGGATTCTGCGCTGAGCACCGGGCCTTGGTGTCTTGGTGTCTTGGTGGTAAAAACGCCGCCGCGTCCGCCCCGCTGACGCACTTCGGATCAACTTTTCCGTAATGGACCGCACCGGGCGAATGGGCCTTTTGCGCTGAGTTCGGGAGCCATGCGAAGACGGGTGCGTGCCCGAACTCACCTCTCCCACTAGTCAAACACAACCTGCGTCATACGGCAACGGTTCTAAATCAATCTTCACGTCGCGCACGTTCGCGGGGCTGGCGCTGATCGCGCTGCCGATCGTGGCGAAAAACCTCGGGTGTGAGCTGAGCGATGCGGACTCGCAGCAGATCGTCGAGCAGCTCTTTCAAGCGGTCGGCCTGGTGCTGGCCGCGTGGGGCCGGTGGAAAGCAGCGAAGGCTCTGCACGTCGTGCCGCCGCCACCGACGAGCAGGATTCTCTTCCTCGCCATCGCGGCACTGTTGACCGGTTGCGCCGGGACGACGCGCACGGGTCGCGTCACGAATGCCGTGCTGCTCCACGTGGGACGCCTGGGCGGGCGGGTGGCGATCTCGACGGCGGCGGAGATCGCAAAGCAAAAGGCGGCGGGGCTCGACCTCGACTTCGCGCACGCGGCGTCGCAGGGACTTTGGATCAACATGGGCGACATCGTGACGGCGGGCGATGTGCGGCGGGTCGTGACGGCTTACACCGGCGGCGAGGCCCCGACACTCGGGCCGGCGCTGGCGAAGGAATTTCATGAGGCCGCGCCGGGATCGACCGCGGAGCGGCAGGCGGTCGTCGCGAGCATGGCGCAGGCGATCAGCGATGCGGCGCTCGCACTCAAGTCGGAGAAGTTCAACGGCTCCACGCGATGAAGATGCGTCCCGGCGACTACATCTTCATCGCGCTCTGCGTAGCACTGCTGCTGGCCGGCCTCGCGGTCGAGACGTGGCGCTCGAAGCGCGCGGATCTGCGCGGCGAGACGCCGATCGAGGAAGGCTGGGGCGACGACGCTGACACTTTGCAATCGCAGGGTAGAGAAACGGTATCTCGCGAGGCTCATAACCTCGAGTCGAGGGTTCAACTCCCTCTCCTGCAACCAACCGCCACGCCGCGCGTGACGATCAACGGGAGGCTCGCTCGATGAGCGCGATCCTTCCTCTTCAGCGGCCGCAGCTCACCCGCCACACGGCGGAGGCGATGATTCACATACTCGGTGCCGGCTCGCGCGGGCCGAGCGTCGCGGTGCTGGCGATCCGCGGTTACTTCATGGCGACGATGGGCGATCCGAAGCGGAACGATCGCGGGTTCTACGACGACGCGCTCTTCATCATCTCGTCCACGACGTTCGCGGCGTTCAACGGCAACACCGATCCGAGCATCACCCGCCCGCGCGTCGCCGTGCTGAAGCCTGGCGTGTGGCAATACAAGCCGGGTATCCACGGGCTGAGTAAGCCTGCGGCGCAGCGCTATCCGGCCTTTGTGCAGGCGGAGGAAGTCGTGGTGTTGCGCGACGGCGCGCCGAGCGAGCGAGGCTGGTTCGGCATCAATATCCATCGTGGATCGAACACGGGCACGTCGAGCCTCGGCTGTCAGACGCTGCCGCCGCGCGTGCAGTGGGATGAGTTTCACACGCTGCTCACCAGCGAGCTGAAGAAGCACGCGCAGGCGACCTTTCCCTACGCGCTCACCCTCGACCCGCGCCTCGCATGACTTTTCCACGCGGACAGACTTTCAGCTTCCACGGCCGCGACGCGAAGGCGCGGGCCGAGCAGCTCATCAAGGAGGAAGGCGCCGACATGGTCGAGGTCATCTATCACCGCGACGGTGTGAGCAAGGTGCGGCTCCTGCGCGAGTTCGTGATCGAGAGCACCACCACCCAACGCCTGCGCACCGAGCGCCAGTCAAACCTCCTCTGCCAGTCATGAGCCGAATCCTCGCGCTGCTGCTCATCATTCTATCGATCTCGACTGCGCAAGCGGACGGGGGTTCTGGGAGGGATCAGGCGGCAGCTGTGGGAATGCAGCCGCCGCCGCTCCTCGCGGAGATCGCGAACGTGGGGGCGCCGATGGAGCTGGCGGCGTGGCTCGGCTGCGCGGCCTTCATCGTCGGGCTCGCGAATCAACTGATCAAGCTGACCGCCAGCATCCGCGGCGACACGGGCAACGTGAGCGATCTGTGGAAGGTGATGAACGGGCTGCGGGTCGCGATCTCGCGGATCGAAACGCAATTCGCCGCCAGCGACGCGACGCGCGTCGCCAATGCCGAGCTGCTCGGCGAAGTCAGCGAGGAGAGCAAACAGACCTCGCAGGATGTCGCCGTCGTGAAGGCGCTGCTGGAGCAACACATGAGGGATTGCCACAAATGATCGACCCGCTCGAACTCCGCCAGCAAGTGCGCCGCGTGCTCTCCGCAGCCTCGAACGACACGCGGCTCTCCGAGCCTTACGTGCTCGCCGGGTTGCAGCGTTTCTTTCCCACGCCGGTGAAGACGAAGGAGATGATGGATGCACTCGCGTGGAACGAAGCGCGGGGCTGGGCGGAGAAGTTCTTCAACCCCGACGAAGACCGCGACGAATGGAAGCTCACGCCGCGAGGCCGCACCAAGGAGGGGCTTGTTTGAATGCGCCGCAAAGTGCGTTCCGATGCCGTGCTGCTGAACCTGCCAGACGAACGGCAGGAGCAGATCATCGAATGGTGCGACACGCCCAAGAGCGAGGGCTGTCCGGGCGGCTATCAGTTTGCCCGCGAGCAGCTCGCCGCGGATGGGCTGAACGTCTCCACGCGGGCGGTCTCGGACTTCTACTCCTCCTGGCATCTGCAGCAGGATCTGACGCTGGCGCGACAGGTGGAGGACACGGTGAAGCTGGCGCGCCCTGGCGAAGCGAAGCTCGCGCGGGAAGCGGGCGAGGCGATGCTGCTGAAGCTCTCGCTGGCCAAGCAGGACCCGAAGCTCTTCTCCGCCGCGACCGTATCGATCGACATGCGCCGCTCGCTGGATCTCCAGGAGAAGTCCGGCGAGACCAAGGCCGCGCAGAAGAACCGGTCGCTCGACCAGAAGGACATCGACCAGAAACTTGCCCGCGAGAAGTTCGAGACAGAATTCGCGGAGAAACTGCTCTCCGGCGCGCTGCGGAAGAAGGCGGACGAGATCAACGCGATGGACATCTCGCACGCGGACAAGATCGCGGCGATGCGCACGGCGGCCTTTGCAGAGATCGACGAGCTGCAGGCCAGCGGAAAGGTGGTCATCCCGAAATGAGCGCGAAGCGCGTGCGGCGTGAATACGAGAAGGTGGCGCTCGTCGTCGTGCGCAGCACGCGCATGGTCGGGCTGAACTGGGGCCGGCGCGGGCGCAAGTCCACCACGCTCGGCTGGCTATCCTTCGACGAACTTTCCCGCGAGCCGAAGCGCATGGTGATCGCGGCGAGTGCCTCGCTCCTGCTCGGCCGTGAGCTGACCACGATGGCGCTCTCGGCCAGCGAACAGGCGATGAGCGTGGCGAACGAATCTGCCGCGCTGCGCACCGTCTTCGAGGAAGGCGCCGCCGATCGCGGGCTCCAGTTCCAGATCGCGAATGCGGAGACGGGAAAGCAGCTCAAGGGCATCACCGCCGACGACTTTGCGGCGCTCTACAAGGCGAGCAAGCTGGAGCTGCAGCTCTACTTCGATCGCACGAGCTACTCGCGCCTGCAGGTTGTCGCTCCGAATCCTGCGACAATGCGCGGCTGGCGCGGGCTCGTGGTCTTCGACGAGTTCGGCTACGTGGCCACGAACCTCGCGCAGGAACTCATCGACGCGGCCGATCCGATGATGCGCGACGTGCCAGATCTGAAGATGGTCTTCGCCTGCAACATGCCGACCGACGACCGGCATCCGTGGTTTGAGATGACACTGCCGCGCGAGCTGACGGCCGGGAGCGAGGAGGAGCAGTTCCCGCCGAATCCCGCCGGACACCTCTACCGCTCGCAGACGGATCTGCTCGTGCATCGCGTGGCGCTGAAGGACATGTATGCCGCCGGGCACCGGCTCTACGACAACGACGGCGAGGAGATGAGCTACGAGCAGTGCCTCAAGTTCCCGCCGATCCGCAACGGGCTCGATGTCTCCTACCGGCTGCTGCACAAGGCGGGCGGCACCAGCGTGATCGATCTCTTCGCGCTGACCACGGCGCAACGCCGCGGGATCGACCGGCAATGCGGCTTCTTCTTCGTGGAGACGGATCGCGACTTCCAGGAGGGCTGCGCGCACCTCACGAAGTATCTCGGCGATGGCGACTGCGGCGCGGGCGTGGACGTAGCGACGACTACGGGCGAATCGAGCAACCCGACCAGCGTCACCATCACCGAGCGGCGCGGCGTCGAGTATCTCTCGCACGTCTTCATCTGGAAGACGAAGGACGCGCAGCTTCAGCGGGAGAGGCTTCGCATGATCATCGCCGCGGTGAAGGCCCGCCGGTGTGGCAAGCCGCTGCGCCGGCTCTGTATCGATGCGACCAGTGAGATGCTCTTTGCCGACGACTGCCGCAAGCTGCTCGGCGCACTCGTGCCGGTGCAGCTCATCGACGCGCGCAACCTCGTGAGCCCCGAGCCGGTCGGCTACGTGAAGTGCCCGAACTGGAAGACGTGGGAAGGCGATCAATACGCCGCCGCGGTGAATGACAATCACTACGCGCTGCCGAGCGACGCCTATCTCAAGGAAGATCATCGCCTCGTGATGAAGGACAAGGGTCTCTTCGTCTGCGAGCCGCAGCCGGATGGAAAGCACGGCGACACTTTCGACAGCGGCAAGCACGCGCTCATCGCGCTGACCGGCACCGGCGGCGCGATCACCGCCGAGTCGCTGCCGCAGATCCGCACCGGCGAATCAGCCGGGATGAACCGTCCGGCCTTTCAACCACGGAGGCTCGCGAGTCGATGAAGGCGAACAAGTATCGCGCGCAATCGAAGGCAGCACAGCGGGCGCGTCGCAAGATCCGCATGTGCGAGCGCAAGGTCGGCTTCCTGAACGCCGCGGCGGCGCGGCAGCCAGGGCAGGACATCTACAAGTGCCGGCATTGCGAGCTGTGGCACCGCACCGGCCAGCTTGCATCGCTGCTCGCGCTTACCCGGAGGGTCCGGGCATGACTTTCGATCGCGCCACGTTGCCCGCCAGGGCGTTTTCCGCCCCTCCGCTACGCGGATATGGGCTCCCGGCTGTTTGCAGGGCATTTCCGCGCATTTGCAGACGGCATCCAAGAGGAGTGCAAACGGCATGAGAGTCACCCGAGCCCAATCCACGGATGGCCGCGTGCTCCGCGCGGTGAACGGTGGCTTCCACGAAACGCGAATCACGGCGGCCGCGCCGCGGCCCCAGGTCGCGCCGGTTCCCGGCTCGCCAGTCGCGCCGTCGCTCGCCCGCATCCTGCGACCGCAGGCGGCTTATCGCTGGCTGCTGCCGCAGCTCGCCTCGATCACGCCGCAATACATCGAGATGGTGCTGCGCTCGGCGCTGGCCGGGAATCATGTGCAGCAATGGGAACTCTTCGACCTCATGCTCGACTCGTGGCCCGAGCTGGCCGCGTGCGCGCAGGAACTCACCGATGGCGTCTCGTGCCTGAAGATGATCTTCGAGCCCTTCGCCGAGGAGGATGAAGACCCGACGCCCGGCGCGATCGAGCGGTGCAAGCTCGCCAGCTCCGCGTTGCGCCGCATGGCGCCGGATGCCGCGAACGACGAGAACGACCGCGAAGGCACGCTGAACGACATCATCGACGGCTGGTTTCGCGGCGTGACGTGCCTGGAGATCGACTGGCACGCCGTCAGCGCGCCGGGCGGCGGCACCATGCTCGCGCCGCGCTCGACGTGGTGGGTGCATCCGGTCTGCTTCGCGTTCGATGTGAATGGGCGGCTCGGCCTGCGCGTGGATGCGCAGGGCGTGCTGAACCCATCCGCGCTCGGAACTCCGGCGGGCCAGCCCGCGGTCGTCGGCGCCTTCCCGCCCAACAAGTTTCTGATCGGCATCCACAAGGCGAAGAGCGGCACGGCGCTCGGCGGCGCGCTGCTGCGCCCGCTCGCCTGGTGGTGGTGCGCGGCGAACTTCTCCGCCGACTGGCTGCTGAACCTCGCGCAGATCTTCGGCCTGCCCTTCCGCTGGGCGAACTACGACCCGACCGCACCCCAGGAGACGGTGAATGCGATCTGCTCGATGCTCCAGAACATGGGCAGCGCCGGCTGGGCTGCGTTCCCCTCGGGCACCACGCTGGAGTTGAAGGACACGGGCAAGACCGGCGACCACTCGCCCCAGGGCGAGCTGCTCGATCGCGCGGATCGCTATGCGCGGCTACTCATCCTCGGCCAGACGCAGAGCGGCGGCAAAGGCAGCGCCGTGGGCGGGCAAGCCTTCGGCACGGTCGAGAGCGACGTGAAGAAGAAGCGGATCGAAGCGGCCGGCCGCTACGCGTGCCGTGTCTTTAATACGCAGCTCCTGCCCAGCATCCTCACGCTGAACTACGGCGACGCCGACGAGTGCCCGGCCGTGCGCCTCCTCGAAGACGCGGAGGGCGGACTCGATGAAGCGCAGCGCGATGCGGCGCTGATCGCGGCCGGCGTGAAGACTTCGCGAAACTTCCTCGGGAAGAAGTATGGCCTGCCACCGCCGGAGGATGAGGAAGACACGATCGGCGGCACGACCACGCAAAGCGACGCCTTGCCGGAAGACGACGACGCAGACACGGACGCCGCGCGCGACGCGCTCGCCGCCGCGGATGGTGAAGGCCATCCCTTTCACGGCAACCAATTCACCGGCGGCATCCCCGAGGGCGAGGCGCCGCCGCGCATCAGCGTCGCGGAGGCAGACCGGCAACTGACCGATGGCTTCACCGAGACGGACACGAACGGCACGACGGTGAGCTTCGGCGCGGAGCTGAAACAGAAGCTCGATCGCCAGGCAGACGGCGCCGCGCGCAAGGAACTGCTCGGCTGGGCTCGCGATACCGTGCGCACCGGCAAGTCCGCAGTGCTCACGGTAAAGGGCGAGCAGCGCACAAACTACGGCAAGGTGTATCGCGATGCGAAACGCCGCCGCGGCTTCCTGGTCATCGTCGATACCCACGACGGCTACGCCTTCAATCTCCACATCGCGAAGCCATCCAAGGTCGCGAACCGGCTCAGCGGGAAGGAGAGGGCCAACACGGGCGAGCAGCCGCCCGCTGGCGTCCGGCACCCCATCGCTGCTGCCAGCGGTGCGTCGGATTACGGAAACGGTAACGCCGATCCCGTGCTGGTCAACCGCCTCGGCGAGATCGCGGCCATCGACGACGACGCCATCTTCACGCGCGAGCTGCGCGCCTTTGCCGACACGCTATGACCGCACTCGACTCTTCCATCCTATGCCGCGCGGCGGTGAACCTGCCCGTCACGGCGACGGGCGAGATGATGTATATGCCGGCGGGAGTGCAGACGATCACGCCTTTCGGCGGCGGCATCGGCAAGCCGATCTCCGTGCTCGTGGATCGCGTCGGCGCGTCGGAGCTGGAGCAGCAGCGGCACGCGCTCGCGGCGCGGAACAAGGCGGCGTATTTCGATTTCAACCACGAGGACGGGGCGGCGAGCTTCTGGGTGAAGGAGTTCGTGTGGAAGGACGAACCGGCCTCCGGCATCTACGCCCGCGGCGAATGGACGGCGAGCGGCAAGGCCAGCGTCGAAGGGAAGGAGTGGCGGCAATTCTCGCCCGTGTTCCACGTCGATAACAAAGCGGCCACCTCCGCGCGCATCGTCTGCCGCGAGAACGCGAAGCCTAACATGGGGGGACTCGTGAACGACGCGGCCTTCCACACCATCTTGCCCTTATGGGCCAAGGACGATGGCGCCGCCATCGAGTCAGGAAACCAAACAAACAACAACACCATGACAGAACAAGAACTGGCGGCGCTCCGTGCCAAGAATCAGGAGCTTCAAGCTGAGAACGACCGCTTCAAATCGGAGCAGGCCGCGCTCAAAGCCAGGAACGAGTCGGACGAACTCATCGCGAGCAAGATCGCGAAGAACGATGCCGAGATCAAAGTCAACGCCGCGCAACTCGAAGTCGAGTCGCTCAAGGCGAAGAACAAGTCCCAGGGCGACGCGATCGCCGCGCGCAATAAGACCGACGCGGAAGCCGAGGTGAAGCGCGCCGTCGAACGCGGCGCGATCGCCGCCAAGGATACCAAGACGCAGGAGGCGCTCGTCGCTCGCGCCACGGAAGATCCCGGCTTCTGCGATGTGATCAAAGCCATGCAGGGCAATCCCGCGCTCGGCACGCGCATCACTTCGCCGCACGTCACGATCACGGCGGAGGCGCCGAACGCGACGATGAAGGAGTTCGCTGCGATCGTGTGCCGCAACGCCGCGATCCCGCTCTCCTTCGAGACGCACAAGGCCAAGGGCCGGCTCGCCCTGGAAGCCGCGGCGCTCTTCGCGAAAGACATCGCCGAGAACCCGGCCATCGCCTCGATGCCGCTGGAGGATGCGATCAAAGCCGCGGACAACAGCGACGCCGCAGTGGGCCTGCTCTCCGGCACGCTCGTGCTTCAGCGCGCGCTGCCGCTGCTGCAATACGAGTATCCCATGCTCGGCGCGATCACCTCGGACTTCTCCGACGCCCCTGGCCTGCTCAACCAGACCGAGAAGACGCGCATCATCCTCAAGCACGCGGTGCAGACGCGCAGCACGGCCGTGGACGACGCCGGCCGCCCGGTCGGCTGGAACACGGTCAGCCCGGCGCAGAGCGTGGACGTGCCGGTGACGCTCGATGAGCACGTGGGCGTGCCCGTGGTCTTCGGCCAGGACATCCTCGCGAGCACGGTGCGCAACCTCTTCGCCGAGCAGGCGCCGATGGCGCTCTACGCGCTGGGCGGCTATGCGGTGAACAAGCTCACCGCACTGCTGACCGCCGCGAACTTCAACGCCTACAAAGGCGTGAGCGAAGGCGGCGGCGCGACGACCGATGGCTCGACGGCGATCAGCGTCACGAGCACGGCGGAGATGTATCCCGGCCAGGCGATCAGCGGCACGGGCATCCCGAGCAACACCTACATCGCGAGCGTGACGGACGGCACCAACGCCGTGCTCACGCGCGCAGCCACGGCCACCGGCGCCGCGCTCACGTTCACGCTCGGCGGCGGCAAGGTGCCGAACCTCTACCCGACCTATGTGAAGGCGCTCGCCGACTTCAACATGGCGAGCCTCGGCGACATCAAGGCCGCGTTCGATGTGAACGAGGTGCCGATGAGCGAACGGTTCGCGCTGCTCAACAGTGCCTATCACGCGAAGCTGGCGCAGGACCCGACGTTCAACACGTTCTTCGCCGCGATGCACAAGCCGGAGGTGATCACCGATGGCGCGCTGCCGAAGCTGCAAGGCTTCAACCCGATGAACGCGCCGTGGTTCCCGGCGAGCAACAGCCGCGTCGGCTTCGCCGGAAACAAGGCGTCGCTCATCCTCAAGAGCCGCCTGCCCAACGACATCACCGCCGCGGTCGGCGCGATGGTGCCCGGCTCGGTCACGACCGTGACGGTGCCCGGCGGCATCAGCGTGCTGCTCGTCCAGTATGTCTCGCTCCGCGAAGGCTACGCCGAGTGGCGTCCCGAAGTGATGCTCGGCGCCGCCGTGGGCGAGCGCCGCGCGGGCATGGTCATCACCAGCGCCTGATCCTGATTCCTCGGCGGTTGATCCGCCACGCCTGAATCACCCGCCGGTCCGCAAGGGCCGGCGGGTTTCGAGGTGCAAGGCAAAACCAACAACTCAAATCATCACCATGAAGACCAAGTTAAAACAGTTCGCTCCTATCCTCGCCCTCGTGGCGATCGTCGGCGCCGTCATCGCGACGGACCTCTCGTATGACCCCGCCGCCCCGCAGACCGGCGACAGCGAGCTGATCATCCAGCACAAAACCGCCGTCAATATCGCGGCCATCGCCTCATCCATCGAGGGCGCAATCGCCGGCAATGGGGGTGCCGTCACGGGCACCGGCACCGCCGGCACCGCCGACGCGGGGGTCCTCACCGTGCAAGGCATCGCGTCCATGACGCCGCTCGCCGTCACCCCGGCTGCGACGGAGAGCCAGCTCGGCTTCACCGGCACGAGCCGCACGATCCTCTCGCCGACCGTGACGGTCGATGCGGGTGCGTATCAGGCGGGCGATGTGGTCGGCGGAAAGCTCACGCTCACGAGCGCGATGCGCGTGAGCGGCGGCACCGGCAAATTCGAGACGCTGACCGTGATCGAGAAAGGCACGCAGGCCGCAGTGCTCGACGTGCTCATCTTCGACGCCGATCCCGCAGCCGGCACTTACACCGACGCGGCGGCGCTCACCGTCCACGACACCGACGCGGGCAAGCTCATCCAGCGCGTCCACGTCGCGGCGGCGGACTACGTGAGCACGGGCGGCTATGGCGTCGCGTCGATCCCGCTGAACCTCACGCTCAAGGCCAGCGGCAGCGCGAACCTCTTCGCGATCATCACCACCAGCGGCACGCCGACCTACTCGGCGACCAGCTCGCTGAAGGTGCGTTTCGGAATCCAGCGCGACTAACGATGGCTCGCGCACCGAAACTTCCAGCCGCATCCGCGGCGGCGCAGGCCGATCCGCTGGCGTCGCCCGCGGGCCGCGCCTGGCTCGCCGGGCAACTCGGCGCTGCCGAGCGTGAAGAGAAGCACGGTCCCGGCGACGGTTGGGCTTTCAACGAAGGCAAGCGCCCGGCGATCGCCGAGCGTGCCGCCTTCCTCCGCGCGCTCACGGCACTGCTGAACTGATATGCCCGACGAGCGCTGGGTTCCCATCACCGAAGACGACCTGAAGGCGGCGGGTTACGGCACGATCCTCGAAAACGCGGACGCGCTGTCGGTTGGTGATGTGGTCCCCAGCGAAGATGCGATCGAGTCGGCCGTCGCCCGTGTGCGGCGCGCCGTCTCGGCCGCCAACCCGCTCGATACGGATGTAACGAAGGTGCCGCGCAGCCTGAAGGCGCTCACCGTCCGCATGGCGCTCTACGCGCTCATGGAGCGGATAGGCCTGCCGCTGAGCGAAGACCAGCGCGCGACGCGCAAGGAAGACCTGAGCGACTTGCTGCGCATCGCCGATCGCAAGGTGCTCGTGGAAGCGCCGGACGACCCGGCGACGCAGACGGTGGCGAACCTTGGGAGCTGGAATAGCGAGAACAAGCTCATCCCGCGCGGGCATCCCGTGCCGAGGCCCGGCGTGCAGCATCCCGCGACGCCGGGCAAATACGCGAACCCCGATGCGCCGGCCGACACCGGCGCCGACGCATGAGCCTGCGCACCATGCTCACCCTCGTGTCCGATCTGCCGCCGGCCCAAGCGCGCCGCGCCATCGCCGCCCTCGCCACCAGCGAGGAAAACCAAGCGGACGCGCAAAGCCTGGCGGACTTCAAAAGCAAAGCCGACGAGGCTTTCAAAGAGGATATGCAGCCGCTCTGCAAAGGCATCGCGGCGGCTCTGCACGCGGGCGATCTGGCGGCGCTGCGGGGGCTGCGGGCCTTGCTGCCGCATTATCTCGAGCAGATGAGCGACGCGCCGGCGCTGGCGGATCTGCTCGCGCTGCAGCTCGGGAGCGAAATCATCGTGGGGATGAGTGGGAAGCAGGGAGCAGGGAGCAGGGAGCAGGGAGGCAGTGCATCGTGATCTCGTTCGACCACGATCCCGTCGTCACCGATTCGCTCACGCACTGGCAGCGGCGCCGGCCGATGCCGACTGCGCTCAAGAGTGTGGATCTGCGCCGGCTCGGCTCGGAGATCCATCTGCGCTCGGTGTTCAGCGCGCAGACGACTTCGCTCAACTATCTCGAATACGTCGCCGAGGTGATCGACGACGTGCTCGCGGGCAGGATCGGCATGGCCGAGGCGCGGCTGCGGCTCATGCGCAAGCTCGCGGAGCTGGGCTACGATCCGGCGACGGGCTTCCCCGAGGACTTCGGGAAGATGACGCCGGCCGAGCGTGGCTCGCTGCAAGACCTCAGCAGCGCGCCGCGGATCGATCTGCTGCTCAAGACGAACGTCGCCATCGCGCGCAACTACGGCCGCGTGCTCGAAGGCAACACGGACGCCGCGCGCTACATGTTCCCGGCTTGGGAGCTGGTGCGGCTGGGCTGGCGTGAAGTCGAGCGTGGCTCGGCGAAGAGCCACACATCCGGCTGGCCGCGGCGCTGGGCGGAAGCGGGGGAGAGCGTCGGCTGGGTAGGAGCCTTGGGTGGAAGCGACGCCTCGTCGCTTGCGGAGAGAAGCGGCGGGGGCGCCGCTTCCACCATGATGATCGCGCTGAAGGATTCGCCGATCTGGCAGGCGCTCGGCGACGGCGCGGGCGGCGACTATTCGGACACGCTCGGCCATCCCTTCCCGCCGTTCGCTTTCAACAGCGGCATGGACTGGCGCGCGGTGCCGCGCGCGGAGTGCGCGCAGCGCGGTCTGCTCCACGGCGATGCGAAGCCCGCGCCGATGCAGGCTGGGCTCGCGCCGACTGCCGAGGAACTCAATGCACGGTTCGACCGGCTCGCGCCGGATCTGCGCGCCGTGCTGGAAGCGAGGTGGGCGGCATGAACGTGAAGGTCACGATCGATTTCAATGCGGCGGGCCTGAGCCGCCTGGCGGGCAAAGTCACCGGCCCACAAAGCCGCGCGCGGCTGAGCGAGCGCATGGGCCTCGCCGTGCGCGAGAAGACGCGCGAACACCTCGCGGCGCTGGCAGGCTCCCGGCACGCCACGGCGATCAAGCTCGGCGCTTCGCCCTCCGGGCATCTGGAACAGGCAGCGCGCGCGGTGGAGTCCGCTCCCGTCGCCGCGGACCCGAATGGGGCGACGCTCACCATCAATCACGTCGGCATGATCCGCGCGCTGCGCGACGTGACGATCACGCCGCGCCAGTCGCAGTGCCTCGCGATCCCCGTGAACGCGATCGCTTACAATCGCCGGCCCGCGGAGCTGTGGACGCAGCTCGGGCTCTTCATCGCCAAGGGCATGATCATGATGCCCGGCCCGGATGGCCCGATCGCGCTCTACAAGCTCGTGAAGAGCGTCCACCAAAAACAGGACCGCACGCTCCTGCCGAGCGGGGCGGAATGGACCGAGGCCGCGGCAGACGGCGCGCGCAGCTTTTTCGACCAAGAAACCCCATCATGATCCATCTCACTTACGATCCCGTCACCGGCGTCGCCAAGCTCGTCCTGGCCGCCATCATCAAGCTCGGCGCGGACGTGCCGGTGCGCGTCACCTTCACCGGCGCGCCGGGCACGGTCGGCGCGCTGCAGCTCGCGCTTGGCTCGCCGGATGCGGACTCGGATGTGCTGGCTTACACCGAGGACTTCACGTCGGAATCCGACCGCGTGTGGACGGCGCTGCTCGATGCGAGCGACACGCGCCTGGCCACGTTCATGACGGACAAGACGGCGACGGCCGTGAACGCCGAGCTGGTCGCGGTGATCGATGGCATTCGCCGCGTCACGCCGAACCTCACCGTGACCGTGCAGCCGCCGATCGTGGTCGGGCCGGAGACGAGCGAAGGCGGGCCGCACTATAACGGCGGAGCGGACTACGACAGCGACGATCTATCCTCGACCGGCACGACCACGCCGGCGATCGGCGCGAGCAATCGCGTCTTCGACCTGCTGCTGCAGCTCGGCGCTGGCGCCGGCGCCTACACGCGCAAGGTCGTGCTCGGCACCACGTCGCCCCAGGAGCGCGACAAGGTGCATATCCGCGCGGAGCTGCCCGCCCACGCGAACCCGACTCTCGAGATCCGCAACGGCACGGCGGGCGGCACGCTGCTGCTCACGCAGCCCGGCGAGGCCGATGGAGCCGTCATCCTGTTTGCCACCTTCATCTTCCGCAGCGGCGCCTGGACGCCGCTCTGCGTCCAGACCTCCAGCCTGTAACCACCAACACCACACACCATGATCCCTATGCTTAGCCGATCCCTGCTCACCAGCCTCCTCCTCTGCGCCGCCTCAGTGGCGCAGACGATCAATCCCGGCGTCAACTATGTCCCCAGCACGCGCGTCACCACGCCCTATCTCAAGGGCGTGCTGCTGCGCGAATCCAGCTCGGTGGCGACACCCGCCACCGACACCGCCGTCCTGCGCCTGCACACCGATGGCACGCTGCGGCTCAAGCTCGATAGCGGCAGCGAACTCACCATCGCGACGGGCGGCGGCGTGAGCGATGGAGACAAGGGCAGCATTACCGTCAGTGCCAGCGGGGCGACGTGGACGATCGATGCCGGCGCAGTGACGAACTCGATGCTCGCTGCCATGACCAGCGCTCAACTTCGGGGAGTCTTGTCCGACGAAAACGGAACGGGCGCGGCGATCTTCGCGAATGGAAACATCGGGGCCGCCACGGGAACGCTCAATGGGCTGGTGATTACCACGACGACGGGGAGCTTTACCCTGGCCGATTTCAAGACATTCACGGTCTCAAACAGCATCACGCTGAGCGGGAGTGATGCTGCCTCCGTGGCCGTAGGAAACGGCGGCACCGTGGCTTACGTCGCGAATAAACTGAGCGTCTTCGCAGCCACGACCTCGGCTGAGCTCGCGGGCGTCATCTCGAATGAGACCGGCACCGGTGTGCTCGTCTTCGGCACGTCGCCGGACTTCACGACGGGGATCACGATCGGGAGCGTGGCGGTGCCGACGATCAGCTCGACGAGCACACTGACCAATAAGACCATCGCGCACAGCGCAAACACGATCACCGGAGACGATACCGCCTACGATGCGACAAGCTGGAACGGATCGACGGCGGTGCCCACCAAGAACGCGGTTCGCGACAAGATCGAGGCGCTGGGCGGCGGCGGCGGCGCGATCAGCGACCCGCGGGTTTACTACGTCAAAAGCACCGGCAACGACACGACTGGCGATGGCTCGCTCTCGACGCCCTATCTGACCGGAGGGAAGGCTTACACGGTGGGCGTCGCGGCGGGTCAGACCTTCGCGATCGACTTCGGGGTTGGCACTTTCTCCATCACCCTGGCGGCGAACTGGAATGCGCTGTGCCGCACGCTGCGCGGGCCGGGAGTCCAAACCTTCGGAAACTTACTGACTCAGTTGAATATCTTCGGGCAGGCCGCCGACACAACCAACGCGAATACCGGAGACGGCAAGGACGTAGAAGTAAACGTCGAAGGGATGAACATCAACGTCTATGCCAATGGTGGCAATGTGACTGTGGACGAAGCCAACACCTACACTTGCGGCAATGGCGGCAACGTGAAGATCGGCGGGACTGGAATGGTCGGCTACATCGGCGCCTTCGGCGGCGGCGATGCCAGCTCGACAGACGGCTCTGTGAACGGCGGAAACGGCGGCACTATTGAGTTACTAGGGCCGCTGGTTGTTTTAGGAAATCTCACCACTATTGGCGGCACAGGCTACGGCGGAGGCAGCACCGGGACTAGTGGCGACTTTACGATCGACGGGGTTGATTTGCGCGCAAGCAACGTGACTTGCGACGAACTCATAGTCGGGCGGAGTTCCTACATCGACGGCGCAATCACCCGAAACACGCTGACCAGCAAGGGCGGTAACGCGACCTGGTAAGCCATGAGCGCCGCGACCGATCTCCAGGCAGCCATCGCCGCCAAGCTGGCGGCGACGCACACGGCCACCGTGGGCAATGGCACGGGCTCGATCTTCGCGATCCCGCACGGCTTCGGCACCAAGGCGCTCTACGCGTCGGTGCTGGCGGGCGAGACGGTGCTCGTGAATGGGACCGACTTCGAGATCGGGCTGACGAACGACGACACGGTCACGATCACCGCGCTCGGCGATCCGCCGGCGCTCGATGCGTGGACGGTGAACCTCGCGCTGCTGCGCAAGGCGGTGCCGATCGTGGAGTTCAAGTCCCGCGACATGGCGGTGAAGGTGGAAGCGGCGGCGGCGGGGCGCGAGATCGGGCTCTACGTGTGGCCACCGCTGCCTTCGCGCATCGTCCAGGGCGTGCCGTTCGTCTTCGTGGAGTCGGCGGAAGTGCGCGTCACGATCATCGAGCAGCCGCAGATGAACAAGACGGGCGTGGATGCCTATGACCTCGTGGACGACGTGATGGCGGCGCTGCACTGGCAGGCCTTCGGCGAGATGCTCGCGCATCCGCTCCAGCTCGCGGGCAAGCCCACGGAGATGATCTGGAATCCCTCCACGCGCTTCGAGGGACTCGCGGCCAACACCCGCATGATCGACGTGATTTTCGAGGCCACCTACGGCCTTCAACCCAGCACCTACTAGTGATCAGTCATCAGTGATCAGTAATCAGACCAGCCACACCACCACATGAACAGATACGGCCAAACCATCACCTGGAGCACGATCACCGCGCCCCATCTCTTCACCGGCAAATGCACGAGCTACTCGCTGCGCGATGCCGTCTCGCGGCAGCTCATGGACGACGAGGGCGGCGACAACGTCGCGCTCGCGCTGCACTCGGCGAAGGCGGAGCTGAACTTCAGCGCCGAAGTCACGGACGGATCGACCGACTTCCTCGATCTCTCGGACGGCGTGGCCATCACCGTCTCCGGCATCGCGAGCGGCGTGGTGCTGGCGTCGCGCGCGGTGGAGACGTGGCGGCTCGGGCAGCGCAAGACGGCGAGCGTGCAGGCGACGTGGTTCCCGGACATGGTGATCGGCGCCGGCGGCGCGGCGGGCACGGGGCTCGATGCGTTCACACCGGACCAGAGCGCGCTGACGATCGTCTATCCCGGCGGCGTGCTGATCTACGGCACGCACGGGCTCGGGCACGCGAGCGGCGTGCTGCACGGGCTCACGATCGAGCAGCAGCTCACGATCACCGAGGATGAACCGTCGCCCGTGGGCACGATCCTCGGCGCGGCCTCGCATGGCTATCTGCGCACCATCCAGCTCGATCTGCTCTCCACGGCCGCAGCGCCGGCGAAGAAGAGCGTGCTGGCGCTGACGGGCGCGCCGGATCATTCCGCGGACTACCGGATCGAGAGCGTGGAGACGAAGTTCGAGAGCAAGCGCGGGAAGATGTATGCCATCAGCGCGGTGTGGATTCCGCCGTTCACGGCATGAGGACGCTGGTGATCAGTAATCAGTGGTCAGTAATCAGTCTGACCACTGGCGGCGAAGCCGCACTGATCACTGATCACTCTGCCCCTTCGCTGCCATGACTGCCGAAGAAGAACAGCAACTCCGCGAACTCGGAAACGATCTTGCAGGCGCGATGCAAAGCGACTGGCAACCGGCTTGCATCGCCGCGGCGTGGCGCTCGGAGCGGGCCGGCGAGCTGGCGCTGACCATGCAGGGCTGGATCGATCTGGACGCGGCGCGTTCGCCGCTGCTGTGCGGCGGCCTGCCGCAGACGGGCGTGGACCTCGACGCGGCCTTCGCGGCGTTCGTCCTGGGCGAGGAAGGGCTCGAGCCGGCCGACGCGGTGCGTGTGGTCGTGGCGATGGCGCGCGCCGTCGAGACGGCCTTCGCCTCGGCGCTGCGCATGACGCCACAGAACCCAGCCACGGGCGACGCGGACGGCTTCGGCGATTGGCTGCCGATGCTCGCGTGCCTGGTCACGCAGTGCGGCCTCGATCCCGCGGCCGCGCTCGGTTTGCGCGTCGATCGAGCCTTCATGCTCGTCGCGGCGATGCGGCGGAACGAAGGCTGGCAGGTGAGCGGGGAAGCCTATGCTTTGCGCGATGTAGAAGCGACGCCCTCGTCGCTTGCAGGAGCGCGAAGCGGCGAGGGCGCCGCTTCCACCACGGAGGCTCCCGATGCCTGAAGAGGTCAAAGTCCGCATCACGCAGGAATCCGCAGGCAACGCGCTCGCGGAGACCGAGGCGAAGATCAAACAGCTCTACCAGGCGGCGGCCGCCTACGAGAGCAAGGGCATGGGCGACGCGGCGAAGTCTGCGCGCGGCGATGCGCGGGCGCTGGAAGGCGACCTCGCGCGGCTCGCGAAGGAACGCGCGACGGCCGAGCACGTGATCACCAGGCAGAAGGCCGAACAGCTCGCGATCGAGAAGGCGCAGGCGGCGGGCGAAGCGCGGCGGATGGGGATGTTCTCTCGGCTCGGACGGGCGGGCGCGAACTTCGCGGAGAGCACGATCGGCGCGGGCGGCTTTGGCGGCGTGACGAATGCGCTCGGCGGCATCGGTGGCGCGGCCGGCACGACCGGCGCCGTGGCGATCGCGGCGCTCGTGAAGGTGCTCAGCGATGTGTCGAACCAGGCGCACGCGCTGAAGCTCATGGGGCTAGCGGATGAGACTGCGGGCGCGGCGCAGCGACATCAACTCGGGCGCCTCGGCGGATTCGAGGGCAGCGCGGGATCGGCACGCGAGCAGGCTGCCGATGCGAAGGAGGAGATCGCCCGCCGTGAAGCGGATCGCGCGCGGCTGGCGGAGGAAGCGAAGCCACGCTGGAACAGCCCGTCGTCGTGGATGAAGGCGCTGAGCGGCGAGAACCAGAACGCTTCGATCGAGAACGAACAGGCGATCACTCGCGCTCGCGAGAAGCAGGCGGAAGCGGCGCGGATTCAAAAGGAGAAGTTCGGACGCGAGGGTGAGGAGGAGCTGAACATCGAACGCAAGCGGCTGGAGCACGACTGGCGCGGATCGCGGCAGGCGGAGCATCGGCTGCTCTACGTGCGTGAATACAACCGGCTGCTGCGCGAGGGCGCGCAGGAATGGCAGGCGCAAGAGGGCGCGGGCATGAAGGTCTTTGCGAAGCAGCGCGAAGAGACGGCTGCGCTCGGCGGCCGGGTGAATGCGCGCAGCGGTGCGGGCGACATCGCGCGGCTCGCGTCGCTCTCGGCTTCGATCAATGGCGGCGGCGACTCCTCGCCAGCGATCAACTCGCTGCACGATACGGTAAAGCAGCAAGGGTATCAGGTGATGATCGCCGCCACTCAAATGGACTTCACCAAACGATGATCTACGGCGAGCCAGGCATCCACATCGACGACGACCAGACCGACCGCATCGGCATCCGCACGCTCGTGCTCTCGCAGATGTGGCAGCCGAGCCGCTGGCCGCTGACGATGGCGGAGCTGCTCGCGGAGACGCCGGCGGCGCCGGAAGTGCCGGGCGGATTGTGGTTCATCGGACGGCAGACGCGACGCGCGACCGGCACGCTGCGGACGACGTGGACGTTCGAAGGCGTGGATGGCGACGGCAAGAGCGTGACCTTCAAGACGCGCGGCAACTCGCCGGACTACCGCTTCGAGCCGGGCTTCGCGCAGGTGGATATCCTCGTGCATCCGGAGATCCAGTCGATGCTCACCGCCTACGAGGGCACGCTGATCGGCGATCAAATCTTCTGGTCGCCGACGCTCTCGGGCGGCGTGGCCACGGGGCTCGGCGGCGGGCAGAGCGGACAGCTCAATCCGATGTTTGGCGTGAAGGATTGGTTCCGGCTCGAAGGCACCTACATCTATCGCTATGTGGCCACGGATCTGGCGGGAGTGAAATCGGGCGTCGGCAGGATCCACAAGGGCGGACTGCCGGGCGAGGCGCCGAACTACACGGATCGCGACTGGCTGAAGGCGCCCTCGCCGTGGCGCCGGCGCGGGCCGGTCTTTGATATTCAGGAAATTTATTGGCTGAGCGGGCCGGGCGGCTGGCCGCAGCCGGTCTATGGGAGCGCGCAGAAATGATCACACGCGGCCCGATCATACCTTGGCCTCCGAAGCCGGCGCCGGCGGCGAAGCCGATGCCGGGCGCAGGCACGCTGCTCGCGCTCGGGCCGGGCGGCTACAGCGTCAGCGCACCGGACCGGGGCGCGACGTATCCGCATCCGTTCAAGCCGTCGCTCTCCGGGCTCGCGCTGCGCTTCTCGCGCGGGCTGGTGGAGAATCGCGAACCGACCATCAAGGGCGTGCGGATCGGCGGCACGGCCACGGCCGCGCAACCGGAGCTGGCGATCGAGGCCGCGGTCGCGAACGCGGCGGGCGAATCGTGGTGCTGCGTGGAGGTGCATCCGGATGCCCAGGGCGAGCTGCCCGCGGAGAGCAAGATCGAGATCGTCCACACGCGCACGCCGCGCTCGCTGTCGCCTGAAGTGGGCCGGCAGGCGCTCTGCATGATCGTGTGGCGCGAAGGCAACCCGTGGCAGGTGCTGCCGATCGTCCACTTCAACCTGCGCTACGCGCGCGTGCTGCCACCGGCGGGCAGCGGCGCGGCGCGACACGTCTTCTTTTGATATGCAAGCCGGACGCAACACCACACTGCGCGAGTCGCCGATCGGCCGGAGCGTCTCGGACGCGCGGACGCCGGCGAAGTGGGCGCATCCGTGGACGACGTCGGCGAGCTATGGGCCGGGCGGTTGGTTCGCGCAGGTGAAGCCGGGCTTTGTGAATCACGAGTGCCCGGTCGTGCGCACCACGCAGCGCGAGCAGGATCGGCTCGGCGGCGGCTTCCGGCGCGACTTGAGCCGCGTCATCACCGCGACGAGCGGTGGCGCGGAGATCGCGCGGGCAGCGGCGCTCTCGGCTGGCGGCAGCCGCAGCGGCGCGCGGGGATCGACCGGGCCGATCGACATCCCGCTCTATATGAGCCCGGCGCTGCCGCTGAGCTTTCGCGCGGTGGGCTCGGATGGTTCGCCGCAGTTTCCCGTGCCGAAGTTCTTTGCCGATCGCGGCGTCGCGGAGCCGCCGGAGGCGCTGACGGCCGAGGCGTTGGAAGCGGGCGATCTCTCGTCGATCGATCCGCGCAACGTGCCGGCGAACCGGCGCCTGCTGCGGGCGTGCGACGTGTGGCTTCACCAGCCGCGGCTGGCGCTCACGAGCGACATCACGCTGCACGATGGGCCGGCGACGGGGATCTCGAATGTGCGGCAGACGCTCAGCCTGCGAAGCGCGGCGCCGGGCGATGTGCTGCGCGTGCAGAGCGGCACCTTCCGCGCGCTGGAAGGCATCGACGCGCTGGGCCGTGTCTATGAAGAGCCCAACTACGACGAGCTTCCGATCGCGACCGTCTATCTGCTCAGCGGGCCGGGCGCGGAGAACGGGAGTGAGCCGGACGGGACGTGGCAGCCCTTCGTGCGGCACAACCTTTTCTGGAACCTCAATTATCAAACGCCGTGGTTCCGGCAGTATGGCGGCGATCCGACGATTCCCTTCCTGCCGCCGCTCGCGGGCGGCGCGGCGACGCTGATCACAAACTTCCTCGTGGCGTCGCTCAATGACGCGCTGCAGGACGCGCTGAACCTCGTCACGTCGCACTCGATGGCGGGCACCTTCTACACGCCGACGTGCGGCGGGCACCACGCGGCGCTGCCTGCGGCGACGTCGTCGGCCAGCACGGCCGGGCTGGATAAGACGGCGCGGATCGCGGCGGACAGCCAGGCGAAGGCGCGGGCGCGGCGCGAAGGCCGGCTCGATCCTGACTATCCTTTCCTCGCCGAGCCCTTCGATCCGGCGCTGCTCACGCAAACGACATGAACCGCCACAAACTCACACCGCGGCATGGAGCAGGGAGCATGGAGCATGGAGCCAGCGCCGCTCCGATCTCCCTGCCCCCTGCTCCCTGCTCCCTGCCTTTATGAAGACTCTCCTGACCGTCAACCTCACCACGAAGACCGCGAACCTCGGGAGTGAGGAGTGGGCGCCGCCTTCCTATCGCTTCGGCGAGGAGCTGACGCTCGCGCTGCGCTTCACCGAGACGCGCGGCGCGGCGATCGTGGAGCCGGTGCTGGCCGTGGCGTCGATGCGAGCAGCGATCGGGCGCGTGGACACACGGCCGGAGAGCGGGAAGTTTGCGCTGCAATTCGGAGCGGGCGCGCAGACGGAGGAGAGCACGACGGCGGAGGTGCCGCACGATTGCAGCCCGGCGGCACTGCTCGCGGCGATCACGGCACTGACGGAGGTCACGGCGCTCTACGGCGCGCCCGTGGTGGCGAAGCTCGACGACTCGTGGCGCATCGTCTTCGGCGATGGCGCCGAGGAGGTGGACATCACGGCCCGCGACAACACTCTCTTCCCGGTGAGCTTCGTGCGCGTCTCTGCCTATCAGATCGATGGCGTGTGGCAGCACTTCGTGCGGCTGCTGCAATCGGAGATCGCGTTCACGACGGCGGGCGCGGCGGTGCTGCCCGATCCGCCGCGCATCGCGGCGGTGCAGGACGGTGGGAGCGATGGGGAATTCACGTGGAACGAGATCCAGGCGCTGAACGTGCCGCCGGACTTCCGCGGCTCCTTCCTCATCCGCTCGGGCGAGAATGCGCGGACGCGCGAGCTGACGACGGCGGACACGGCGGAGACGATCCAGACGGCGCTGGAGACGATGATCGGCGCGGGGAATGTGAAGGTGACGGAGTCGGTGAACTTCACGGCGAACATCGAGTTCACCGGCGAGCTGGAAGGGACGGATATCGAGCTGATGACGGTCGCGGCGCTGAACCCGCCGCCTGGCGACCTGACCTTCACGCTCGCTCTCGATCGCGCGGAGCTGGAGGTGATCCTGCGGCGCGTGCCGAGCGTGACGCTGCCGCTGGAAGTGCGGCTGGTGGTGACGCTGCCCGGCGAGACGACGCAGACGATGGTCGCTTTCTCGACGGAGGTGACGCTGCTGCGCCCGCTGATCTGGCCGGAGCAGGCGACGATCGAGCCGGTCGATTGGCTGCGGCCGCCGTCGCCGACCGATTACGTGCCGCGCAGCAGCGACACGGTCTTCACCGGCGACAAGAGCGCGGTCTATATCCGCGGCAATGGCGCGGCGACGGAGTTTGTGCTCGACCACGACTTTGCGACCTCGGACGTGACGGTCGAGGTCGTGCAGAATATCAGCAACGGGCTCCAGCTCGTGAACGGCACGCACTACACCGCGCGCATCGTCAACGACGGCAGCGTGGAAGTGGAAGCGATCGGCGCTGCACCGACGACAAACGCCTGGCGCATCTATGTGCGGGCGATGGAGCCGATCGCGGCCTTCGCGGACGGCCTCACGGTGACGATCGAGCAGGTGACTGGTGAGAGCGGCGATCTGCGCACGATCCTCGATTCCTTCGGCGCGCGGCTCGGCGTGGTGGAGGACAAGCTGCCCGAGGTGGGCGCGCAGCTCGATCCGGCGACGGTGATCAAGAACACGCTGCAGAGCCGCGTGATCCCGGACTTCCTGCTCGTGACGCCGCGGCCCACGAAGCTACCCGGCGCGACGATCACCGACATCGTGCCGCAATCGATCAAGGCGACCGAGCTGGCGTCGAGCGGCAGCAGCGTGGAATCGACCTACACGGGCACGCGCGCGCTGAGCAGCCAGGGCGAGCTGGTCCGCTATGCGCCGCTGTCTTACTACGTCGAGGCGGAGCTGGAAGTGACAGCGAAGACCGACGAGGTGCTCGAACCCGACGCCGCGGAGATCGGCAAGGTGTATGCGGTGGATGGCGATGCCGTCTTCGCCGCGGGCGTCGCGGGGCGCGGGCGGAAGCGCTTCGCGGATGGCAGCTTCATCGCGTTCGCGAATGGGCATTGGTTTGAAGTCGTGGAGGGCGACGAAGACGAGTGGTGGCCGGTCGAGTGCGAGGCGACGCTCTTTCTCGTGACGGCGGGCGCGGAGGATTTCATCACGGGCACCTATTGGGAGGTGCTCTTCGATCCGCAGTTCGCGCTGGCGAGCAGGGAACACCTGGCGGCGCGCGGCACCTTCGTGCTCGAAGCGGCGGAGCTGCCAGCCGAGCTGGGGCTCGATGACGATATCGATGCGCTGACGTGGACACCGCTGGTGGACCACACGCGCACCTTCAGCGATGCGCTGACGAAGCTCAAAGGCACGCTGCGGATCGATCGCACGGACCCGGTGGAGATCGGTGAGTTCACCGCGGCAGCGGACGATGTCATCACCGTCGCGGTGGCGCACGAGCGCGTGGCAGGGCAGCGGGTGTTCGTGCTCACCGACGACACGCTTCCGCCCGGCCTGGAGGAGGACACGGGCTACTACGTGATGGCGGACGGGCTTGGGGAGTTCACGATGAAGGTGGAAGCGACGCTGGGCGGCGGCGCGGTGAACATCACCGGCACGGGCACGGGCACCCACACGATCCTGCGCGATACGCTGACGGCCGTCGCGCAGATCGGCGGGAAGAGCGCGATCAATACGCAGCTCAGCTCGGCGCACCTCGCGGTGCGACTGCGGTTCACTCACTTCGATGTCGCCGCGGCAGACGGGCCGCGCGGCGCCTTCACCCTCGCGCTGAGCGGCGCGACCGACCGGCTCGTAAGTCTCACTTAAATCCTATGGCAGCACCCGGCATCCCTGACTTTGTAGCGGTCGCGTTTCGCGGCCATGTGCAGCGTAGCGGCACCGGCTCGGTCGGCAGGCAGGCCGCGCTCATCACATGGGAACGGCCTGCCGGCCCGCCGGACCCGATCGAGCACTATGAGCTGTTCTTCAACGGCGGCGGTGCCGACGTGCTGTGGGCGACTACGGGCGCCGCGGCGACTTCGCAGCTCGCGGATCTGGGAGCGCTACCGACTCCGTGGGGCGCGCTCAACGATGTGAAGGTGCGCGCGGTGAACACGGACGGAGCGTCGGCGAAGGTCTCGATCGACAGCTTCTACCCCACCACGCTCATCCCCGTGACCGCCGACGACGTAGCCGAGGCGGGGAGTGTGGCGGTCGGCACGATCACCAACACGACGGCGATCGTAAGCTGGACGACCTCCGATACGGACACGCGGGCATCCGTGTGGGTGATCCGCCTCATGCGCGGCAGCAGCTACGAGGTGGAGCTGACGGTGCCGTTCTGGCAACTCACCCGCACGCTCACCGGACTGCTGCCCGGCCATGCCTACCAGGTGCAAGTCT
The DNA here is from genome assembly GCA_009885995.1 of Verrucomicrobiota bacterium. GTDB lineage: Bacteria > Verrucomicrobiota > Verrucomicrobiia > Chthoniobacterales > Chthoniobacteraceae > VFJQ01. The sequence goes on from VFJQ01000029.1 coordinate 79,826, forward strand.
TCGCCCGCTACCTGCCGACCGGCTACGCCGGCTCCTCCGATGTGCAGCTCGAATCCCCGCCGCAACCGGAGACGGCCGTCGAGTTCACCACCACGACGGATGAATTCGAGCTGACCGGTCCGGCGGAGATCGAGTCCGCGCAGAACGGCGTGGTCGCCGGAAGCTATGAGGCGCCCGCCGCGGGCATCATCTCGTGGGCGCTCTCCGGGGCGCCAGCCGGCGTGCTGATCGAGGCGCGCGAAGACTTCGCGATGATCGCCGCCGACATCACCGGGACCGCCACGGAGCCGGGCATCTACGACGCTGTGGTGACGGGACGTTACCGCGCCTCGACCGGGGATATGATCCTCTCGCTGCCCGTGCGCTTCATCGTGAGCGGCGGGGCCTTCCTGCCGTGGTTCCACGACGAGCCCGCCCGGCGCGAGCTGCAGATCGACGTGCGGACCCGCCAGGTGACGAGCGCGACCTTCGACCTCGCGAGCGAAGAGGGGATGGTGCTCGTCTATCGCGACCTCCAGCGCGTCCACATTCTCTTCCGCGACGGGACCAGGGTGCTCGACACGGTGCCGACCGCGCTGCGCTTGATCATGCGTCCGCCGGAGCAGTTCCCCGGCGAGCCCTTCATCCGCGAGGTCTGGGCGGCGGACGTGGAGAGCATCGGTGGCGAGGATCGCGCCTACTTCGACCTCACGCCGGGCAGCGACGAACTCGACGGGATCTTCGCCGAGCTGGACGCTGCCTCCGGACGGCAACCCGGCAGCGCCGCCCTCGCCGGCCTGATCGAGATCGAATGGACCTTCGCCGCCGCCCCCGCCCGCACCTCCCGCCCCGTGCCCGCGCAGCTTGCCCAGGACTACGAGCAGTGACCGGTTTGCGGGTGCGTTGCAGAGTGGTTGCAAGGCTTCTGCATCGGCCCCCCGCCTCCGCCAACGGTTCCCATACCTTTGCGGAGCGTTCCCGGACGCATCGCCGGGCTACAGTTTTTATGCGAGTCTTTCCCCACCTTCCCTTTGAACCCTCCCTATCGCTGATTTCAGAGTTAGGCGACTCTGCGCGCACTGCATGAAGATATGTCCAGCCTGCGGAGCTACGAACAACTCACTCATGCGCGTATGCACATCCTGTCAGACACCGTTGGACGCAGAGGACCTAACGCCTCCTTGCGACGACCTCCCCAGCCCGCCGCTCGCTTCGCGCTTTCGGTCTCTTGGCATCGCAGCATTTGGCTTCTCAGCCGCGTCTTTCGGCGCCGCAACGATCGCGTTTTCCCTGTGGCGCGATCAGGCTCGCTTTCTGGAGGGGCAGCCTCCCGGCACCATCATCTCCGGCGGCGCGGCATTCAGCCTCAACTTCATCCCGCTGATTACGACCTTCGTGACGATCTTTCTCGGTGCCGTCGGCTCGGTCCTGCTCGGTGCGTCTTGCGGCCTCGCCCGGCTCTCACCACAACGCGTGCTCTCCGGTCTTCACATCACGACGGCTCTTCTGCTTCTGCCGTTTCTCTACTTTCTCGCCCACTTTGTCGGGCGTATCACCAGTATCTATTCCCGATGAACGAATCGCCATCTATGCGCTGCAGCGCCTATGAAGGATTGTCAAGGGTCGTGGTGGAAGCGACAGCGTTTGACGGATGGTTAGGAGGAGTGGCGAGGCTCGGGGTTGAGTATCTTAGTTCCC
>VFJQ01000008.1 GCA_009885995.1 Verrucomicrobiota bacterium
CGAAGCAGCCGCTCAGCGTCCCGCTCGCGCAAAGCGTCGCCGCCGAGTTTCGCTCACCCGCGTCCGCAAGCGGGCGGCTGGCGTGGGATTTTTTCCGCCACGGCGCGTCGCACATCGCGGGCGGCTGGGACCACGCGCTCTTCGTCGCCGCGCTCGTGCTCGCGCTGCCGGGGTTTTGGCGCGTGCTCGCGCTCGTCTCCGTCTTCACGCTCGCGCACACCGTCACGCTCACGCTGGCCGTGCTCGGGTTCGTCCACGTCCGCGCCAGCGTGGTCGAACCGCTCATCGCCGCGAGCATCGTCGCCGCCGCCGCGCTTAGCGTTTTCTTTCCCGCGAAACCGCTGCTCGGCGCGCGGCTCGGCGTCGCGTTCGGCTTCGGGCTCTTCCACGGACTCGGCTTCGCCGGCGGGCTCGTCGCGGCGATGCAAGGCTTCGCTCCCAGCGCGATGGCCGCGGCGATCGGCGGTTTCAGCGTCGGAGTGGAACTCGGACACCAACTCGTCGTGCTCCCGCTGCTCGGCGCGATGTCGCTGCTTCGCCACTGGCTGCCCGCTCGTGTCCCGTTCGCCGTGCGCGGCGGCGGCGCGCTCATCTGCACCGCGGGGCTCTGGCTGCTGGTGACCACACTGCGCTAGCGACGAAAGCGCGCTCCTTGAACACGCCCCGACCGCGTGCCAGCCTCCGCCTTCCTCGATGAAGAAAACCACCGCTGCTTCCACCACAGGCCACTGCATCCTCGCCGGCGCCGGCCCGGGCGACCTCGGCCTGGTGACGCTGCGCGTGCGCGAGGCGCTCGGCGAAGCGGACGTCGTCGTCTTCGACTACCTCTGCAATCAGGAGATGCTCAAGTGGGCGCGGCGCGAGGCGGAGATTATCTACGCGGGAAAGAAAGCCGGACAGCACACGCTCAAGCAGGAGGAGATCAACGCGCTCATCGTCAAGAAGACGAAGGCTGGGAAGCTCGTGTTGCGGCTCAAGGGCGGCGATCCGTTTCTCTTCGGCCGCGGCGGCGAGGAAGCGGAAGCGCTCGCCGACGCCGGGCTCTCCTTCGAGATCGTGCCGGGTGTGACGAGCGCCATCGCGGCGCCAGCCTACGCGGGCATCCCCGTCACGCACCGTGAGCACGCGGCACAGCTCACGATTTTCACCGGGCACGAAGACCCGACGAAGCCCGAGAGCACGCTCGACTACGCCGCGCTCGCGAAGGCGCCGGGGACGAAGGTGATGCTCATGGGCGTCGAGCGGATCGGCCCGATCATGGATCAGCTCCAGCAGCACGGCGTGCCCGCGACGATGCCGATCGCGCTCGTGCGCTGGGGCACCACGGGGCGCCAGCAGGTGCTCAGCGGCATGGTGAGCGACATCGCGGAGAAGGTCGCGTCCACGGGCTTCGCGGCTCCAGCAGTGGCAGTGATCGGCACCGTCGCTGCGCTGCGCGAAAAGCTCGCGTGGTTCGACAAACGACCGCTGTGGGGCAAGCGCATCGTGGTGACGCGCACGCGGCAGCAGGCCGGCGCACTTTCCAGCAAGCTGCGGGCGCTCGGCGCGGATGTGTATGAGTTGCCGACGATCCGCATCGAGCCACCGACGCAGGAGCGGGAGTTCGTCAGCGCGGTCGTCCACGCGCATCAATACAACTGGATCGTCTTCACCTCACCGAACGGCGTGCAGGCGTTCTTCGACAAGTTTTACGAAGTCCGCGGCGACGCCCGCGAACTCGGCCCGGCCAAGATCGCCGCGATCGGACCCGCCACCGCGGCGAAGGTGCGCGAGTATCGTTTCGCCGTGGACCTGCAGCCGAAGGAGTTCGTCGCGGAGGCGGTGGTCGCGGCTTTCGAGGAAACGGAGTCGATCGAGAACCTCACCGTCCTCATCGCGCGCGCGGAGACGGCGCGCGATGTCCTGCCCGACGCGCTGACGAAGCTGGGCGCGATCGTGGATGTCGTGCCCGTCTATCGCACCGTGCCGGAGACCGACGACGTGAGCGGCGGCATCGCGCGCTTCACGGCCGAGGGCGCGGATCTCATCACGTTCACCAGCTCGAGCACGGCGGAGAATTTCAAGGCGCTCGGCTTGCCGTGGCCCGAGGAGATGAAGACCGCGTCGATCGGCCCGATCACTTCGCAAACGATGCGCGAGCTCGGCATGAAGGTCGATGTCGAGGCTGGGCAATACGACATCCCCGGCCTCGTCGCCGCGATCCGCGCGCACTTCGCGTAGGTAGGGATCGCTGTCCTCAGCGGCCCGCGGCGCGGTGGGAACACCGCGCCCTACCTTCCGACCGGCATCGCAAGCTCGCGGAACATTCGGAAGTGCGGACCGACGGTCGGGATGTCGAACTCCGCGCCGAGCACGCCCCAGCCGTGCTTGCGGTAAAACTCCGCGGCAGTGACGCGCGCATTGCACCAGATCAGCGACGCGTTCCGTTCGCGCGCCGCGTCTTCGCACGCCGCAAGCAGCGCGCGCCCGATCCCTATGCCGCGCACCTCGGGCAGCGTCGCCATTCCGCGAAGCTGCCACGCTTGCTCGATCTCCGGCCGCTCCGGCATTCGCACGCGATAAATCGACGCGACGCCGGCGAGCCGGCGATCGACGAAACCGCCGAAGTGACACGTGTCGAGCGCATCATCGCCATCGAAGACGGCGCTCTCGCGCGGAAAGCCCGGACGCAGGATCGGCAGGCGCACGGCGATCGTTTCCCCGGCAGAAATCCGACGCACCTCGATCGCACTCACGGCTGGAAAGAATACCAGTAGATGCCGTCCGCGACGCGGTCGAAACGGGCGCGGCCCTTCGACACCGGCACGACATCCATCTGCGCCGGCAGCACATAGAGCCCGGACTCCACACCCGCGTCCCGGTGCGTCGCGAGGGCGAATCCATCCCGATACGCGCCGACTTGCAGCGGCTCGATCGCGCGGAAAGTGGCTGGCCACGCGCTCGATTTGATCACGGTGTAAGTCGCCGCTTCGCTCGCGAAGAGATTCTTGTAGAGCACCGCCGCTTCCGCACGCAGGCGCGCGGGGTCCACCTTGCGAAGACGCTGCTCCGCGCTGTCTCGCGGCGACCTGGCACAGCCCGCCACGACGAGGGCGCTCAGGATGAGGACGAGCGACGGTGATTTCATCTATCGCCGAAACATCTCCAGCGCCGCCTCGCGCTCGGCGGCGTGATCGACCATCGGCAGCGGGTAGCCCTTCGCGAGCGGACGCTCCGGCGGACCGTGCATCTGCGCCGTGGGCACGTCGCGCAGTTCCGGCACCCATCGCTTGATGTAGTCGCCATCCGGATCGAAGCGCTTCGACTGCGACCACGGATTCTGGATCCTGAAATACGGCGCCGCATCCGTTCCGGTGCTCGCGCTCCACTGCCAGCCACCGTTGTTGCTCGCGATCTCGCCATCGACGAGCCGGCGCATGAACCAGCTCTCGCCGTGCATCCACCAGACATGAAGATCCTTCGTGAGAAACATCGCGACGATCATCCGCACACGGTTGTGCATGAAGCCGGTCGCGTCGAGCTGGCGCATCCCAGCATCGACGATCGGGAAGCCGGTCTCGCCGCGGCACCAGCGCTGGAACGCCTCGCCAGCGGGCCTTTCCTCCGGACGCCAGTGATCGCGCCACGCGAGTTGGCGACACGGCTCCTGCATCTCGTGCGCGAGCACCTCCGGGTGGAACCACAGCGCCTGCATGTAGAACTCGCGCCAGATCAGCTCGTTCACGAAGATCTCGATGCTGCGCCGGCGCACGGGATTCTTCGCAGCGACTTCCATGCAGCGCGCGTGGACCTCGCGAATCGAGAGCGTGCCAAAGCGCAGGTCTTGCGAAAGCCGGGACGTGCTCTCCGCCGCCGGGATGTCGCGCAGCGCTGCGTAGTCCAGCACAGGACCGTCGAGGAAACGCTCGAACCGTTTGCGCGCGGCGGCTTCACCCGGCTCGATGATCTGCGCGTCCGGGCGAAGGCCCCACGTCGCGAGCCTCGGCAGCGGCTCGCTTTGCAAGTGTTCCGGCACGCTGAGCCGCGCGAGCGCCCGGCCCGGCGCGGGCTTGTCGAGCTTCGTCCACGCCCGCGCATACGGCGTGAAGACGCGGAACGGCGAGCCGCTGCCGGTGAGCACTTCGTCGCGCTCGTGCAGCGCGTGGTCCTTGCACGCGATCACTTCCACGCCCAGCCGTTCGGCCATCGCGGCGACCTTCGCTTCCATCGCGCGTCCGAATGGATCGGGATCGCGGTTGAAGGTGATCGCCGTCGCGCCGCTCTCGCGGACGAGTCGCTCCAGCGCTTCATCCGCCCTGCCGCTGCGGATGATGAGCCGCCCGCCCTTGTGCTCGATGTTTCTGGCGAGCGAGGCGAGGCAACCGCAGAGAAACTCCTGCCGCGGCGCGCCGCACCATTCATGCGAGTCGCGCCAATCGCTGACGAGATACACGGGCACGAGCTGATCGCGCCGGGCCGCAGCGTTGAGCGCGCTGTTGTCCGTCAGCCGCAAATCTCGGCGAAACCAGTGGATCGCGACGCTCACACCGCAGTGCGTCCTGAGAGCGCGCGGCTCAGAGTCAACTCGTCTGCGTGTTCGAGCCCACCGCCGGCCGGCAGGCCCTGCGCCAGACGCGTGATCTTCACCGGCAGCTCGCGCAGCAATCCGGCGATGTAGTTCGCAGTCGCCTCGCCTTCCACGTCGGCGCCGAGGGCGAGGATCACTTCCGTCGGCGCTTCGGACTTCACCCGGGCGATGAGCGCGTCGATGCGCAGGTCTTCCGGCCCGATGTGATCGAGCGGCGCAAGGCGTCCGCCGAGCGCGTGGTAGCGCCCGCGAAAGGCGCCGGTGCGCTCCATCGGGAGGATGTCGGTCGGTTGCTCCACCACGCACAACGAGGCGGGGTCGCGGCTTTCATCGGCGCAAAAGTCGCACAACGTCCCGGTCGCGAAAAATCCGCAGCGAGGACAGGAGTGGATCGTCTGCGTCGTGTCGGCGATCACGCGCGCGATCTCGGCGGGGCGGGAATCGCGGCTCTGGATCATCCACAGCGCGATGCGTTCGGCGCTGCGCGGACCGATGCCGGGCATCCGCTTGAGTTCGCCGACCAGCGACTTGATCGCCGGCGGATAATCGACGCGCTTCATCGCCCAGCCCAATCGAGCTGCGGCAAGCCGGCGCGCAGTTGCTCGATGCGGCGAATGTAAAACTCCACGGGGCCATCGAGCCCATCGGGATGCCGGATGCTTTCGAAGATCGCCAACGCTTCGTCCCACAGCCCCTCGCGGTAATACACGATACCTTTCCAGAACAGGTCGCGGCGCTTCGTCTCCTCCTCGGTCAAGCCATGCTTGAGCGCGAGCAACTCATAGACCTCCTCGCGGCTGCTCGCTTCGGCGAAGCGCTGGATCAGCTCCATCGGGCGGACTTCGACGTCGGCCTCGCTCGCGCCAAAGGTCTCGCAGCCGATGAGGATGCGCGAGCGATAGACCGTGTTGGCCGCGCAGAGTCGGCGGGTGAATTCCACCGGCTCGCCGGCGACGGAAAAATTTCCCACGCGACCGGAGCCGTAGGCGGCGACGACGACATCGCCGCTGTTCACACCGATCCGGTAGTCGAACTTCTTTCCCCACACCGTCGCGCATTCATCGTTCACCTCGTCGAGGCGACGGCAGAGGGCGAGCACCGCTTCGCACGCCATCGAGGCATGGCCGGGATGCGGGATCGGCGCGCCAAACACAGCGCGCAGGCTTTCGCCGTCGCACTCATCGAGATAGCCGCCGCGCTCGACGAGGAAGTCGGCGGCGTTCTTGAGGAAGGCGTTGTGCAGCGCGACGTAGTCATTCACCGGCAGCGATTCGGTGAGCTCGTGGTGGTTGAAGATCTCGCAAACGACGATCGTGGCCTCGGTTCGTTCACCTTCAAACGTGAGCGGAAGGTCGGAGTTCACCAGCTCCTCGAACGTGCTCTTCGAGATGCGATCGCCGAAGATGGTCGAGACGATCTTCTTCCTCATGCCGCCTTCGCTCCGCGCGTAGGCGATGGCGCCGAGGAAGGCCAGCGCGACCGATGCGACGCTGGCGAACGACGAGAAGAAGATGCCGACGATGTGCAGGATCCACGTGGCCGCGAAGACTTCGAGCAACGCCGCGGAGGCGACGATGATCTTCAGCGACATGCGCGGGATATCGACGGTGGTCCACGCGATGCCGAACGCGAGAATGATGAAGAGCGGGTATTGCAGCGCGCGGTCGCCGAGCGGCGTCGGTGCGCCGCGACCAAGGAAACCCGAGAGCGCGAGGTCGAGCTGGAAGAACGCGCCCAACTCGTAAAGACACGTGACCGCGAGGCTGACGAGGAAGCCGATGAAGAGTGTGACCTTAAGGTAGCGCACAGGCAGGGCGGGGATGAAACACGGGCTCGGAGAGGGGCGCAACCGGGGATGCGCTCCGTTCAACCCAATGCGCGAAACAATTCTCCTGCGACGCGCTCCGGTTCGGAAGCAGCGCCGCTGGCTTCGGCGCGGCGAGGGGCTTCTCCTTCCGCTCCGAATAGAATGGCCGCGAGGTCCAGCCGATCGCCGTCGAGCCGGCAGCGAATGCCGACGGGGAGCGAGCAGTCGCCAGCGAGAAAGCGCTGGAGCTCGCGCTCGGCACGGATGCAGAGCCAAGTCGGCTCGTGGTTGAGCGGGGCGAGGAGTGAATTGATCCGATCGTCACCGGCGCGGCTTTGCAGCGCGACGGCGCCCTGGCCGATCGCGGGCAGCAGATGCTCGGCGAGCGAGGAGACGCAGAACTCGCCCTCGGCACTCATCAGTCGTCCAGCGGCAAACGCGTAGCCGAGGCGGCGCAGTCCCGCCTCGGCGAGGATGATCGCGGCGATGTCGGAACGCTCGCGCAGCTTTCGCAACCGGGTCGGCACGTTGCCTCGCCATTCCTCGATCACGAGGTCCGGGCGCAGCCATTGGACTTGGCGGGCGCGTCGGACACTGCTCGTGCCGACTCGCGCGGCGAGCGGCAGGGAGTCGAGCGTGTGCGGCTCGCGCGAGACGAGCACGTCGGCGGTCGGAGCGCGTTCGAGCACGGCGGCGAGTTGCAATCCCGCGGGCTGATGGCCGGGCAAGTCCTTGAGGCTGTGGACGGCCACGTCGATCGCGCCGGCGAGCAGCGCGTCTTCGAGCTCCTTGGTGAAGAGCCCCTTGCCGCCCGCCTCGCCAGCACGGAGCAGGCTGAGGTCGAGCTTGATGTCGCCGCGCGTGGTGAAAATCCGGCGCTCGGTTTTCAAGCCCGGGTGCGCCTGCGCGAGCGCGGCCTCGGTGAGGTCGGCCTGGGCGAGCGCGAGGGCTGAGCCGCGCGTGCCGACGATGATGCCGCTCAAGGTCTTCCGCCCTCCGGGTGCGTGCGAAATTCCGCCGCGGGACGAGGGCCGGCGGCGAGCCATTCGCTGAACTCGGTGACGTGTCGCGCGATGAGCTGCTCGCAAACGACGACTTCCTGCTGGCGCACGGACATGGATTCGTCGGCGATCTGCTGGAGGCTATCGATGTCGTAGAGATAGACGCCTTCGAGGTTGTTGACCGCGGCTTCGAAATCGCGCGGCACAGCGAGGTCGATGCAGAAGAGCGGGCGGTCCTGTCGGGTGCGCATGAGCGGCGCGATCTTCTCGACGGTCACGACCGGGTGCGGCGCGGCGGTGGAGCCGATGAGGATGTCCACGACATGGAAATCGTTCGCCCAGTCATCGAAGTGGATCGCCTTGCCGCCCATCTTCGCGGCGAGTTCGGCAGCGCGATCGTAGGTGCGGTTGGCGACAAAAATGGCTTTTACTCCGCGCGCTTGCAGCGCGCCGGCGGTGAGTTCGCTCATCTCGCCGGCACCGAGGATCATCACGTGGCATTCGCGCAGGCGACCGAAGATTTTCTCGGCGAGTTCGACGGCGACGGAACCGACGCTGACGGAGCCGCGGGTGATGTTGGTGTTCGTGCGGACTTCCTTCGCGACGTTGAACGCGCGCTGGAAAAGTTTGTTCAGGTGGCGGCCAGTCGCACCTGCCTGCTGCGCGGCTTGATACGCTTTCTTCACCTGGCCGAGCACCTCCGTCTCGCCGAGGACCATCGAGTCGAGGCCGGACACAACTCGGAAGAGATGCTGCACGCTACGCTGCGATGCGTGGCGAAAGAAGGCGTCGCCCGGTTCGCCCGCGCGCGCGGCGATGAAGCGGGCGAGCGCATCGAACGCTTCGGGCGGCGTCTCGCCGGCGGCGTAGAGCTCGACGCGGTTGCAGGTGGAGACGATCACGGCTTCCGAGACGCCGGACTGGCGCGAGAGCTCGACCGCAGATGTGGCGACAGCGTGCTCAGGGATCGCGAACTTTTCACGGAGCTCGACCGGCGCGGTGTGATGACTGAGGCCGAGGCAGACGATCTCCATCGCTATGCAGCGGCTTGGTCGATGAAGCGGATACCCCACAGCGTGCAGAGCACCAGCGCGAGGGCGACGACTGAGAGCCACGCGCCACGCCGCGGGCTGAGTCGATGCGAAAGCTCGGCGGAGAGGATGAATCCGTAGAGTGCCCATACGCCGACGGACCACACGATTTTCACCAAGTGCGATGATAGGCTGCCGACGGCGAAGCCGGACGCGATGCCGACGGTGAGGAGCGCGAAGCCGGTGAGAATGAGGCGGCGGTTAGCCACGGCGAGGTCGCGGATCGGCGGGAGGTGAAAGAAGATCGAGTGGAGGTGGTGGGTCTTGAGCTGCCGCTCCTGCACGAGATACATGACGCCCGCGATGCCTGCCAAAGCGAACGCGCCATAGGCGACGATGGAAGCGGCGGCGTGGAGTTCCATCCACGGGTTGACGGCGACTTTGACGGCCACGGTCTTGTCGAGCACGGGCAGGAGCAGTGCGCCGATCTGCAGGATAAAAACGAGCGGCGACGTGAAGACGCCGAGCAAGGATAGCCGGTAGGTCGGGCCGATGAGCAGGTAGAAGAGGACCATCGACCACGCGAGGAAGATGAAGACTTCGAAGAGATTCGTGAGCGGGCAGCGACCGATCTTTTCACCGCGCAGGTAGAGGAACGCGGTCTGGCAAAGGAAGCCGGCGAGGATCGAGAAGAAGTTCAGGCGCGAAGGCCGATACACGCGCGCGCCGAGGGCGTGCATCGAGTAGGCGAAGCCGAGCAGGAAACAGAATGTGGAGGCGACGAGGAAGAGGCGATCCATCGCGGAGGCGTGCAGCCTAGCGGCCCGCGCAGTGGGTGGCAAACGGGAGCGGGGGGGAGGTTGCGGGGTTCAACCGAGATTCAGAAGCTCGCGCTGCCACGGCATCAGGCGCTCGAGGGTTTCCTCCGGGCGAACGATCAGGCCTTCGATGGTGGCCTTCGCCGCGATGAGCGATGGGTCGAGCTTGAGCTGCGCAGCGACGGCATCGCGACGCGCTTTGAGCCTCTGCATCCTGTCTTCCTCTTCGCGCGACGCGCGCAGGCGCGTGGGGCGGATGAGGACCGGCCAGTCGCTCTCCGGCACCGCGAGTCCGCGCGCGACGGCTTCTTCAAAGCGCTGAAGCCGTCCGCTGCGAAGGTGGTGAAAGTGAACCTTGCGACCCGCGTCGAGATCGACCGCGGCGTCGATGAGTTGCTGGTTGTGCAGAATGTGGAAGCTCGGCTTGTCCACGCTGCGCGCTTCCTGGTCGCGCCAGTGCCACAGCTCGCGCAGGACCGCTGAGACGCGGCCACGGAGCTGGCCGCTGCCGGCGATCCGCCACGCTTCTTCTCCGTCGCGTTCCTTGCTCGTCTCGGTCGCGCGGATCGCGCGTTCGCACGATTGCTCGAACCATTCCCAGCGGCCGAGCGCGCGGAGTTCGCGTTCATAGATTTCGGCGAGCTCGTGCAGGTGCCGTGTGTCGCTCACGGCATAGCTGAGCATCGCAGGCGGGAGCGGACGCCGCGCCCAGTTCGCCTTTTGCGAAGACTTCGGGATTTCGAGTCCGAAGTGGCGCTTGAGGAGTGCGGCGAGGCTGAATTCGGGCGCACTGCTCAGGCGGGCGGCGATCATCGTGTCGAAGATGCGCGTGGGGCCGGCGTAGCCGACTCGGCGGAGCAGGCGCAAGTCGTAGTCGGCGCCGTGGAAGATCAGCTGTTTTCCCTCGAAGGCACCGAAGAGCGGATCGAGGGCAAACCCGGCGAGCGGATCGACCAGCCAATTGCCGCCAGGCACGCTGATCTGCACGAGGCAGAGCTTTTCAAAATAGCAGTGCAAGCTATCCGCCTCGGTATCGACGGCGATGCGCCCATGCGGCGCGAGGGCCGGCAGGAGTGCATCGAGCCCAGCGGCAGTATCAACGAACGGAGTCTCGGCCGTGGCGATCACAGGTCAGCGCAGGCCGGTGAGGAGCAGCTCGGCGTTCGAGTGCGTGGAGCGCAGCGCGTGGATGAGCACCTCGGTCGCCTCGAAGGGCGGCAGTGCGGCGAGCTGCTTGCGCAGGATATTCACGCGGTCGAATTCCCGTGCGTGGTAGAGCAGGTCGTCGCGGCGGGTGGCGGACAGCGGGATGCTGATCGCCGGGAAGATGCGCTTGTCTCCGAGCGAACGATCGAGGCGGATCTCCATGTTTCCCGTGCCCTTGTATTCCTCGAAGATGAGATCATCGGCCTTGCTGTTGGTCTCGACGAGGCAGGTCGCGAGGACGGTAAGCGCGCCACCTTCCTCGGTGTTGCGCGCGGCGCTGAAGAACTTCTTCGGCTTGGCCAGCGCCTTCGAATCGACGCCGCCGGACATCAGCCGGCCTTTGCCGGGCATGCTGTTATTGTAGCCGCGAGAGAGGCGCGTGATCGAGTCCAGCAGGATGACGACTTTCTTGCCCAGTTCGACGCAGCGCTTCGCACGATCGCTGACGAGTTCGGAGAGCTGGATGTGACGCTGCGGGCTTTCATCGAAGGTGGAGGCATAGATTTCCACGTTGTTGAGCGTGCGGCGGAAGTCAGTGACCTCTTCCGGCCGCTCATCGACGAGCAGCAGGATCAGCTTCGTCTCGGGGCTGTTGGCGCTGATGGCTTTGGCGATTTCCTTGAGCATCACCGTCTTGCCCACGCGCGGCGGGGCGATGATGAGGCCGCGCTGCCCGTGGCCAAGAGGTGCGATCATGTCGATGGCGCGCGCGGTGACGGAGTTGAGCTTGAGATTCTCGAGCACGATGCGCTCGCTCGGGTGCATCGCAGTGAGCTTGTCGAACTCGACTGTCTCGCGCCACTCGCTGGCGGGGATGCCTTCGATCGCGAGGATTTGATCGACGACGAGATTGCGCTCGCGGTTATCGCGCGGGAGCCGCACCCGGCAGGTGAAGGCGTTGCCATTTCGCAACGCGAATTGGTTGATGAACTGGGAGGGCACCTGCACGTCCTGCGGCAGGGTCTTGAAGTTGAAACGCGGCCAGCAGAGGAAGCCGCTGTTGCCGTGCTGCGAAAGCTCAAGCACGCCATCGGCAAAAAGCGTCGAGCCAAGTTGCGAGTGGGCGCGCAGGAGGTCGAAGACGATGTGGTGGCGCGTCTTCTCGGGGTTCACGCGGACGTTGAGCGCATCGGCGCGCTCGAGCAGTTCGTTGAACGGCGCGGCGTTGAGTTCGTCGATCCACAGTTCCTTGGGCACGCGCGGGGGCGGAGGAGGGGCGACGGTTACGTTGGTGGATTCATCCATAAAGTTCTCGAAGGTAAGTGGCGAAGAGGCGGGCCTGCGCGTCGAGCGCGAATGGCGAACCGTCGTTCCAGACGACGTGCTCCGCACGGGCGACCTTCGCCAGAAGGTCGGATTGGGCGGCAATGATGCTCTCAATCAGGGCCGATGCAAGGCCGCGATTTGCCCGAAGCCGCTGGCACTGGATCTCCGGGGAACACGCCACGACGAGCACGCGATCAAATTCACCCTCGATCGCGGTCTCGTAGATGAGCGGGATGTCGAACAGGTGAATCACCTTCGAGCGCCGAGCGGCAATCGCCTGCGGCTGCCACGCGGAGCGGACGCGTGGGTGGATCAATCCTTCGAGTTTTCGTCGTGCTTCTACGTCGCGAAATACGATCTCGCGCAATGCGGTGCGATCGAGACCACCCTGCGGAAGAGATACGGACGGACCGAATGCGGCGCGGACTTGCGCGTGGAGTTCAGTATCAGCCGCGAGCAACTCATGCACGCAGCGATCCGCATCGAACAACTCAGCGGTCAGGTATTTCAGCAGCGCACGCACGAAGGACGACTTTCCGGTCGCCACTCCACCCGTGATGCCGACGGCTGGCACCGCGCGATCAGTTCTTGGGCATCAGCGGCAGGTCGGACAACGGAGAGGTTGCTTCCGGCGGCGGCTGAGCAGTCACTTCTTCCTCCATCTCCTCGTCAAGGCGGACGGGTTCGCCAGCCGGGTTCATGAGGCGGGCGGAGACGAAGATGACGAGGTTGCGCTTGAGGTGCTGGTCCACGTTTGAGCGGAACAGGCGGCCGATGAGCGGGATGTCGCCGAGCAGCGGCGTCTTGTCCTGCACCTTCTGCACGTCCTCACGCATGAGGCCGCCGAGGACGACGGTCGAGCCGTCAAAAACGCTCACGCTCGTGGTGACTTTGCGGGTGCTGAAGATCGGTTGGTTGATCACGTTGGGCGTGATGACGTTCTGCGTTGACGCGCCGGTGAGGAGGTTGATGCCCGAGGATGTGATCGGGCTCCCATAATTGATGAAACCCTCAAACTCGACGACCTGCGGAACGAGGTTGAGGTCGATCGTGTAGCCATCCGGGCCGACCGTCGGCTCGACCTCGAGCGTCACGCCGGTATTGCGGGTCTCGAAGGCCGTCGGCGTCGTCGGCGTGACCGGGAAGGAACCGGGCAGACTGATGGTCACGCCGGTGCCACCGCCGCCGTTGTTGCCGGTGTTGCCAAAGTTCTGCGGGATCTGCGGCGGGTCGAATTCCGTCGGGTAGCGGAACTCGCGGATGATCTCGATGACCGCGCGGTTGCCGCTCTTGGTGGTGACGCGAGGGGCGGAGAGAAGGTCCACCCCTTTCTGCTGGTTGAGCGCGCGCACGACGACCTGGAAGGCGGGATCGGTAAAGACACCGGCGAGTGCGAGGACACCGGGAGCCAGCGCCGACGCACCGGGCACGCCAAAGAGAAGGGAGTCGATCGCATTGGCGCTGATGGCGAGATTGCCGCTCCGGTTGGCGCCCGTCACGGGATTCACGCCGACCGGCGTGCCACCCGGGATGATGAAGGGGAAATCCGAGGAGCTGGATCCTGGCGTGTTTCCGGACGTGCCGCCAGCGCCGAAGATTTTTTGCGATCCGGGGACGTTGGCTGCACCGAGCAACCAGTCAAAGCTCAACTCCTTGAGGTTTTGTTGCGTGATTTCGACGAATTTCGCCTCGATCTCGACCTGAGTCGGACCAGTGCTGCCGCTCAGTTCGACCAGCTTGTCGATGAGATCGAGATTCTCTTGCGTGTTGCGGGCGAGGAGACGGCTGCTGAGCGGGATATAGATTGCCGTGGCGCCTTCAGGGAATGTGACGCCGGCGGACTTCAAGAACTCAACCGCATCCACGCGGCCTGTGATCGCAGAACCGCCGCGGCTCGCATCACCGCCGCCTGGCGGCGGGGGCGCGAGCGCTCCGGCATCACCACCCGGGTTCGCGATCCGCGCGATGAATCCCGGCGGGACTTTGTATTCCTTCTGGATGAGTTCGAGCGTGTTGGTGCCCATCGGCACGATCGCAACGGCATACGCCTCGACCTTGTATTTGAGGTTGGCCAGCGACGTGACGTATTTGAGGGCCTCGATCAGGGGGATGTTCGTGAGTTGGACGCTGATGCGCGCATCGGCGGGCGAAACTCCGCCGAAAGCCGGAGCGGACGGAATTGCTGCGGCCGGCGCGGCCGGAGCCGCACCCGGAATCGCCTCTAGCCCCGGAATCGCGGGAGCTGCAGGAGCTGGCGCAGAGGGAGCCGGCGCAGCGGTGGAGGCGCCGCCTTCGAGCTTGAGCACGAAACTCACGCCACGGCGGGCCAGGTCGGGGTCGCTATCCAGCTCGCTGCTCTTCTTCTTCAGGAACTCAAGCGCCTCGACGATGGTCGCATCGCGCAGCTCGAGCTTCGGAATGATGATCTTCTGCAGCTTGGCATTGATGCGCGCCGTCCCGGCGGCATCGGTGTCGGTCGTGTAGATAAACGATTCCGTCGCCGCTGCGAACTTCCGCACCGGGTTCTGCCACGCGCTCTGCACCTGCCAAAGCATCCGCCCACGCGTCTCGTTATAAGCGACTTCGGCGTATTGGTTGCGCGCGGCATTGACCTTCTCCTGCCCCTCGCGGGCAGCGATGTTGTATTTGTCGATGTTGAGGACCTGATCGTAACGCTTCATCGCCATATCGTGGCGACCGGTTTCCTCGAAACCTTCGGCGTCGGTATGCAGCTTCTTCACCTCCTCGACTTTGCCGCGGAATTTCGGGCCGATCGTCTGGTTGTAGTAACCCGGCGTCTCAAGACGCGCGAGGATCACGACAGCATCCTTGCAACGGGGATTGTAATTGTCGCTGAGGACGAGCTGGAGTTGCGTTTGTGCATCGACGTAGCGGCCTTCGGCGATCCGTTGCTCCGCATAGCGGACGCTCGACCGGCAGAAACCGCTGAGCGCTTCGGCATAGAGCGCGTGGCTCTTTGCGGCGTTGGGGATGAGGTCGCACGCCAGCTTGTATTGCGACACGGCTGACTCGTAATCCTTCTCGCGCATCGCATCCTTCGCGGCGTCGAGCGCCTGCTCGCCGCGGCGGGCATAGTCCTCACGGCGGGCGAGCTCGCGGGAGACGGCGCTTTGCGCACTCTGGCCCACGGCGATCGTCGGCAGCAGGGGCTGGACGGCGAGAGCCACGCCGAGGAGTGCGGCGATGGATGAAGCTGGCGGGGATTTGATCATGGCTTGGCTGGCTTGGTTGGTTGGAAGTGGTTTGGGAGAATCTCAGTGAAACGAGGAACCGCCCGTTTGGAGCAGGTTCCCTGCACGGGAAGGGCGCCTACTTCTTTGGCACGAGTGGCACCTGGTATTTTTCGCCATCGGGGCGCTGGATTAGCGCTCCGGCTTCGTTCACGTCAAGGAGTTTGTAGAGGTCTTTGCGGTCGATTTTGGGCTGGAGCGCGAAGTCTTGGAGCTTGCGCACGACGAAAACGAGCCCCGGTTCCCCGTGCTTCTTCCCCCAGAAATATTCAAACTGCGCAAACTGCGTCGGCGAGTCGATGACCTTGTTGAGCACGAGGACGATCGTTTCGCTGGTCTCAGTGTTCGTGAGGGTCAACTCAGAGACGTCTTCTTTGTCACCCGTGCTGGGGTTCGGCTTCTCCTTAAACTCAAACTTCGAGACCTTGAACTTCGTGCCTTCGATCTCCTCGCCGATCTTGACGAACTTCGTGCGTCCACCGGCGTCGAGCGGGTTGATCTGGTAGGTCATGCTCTCCGGTTTGTCCTTCGCCGGGTCGCCGTCGTAAGCTTGGAACTTGAACCGGAACGGCTGCTTGAGCCACGCCTTGAGGAAGAGCTTCGTCTCGTAAGCCGGATGGCTCTCCTTGTCGTTCGGGTTGGTATTGTGGCGCCATTCGTCCTCGTTGAGGAAGCCGTCGTTGTCCGGATCCTGAAATGGCACCGTCGAATCGAGCAGCGGCAGGCCATTGTCGATAAACCACGAGTTTTCGATCGGCTTGGCGGTCAGCGAGTCACTGTAGATTGAACCCTTGGTTGGCTTCTCGATCTGGCGAAACTTATTCAGCAAATACCGCTCGGATGTGAAGAGCAGTCCTCCGTGAAGCATCTCGTTGTCGGTCACCTTCCGTGGCTTCCACGTCGTCGGCGTCTCAAAACTAGCGCGAGCTTTGTCAATCGTCGCGGTATCGACCGCGACGATCTTGTTGTCCCTCACGGGCTCTGCCTTTGCCGCCGCAAACGTATCCTCGAAGCCGCTGACATTGCTCCAAAGCATCCAAGCCGAGCCGGCCAAAGCCAGCACCAGGATTGCGAGGGTGAACCGGTCGTAGTTTTTCTTGATCCAATCCATGGCTTACTTCGCGGGCGCGGGCTTTCCCGGTTTGTCGGTGGTTTTCTCCGGCGCCGGTTCGGCGAAATCGACGACCTCGATGGTCAGTTTCACACCAAGCTTCTCCTCGCCGACAACGAACTTCGGCGCTTCTGCCGCCGACGCAGGGGCCGGAGCCGAGGGCGCCTGATCCGGCGGCGGGGTCTGAGCCGGCGGGGCGTTCGGGGCGGCCGGAGGCGGCACGGGCTCCGTGGCCGCCGTCTGCGCTGATTTCGAGGGCCCGAGCAACTGCTGATTCGCGATCACCACCGCGGTCGGCACGTAGAATTGCGCTTTGCTCGACACGATCTTGTTGATGAATGTCCGCACCTTCGGCTCGTGCGCGACGAACTCGATGTCGAACGGGTAGCGCTTCACGAGCGGCGACTCCTCGGCGGTCTTCTTCGATCCCGGCCCAGATTTCGGCGGCGGCGTCGCCGGTGCCTTCGCCGGACCGATCCCTTCTTCAGGCAGCGGCACGCGCTTGATGTCCTTCATCGCACTCGGGCTGGTATTGAGCAGTTCGGTGGCAACCATCTCGATCGCCTTGAGCATCCGCCCGAGCGGCGCGGCAGCCTCGGGCTTCGGCGGCTGCGATTGGTAAAGCTCAAAACCCAGCGAAAACTTGTCCGCACCCTCGATCTCCGTCCCTTTTTGCGCCGCGAGCGTGCGCACGCGCTTGATCGCCTCGCGCAGGTTGTCCTGAAACTTCTCCGGCGACATTGGGTCGACCGGGATCTCGGCCGCAGCGAGTTGCTTCTGCAGGCCATCGATCGCCAATTGATGCTCCTTCTGAAGGTCGAGCACTTTCTTGTAGTTGGCCTCATCCGGGTAGGGCTTCCCGCCTTGCAGCGCCTGCAGTTCGCTCACCTTGTCGGTGTAGGCAGTCGTGGCCTCGCTGTGCTTGCCCTTGGATTGGAAAAGCAGGAACCCAAGCGCCGCCGCACCGAGCAGCGTCACGATCAGAAATCCGGTCAGGAATTTGTTTTCTTTCATCCGATCAAGGCGTCGCGGTCGCGGGTTTGGTTTCGGTCTTACCCTTACCCTTCTCCGGCTGCGCCGGCTCGCTGCCCTTAAGCACCAGCGGGAAGGAAAACTCGTAGGCCCACTCCGTGTCCGTGGGCGTGACACGCGTCATCTTGGCTTTGTCCACGGAGTAGAAGGGCGACTCGTTGAGCTTGTCCACGAACTGATCCACGACGCCGGGACCGTTCGGATTCTCGAGGTAAAGACCTTTGACGAGGAAAGCCGGTTGCGCCGCCGCGGCAGCGACTGCCGCCTTGCCGCCTTTGGGCGTGGCTGAGGGCCTCGGCGTGGCGGCCTGTTTCTGCCGCTCGTAGGTCGTGATCCACACGAATTCATTGGGCAAGCGGCTATGGATGTCGTCCACGAGTTTGGTCCACATCTCGCGATCCTGCACTGCTTGCAGCAGCGGTTGGGCGATCTCTTCCTGCTTCTTGATGTCCGTCTCGACCTTCTTGATCCGATCGCGCGCGGCTTGGAGCGACGCCACGCGTGGCGCCACATTTTCATCCACGATTTGCTGCGTCGCAGCGGCCGCCTTGTCGAAATAGAGCCAGAACCCCGCGAGGATCAGCCACAGGCACAACCCGGCGAGGACGAAATATGGCACCTGCTCCGCGGTGCGCTGCCGCCGCACGACGCTCGCGGGCCGGAGGTTCAGCGCCATCGGGCAATCGAGCGCGCCCCGCAGTGCGAGGCCGACCATTTCGCCCAGCGTGTGCGCGCGATGGCCGATCTCGTCGGGGTTGAGGTTCGGGCCGACCGCCACGTTGCGCAGCGGATTAAAGAACTCGACCGGGAGTTGGAGCTTCTCGTGGAAGAACTCGCGCATGTAAGGCAGCGTGGCCGTGCCTCCACAGAGGAATACCCGCGACACCGCCGAGCCCTTTTGCTGCGCGCGGTAAAAGCTGATCGACCGCGAAATCTCCGAGTGCAGCCGCGTCATCGTGTTGCGGATGATCTTCGACACCCGCGCGAGATCCGGATCGTCGGGATCTTCGTAAGTGCCGCCGAGCGACACAAACGCCCCGTTGCGCTTGCGCTCCTCAGCCTGCGCGAACGACTCATTGAAATCCTTCGCGATTGCCTCGGTGATCTTCGATCCGCCGATCGGGATCGACCGGGAAAACACCTTCCGCGGCTCGACGAAAATCAGGTTCGTCGTCCGCGCGCCGATATCGACGATCAGCGAGCAGCCATCCAGCTCGCTGTAGTTGTAGCGAAAGGCGTTGTAGATCGCCATCGGCGACACATCGACGACTTCCGTCTTCAGCCCACCGCCCTCGACCGCGTCGTTGA
The DNA here is from genome assembly GCA_009885995.1 of Verrucomicrobiota bacterium. Classification (GTDB taxonomy): domain Bacteria; phylum Verrucomicrobiota; class Verrucomicrobiia; order Chthoniobacterales; family Chthoniobacteraceae; genus VFJQ01. The sequence goes on from VFJQ01000008.1 coordinate 18,399, forward strand.
TCTCGTCGAGTAGGTCGCTCTTGATCGCCACGAGCACGACTTCGACTTCCGACGCGTTGCCCTGATCGACGAGTTGGTAATCCCAAACGACCTCGTTGATCGGGAACGGCACATTCTGCTGGGCCTCGAAAGCGACGATCTGATCGACCTGCTCCTCGCCCACGCTCGGCAGCTTCACGAAACGCGTGAACACCGATTGCGCCGACACCGCATAGTTGACCTTTGCACCCTTGATCCCGAGACCGGCGACGAGTTCACCGACCGTGAGCTTCGCTTGCGCCGTGCGCGTGGCATCAACCGCCGGATCACCCAGCAGTTCGCCGGTCTTGAAGTTCGTCAGGACGAGCCCGCCGCCCTTGCCGGCCTGAAACTCAGCCAGCGCGACCGTCTGAGTGCCGAGGTCGAGCGCGAGGATGCGATTGGATGCTGCCATCGAGTGTGAGTGTGCCGGAGATTAGCGAGTGGGCTTGATCTCTTCGTAGCGATCGTAAAAGAGCGGCGCAAACGGCGTCTGCGTCTTGTTCAAGACCATGCCGGCGACATGCGGGAGGTTCGGCTGCGCGCCGGGCTTGTAGCTCTCGCGAGCGAGCAACTGACCCTGGCGGCTCACCTCCACCCACACGTTCTGGATGCTCGCCGCCGTCAGCGTCTTGCCGCCCGTGAGCTTGTCGATCGACTTCGGCGAAAGATACATCACCGCAAAATGTTCAGTGCCCTTGGCGATGTTCACGTAGGTCACCTCGCCATCGAGCAGCTTGTTCTCGATCAGCGCCGTGAACTTGAACGTCAGCTCGTCGATCTCCTCCGGCTTCGTATCGTAACCGATCTCGAATTCGAGCCACTTCGCCGTCTTGTAGCGCTTATTCAAGCCACCCGTGACTTGATACTCCGGCGAACTCGGCGCGGCGATCTCCACCTTGCCGAGCTTGATCGACGTCGGCCCCACGACCGCCTGCGCAAATGCACCGGTGGTGAGAACCGCGAGGGAGAGGAGAGCGAGCGTGAGAGTTTTCATCGAGAGGGGCTGGATGGATGGCGGCGACGTTTACTAGGGAAAAAGTGGGCGGTTTTGTCGGCGGTGTCGATGCCCTTGGGAAGGAAAAACTTCAACCAGATGTTACAAAGCGCGCGCACCCATCGGCCGCACCATGCGCCGCGAGCGTCCAGCCACCCTTGCTCGGGCCTCGCGTCGCCTACGCCAACCAACCCTTCACGACCTTCCCCGCCACATCGGTGAGCCGGAAGTCGCGGCCTTGGTAGCGGTGCGTGAGCCGCAGATGATCGAGCCCAAAGAGGTGCAGCATCGTCGCGTGGAAGTCGTTGATGTGGACCGGATCGCGCGTGACGCCCCAGCCGAGCTCATCCGTCTCGCCCCACGTGAGCCCGCCCTTCAAGCCGCCTCCCGCCGCGAGAATCGTGAACGCACTCGGATGATGATCGCGCCCCGTCACGTTCTTGCTCCCGCCGCGATTCTCCCCCAGCGGCGTGCGGCCAAATTCACCCGCGACCACGACAAGCGTCTCGTCCAGCAAGCCGCGCTGCTTGAGATCCTTGATCAGCGCCGCGATCGGCTGGTCCGCCATGCCCGCATTGAAAGCGAGTTCCTGGTCGAGATTCGAGTGATGATCCCACGACGCGTGGATCACATTCACAAACCGCACGCCACGCTCGACGAGCCGCCGCGCGAGCAGGCAGTTCTTCGCGTAAGCCTTGTATTGTCCCGGCCCGCCGGCGCGCGCGGCCTTGATCTGCGGCTCCTCGCGATCGACGCCATACATCGCGAGCGTCTCCGGCTTCTCGTCGGAAAGATCGATCAGTTCCGGCGCCGCGCTCTGCATTCGGAAAGCCAGCTCGTAAGCCGCGATGCGCGACGCGATCTCCGGGTCACGCGCCTCACCGAAGCGCGCCTGGTTGAGCTGCGCGAGCACATCGAGCCCCTTGCGCTGAAGCTCCACCGGCAGTCCGTCCGGATTGCGCAGGTTCAAGACCGGGTCGCCCTGATTGCGGAACATCACGCCCGCATAAACGCTCGGCAAAAATCCCGACTGCCACAGCGACGTGCCCGCGCTCGTCCCGCGGCCCGCGTTCAGCACCACGTAGCCGGGCAGATTCCGCGACTCGCTGCCGAGCCCGTAGTTCAGCCAAGCGCCCATCGTCGGCAGCCCGAACGTCGCCCGCCCGCACGCGAGCACGAGCTGCGCGGGGTGATGATTGAACTGGTCCGTGTGCATCGAGCGCACCTGCACGAGGTCATCCGCACACGTCGCCAGGTTCGGCAGCAGATCGCTGAAGACCATCCCGCTGCTGCCGTGCTGCGCGAACTTCCGCTTCGATCCCATCAGCACCGCCGACTCCTTCTTGATGAACGCGAACCGCACATTCTTCGTCATCGACTCCGGCAGCGGCTGGCCGTCCAGCTCATTGAGCTTCGGCTTCGGATCGAAGAGATCGAGCTGACTCGGCGCGCCCTCCATGAAGATGAAGATGCAGTTCTTCGCGCGCGGCGCGAAGTGCGTCGGCTTCGGCAGCAGCGGATCGGCGCTCGCCGGCGCGGGCGTCGCGAAGAGCCCGTCGTCATTCAGCATCGAGCCGAGCGCGAGCATCCCGAGCCCGTTCGCGGTCGTGGTGAGAAAGTCGCGGCGTGCGAGGTGGAGAGCGTCGTCGAGCGGGTTCATGGCGTCATTCGCGGGTGATGAATTCGTCGGTGTTCAGGATGATGCGCGCGACCGATGTCCACGCCGCCAGCTCCGCGTCGCCGCCCATCTTCTTCGCGTCGTCCGCGTGCGTCGCGTAGTAGGCGCGCGCGTCGTTGAGCAGGCTGAGCAGCACCGCCGATTCCTCCGAGCGCGCCGCGCGCACGAGGCAAAGCTGAAAGGCACGCGAGAGCCGCGCGTTGTCGTCACCCGCGGCCTTCAGCGCACCGCCCGCGAGCGCACGCGCCGCTTCGTTGAAGGTTCCCGCATTCAGCGTCGCGAGCGCTTGCAGTGGAGTATTCGAAACCGAGCGCCGGATGCTCGCGGTATTCGCGTCCGGACAGTCGAAGGTCATCAGGTCCGGATACGGCGCCGTGCGCTTGAAGAACGTATACATCCCGCGGCGGAAGCGGTCCTCACCCTTGCTCTCGGTCCACTTGAAATTGCCCGCGTAGCTGATCTCCGCGATCTCCGGCGGCATCGGCGGATACACGCTCGCGCCGCCGATCTTCCGCGAGAGCAGCCCGCTCGCCGCGAGGTGCAAGTCGCGCACGACCTCGCCCTCGACCCGCAGCCGGTTCTGGCGCGCGAGAAGCGTGTTGCGCGGGTCGATGTCGATCAACTCGGCGCGCGCATCCGAGCGCTGCCGATACGTCGCGGAGTTCATGATGAGCCGGATGAGTTGCTTGCGGCTCCAGCCCTTGTCCATGAACTCGCTCGCCAGCCAGTCGAGCAATTCGCCGTGCGTGGGTTTGTCGCCGCGCACGCCAAAATCCGCCGGCGTGCGCACGAGACCGTCGCCGAAAAGGTGCATCCAGATTTGGTTCACGATCACACGCGACGTGAGCGGATTCTCGCGGCTCACGAGCCAGCGCGCGAAGTCCAGCCGGTCCGGTTCACCGCTGCGTCCCTTGATCGGCGGCAGGATCGCGGGCGTGCCCGGCTGCACGATGTCGGCGGGCGAGAGAAATTCGCCGCGGTGGAAGATGTGCGTCTCGCGCGGGGTGCGGCGCTGCGCGAGCACACGCACGTCCATCAGCGGCGGCTTCGGCCCGCTCTCCTCCGCGGCCTCGAGCGCATCGGCGGCGGCTGAAGCAGCGGGATCGAACTTCACCAGCCAATCGACGATCTGCTCCTTGCTCTCGTTCGTCCACTTCTCCGAGCCGATCGCAAGCAGCCGCTTCAACTCGACGGTCACGATGCTCTCGCTCGTCTCGCCTTCGATGCCGACGAGCCGGAACCGCCCGATCGTGTGCTCCTTCCCGTATTGGTGCGAGAGCGTGACGGTGATGCGCGGCGTCTTCGCGCCATCGATCGGACGCACGAAACGAAACGTCGCGTCGTGCGACTTGCCGACCGCACCGCCCACGCCCCAGCCCGTCGCGGGTTTGCCGTCGATCGCCGCGGCGACGAGGAAGCCCTTCTGGCTGAAGTCCGCCGTCGGCGAATGAAGCTCGACCGCCCCCGCTTCGGTGCGCACGTCGATTTCGGTGAGCACGAAGTTGCCGTTCTTGCTGCGGCCCGGGCCTTCGCCGGGGAGCGAAGTGTCGGCCAGCACTTCGAGCCGCAGCGCGCTGATCTGCCCCTCGGGCAGCTCGGCCACGATCGTGTAAGTCTCCTTGTCCTTCCCCGCCGCGGCCGCCGTCCACGAGCGATCTTCGCGATCGGTGAACGTCGTCCCGCCGTCACTCGTCAGCGATTTGATGAGCAGCGGCTCGGGCTCCGGCTTGTTCTTCCCCGCGGCAGCGAGGCGCGCGTTGGTTTCCTTTTCCCAGTCGAGCAGCTTATCGAAGAGCGGCGCGCGCGCCTTCGCGAGCTTGTCTTGGAGCGTGCGCAGTTTCGCCGAGTGCGTGACATTCTTCTTCTCGAAATCGGAGAGCGCCGCCGCCGAGGTGCCTACCTTCGCGTTCGTCTCGTCGGCGTTATTAAAGAACGCGAACATCCGGTAATACTCGGCCTGCGAGAGCTGGTCGTATTTGTGATTGTGGCAACGCGCGCAGCCGACGGTGTGCGCCAGCCACACGCTGCCGGTCGTCTCCGTGCGATCGAAGACCGCTTCATTGCGGAACTGCTCCTGGTCCACGCCGCCCTCGGTGTTCGTGAGCGTCTGGCGGTGGAAAGCGGTCGCGAGGATTTGCTCGGGCGTCGGGTTCGGCAGCAGGTCGCCGGCGAGTTGCTCGATCGTGAATTGATCGAACGGCTGATCGCGATTCACCGCAGCGATGACCCAGTCGCGATAGCGCCACGCATCCGGCCGCGCCTTGTCCTTCTCGTAGCCGTCGCTGTCTGCGTAGCGCGCGCGATCGAGCCAGTGCCGCCCCCAGCGTTCGCCGAAATGCGGCGACGCGAGCGCGCGATCAACGAGCTTCGCGTAGGCGTCAGGCGACTTGTCTTTCACGAACGCATCCACCTCCTCCGGCGACGGCGGCAGCCCGAGCAGGTCGTAAGACACGCGCTTGATCAGCGTGTGCCGGTCGGCCTCCGGCGAGGGCGTAATCTTCTGTTCCGCGAGCTTCGCGCGCACGAAACCGTCGATGGTCGAAGGTGCCGCCGGCTTCACGATCGGCCGATACGCCCAGTGCTGGCTCCACTCCGCGCCGCTCGCGATCCACTTCTTCATTACCTCGATCTCCGCGGGCTTCGGCCGCTTCTCCTTCTTCTTCGGCGGCATCATCTCTTCGTCGTCCGTGGACAACGTGCGGGTAATCAGCGCACTCTTCTCGACGTTGCCCGGCACCACGGCGCGGTCGCCGCTTTCGAGTTCCTTGAGCACCGCGTCGCGGTTGGTGAGGAGGAGGCCGCCCTTGGCTTTGTCCGGGCCGTGGCACTCGAGGCAATACTCCGCGAACAGCGGCTGCACATCGCGCTGGAAGTCGATGTCGCCCGCCGTGGCGAACGTGGTGAAGATGAGGAGGATGAAGGGCGTGGCTCGCATGGCTGCCGTGCTTGGGGGGGGAATCCAAGGTGGCACAGGCCCTTAGAGTTTAGCATCTGCCGGAAAGTGTGCGGGCTTTGCACGATCGTGCCGCCGCGCTAGCCTGCAGCCATGCGCATTCTGGCACTCGCCGCCTTCTCGCTGATCGCCCATACGTTCGCTGAGTTCCCCGAATACAGTCATCCGGTGATGGCGTGGGTGCCGCCGTATGGCGTGGCCAAGGCGAAGGCGCGGCTCGCCGAGTCCTTCGGCGGCGTGGGCATGGCGGACGGGCTCACGCATCTCGCGCTGCAATTCTGGGCGCCGACCAAAGCCGGCGGCATCGAGCGCGTGAGCAAGTATGGCGAGCTGAGCGACGCGACGATCGCCGAGCTCCGCACGACGGCGAATGCGCGCGGCGTCCGCGTGATGCTGTGCGTCTATAACGGCGTCGATCAATGGGACTGGCCGCTCGCGCGGGCGGCGTTCATCGACCACCGCGACAAGTTCGCCGCCGCGCTGATCGCCGAGGCGAAGAGGCTCGACCTGGACGGCATCGACGTCGATTTCGAAGGCAACGGTTCGCTCGATGCCGACAAAGCGCCGTTCGTCCTTTTCGTCAAAACGCTGGCAGAGCGCGTCCATGCCGCCGGCCTCGAACTCACGGTCGATTCCTTCTCCTACATCTGGAACGCGCCCAACCAGACCTGGTGGAAGGATCTGCTCCCTCTCGTCGATGGCCTCACGACGATGGGCTACGTGGAAACCGGCGCGAGCGCGAAAGCGTGGCGCGCCTTTGCCGCGCAGAAAGCCGCCGCCGGTGAGCACGGCGCAAAGCTGATGATCGGCCTGCCGACCGACAAAGCCGACTGGCAGGGCGGCAAGGCGCTCGCGCACCTGCGCTGGCTGCGCGACAACGGCGTCGGCGCCGCGCTCTGGGACGCACAACTCGACTCCGCCGCGTGGCGCACGCGCGACGTGTGGACGACGCTGCGCGAGGTCCACACGCCGAGGTAGGGTGCGGACTGCCGAAGGCAGGTCGAGGCGGAAACACGGCGACAATCTCACCGCGCCGCGGCCGGCTGAGGACAGCCCCTTACTGCACCGTCAGCGTCAGCTCCAAGCGCTGGTCGCCGCGCAGCACGGTCGTCTTCACTTTGTCCCCGGGACGATGCTGCTCGATCATCCAGCCGATCATCTCGCTCTCGGTCGCGCGGTCCTTTCTGGCGTCGATCTCCACGAGCATGTCGCCTTTTTGAAAACCGGCATTCTTCACCGCGGCCGGGATGTAGCCAGTCGTGACGAACTCAAGCGCGAGCGACTTTGCATCGATCCCGCGCTGCGCGCGCAGGCCATCCGGCAGGTCCATGAGCCGCAGGCTGTTCAAGGCCATGCGCCGCAGGCCCCATGTGCCGGTGCGTTTTGAAATGTCCGCCTTGCTGCGCCAGCCGTCGGTAAGCGGCAGGTTGAACACGAGGTTCTTCGTAGCTCCGGGACGCTGGACGATCGCTGCGAGCGGGCCGGCATCCGGCGCGCGGTGCAACGCCCAGCTGACATCGGCCGCGGAGATCAGGGGCGCACCGCCGAGCGACACGAGTTCGTCGCCCACACGAATTCCCGCGCGAGCCGCCATGGATTCGGGCGCGACCGTCTCAACGCGCGCCACTTCATCCGCCGCCAGCGTCAACCCGATCGTCTCCGGCGCGGGCTGTGGATAAATCCACATCTCCGGGATGCGCTCACCCTTGTCGCGATACGACGTGCGGATCGCCTCGCCGATCATGTGGCAATGCACGCAGCTCCCGACGACCTTCCCTTCCCAATCGAGGTCGATCTTGTAGCGCGCCGAGAGCGATGGGATCTCGACCGGCGTCTTGAACGGCATCGCCAGTCCCTGCTTGCCCGCGAGCGCGGCCTTGTTTGCCGGGTAGCCTTTGTGAATCGCCAGCACCGCTTCGAGCGCGCGCTGGTAGCCGGCGGTCGTCTTCTCCTGCGGATCGCGCTGGTGCTTCCACGAGCCGTAGCGGCCATACACGGTGCCGTCGCCGTTGAAGAAGAGCGTCGAGAACGAAAGATCGTAGTCGAACTGGAAGCGCGCGAGGTCGAGCGCGTTGGCATTGATCACCCGCACGCACACGAACTGCGCGTGCAGCGGCGCGAGTTCCGCGCTTTCCGACGCGACCTGCTGGTCGATCCCCATGCACGACATGCACGGCACGCAGCGCAGGACGACGAGCAGCGGTTTTCCCGTTTTCTTCGCTTCCGCGAAACCGGCGTCCACGTCGTTGTAAATCCACCGCGTCCCCTTCTCCATCGTCGCGCGATCCTTGCGCACCGCGCCTTCGCGGTCGGGCACGGTCTCGGCGAATGCGATGGCGGCGAGCGCGAGGAAAATGGCGGGGAGTTTCATGGCGCGATGTTCGCCGCTTTTACCGGCACGTTTCAACGCCGGCGCGCCTGTCCATCGCGGCGGGCCAGCGATCTAGAGCTTGATCCGCTGCGTCCCCTTCGGCCCCGCGACCGTCGGGAACGGCTTCACCGCGGAGGCGGTCTTGGCGACCGACACGGGGCGCGCTCCGGGGACACCGCTGCCGGGCGTGAATTGCAAACGTGTGGGCGGCTTCGCAAGTTGCGGCGGAGACGGAGCGACGGGACTCGTGCCGACGGGCGGCGGCACGAAAAGCGGCTTTGGTTTCGGCGCCGGCGGCGACGAGGCGGCCGCCTGTTGAGCGACGGGCGCGGATACCGCGGTTTGAGGAGGAATCTCGGCGCGCGTAGCGACACTCGCAGCTTCATCCATCGCGCGCTGGAGATTATCGCGTTCGCGTTGGAGCACCCCTCGGAGGGCGACCAACCGCGCGATCTGCCGCTCGCGCTCCGCCAGGGTCTCCTTCGCCGCGGTGAATTCAGCGACCACTCGGTCGAATTCCATCCGAGGCACGGACGCGCTGCCGGGTTCGGCCGCGTGCGCGCGCTCGGCGCGAACGTGGTGCGCGTGCATCTGCAAGTGGGCAAATTCATGGATGCTCCGGACCGCCCGAACGCGAATGCGATGCGGCAGTTTACGCGGCTGCTCCAGCTCGCGGAAGACACCGGCCTCTACCTCGACGTCACCGGCCTCGCGTGCTACCGCCCCGCCGACACGCCCGCGTGGTATGATGCGCTCGACGAGCCCGCGCGCTGGGCTGCGCAGGCGACGTTTTGGGAATCGATCGCGGAAGCGGGGGCGAAAAGCAGGGCGGTGTTCTGCTACGACTTGATGAACGAAGCCGTCTCGCCGGCAGAGAAACGCAAACCAGGCCAGTGGCCCTCGGGCAGCCGGTTTGGCGGCTTCGACTTCCTGCAATACATCGCGCTCGATCCCGCCGGCCGCACGCGCGAGGAGATCGTGCTGCAGTGGATCGAACGAATGACCGCCGCGATCCGCAAGCACGACCGCGACGCGCTGATCACCGTCGGCCTTCTGCCGTGGTCGCGGAAGTGGAAGCACCTTTCCGGCTTCGTGCCGGAGAAGATCGCGACGCAGCTCGACTTCATCAGCGTGCATATCTACCCGGACAAGGAACTGCCCGAGGAAGCGATGGAAGCGCTGCGCGTGTGCGCCGTCGGCAAGCCGGTCGTGATCGAGGAAACCTTCCCGCTCTCGTGCAGCGCGCCGCAGTTCGAGAAGTTCCTCCTCGACTCGCGCGAGCTCACGAGCGGCTGGATCGGCCACTACGACGGCCAGTCGCTCGCGGAGTTCGATGCGCTCGAACGCGCCGGCAAGCTCACGCTCCCGCAGTCGATCTATCGCGAGTGGCAGCGGCTGATGGCGCGGCTGAAGCCCGAGTTCGCGCCCGACCCTTCAACGCGACGCGCCCGTCGTCTGACCTACTTCCGCCCGAACGCCTGTGCGAAGGGGCGCACGAGCTGGCCAATGATATCTTTCGGGAACTCCTCGGGAATGCCGAAGTTCTGCGGCTCGCGATCACGCGGCATGTAGTAGGTGCCGAAGACGCGATCCCAAAACGCGAAGAGCCCCGCGAAGTTTTTGTCCCACGCCTCACGGTCTTTCGAGTGATGCCAGCGGTGGAAGACGGGCGATGCGATGATGCCGCGCAGCGGGCCGAGATCCCAGTTCACATCGGCGTGCAGCAGGATCGCGTAGAAGGTGAAGAACGGCGCGGCGGAGAGCGTGACGACCGGATTGAATCCGAGCAGCAGCAGCGGCGTGACCTGGCAGAATTTCGACACGAGATCGTTCACCGGGTGAAGCCGCACGCTGCTCATCCAGTCGAGGTCTTCCGAGCTGTGATGCACCGCGTGGAAGGGCCACCAGCGGCCGCGATGAAAGAGCCGGTGCGTCCAGTAGCCGACGAGATCCACGGCCAGGTAAATCTCGATCACTTGCAGCCACACCGGCTGCCGCGCGAGCGGACCGAGGCCGTGGAGATGCCCGGCCCTCACCTCCGGCAGGCTCACCACGCCGAGCCAGATGAGAAGGCCGACCGGCACGATGAGCACGGCGCGGCTGAGCGCCTTCGACACCAGCGGCGTGAAGAACCAGTAGGCCGCATCGACCAGCCAACCGGCGCGCACGAGCGGCTTGCCGCGACGGCCGCCGAAGACGCGCTCGATCACGAGGAAGATGAGCGAGAGCAGCAGGAAGCCGATGGTGATGCCCGTGAAGGTGGCGCCGGATTTCATGTGCTCGGCAGACGCGCACGACGGGTCGGAGGTTACGCAGCCCGCCCAAGCGCGCGGTTGTCCGCGGCGCGCAGCGGCACTATCGGTCGCGCATCATGCCCCGCCTCCTGCTCCCGTTCTTCGCCATGCTGCTCGCGGCGGTGCCGGCGTTTGGCGGGAAGGCGAACTTCAACCTCGATGCGGCGCCGCACCTGTATCACCAGCGGGCGCTGAAGGATCGGTTCACGGCGCTGAAGGACGATCTCGAAGGCGGAAAACTCGCCCTCGATGAGAGCAGCGAAAAGGCGTTCCTCGCCAGCCTGCTTGCGAAGCTGGGCGTGCCGGTTTCCTCGCAGATGCTTGTCTTCTCGACCACGAGCCTGCAACTCCGGCTGATCCGGCAGGACAATCCGCGCGCGCTCTATTTTACCGATGATTTGCACGTCGGTTACATCCCGGGCGGGAAGATCGAGATCCTGTCGATGGACCCGGAGCTGGGCGCGATCTTCTACATGTTCGACATCCCGCGCGGCGGGCAGCCGGTGCGGGCGGAGCGCTCGGAGCGGTGCATGAATTGCCACGCCGACGACGACACGGGCGGTGTGCCGGGGATCGTGATCAAGTCGGTGATGCCGGGGCAGACGGGCGGGAGCCTGGACACGTTCCGGGTCGAGCGGACGGGGCACGACGTGCCGTTCAGCGAGCGCTTCGGCGGGTGGTATGTGACGGGGCGAAGCGCGATCACCGATCATCTCGGCAATGCGTTCGGCCGCTACGCCGGCGGTGAACTGACGCGCGTGGCGCTCGATCCGGCGACACGTTTCGATGCGTCGCGGTATCTGCTGCCGACGAGCGATATCCTCCCGCAACTCGTGCATGAGCACCAAGCCGGGTTCGTGAACCGCGTGGTGCGCGCCGGCTACGTCGCACGCGCGGCGCTGCACGCGAGCGGAGGCCGGCTCACGCCCGCGCAGTCCGCGGAGCTCGACGAGCAGGCGCGCATCGTGACGCGCTACGCGCTCTTCGCCGATGAAGTGCCGCTGCCCGCAGGCGGCGTCGAGGGCGATGCGGCGTTCAAGGCGGACTTCCTCCACACGCGCCACGCCGGGCCGGGCAATGCGTCGCTCAAGGATTTCGACCTCAAGACGCGGATGTTCCGCCACCGGTGCAGCTACTTGATCTACAGCCCGGTCTTCACCGCGCTGCCGCCGGAGCTGAAGCAGCGCATTTTCCGCCAGCTCGGCGCGGCCTTGAACTGGACGAAATCCTCCGCCGACTACGCCTACCTCCCGGCCGCGGAGAAGCAGGCGATCGTCGGCATCCTGCGCAAGACGCTGCCCGGACTGCCGTCCGGCTGGTAGGTAGGGACGGCAGTCCCCAGCCGTCCGCAGACACTCGTCTTGCGAGCGGACCGCTGAGGACAGCGGTCCCTACCAAACAAAACGGGCGCTCCCACTTTCGCAGGAGCGCCCGGAATGAATTAGCGAAGCGGACTATTTCTCGGTCGCTTCACCGGCCTGCATCCAGCCGGAGATGCCGGCGGAGAGGTGCTTCACGTTCGTGTAGCCGAGTTCCTTCGCGGCTTTCGCGCCGGCGGCATACGCGCCGCAGGTCGGGCCGCCGCAGTAGGCGACGACGAGCGCGGACTTGTCGCTCGGGAGCTTGCTGGCGATGTCGCCCTTGCTGCCCTTGAAGTCGATCGCGCCCGGAATGTGGCCCTTCTGGAAGCCGGCAGTTCCGTTGACGTCGAGGACGGTGACTTGTTTGTCGGCGATCGCCTTCTTGAGCTCCGCGACGCTGATGTCCGGATATTCTCCGGCGAAGGCGGTGCCCGCGAGGACGAGGGCTGAGACGAGGGTGAGGAGTGCTTTCATGTTTTTGTTTTTGGTGCTGGTTTTGTTTGTTTGAGCTGCAACCCCGGTTTCGGGAGTGAGGCTGAGACGGTGAGGTCTCTCGCGTATTCACCCGCTGCCGGTGGTTCTCTTTGGAGAGCGATGAGGCTAGGCGGTGGATGCCGAGCGGCAACTTTTTGCCCACCCACCCAAAAGCTCAGCGCGGCGCGGCGGCGAGCAGAGCGGCACGCATCACGTCGATCGGCGCGGGCCGGTCGAACCAGCGCTCGAACGACATCACGCCCTGGTGCAGGAGCATCGGGAGGCCGTTCTCCGAGCGTGCGCCGGCGGCATCGGCGGCGAGCATCAGTGGCGTGCGCGCGGCGGTGTAGATGGTGTCGAAGACGAGGTGCCGCGCGAGCAGGCGGTCCGCCGGGACGATGGACGGCTCGCCGGGTTTCATGCCGACGGCGGTGCAGTTCACGAAAAGATCGACCTCGGACGGGCTGATGTTGTCGAGCGTCGATGCGGTGAGGCGGCACTCGGGGAAGAAGCCGAGCACGCTCGCGACGAGGGCGTTGAGTTTTTCCGCCGTGCGGTTGTAGAGAAAGAGCCGCTGGCACCGTGCGCCGGCGCATTGCATCGCGACCGCCCGCCCCGCTCCCCCGCCCGCGCCGAGCACGGCGACGCGCAGCTCGCGCAGCGCCACGCCGAACGCCTCATGCACCGCGCGCTCGAAACCGGGCCCATCCGTGCTGAAACCGGCGAGCCGCCCATCGCGGCGGACGAGCACGGTGTTCACGCCGCCCGCGAGCTTCGCGCTCACATCGACTTCATCGACAAGCGCGAGCGCGGCGGACTTGTGCGGGATGGTGCAGTTGATCCCGATAAAGCCCTGCGGATCGAGCAGACGAAACGCTTCCGCGACTTCCTCCGCACGCAGGTGCAGCCGCGTGTAGCGCGCGCCGATGCCGAGCGCCTCGAGCGCCGCATTGTGCATCTGCGGCGAAGCCGAGTGCGCCACCGGGTCGCCGATCACGGCGAGCCGCAGCGGCGGATCGGCCTTCGGCCAATGGCGCAGGTCTTCGATCGTGTGGACTTCCTTCATCCCGCAAACGTCTGCGTCGCGCGTGCGAACCGCTTGAGCACGCGCTCCCGGCCGAGCACTTCGAGCATGTGATACAGGCTCGGTCCCACCGTCTTCCCGCTCACCGCGGTGCGCGCGGGATGCACGAACTCCGCCGCCTTCACACCGTGCGTGGCGGCGAGTTCCTTGAGCTTCACCTCGAGTGTTGCAGAGTCCCACGGCTCGATCGCGCGGTAGGCCTCGGCGAGTTGCGCGATGCGATCAAGCGCGCCGGGCTTGCGCAGCTTTTCCTCCGCATCGGGCAGAAAGGGATACTCCTCGGTGAAGAAGAAGCCGATCCAGTCGGGCAACTCGGTGAGGAACTTCACCTTCTCCCGCACGAGCGCCAGCACGGGCGTGAGCGTCGCGTCATCGCCGGTGATGCCGGCCTTCTCCAGCCACGGCAGCGCGAGCGCGAGGTAGCGATCCATCGGCAGGTGCATGAGATATTGCGCGTTGAGCCAGTTGCACTTTTCGAGGTCGAAGTGCGCGCCTTTGCGGTTCACGCCGGAGAAGTCGAAGCGCGCGATCAACTCGTCCACGCTCAGCTTCTCGCTGTCGTCCTTCGGGCTCCAGCCGAGCAGCGCGATGTAATTCACGACTGCTTCCGGCGCGTAGCCGCCCTCGATGTAACTGCCCACCGCGGCGCCCTGGTCGCGCTTGCTCATCTTCGAGCCGTCCTTGTTCAGGATGAGCGGGATGTGGCCGAACTGCGGCGGCTCCACGCCGAGCGCCTGGTAGAGCTCGATGTGTTTCGGTGTGTTCGAGAGATGATCCTCGCCGCGCACGACATGCGTGATCCCCATCTCGATGTCGTCCACCACGTTCACGAAGTGGAAGATCCACCCGCCGTCCGCGCGCCGGATCGTCATGTCCGCCTCGGGCGAACCGTCGCGGCTCTGCGACTTGCTGCGATCGATCTCAATGTGCCCGCACACGAGATCGTCGAACGCGAGCGGCTGCCGCGGCAGGCGGAAGCGGAGCGCGCCCGCTTCGTCCGTGTAGGCCTTGCCGCCCTCGACAAGCTTTTGCGCGTAGCGCTCGTAGATCGCGCCACGCTGGCTCTGGAAATACGGCCCGCACTGGCCACCGGCGTGCGGACCTTCATCCCAATCGAGCCCGAGCCAGCGCATGCCGTCGAAGATCGCCTGCATGGCCTCGTCGGTGTTGCGTGCGATGTCCGTGTCCTCGATGCGCAGCACGAAGGTGCCGCCGTGTTTGCGGGCGAAGACCCAGTTGAACAGCGCCGTGCGCGCGCCTCCGACGTGGAGGTAGCCGGTGGGCGATGGAGCGAAGCGGACGCGAACCTTGGAACTCATGAAAAGCTAAATATGGGCGACGAAATTGCGGAGGATCTCGAGGCCGACCGTCTGGCTCTTCTCCGGGTGAAACTGCACGCCCGCGACGCGGCCGCGCGCGGCGGCGGCGGCGAAGGTTTCCCCGTAGGTGCTGCGCGCGATCGTCACCGCCGGATCGGTCGGTTCAGGATAATACGAATGGACGAAATATACGTAAGGGTGCTCGCCGATCCGCGACCAGAGCGGGTGCGGCGTGAGGTCGAGCGAGTTCCAGCCGATCTGCGGGATCTTCATGCCGGGCGCGCGGAACTTTCTCACCTGCCCGCCGAAGAACCCGAAGCCGCTCACACCGGGCGACTCCTCGCCGCCTTCAAACAAAAGCTGATAGCCAACGCAGATGCCGAGGAAGGGTTTGTCGGCCGCGAGCCATTGCTGGATCGGCTCCCACAGGCCGCGCTCGCGCAAGCCGCGCGCACAATCGCCAAACGCGCCGACGCCCGGCAGCACGACGGCCTGCGCGTCGGCGAGGCGCGAGGGATCGGAGATGAGCTTCACGTCGGCGCCTTCGTGGCGGAGGGCGTTCTCGACGCTGCGGATGTTCCCGCTGCCGTAGTCGATGAGCGCGAGCATCAACCTACAACATGCCCTTCGTGCTCGGCACTCCCTCGACGCGGGGGTCGAGCTGGCAGGCGGCATCGACGGCCTTCGCCAGGCCCTTGAAGACCGCCTCGGCCATGTGGTGCGCGTCGCGGCCGTGGAGGATTTCGACGTGCAGGTTCACACCCGCGTTGTTCGTGAAGGCGCGCAGGAATTCCTCGACGAGCGTGAAGGCGAAGGTGCCGTTGATCGGCATGAGGCCTTCGGGACCGCGGTAGTCGAGAAAGGGGCGGCCGCTGAAATCGATGACGACGCGCACGAGCGTCTCATCCATCGGCACGTAGGCGTGGCCGTAGCGGCAGATGCCGCGCTTATCGCCCAGCGCGCGGGTGAATGCCTGGCCGAGCGCGATGCCGGTGTCCTCGACGGTGTGGTGCAGGTCCACGGCGATGTCGCCATCGGCCTGGACAGTGAGGTCCACGAGGCTGTGCCGCGCGAAGAGGTTCAGCATGTGGTCGAAGAACGGGATCCTCGTCTGCACATGGCCATGGCCGCGGCCATCGATGGTGAGGTCGATGGTGATGTCGGTCTCGCCGGTCACTCGTTCGATGCGGGCGGTGCGGGTCATGGCGTGTGGATGTTATTCGATGATCTCGTTGGATTTCTTGGCCACCTGTTTGTAGGCGGTCCAGCCGACGAAGGCGAGTGCGGCGACGACCAGGGTGACGATGAGGGCGAGAAGCGGGTTCCCTTCACCCTCCTCCACGACCGCTTTGGCCGGGGTGCTTGGCGCCGACGAAGCCGCTTTCGCGACGGGCTTCGGCGTGGTCATCGGCACTTCTTTCGCCGGCTCGGGCGGAGCAGCTTTTGCAGCAGCCACCGCGGCGGCGTGCGCCGCATTCAGCCGGGTGACGAGTTCGTTCTTCGACCAGAGCTGCTGGGCCTGCCGGAGCGTTTTCCCGGCAGCGTCGAGATCGTTCTTCTCGATCTGTGCACGCGCCTCTTCGGCGAGCTTGATCGATTCACCGGCCTTCGCGAGATCGATCCCGGCGAGCCGGTTCTCAGCCTCGCCGCACAGTCGCACGATGTCTTTCATCGCTGCTTCGCTGCGCCGCAGGAATGGCGGCCACTTGAGTCCCCTTTTCTTCGCGTCCGCGAGCGCCGCTTCGTTGCTCAGCTTCTCCGCATCGATCTCCTTTTGGAGGGCGGCCCGGTCGGGCCCGACGTTCGCCTGGACGCCACGCTGCCGCGCGGCGTTCTCGGCGGGGAGCGCGGCGAGGCGCTGCGCAGCCTGCGCCTTGAGGGCCGGCAGGATCTGCCGTGCGAAGACGATGGCTTCGAGATAGCCGCGCGAACCGTCGAACTGCTTCTCCATGATGTCGAAAGTGTTCATCGCGCCGATGGAGTCGCCGCGAGCGGCTTGCGCCTTCATGTAGTTGAAAGCGATCGTGCCGCTGACTTGGTAACGCTCGCGCTCGACATCCTCCTTCGTGAGCCACTTGCCGTTGAGCTTCACTTCCCCGCCGGCGACACGGGTCTTCTCCGCCTCAAACTCACCGGCAATCTTCTCCGCGTCGCTGCGGCGCTTGCTCTCGGGATACTGCGCGATGAACGCCTTCAGCGGCCCGAGCCACGCGTCGTATTGCTCGGCGCTCGGGAGCGAGTTGTCGGCGAGCTTGATCGCTTGCAGCGGCTGCCACGCGACTTCGTCCGGCGAGACCTTGGACACGCTGGCCACTTCGGTCTTCGGCACCTTGCGCTCGTCCACCACGCCGCCGCTGCGGGTCTCGATCGTCATTTCCGTATCGGTCTCGGCGAGGATCTTACCTTCGATCTTTTCGCCGCTCTTGAGCGTGACGGTATCCGCGAAGGCTGCCGCGACGAACGCGAGTCCGGCTACGACGCACAGCAGGGTGTTGGGAAATGTTCTAAGCATGGAACGTGCAGGAAAGCAGAGACGCCGCTGGGGCGCAACGGAGGGAATGCGCCTCACACACGCATGACTTTCCACTCGGGCTCCTCGCCATCGGCGAGCGTCAGCCACCCGAAGCTCGGCGGTGCGCCTTTCGTCGCTTTGCCGACGGTGCCGGGATTGAGGAAGCGCGTCCCGCGGACCACCTCGTCGCGCGGGATGTGCGTGTGACCGTGGAGCAGCAGGTCCATCCGCGACGGCGGTTGGCGCGGCGGGATGTGCTCGAGATGGATCACCTGCCCGCAGAGTTCGAAGTCCGCGGTCCACGGCCAGTCGTGGCAGGCGTCACAGTTGCCGCGCACGACACGAACGCGCGGGCCGAGGCTGCGGAGTTCGTCGATGATCCCCGGATCGGTCACGTCGCCGAGATGCCAGATTTCATCCGCGTCGCGGATGGCATCGACGACCTTCTGCGGCAGGTAGTCGTGCGTGTCGGAAATGACCGCGATGCGCATCGCGGCGCCTACTTCCGCGTCGCGGCCTGGACTTCGTAGTTGTTGATGATCACGTCGCGCACCCGCTCGCCAGTGCGGACCTGGTCGGTCTGGTAATCGACGTTTCCATCCTTCCCGATCACCACGAGCGCGAAGTCTCCTTCGACCCCGTAGGCGCCCGCCACTCCACTGCCGTTATTGGCGACGACGAAGGGGATGTCGCTCTTCACCGGGCCTTCGCCCTCGCGGAAGGCGGCGATGAAGATGGTTCCCTTCGCCGCGAGCTGCGAGTAGGTCTGGTCGAGCCACTTGATCTGCTTGCGGAAAGCCCCGCTGCGGGGCGTGGCCGCGATCACGAGCACGACGGGCTGGCCCTTGAGGCTGCGGAGCGAGCGAGCCTTGCTGCCCGCGCCCGGCCACGTGAAGTCGGGCGCCTTGCGCACGACGTTCGCCGAGGCGGCGCAGATGCAGAGACAGATGAAGAATGAGAAGCAGAGGACTTGGCGCATGGGGTTCAAACTTTCATCACTTCGGCTTCCTTCGAGTTCACCGATTCGTCGATCTTCTTCACGAAGTCGTCGGTGAGCTTCTGCACATCCTTCTCGTAACTCCCGAGATCGTCCTCGGTGATCGTGCCGGCCTTCTGCGCTTTCTTGAGCGCCTCGATCCCATCGCGGCGCACGCTGCGCACCCGCACCCGGGATTCCTCGGCCATGTGCTTGAGGTTCTTCACCATCTCCCGCCGACGCTCCTCGTTCAGCGCGGGGATCGGCAGGCGGATGATCTTCCCATCCACGTTCGGGTTGATGCCGATGTTCGATTCCCTGATCGCCTTCTCGATCGCCTGCGTCGTGCTCGCGTCGAAGGGCTGGATGACCACGAGTCGCGCCTCGGGCGTCGTGATGAGCGCCAGTTGCTTGAGCTTCATCTGCGAGCCGTAAGCCTCCACGTCGATATTCTCCACGAGCGCCGGCGAAGCCTTGCCGGTGCGGATGGTGGACATTTCGTGCTGGAGGTGGTGGGCGGCCTTTTCCATCGCCTCCTCCGTGGTCATCATGATTTCGTCAGGGTCCATAAAACGGTGTGGTGATTACGAGGTCACGAGCGTGCCGACTGGCTCGCCACACACCACCCGGCGGATGTTGTGCGGGGCCATCATGTCGAAGACGACGATCGGCATCTTGTTATCCATGCAGAGGCTGAAGGCCGTGCTGTCCATCACGCTGAGCCGCTTCGTGAGGCACTCGGTGTAGCTCACGCGGTCGTAGCGCTTCGCCTTCGGATCCTTCATCGGGTCAGCCGTGTAAATGCCATCCACCTTCGTCGCCTTGAGGATCACCTCCGCGCCGATCTCGTTCGCGCGCAACGCCGCGGTGGTGTCGGTGGAAAAGAACGGATTCCCCGTGCCGGCGACGAAGATGATGACGTGCCCCTTGTCGAGCTGATGCACCGCGCGATTGCGGATGAACGGCTCCGCCACCGCATCCATCCGGATCGCCGTATGCACGCGCGCATCGAGCCCCACCGCCTCCAGCCCGCTCTTCAAGGCCAGCCCATTGATCACCGTCGCCAGCATCCCCATGTAATCCGCCGTCGTCCGCTCCATCCCGCGATGGCTCGCGCTCAACCCGCGCCAGATATTCCCCCCGCCAATCACGATCGCGAGCTGCACGCCGAGCGCGTGGACTTCCCGGATCTGCTCACACATGGCCGCCACGATCTCCGGCGAGATATTGTCGTGCGAACCCTTCGCCTTGAGCGCCTCGCCGCTGAGCTTGAGCACGATGCGGCGGTAGCGCGGCTTGAGCGGCTTGGGTTTCTTGGTCGATCGGCGGGCGGCGAGGAGCATCGGGCGCGGAAAGTGGCGCGCGTGCCTTGCCCTGTCGAGTATTGAGTGTCGAAGGACCACCAAACTGGAGTCCGACCACCGTTTTTCCGCTCAGCCCCGGCAAAGTCGGTCGGCTACGCAGCGGCGAAATCGTGCTTGATGACCTTCTCCCGCTCGGGCTGCGCGAGCACTTCCGCGACGACGCGGCCGAGGGCGTCGATCTCGTAGGGCTTGGCGATCATGGCGCAGAAGCCGTGCTCGCGGAACTTGCTCATGACCGGGTCCATCGCGTAGCCGCTGGAGACGATGGCGCGCACGGTCGGGTCGATCTCCTGCATGCGGCGCACGGCTTCCTGGCCGCCCATGCCGCCGGGGATGGTGAGGTCGCTGATGACGACGTCGAAGCGCTTGCCTTCCTTGAAGGCCTCGTCGTAGAGCCGGACGGCAGTGGCGGCGTCCTGCGCGGCGAGGACTTCGTAGCCGAGCGGCTCGAGGGCACACTGCACGAGGGCGCAGATCGCCTCCTCGTCGTCGAGCACGAGCACGCGGGCATGAATTGGTGCGGCGGGTGCGGCGGGTGCGGCCAGCGCAGGCGGCTGTTCGGCGGGGGCGAGCGGCTTATCTGTCGCGGGGAGGAAGAGATAGAAGACCGTCCCCTCGCCCGGCTGGCTGACGACATCGATGATGCCGCCGTGGCCTTTGATGATGGAGTAGCTGGTGGCGAGTCCAAGGCCGCTGCCCTTGGACTTGGTGGTGAAATAGGGATCGAAGATCTTTTTGATATGCTCCTCGGCGATGCCGATGCCTTCGTCCTGCACGGTGATCTTGATCCAGCGGCCCGCGGTGAGGCCGAGCCGGGTATTGCCGGCGCTGAGCTCGATATTCGAGCACGCCACGCGCAGGGTGCCGCCGGCGGGCATGGCCTGGTGGGCGTTGATCGTGAGGTTCTGGATGACTTGCGAGAGCTGCCCCGCGTCCGCTTCCACCGGCCAGAGCTCGTCGGGGATGTGAAACTCGCCCGCCACGCTCGATCCGCGCAGGTGGAAGGTGACGGTGTCGCGCACGAGCTGGCCGATGCTGGCGGTTTGTTTGATGGGCGCGCCACCCTTGGCGAAGGTGAGGAGCTGCTGCGCGAGTTCCTGCGCGCGCAGGCTGGCGCGCTTGGCGGAAGCGAGCCGCTCGCTGGCAGCCTCCTCGACTTTGCCGGAGGCGAGCACGAGGGATAGGTTGCCGAGGATGGCGGTGAGCAGGTTATTGAAATCGTGCGCGATGCCGCCGGCGGCGACGCCGAGGGATTCGAGCTTCTCGGCCTTCTGCCGTTCCTCGGCGGTGCGATGGCGCTCGGTGATGTCGCGCAGGACGAGCACCGTGCCGGACTTGCCCCGGCGCGAATCGGCGATCGGCGAGGCCACCATCTCGACGACGCGCTCCGTGCCGTCGAGCGCGGTGATCAAGGTCGCGCCCACGAGGTCGCTGGCGCGGCCAGTGGCGACGAGGGAGTCGAGGGCGCTGCGCAGAGGGCGGCGCGTGCGGGCGCTGGCGAGGCTTACAATGTCGCCCAGATGCGTGCCGATAGCGGTCATGGCGTGCCAGCCGGTGAGGCGCTCGGCGACGGGGTTGAAGAGAAGGATGATGCCCTGGCTATCCACGGTGATGCAGCCGTCGCCGATGGAGCTGAGCGTGACAGCGAGGCGCTCCTTTTCGCTGGCGAGCGAGCGCTCGGAGCGCTTGCGCTCGACCTCGGCGGCGGCGCGGGCGGCGAAGATCTGGAGCGTGGACTCGACGATATCGACACGGTCGAGTTCGCGATGATCGAGCACGCCAAGGAGGCCGATGAATTCGCCCATGTGATCGACCAGCGGCATGCAGACGAGGCTCTCGGCACCGAAGGCTGCGACCAGCCAGTCGCACGGAAACTGATTCTGCACGCCGGAGAGATAGGCACGGAAGCCGTGGCGAAGTGCCTCTTCGCAAGCGGTGCCGCTGAGGTCGCACGGGCCGCTGCCGCAGATCGCGCCGTGCTCGGCCATCGTCATGATGTGGAGCTTGTCGCGGCCTTCGTTTTCGAGCTCGACGATGAATGCGCAATCGACCCGGAGCGCCTCCGAGAGGCGCGTGACGAGGGTCTGGACGAATTCTTCCCCCGTCGCGGAGCTGACGCCGAGGCCGATAAGGCGCAGCGCTTCTTCGTTGCGGCGGCGCTCGGTGATGTCGCGCACGAGCGCCACGTAGCGCCGCTCGCCTTCGATGAGCAGATCGCTCAGCGAGATCTCGACCGGGAAGCTCTCTTCGGGCCGGTCGAGCCGGCGGGCGTCGGCTTCGATCATGGCGTGGCCGAGCTGATCGAGCGGGTCGGCGAAGGCGCGCTGCGGGATCAGTTCGCTAACATGGCGTCCAAGGATGTCCGCCGCGGGAGCACCGAACAGCCGCTCAGCCGCGGGGTTGGCGAGCAGGATATTGCCGGAGGCGTCGGCCATGAGCAGGCCGTCGAGCGTGTGATCGACGATGAGCCGCAACTGCGCCTGGGCATTCTCGACCTTGGAGAAATGGCGCCGATAGGCCCGGAACCCGTAACCGCTGGAGGCGATGACGAGGCCGATGGCGATCAGCGCGAGCGCCCCGAACCCGCCGGCCTGCCACCAGCGCTGCGTGCGTGCGTGCTCCTCGGCGGCTTCCCATGCCGCGGTTTCACGCCGGGTGAGGTCGCCGAGCAGGTCGCGCGCGGCATCGAGCAAGCCCTGCCCCGGCTGGTTGGCGGGGAGCGCTTCGAGCGACACTCCGGCCTGCCGCTGGAGGATCATCGGCTCAGCGAAGCGCAGCTCCCACAAGAGCAGGTTCTCGCGGATCAGCGTCACGTCCGCGATGAACGCCGGGCGTGCAGTCGCCATCCGCGTGAGGGCGGCCAGCGAAGCCCGGGTGCTGGTCTTCACCTCCTCAAAGCGCCGGAACCGCTCTGGGGTCGGGCTGAGGAGAAACTCGCGGTGAACCGCATCAAGGCTGCCCACGTCTTCGACGACCTGCTCGATCGTGCGGTGAACGTCGAATGCCACATCCCGGAGCCGCCCGATCTCGCGCTCGCGGAGGTGGAAGAGCAGGAACACCCCGGCCAGCATGATGATCACCGCCACGCCGGCGGCGCCGGAGAGCAGGAGCTTCGCGTGGAAGCCATCGTCCGAAGCCAGCCACGCCCGGAAGCCGGACTTGGCGGGGGCGACGTTGTGGGCGGCGAATGCGGACGACATGTGCGCCGACCGAGGGAGCTAGCCTCGTGCCCCTGCCCCTCTCCGATGGGGCGATTTTCGCGGATCAGTAAGTCAGCAGCGAGCGGACTGCCACACCGGGCAGCAGGCGCCGTCCATTGAGGAAGCCCAGCTCGATCACAAACTGCACCTCGGCCACTTCACCGCCGAGCCGCCGCACGAGTTCGACCGCGGCGGCGGCGGTGCCACCGGTCGCGAGCAGGTCGTCGATCACGACCACGCGCTCGCCGCGCGCGACGGCGTCCTTGTGGATCTCGACCGTCGCCTCGCCGTATTCGAGCGCATAGGAGACGGCTTCGCACGTCCACGGCAGCTTGCCCTTCTTGCGCACCGGCACGAAGCCGACGCCGAGCGCCACGGCCACTGCGGCGCCGAAGATGAACCCGCGCGATTCGATGCCGACGATTTTCGACGGCGCTAACGGCCGCGCAGCCTCGGCAAGTGCATCCACAGTTTCGCGGAGCAAGGCTGCGTCGCCGAGGATGGGCGTGATGTCCTTGAAGATGATGCCCGGCTTCGGAAAATCGGGAACGGCGCGAACGGCGGAGCGGAGGCGGTCGAGGAAGGCGGTGTTCATGGCGGGCGGTCTCTCAAAAGAACCCGCCACACGCAAGGCGGGATCGCCCGCTATTGCGCGAGGATCGTGATGCGTCCGGTGTTCGTCGTCGGCCCGGTGAAGACGCCCTGACCGTCCTGATTCTTAAAGACCCCGCTGAACTTCCTTACCGGCGGCGCGGGCAGCGCGGCATCGTTGGGGTGGACAAAGCTCCCGGTGAACGTGCCCTTCGCCGGATTGATCGAGAGCTTCAGCTTCTCGACGTTCAGCGCCGCGTTTGCCGGCTCCACCTTCACCCGCACCGGGCCGCTGCCCGAACGCGTGAGCTTGAGATTGCGCACGATCAGGATCGGCGCGGCTGGGTCGCTCTCGTCGCGCAGTTCGACCTTCGCGTTCTGCGCCCGCGTGTCGTTCACGATCCCGCCCGGCAAGACGCCCGGCGCGGGGCGGCCATACTTGATCGCGTTGAGCGTCGCCCTCAGCCCAGCCACTCCCGTGCGGAAGCCCGCGGGAAAGCGCGTGCCCACTCCGGCGCCCCGCTCCCAGTTCAGCTCGGAATTGAACTGACTGCCGCTCTTGGAAAAGCCCACGTCGCCGCTCACGAAGCCACGGTTCTCAACGCGGCCCCGGGCGTTGCGCGTCCGATAGAGTGCGTCGTTGCGGAAAGTGTAACCGCCCCCGCGCAGTGCCTTCGCCAGCGCACGGACGCCGGAAGTGAAGGGCTGATCGTCCGGCATCCGCCCCGCGAACCGCGCCGGGCGACGCCCGCCCCTCGTCACGGTGATCTGCGTGAAGCCCACGCCCTTCGGCAGTAGCACGGCCGATGCGCCCGCCTCGGGAGCACCCTCCGCCGGTGCGAACTCGGCGACTCCGGGATCGATGTAAGAAGTGTAGATTCCCGCTTCCGCGAGATCGGCCAGATCCTCCGCACCCGCCGTCCCCGTCACCTTCGCCTGCACCACCGTCGCGGGCGTCGTCTCGGTGTCCGTGAGGGTGCCGGTCAGGAGGCGGGTGGCGGGGTCGAGTTGGAGGGTGATTTCCACCACCGCCACCTGACCGGCGGGCAAGCCGCTCTTCTGCTTAGTCACCGTGAGTCTGCCGCTGGAGTCGAGCGGCGCGCCCTTGAAGGGATACACCTGCCCTTGCCATGTGAAGGAGCCCGTCACCTGCCCGGTCGCGGTGATCATGATGTCGAGCCGGCCCGACTGATCCGCGCCGTCGCCCGTCCCGCCGATGAGACCCGTGTAGAGCCCCTTCAGCACACGGATGGAATATACCTGCACCGCCCCCTCGTCCGTGCCGCCGTGCCCGTCGTCGATCGTGTAGGTGAAGCTATCGCCGTCCGCGCTGGTGGGGAAAAAGTCGCCCGGCGTGAAGGTGATCTGCTTCCCGTCGGTGCTCTTCACCGCGGTGCCGAGCTGCTGGTCGGTCGGCGTCTGCACGCTCGCGATGAGCAGCGCATCGCCGTCCGGGTCGGTGTCATTTGCCAGCACCTTCAGCGCATCCTCGCCGAAGATGATGAACGGATCGTCCACCGCCACCGGCGGCCCATTCTGCGTGGTAAAGGAGAGCACCTCGGTCGCGTTCGTCGTGCCCGCCCCGCTCGTCGCGATAGCGCGGTAGAAGTAGGTCGTCGTATTCGCCAGCGTGCCTGTGGGCAAGGCCAGCGCCACCGACTGGGCGACATTGCTCGCCGGGAAGCCGCCCGGCACGGGCGCGATCTGCGTGAGCACATCCGCCGACGTGCCGTAGAGGAACGCGACCGAAGTCGCCCCCGTATTCGCCGTCACCTCCGCCCGCAGCGTAGCCGAAGTGCTCGCCACCGGATCAGCCGCCACCGTATGCACCTCCGGCGGAATGCCCGCCGTGGTGAAGGTCTGGTCCACCCCGCCGCTCGAGCCGAGGCTATTCGAGGCGATGACGCGGTAGTGATAAGTCGTCAGCGGCTGCAAGCCCGTGACCGGCAGCGAGACGTTCGCCACGACGGTGGCATTGCCCACATTCTGCGCCGGCGCGCTCACGCTGCCGTAGCTCGTCGTGGATCCATACTCCACCTGCGCCTGCGTGGTGCCGCCATTCGGGTTCACCGTCCCCTGGATCGTCACGCTCGTGCTCATCGCCGTCGAAAAGCCCCCCGTCGTCACCGTCGGCGCCGCGGTCGGATTCTCGCCCACCGCAGGTGTCGCTTGAAAGCTCTGGTCCAAGCCGCGAGCAGTGCCGCCCGCATTGCTGGCCACCATGCGGTAGTGGTAGGTGCCGCCCGGCGTCAGCCCGGAGATCGGGCCGGACACATTCACGACGCTGCCGCCCGCCGCGAGATTCTGCACCGGGCTGGTGCTCCCGTAGAGCGTCGTCGGGCCATACTCGAAATATGCCGTCGCCGCGACGCCGCTCGGATTCACCGCGCCCTGCAACGTCGCGCTCGTGCCCGTCACCGCCGTCGGCGTGGCGGTGGCGGCTGCGGGCGGATCGGAGGCGAGATAGCGCGCCACCACGAAGTCGAAGTTACTCCCGTTGTGAGAACGCCCCGACACCACGATCTTCCCATCGGCCTGCAATGCCACGCCGCGGGCAAGGTCCTCGCCGCTGCCGATCGCCGTCGTCACCTTGCCCGTGCCGTTGAAGGTGGTGTCCAGAGTCCCATTCACGTTGTAGCGCGCCAGCGCGAAGTCGAAGTTGCTGCCGTTGTTTGAAGACCCCGCGACCACGATCTTCCCGTCGCCCTGCACCACCAGGTTCTGGCCGTTGTCCGCGCCGCTCCCGATCGCCGTGACCACCTTGCCGGTGCCGCCGAAGCTCGTGTCCAGCGCGCCAGTGGTCGTATAGCGCACCAGCGCGAAGTCGTCGTTGCTGCCGTTGGAGGAAGACCCGGCGACCACGATCTTCCCATCGCCCTGCACCACCACCCTGGAGCCGGCGTCGCCGCCGCTGCCGATGGGCGTGGTCACCTTGCCGGTGCCGTTGAAGGTGGTGTCCAGCGTCCCATTCGTATTGTAGCGCACCGCCGCGAAGTCGTTGTTGCTGCCGTTGTGGGAGCTTCCCGCCATCACGATCTTCCCGTCGCCCTGCAGCGCCATGTTGCCGTAGTCGTCGCCGCTGCCGATCGCCGTGGTCACCTTGCCGGTGCCCGTAAAGGTCGTGCCCGTCGCCCCGAAGCCCGCAGTGTCCAGACTCCCATTCGCATTGTAGCGCACCACCGCGAAGTCGGCGTTGCTGCCGTTGTAGGAATATCCCCCGACCACGATCTTCCCGTCGCCCTGCACCGCCACCGTGGAGGCGACGTCGCTGACGCTGAGGACCGTGGTCACCTTGCCGTCGCCATCGAAGCTCGTGTCCAGCGTCCCATCCGTATTGAAGCGCGCCACCGCGAACGTGGCGACGCTCCCGTTGTCCGTTTGCCCAGCCACGACGATCTTCCCATCGCTCTGCACCGTCACGCTGTAACCGTAGCCGCTGTTGCCGCCGAAGCCGGCGGTCGCAATCCCGTCGCCGCCTCCGAAGCTCGTGTCCAGCGTCGCATCGGCATTGTAGCGCAAGACCACGAGGTCGTAGATGCTGCCGTTGAGCACATATCCCGCCACGAGGATCTTCCCGTCGCCCTGCACCGCCACGGCCTGGCCGCTGTCGTCGCTGGTGCCGATGGCGGTGGTCACCTTGCCGGTTCCGTTGAAACTCGGATCCAAATCCCCCGGCGCAGCGAGAGCGCGGATGGATGCGAGCAGGGCGAGGCACAGGATCAGATGGCGGAGGTAGTTCATGGCGGGTCTGGTCAAGGTCGGCCCGGTCCTCAGCGGTGCGCCGCGCCGGATGTGGTGGTGGTGATAAGCGCGGAGATGAATGTTTGCACCCTCATTCTGCGCCGCGGACGCCGGTTTGGATGCAGGATACTTTCCCGATCGCTCGCCCGTCATCCGCCCCGCGTTTCCCGCGCGACCAGGCTACTCCCGATTGCCAAAGTCGCGGGCGGCAGGTAACTTCCGCGCCATGTCCACGATCACCATTGCGCTGGCCGACGACGACCTCGATTTTCTACGCTCATATTCATCTGCGCAGGGGATGTCGGCCGAAGCGTTCCTCGCCCAGCAGGCGCACAATTTGCGCGGGCAGCTCCGGCAACCACTGCACCCTGAGGTGACTGCCGCGACCGGGATCATCGCGCCAGAGATCGCTGCGGAGGATGAGCACCGTGAGGCGCTGGCGAGGAAGCACGAGTGACGGTGACGATCGATCTCAATGTGCTGCTGGATGTATTCCAGCAGCGGCAGCCGCACTATGCGGCTTCGGCGGCGGTGGTGAGCCTGGTCGCCGCGGGAAAGCTGGCGGGAGTGTGCCCCGCGCATGCACTGACCACGCTCTATTACCTATTACCTCGTCCGCAAGCACGCCGCGAAGGCCGATGCCGAATCGGCACTGGATGCAGTTCTCGCGCGTTTCCAAATCGGGAACCTGGACACGGCTGGCTGGAATAAAGCTCGGGGCTTGTCGTTCGCCGATTTCGAGGATGCGGTGGTGGCCGTGGTCGCGGAGGCAACCGGGTCCGCCTTCATCGTGACGCGCAACGAAAGTGACTTCGCTGCCTCGGCGGTTCCCGCGATCACGCCGGCAGATTTCCTGAGCCGGCATCCCCCGGTGCCTTGAGCGCATCCCGCTGCTGACTGCCTGCGCCCGACCGCAGCATGCACGAAGGATTTATCCCAGCCCGAGGCGGCGGAAGGTATCGTCCACGTGCGCGAAGTGGATCTCGAGCGAGCAGAGGTGGTCGATGTCGGCTCGGGTGAGGTGCTTTGCGACCTCTGGCTCGGCGGCGAGATTTTCCTGGAGCGAGACGCTGCCCTGCCACGTGGCCATGGCGGCACGCTGGACGGCTTCGTAGGCGGCTTTACGCTCGCAGCCTTTGCGCGTCAGTTCGAGCAGCACGGACTGGCTGAAGTAGAGGCCTTTGGTCAGGCGCAGGTTGCGCTCCATGTTTTCGGGATACACGAGCAGCCGGTCCACGAGCTTCGTGAGCGTCACGAGCATGTAGTCCACGAGGATGCAGGAGTCCGGGAAGATGACGCGCTCGACCGAGCTGTGACTGATGTCGCGCTCGTGCCAGAGCGCGACGTTTTCCAGCGCCGCCATCGCATTGCCCCGGACGAGCCGGGCAAGGCCGGAGAGCTTCTCGCCGGTGATGGGGTTGCGCTTGTGCGGCATCGCCGAGGAGCCTTTTTGCCCGGCGGAAAAATACTCCTCCACTTCGAGCACCTCGGTGCGCTGGAGATGGCGGAACTCGGTGGCCCAGCGGTCGATGCTCGATGCGATCACGGCCAGCACGGTGTGGAACTCCGCGTGCCGGTCGCGCTGCACGACCTGCGTGGAGAGCGTCGCCGCCTTCAGCCCGAGCCGCGTGCAGACCGCCTCCTCGACGCGTGGGTCGAGGTGCGCGTGCGTGCCGACGGCGCCGCTGAGTTTGCCGACACGAATGCGCGGCTGGACCTGCTCGAGCCGCTCCAGCGCCCGGCTGAATTCATCGAACATCAGCGCCAGCTTCAGCCCGAACGTGACGGGCTCCGCGTGAATGCCATGCGAGCGCCCGATCATCGGCGTCGTCTTGAACTCCTTCGCCCGCCGCGCGATCACCACTCGCAGCTCGCGCAAATCCGCGAGCAGGAGGTCCGATGCTTGCGACATCTGCACGGCCAGCGTGGTATCGAGCACATCCGACGAAGTGAGCCCCTGGTGCATCCAGCGGGCGGCGGGCCCGACGTAGCTGGCGACGTTTTCGAGGAAGGCGATCACATCGTGGTTCGTCCGCTTCTCGATCTCCATGATCTCGGCGAGGTCGAACTTGCCCTTCGCCCGGATCGTCCGCGCGTCATCCGCCGGGAGCACGCCGATCTCCGCCATCGCCTCGCAGGCGAGCACCTCGATCTCCAGCCAGATTTCGTATTTGCGCTGGTCGGCCCAGAGGGCGGCCATTTCAGGTCGGGTGTATCGTTCGATCATGGAAAGGGCGCGCAGGATGCGAAGCCGCGCGCCGCTGCCAAGGGAAACTTCCGCCTTGCCCGAAAAGCATAAGGCCGCGCCCTCACGGACGCGGCCCTTGGAGATTGTTGCGCTCGGAGGCGCGGGGCGCCGGTTAGACCAACCGGGCGCGAACTTTGCGGCCCTGGCTGTTCAGGGTGACGCGACCGCTTTCCAGCAGGTCGGCGACCGCAGCGACGGCTTCCTGATTGTTCCGGCTGACGCTGCTGACCGCCAGGATCAGTTCACCGAGACTCGGGCTGCGGCGGTTGATTTTCTTGAGTGGCTTTTTCATAATTTGTGGGGCGTTCTGTGTAGCTCGCCTTCTACTTAAGCTTCGGGCGTGCCAGCGTTGTTTTGGTCTCACGGTGTCTCTTGAATCCTCAGACGCACCATCCTCGGGAGGCGTTCAAAAAAATATTATTTCGCAGCGTTAAGAATCCTCGCCACCGCTCCTGCGTTGCCAAAACCGCTCGCTCCGCGTTTCTTTCCAGCCCCGATGTCCATCTACCGCCGCGCGCTTGCTTACTACCGGCCGTTCCTCCGGCAGACCGTGCTGGCAGTGATCCTGAACGTCGCCGCCATCATCTTCGGCCTGCTGCGCCCGTGGCCCTTCGCCTACATCGTGGACCATGTCCTCCCGGGGAAGCTGGCGCCGGTGCTCGGTTTCGATTTCGCCGGCTGGACGCCTGTGCAGATCGTCGCCGCGCTGTGCGGGCTGATGGTGCTCATCCACCTCGCATCGGGCCTGCTGAACCTCGCCGGCGGTGTCATTTTCCTGCGCGTCGGTCTTCAGGCTCTGCTGCGGCTGCGGACGGAAATCTACGCCTACCTCCATTCGCTCCCGCTCAAATTCCACGACCAGCGCCGCAGCGCCGATTCGAGTTTCCGCGTCGCCTACGATTCGCAGTCCATCCAGTCCTTCTACGCGAAGGCGATCTTCATTTTCCAAAGCAGCTTCTCGATCGTCAGCACCTTCGCGCTGATGTGGAGGCTCGACCATCAACTCACGCTGCTCTCGCTCGGCGTCATCCCCTTCATGGTGCTTGTGATGATTCGCTACGCACACCGCATCCGCGCCGCCTCGACGCACATCGCCGAGCGCGAGAGCGACGTGCTGACCGTGGCGCAGGAAGGCCTCAGTTCGATCCGCATGGTGCAGGCGTTCGGGCAGGAGGAGCGGGAAGTGGCGCAGTTCCGCACCAGCGCGAGCCAGAGCCTCGAAGCCAGCCTGCGCATGAATCTCGTCTCGATGAAAAGCGCGCTCGTCATCAGCAGCCTCATCGCGGCGGGCACAGCGGCGATGTATTGGCTCGGCTCGAACCACGTCCTCGGCGGCACGCTCCGGCTCGGCGAACTGATCTGGATGTCGTCCCTCCTGCTCATGCTCTACCAGCCGCTCGAAGCCCTCACTCAAGTCGCCTGGGCGCTCGAGACCGCCGCCGCCGGCGCCGCGCGCTGCTTCGAGGTGCTCGACCGCGCG
The DNA here is from genome assembly GCA_009885995.1 of Verrucomicrobiota bacterium. Classification (GTDB taxonomy): domain Bacteria; phylum Verrucomicrobiota; class Verrucomicrobiia; order Chthoniobacterales; family Chthoniobacteraceae; genus VFJQ01. The sequence continues at coordinate 49,060 of VFJQ01000008.1, forward strand.
GACGATGTGCCCGACGCGCCCGGCGCGCAGCCGCTCGCTCGCGCGAAAGGCGGGATCGTCTTTGAGCACGTGGCCTTCTCCTACGACGAACAGCACCCCATCCTGCGCGACGTGAACCTCCACCTCATGCCCGGCGAAACGGTCGCCTTCGTCGGCGGCACCGGCGCCGGAAAAAGCACTCTGCTCTCGCTCGTCCCGCGCTTCTACGACCCGACCGGCGGACGCTTGCTCATCGACGGGCAAGACCTGCGCACGGTCACCAAAAAGTCGCTCCGTGAGCACATCAGCATCGTGCTGCAAGACACGCTGCTCTTCTCCACCACGATCCGCGAAAACATCGCCTACGGTCGCCCCGACGCGAGCGAGGAGGAGATCGTCGAAGCCGCGAAGCGCGCGCAGGCGCACGACTTCATCATGGCCACGTCGGATGGCTACCGCTCGCAAGTCGGCGAACGTGGCGGCCACCTCAGCGTCGGCCAGCGCCAGCGCATCGGCATCGCCCGCGCCTTCCTGAAAAACGCGCCCGTCCTCATCCTCGACGAACCCACGAGCGCGCTCGATCCCACGACCGAGTCCGCGATCATGCAGACGCTCGAGGAGCTCATGCGCGGTCGCACCACGCTCATCATCACGCACCGCATCGCCACCATTCACGGCGTGGATAAAATCGTCGTCCTCGCAAACGGCACCGTCGCCGAGGAAGGCCGCGGTCCGGAGTTGGTCACGCGCGGCGGCGTGTATGCCGGGCTCTATCGCTCGGCGCATCTGGAGGGGTGAGGAAAGGACTTGGCGGGCGGAGCGGTTCGGGTAGTGCGTGGGGGATGCCGCCAACTTCGTTTTCCATCGGCTCGCTCACGCTCGGCGCGGGCGAGCCCGTTTTCATCCTCGGTCCATGCGTGATCGAGAGTGAGGAGTTCGTGTGGAAGATGGCGCGGGCGCTGCGCGAGATGACGCAGGCGGCGGGGGCGCAGTTCGTTTTTAAGGCCAGCTACGACAAGGCGAACCGCACCTCGGTGAAGTCGTATCGTGGGATCGGCGTGCGCGAAGGCTGCGCGATCCTCGGGGCGATCGGGAAGGAACTCGGCGTGCCGGTGACGACGGATGTGCATTCGCCGGAAGAGGCGCGCGTGGCGGCAGAGTGGGTCGACATCTTGCAAATCCCCGCCTTCCTCTGCCGGCAGACCGATCTCATCCAGGCGGCGGCGGAAACGGGGCGCGTGGTGAATGTGAAGAAGGGGCAATTTCTCTCCCCGTGGGAGGTGAAGAACATCGCCGACAAGCTCGTGGCCTTCGGTGCGAAGAAGTTCTTCTTCACCGAGCGCGGAACGACCTTCGGCTACAACAACCTCGTCGCGGACATGCGCTCGCTTTACTGGATCCGCGAGCAGGGCTTCCCGGTGATCTTCGACGCGACACACTCGGTGCAGCGGCCCGGCGGAGGCGGCGACAAGACGAGCGGCGATGGCGTGCTCGCGCCGGTGCTCGCGCGGGCGGCGATGGCGGCGGGATGCGACGGCGTCTTTATCGAGACGCATGAGAATCCGGCGCTCGCTCTGAGCGATGGGCCGAATCAAATTCCGCTGGCGGATCTTCCGCGGCTGCTGTCACAATTGCGATCAATCAATGCCCTCGTCGCGTAAGCTGCTCACCCTTTTTGCCTTCGTCGCAGCGGCTTCGCTCGCGAGTGCGCAGCAAGGCGGCGATGCGAAGAAAAAGACTGGCTCCGACTCGCTCAAACAGCGCGAGACGAAGAAATCAGCGGCGGCCAAACCGAAGGAATCCGCGAAACCAAAGGAGGTCGCCAAAGCGGAGGAGAAAAAGCCGCTGCCGAAGCTCTCGCTGCCGCTGCCGAAGGGCTACGAATCGAAGGACGTGGTGATCCCTTACACCGACGGAACCGGCAAGAAATCGATGGTCTTCCGGATCGGCGTCGGGATGCGGCTCGACGACGAACACGTGAACATGAGCAACCTGCTCATCGAGATGTTCGACGAACAGGGCCAGCAGGAGATGACGATCGAACTGCCAGCTTCCCAACTCAGCCTCAGCACCCGCACGATCACGGGAAATAAAAGTGTGACAATCAAACGAAGCGACTTTCAACTCACCGGACAGACCATGGAATTCAACACCGAAACCAAGCAGGGTTGGATCAAGGGCGACGTGAAAATGATCATCTTCGATCTCAGCGAGAAAACCGGCGAGGGCGCGCCGAAGAAAGAGGGCAAGGGATCATGATTTCGCGAGTTTTCTCAGCCGCCGCCGTGGCTGTGCTGGCCAGTGCTGGGCTCGCACTGGGGCAGCCGGTCGAAGAACAGAAGCTGCCGCGACTCGATGTGTTCAGCGGAAAACGTCTGCCGCTCGGCTACGAGGGCACGCCGCTCGCCAAGCCGAAGAAGGAAAAGGAGGAGAAGAAATCGAAGGGCCAGACAGAGATCACGGCGCTGGAAGCGACCTTCGACCAGAAGACCCGCGAGGCGGTGTTCATCGGCGATGTGATCGTGAAGGATCCGGAGTTCACCGTGACGTGCGATCGGTTGACGGCGTTTTTGAAGAAGCAGAATGAAGGCGCGGCGCCCAAGGCGGTGCCGGCTGATCCGCCGCCGGCAAACCGGGAAGCCGCGCCAGAAGGCAAGGGTGGCGGACTCGACCGCGCAATCGCCGAAGCGGCGAAAGGCAAGGAGGTCGCCATCACTCAGGACAAGTTCGAGGCCGACGGCACGATCACGAAAAACATCGGCCACGCGAAGAAGGCGACCTACGACGCGAAGACGGGCGACATCGTGCTGACCGGCAATCCCAGCGTGCAGCAAGGGATCAACCTCTGCGTTGCGCAGTCGGATGAAACCGTGATGACCTTGAACCGAAGCGGCCGGATGCGCGTCGAGGGACCGCATAAGACCACGATCAAGGACACAAACACCGTTGACGCAGCCCGTTGAGCACCGTGCTGCCCACTGATTCCCAAGTGCTCGCCGGCAATCGCGCCGCCGGCAATGAGACACTCGTCCGCACCGAGAAGCTCGTGAAGATCTACGGCGGTCGTGCGGTGGTGAACGGGGTCGATATCGACTGCAAGCGTGGCGAAATCGTGGGCCTGCTCGGGCCGAATGGCGCGGGCAAGACGACGAGCTTTTACATGATCGTGGGCCTCGTGCAGCCGAACGGCGGGCGTGTGATTTTCAACAACAAGGACGTGACCGACCTCGCGATGTATAAGCGGGCGCGCATGGGCATGGGCTACCTGCCGCAGGAGGAATCGATCTTCCGCAAGCTCACCGTGCAGGAGAACCTGATGGCGATCCTCGAGACGACGGACATGGGCCGCAAGGCGCGCAAGGCGCGGTGCGCGGAGTTGCTCACGCAGTTCGGCATCGAGCACGTGGCGAAGCAGCTCGCGCTCACGCTTTCCGGCGGTGAGAAGCGGCGGCTCACCATCGCGCGATCGCTGGTCACCAACCCGAGCCTGATCATGCTCGATGAGCCCTTCAGCGGCGTGGACCCGATCGCCGTGAACGAGATCCAGCAGATCATCGCAAACCTGCGCGACAACGGGCTCGGCATCCTGATCACCGATCACAACGTCCGCGAAACCCTCTCGATCGTCGATCGCGCCTACCTCATCTTCGAGGGCCGCGTCGTGACGCAGGGCACCAAGGATTTCCTCATCAATGACCCCACAGCCCGCCGCGTCTATCTCGGCGAAGGCTTCCAAATGTAACCCACGCCTCCATGCAAACCGCCAACGTCAACGTCCCCATCCAGGTCACTGGTCGCCACGTCAGCATCACCGAAGCGATCAAGAACTACGCGCAGTCGCGCGTCGAACACATCCACCTCGATTACCCGCGCATCATCGACGTGCAGGTCATCCTCGACGTCGAGAAGCACCGGCACTTCGCCGAGATCATCCTGCACTGCTCGAACCACATCACCATCGAAGCGAGCCACGAGTGCGACGATATGTATGCGGCCATCGACGGTGTGACGGCGAAAGTCACGCAGCAGATGCGGAAGTTCAAAACCAAGCTCCTGCGCAACCACCGCCCGCGCGGCAAGGACATCCGGCACCTCGAAGAGACGGTGCTGCACGTGGGTGCGGCCTTCGAGCAGACTGAGGAATCCGAGCCGCAGGTGATCAAGACCGAACGTTATCCCGTGAAGCCGATGTTCGTGGATGAAGCCGTGCTGCAGCTCGAGATGTCGAACCGGCAGTTCGTCGTCTTCCTCAACGCGAAGTCCGAAATCGTGAACATCCTCTATCGGCGCAAGGACGGCGGCCTCGGATTGATCGAGCCGGCTTTCGCGTAACGACTTTCGGAAAACAAAAACGCCTCCCGGCAAACCGGGAGGCGTCTTGAAAATCTGCGTGTGGCAGTGGCTCGGTTTAGCGCGGGTTGAGCACCTTGCAGCCGACGAGCCACGGATCCTCTGCCGAGGCGTCCTCGGAGAAGACGTTCTTATTGCCGGCGCCCTTGCGGGTGACGGTGTAGGTCTGGGTGTTGCAGCGCTCTTCCTTCGCGCTGCCATCGTTGCGGACGACGATGGCGACCTTGCCCTTCCACGCGGCGCCGTAGTCGTTTTCCTTGTTCGAGTATTTCGGATCCGATTCGCTGCCCTGCGTAAAGCCGTCGGCGATGATCGGCCAGCTCGCGTTGGAGACTTCGCTCAGCCCGCGCACGTAAGCATAGGCGTTCTCGCCCTGCTCGAGGATCTTGCCCTGACTGCTGATGTCATTATCCGGACCCTTCTGGGCGCCATTGGCGTCCTTGCACCACCGGGAGGCGGTATTACCGAAGGGTGATTCGTTGGCGAGGTAGCCGGGGATCAGGTTGGCGAACGCCGCGTTCGCATCGCTGAGTTCGCCGCCACCGCCGGGCGCGTCCTGATTATTCTGCGAGGGATACGAGCCGTCGTGATCGCCAGCGAACATTTTCAATGCAGGGAAGATGCCCTTGGCCTGCGAGAGGCACTTGATGCGCAGGGCTTTTTCCTGCGCGGTGCCATAGACCGGGATGGCGATGCTGGCGAGCAAGGCGATGATCGCGATGACGACGAGCAGTTCGATGAGGGTGAAGGCGTGGGACCGGGTGAGTTTCATGGTTCGATTTTGGCGGGACATTGGGTTGCGCAGAATAGTGGCGCGAGTTAGCCCGGCAATCCCTTTGTCGCTGTGTTGGCGAGAAATTTTGCGATGGGAACGTGGCGGTAACGTGACGATAACAAATGCGCTCCCCTCGCGGGGTCATCCTGAGCGGAGCGCCGCTTCGCGAAGCGAAAGGCGCGCAGTCGAAGGACCCCGTGCAAGTTCCTGCGGCACCCGCTGCGAGAGTCGCAGGCAGTCTGCACGGGGTCCTTCGACTCCGAGCCGCCCCGCCTTCGCCCTCGGCGGCGCTCCGCTCAGGATGACCTGCGAAGAGAGTTCACCGCCGCCACTTGAAGCCGACCGTCGATAACGGCGGCAGGCGCAGCACGAGCGAGTGGCTCTTGCCCTGCCACGAGATCGCGTCGGCGTGCATCCCGCCGAGGTTGCCGAGGTTCCCGCCGCCGTAGGTCTGCGCGTCGGTATTGAGCACTTCTTCGTAGAAGCCGCCGCTGTGGACACCAACGCGGTAGCCTTCGCGAGGGACGGGTGTGGCATTGACGACGAAGATGATCACGTCGCCGTCGCGCGATTTGCGCATGAAGGCGATGACGGAGTTGTCGCTATCGTAGAAGTCGATCCACTCGAAGCCGTCGTAGGTGTCGTCGAGATCCCAGAGCGCGGGCTCGCGTTTGTAGAGCCAGTTGAGGTGCTGGACGAGGCGCTTGAGTCCGTCGTGCTCGGGGTAAGCGCAGAGGTGCCAGTCGAGCGACGTGTCGTGATTCCACTCGCGCCACTGGCCGAACTCGCCGCCCATGAAGCCGAGCTTTTTTCCCGGATGCGCGAACATCCACGCGTAGAACATCCGCAGGTTCGCGAACTTCTGCCACAGGTCGCCGGGCATCTTGTTGATCATCGAACCCTTGCCGTGGACGACTTCATCGTGGCTGAGCACGAGGATGAAGTGCTCGTGAAATGCGTAGAGCAGCGAGAAGGTGACCGTGCCCTGGTGGTAGCGCCGGTAGAGCGGATCCTTCTGCATGTATTCGAGGAAGTCGTGCATCCACCCCATGTTCCATTTGAAGCCGAAGCCGAGCCCCCCGAGGTAAGTCGGCCGCGACACACCGGGCCACGCGGTCGATTCCTCGGCGATGGTCATGATGCCCGGATGCCGCTCGTAGCAGACTTCGTTGAAGCGCTTGAGGAAATGGATCGCGTCGAGATTCTCGCGACCGCCGTGCGGGTTCGGGATCCACTCACCGGGCTGGCGCGAGTAGTCGAGGTAGAGCATCGACGCGACCGCATCCACGCGCAGCCCGTCGATGTGATACTCGGCGAGCCAGAAGAGCGCGTTGGCGATGAAGAAATTGCGCACCTCGTTGCGGCCGAAATTCGGGATGAGCGTGCCCCAGTCCTGATGCTCGCCCTGCTTCGGGTCGGCGTGCTCGTAGAGCGCGGTGCCGTCGAACTTCGCGAGGCCAAACTCGTCCTTCGGAAAATGCCCCGGCACCCAGTCGAGAATCACGCCGATGCCCGCCTGGTGGAAGCGATCCACGAGATAGCGGAACTCGTCCGGATTCCCAAAACGCGAGGTCGGCGCAAAGAACCCCGTGACTTGATACCCCCACGACCCGTCGAACGGATGCTCGGAAACCGGCAACAACTCGACGTGCGTGTAACCCATCTCGACCACGTAAGGCAGCAGCGTGTCCGCCATCTCGCGGTAGCTCAGGTAGCGATCACCTTCCTCCGGCTTGCGCTGCCACGAGCCGAGATGCACCTCGTAGATGCTCACCGCCGCGCGCGGCCAATCCTGCGTCTTGCGCTGCTCGATCCACTTCGCATCGCTCCACGCGTAGCGGTCGAGTTCGAAGACGAGCGACGCCGTCTCCGTGCCGTTCTGGCCAAAGAACGCGAACGGGTCGCTCTTCACGCGGAGGCCGCCGTGGCAATCGCGCAGCTCGTATTTGTAGTGCGCGCCCTCGGCCACATCGGGGATGAAAATTTCCCACACCCCACAGCCGAGCAGCTTGCGCATCGGGTGCGTGCGGCCATCCCAGCCATTGAAGTCGCCCACCACCGACACGCGCTGCGCATTCGGCGCCCACACGTGGAAGGTCGTGCCGCGCGCGCCATCGACTTCCGTGAGATGCGCGCCGAGCTTCTTCCACAGCTCCCAGTGCTGGCCTTCGGCGAAGAGGTGGAGGTCGAGCTGCCCGAGGATCGTTCCGAACGAATACGGATCGCGCTGCGTCCACGTCTGGCCGTTGTGCGCGGTGAACTCGAGCGTGTAGCGGAACCGCTCCGTCGCACCTTCGAGCGCCGCGATGAAGAACCCTTCGTGATGCACCCGCACCGCTGGCCACGATTTCTTCGGGTCATCGACGCTGCGCACCGTCACCGCCTTCGCATCGGCCCGGAAGACGCGCACGACGAGTTGATCGCCCGACTGGTGCATTCCGAGGAGCGCGAACGGATCGCCGTGGCGGGCCTCGATGATCGCATGGAGGGCACCGTCATCTATCGTCGGGAGAGAGGTGGAAAGTTTCATCGCCCGCTCATGCAATCGCGAACCATGCGCCCCGCCAAGTGCGAATCTGTAAGCGCGGCTACATCAGCAGAGGCGCGATCTGCTCCCGCCAGATCGTCTCCCACGAGTAGCGCCGCAGCGCCTCGCGCCTCGCTCGGTGCGCGGGCGAACGATCCAGCGTCCGCTCGATGAGGCTCGCGATTTCGCCCACCGACGCGTCGGCGGCAAACACCTGCAAACCGTGTTCGAGCAGTCCGTTGATCGGGTCCACATCCGCGCAAAACGCAGCGATCCGATGCACCGCCGCCTCGATCACCGGCAGGCCGAAGCCCTCCTGCCGGCTCGGGAAAAAGAGCGCATCGGCCAGCGCGTAAAGCGACACGACATCCGAATCCCCGACGGCGAACGAGTCCCCCACAAACAGCGCCGCCTCGCGCAAGCCGAGCGCGTCGCGCCGGCGGTGCAGCTCCGCAGCGTAGGCGTCGCTCTTTGCATTGTGCGGATCGGCGGCGGCTGTGATCAACGTCACTGCGTCGCGCCCGCGCCGGCGCAATTCCGCGACCACCTCGAGCCCCAGTTCCACGTTCTTTCGGCGCAGCAGCCGCGTCGGCTGGATCAGCACGATTTCCCGCGCGAGCAGCCCGTGCTTCCCGGCGAACGCCTTTACCGCAGGCGTGAGCCCGAGCACGGCGGCTGGGTCGATGCCATTCGGGATCACCCGCGCCTCGCAGCCGGTCAGCGCCGAAAACTGCCGCGCACGATGCTCCGACACCACCACGTAGGTGAACCGCGGACACGCCCGCGCCAGCCGATCCCACGGCGGTCGATGCCACGGGTGATCGTAGTCGGGATTGCACGCCGCGAGGTCGTGGACCCACGCGACCCAGCGCACGTGTGGCATTTCCTCCGCGAACTGCCACAGCGCCTCCGTCAGCGGCAGGTCGAAAGGCATCGTCATTACATTATGCGCGATCACCACGTCGCGGTCCCGCAGCGCCTCGCGCAAGTCTTCCATCCGCCGAAGCACCGCGTCCGGCGCCCCGTGCCGCGCGATGGTCCGCGCCTCGTGCCCCGCATCCGCGAAGAGCCGGGCGTGCGCCCCGACGATGCTCTCCACACCGCCGATCACCGGCGGCACCGAGTAGTGCAGCAAGCCGATCTTCATCCCCGCACGCCCCGTGGCGCGTGTGATGCTTTTGGCTGCGGTATGAGATTCATCGCTCTCCTCATTGTCGTCGCCATCATCTATCTCGCCTGGTCGCGCCGAGGTCCAGTCACCTCCGTCGATAACGCGATGAAGGAAGCCGATGCCGTGGCGGAGACGGCGCCGGCACGGAACCCGGCCACCGTTTATCCCCCGAAAGCGAAGACCGCGCAGCCCGCCCAGCCCGCGCAACCCTCCTCCGGCCTGCGCCGCCCGATCGACCGCACCCGCGCCGTGATGGATCAGGTCCAGCAACGCGCCGCCGAGCCATTTTAGGTAGGGTCTTAGGTAGGGTCCGCTGTCCCAGCGGACCGCGGCGCGCTGAGGACAGCGCGCCCTACCCTGCAAACCGTGCTTGCGCAGCGGGCGCGACTCATTATTTTCCGCGCCCTCAAAAACGCCAGGGTAGCTCAGTGGTAGAGCGGGGGACTCATAAGCCCTAGGTCGGGAGTTCAATCCTCCCCCCTGGCACTTCGCCGCGCCAGACGATGCGCTTTTCCAGCATCCGCTCGCCGTCGAAAACGAACCACGCGTCGAAGCTCGCGCCGGCGAGGACTTGCGGGAGCCAGTGCTGATCGTCCTCCCACATCTCGTGCAGCGGCAAGGCGCTGACGGGGAACCAGTGCGGGATCGCCTCGACCGTTTCGATCGGCTCGCCCTCGAAGCCGAGCGCGACGAAGACGGCGCAGTGGAGCGAGTAGCCGTCGATGAACTGGAAGTGCAGCGCGCCGCGATCTTCGACGTGCAGCGGAGTGACGCCGATTTCCTCCTGCGTCTCGCGGATCGCCGCAGCCAGCGCGGTCTCGCCGGGCTCGAGCTTGCCGCCGGGGCCGTTGATCTTGCCCGCGCCGAGTCCGCGCTTCTTGCGGATGAGCAGGACGCGGTCGTCGTTGAGGATGAAGCAGAGGTTGGCCCGCTCGCGCGGCGTCCAGTTGGTCCAGTCCATTGGTTGGGTCCGGCAATTTGGCATTTGCCAATCGCGGTGCGCCATGTTTTTCGCCGCACATGAATGCCTCGACCGCTCTCCGCTTTGCCGCCGTGTTTGGATTTCTCGGTGTCGCGCTCGGCGCGTTCGGCGCGCATGGGTTGCACGATCTGCTGGTGAAGAACGAGCGGCTGGCGAATTGGGAGACGGCAGTGCTTTACCACCTCGTCCACGCGGCGGTGCTGGTGGCGATTTCGATGGGCGAAAAGGTGCCGCGCCTGGCCTGGTGGCTGTTTGCGAGCGGGATCGTGGTCTTCAGCGGGACGCTATACGTGCTCGCGATCACGAACATGAAATGGCTCGGCGCGATCACGCCGCTCGGCGGGTTGGCGCTGCTCGGCGGCTGGCTGGCGCTCGCCTTCGCGCGGCGCTAGGCGACGTCCGTATCGCGCAGCGTGCCGCCGGCGGTCCGTTCGGCGACGACGATGCAGCGCTCGATGTCGGCAGCGGCGGCGACTTCTCCCCTGCTCCACACGAGCGAGTCGTGGACGCGCGCACCGGCGCCGATCCTCGCACCCGCTCCGATCGCGCTCGCGCCGGTGATGCGCGCATCAGGGTCGATGTGCGCGGCGGGGTCGATCCACGGGCCGGCGCTGAGTTGGCGATGCACGGCGAGATATTGCTCGCGCGAGCCGAGGTCGAACCACTCGCCGTCGTCGATCACCACGCCGCCTAGCTTCGCGCCGGAGCGGATCATGTCGCAGAAGATCGGGACGACGCTGATCTTCGTGGCGGCGGGGATGCGGGAGAAAAACTCCGGTTCGACGAGGTAGATGCCGGTGAAAAGGAACTGCGGCGTGCGGTCCGGATGAAGTCGGCGGGCGATGTCGGAGATGCGGCCGGTCTTCTCGTCCCACGCGACCTGCAGCGGGCCGTCCTTCGAGCGGAGCACGAGCGTGACTTCGTTGCCGGCGGCGCGATGGGCGCGCAGCGCGGGCGCGAGCGGGAGCGTGCTGAGGATGTCGCCGTTATAGACCCAGAACGGCCCGCCGCGGAGCACGTCCTCGACGTTTTTGATGCCGCCCGCCGTCTCGAGCACCTCGGGGGTTTCCTCCCGAAAGACGATGGGCGCACCGCGATAGGCGGTCTCGGGAAAGACGCGCGGATACACGTCGGCGCGCCAGTGCGTATTCACCACGAAGCGCTCGACGCCGATGCCGAGCAGGTGATCGAACGCGTAAGTGAGCAGCGGGCGATTGGCGACCGGGATGAGCGGCTTCGGGCAGTGATCGGTGAGCGGACGCAGCCGCGTGCCGAGGCCTGCGCCGAGGACGAAAGCCTGCGCGATCACCGTGCCTTCGGTTGCGTGATGTGCGGCTCGCGCAGGTAGAGCGGCTCGAGGTCTTCAGTCTGCACGATGCCGATACCCGCGACGGCCATCTCCGCGAGGATCACAGCGCTCGGGCGGACGATCTGCACCGAGGGAAAGGCCGGGACCGGCGCGGTGGCATAGACCGGCAGTGCGCGCGCGGCGATCTCGTCGCGCACCTCGCGTTCGCTGAGGAGCCGCGGGCCGTCCTGGCAGGTGCGCCGATGCAGCCATGTGAAATAGAACGCGCCACGGCGGGCGTCGCCGATGGCGAAATACTCCTCGTTGTCGGGCTCGAGCGCGGCGACCGACGGGATGCCGACCAACTCGGCGCCGAGGACGAGATTCATGCCGATCGCCGCCGCAATGCCGACGCGCACGCCGGCGTAGGAGCCGGGGCCGAGGCCGACGACGATGCGATCGAATCGCGCGGCGTATCCGCGCGCCTTTTCCAGCGCAGTGAAGAGCTCGGAGCTGTGGCTGCGGTCGGCCTGAAAACGCCGTTGGTAGGAGATCTCGCCGAAGGAATAAACGGCCACGCTGCCTTCCGCTGTCGAGGTATCGAGGGCGAGGGCGATCATTTCCGTTCGGTGATGGAGCGCCGGTTGTCGCCGGTGATGCTGAGTTGGAACCAACGCGTGTGCTCCGGGAGCAGGGCCGGAAATTTGTCCGCCCACTCAATGACGCATACGCCATCGCTGGCGAGGTAATCTTCGATGCCGATGTCGATTACCTCGTCTTCATTTTCGATCCGGTAGAAGTCGAAGTGATAGAGCGGCATGAGGCCCCCGAGATACTCGTGGATGAGGGTGAAGGTCGGGCTGGTCACCTCGCCCATGTAGCCGAGGCCGTCGGCGAGGCCTTTGACGAACTGCGTCTTGCCCGAGCCAAGCTCGCCGCTCAGCGCGATGACGCCGCCACGCTGGAGGGCAGGCGCGAGCTTCTGCGCGAAGGCGAGGGTCTCAGAGGGTTTGGCGGAAGTGGTCGTAGCCACGTGGCGGGCAGGCGGGTTGGGTTCCGAAAGTTAGCTGATTGAGTGTTCCTATGCGCGAGAGACGTAGCCTTGGAAAAGCTTTTTGCCACTCCCGTTCGAGAAGTAAGCTGGCGCGCTCGGCGATGGAAAACAGCAATTCGTAGTCCTCGCCGTCGTTCCAAGCTTGTGCCGACTTGCAGCCGCGCGTCACAGGCACCGACTTGATCGAATATCCGCAACCGCTCGCGCAGGCGAGCCGCTGCAGGTCGGCGGCGAGGCCATCGCTGAGGTCCATCATCGCGTGCGGGAGGAAGTGCGCGGCGAGCCAGCGGGCCTCGGCGAGGCGCGGGGTGAAGTCGAGATGTTTGCCCGCGAGCGAGCCGCCGAGGCGACCGGTGACATATAATGCGTCGCCCGCTCGGCCGCCGCTGCGGCGCACGCAGCGGGTGCGCTCGACTTCGCCGGTGAGGGCGACATTGATGAAGACGGCGCCGGGCGAACGCGCGGTCTCGCCGCCGACGATGCCGACGCCAAACTTGCGCGCGGCCTTCGCGATGCCGGCGTAAAGCCCATCGAGCCATGCGACCGGCTGCGTGCGCGGCACGGCGACGGTGATGAGTGCGTGCCGCGGTTCGCCGCCCATCGCGGCGATGTCGCTGATCGCGCGACAGAGCGCCTTCCACCCGACGCGGCGCGGGTCGGCGTCCGGTGCGAAGTGGACGTGCTCGATGACGCAGTCGGTCTTGAGGAGCTGCCAGCGGCGGTCGCGCGGGCGTCCGATGACGGCGCAATCATCGCCCGGTCCGGTGAGCACATCCGCGCCGGCAGGTTGGCCGCGCAGGAGCCGGGCGACCAGCGCGTCTTCGCCGAGGTCGGCGAGGGTCAGGAGGGCTGGAAGTTTTGCGCCCACGTGAAGATGGCGAGTTGCACTCCGTTGAACGTCATGTGCATCGCGATCGGCACGACCAGCGAGCCGCTCCACTCGTAGGCGAGCGTGAGGGCGAGGGCGAGCACGAGCAATGCAGGCAGCGCGACGATATTGACGTGGATCGCGGCGAAGAGCGTCGCGGTGAAAACCGCGCTCGCAAGCGCTCCAGCCCAGCCTTTGAACGTCGCGTAGAAGTAGCCGCGGAAGATGGTCTCCTCGACGATGGGCTGGAAGATGACGGCGACGAAAAGGAGCAACGCGAGGTTCTGGCGATCGCCGGATTGTGCGACCTGCCGGTAGAGCTTCACGACGTCCTGCTCCTGGGCGCCGTCCTGGAGCGCGAATTGGACGAGCTGCGCGAGGATGTGCATGAGCGGGTAGATGGCCGCGACCATGAGCGCTCCCACGAGCGCCGCGCGCCACACGGGCCACCGCCGCAGGCCGAACAATTCGACCGGCGAAATCCGCCGGATCCGCAAGAACCCGACGAGCAGGCCGAGGAGCCCGAGGAAGAAGATCATGTTCGGGATGATGTGCTCGGCCTTGAGTTTCGGTGCCGGCGCCGGCGCGCTGCCGCCCGCAGCCGCTTGACCGACAACGAGGAGCGCGAAATAGCCGCACAAAAAGAAGCTGATGAGCAGGTCGGGCAGACCGAGCGCTTGGGCCTGCACGCGCCCACCCGTTTCCCAAACGCGCCGCAGCAGCCGAGCTCCGAGGATCACCCCGGGCAGCGCGAAGATGACCATGGCCCAGAGCAGGGCCGTGACAGGTTCGTTCACGGGGCGAAGAAGCTCGGAAGATAATATGCCCGGCCCGGCTCGAGCTTCGGCAGCGCGGCGTGCAGATCGACCTCGACCTTGTGCGAGCCATCTGCCTTCCCGAGCAGGCGCAGGAAGCGACTCAAGCCAATCGGCGAGGCGTAGCGGACGATGCGAGCGTTCTTGGCGCCGCTGAGCGCGATGGCCTTGGCGTAGGCGTCCTCGACCTCGCCGACCTGGTCCACGAGCTTCGCCGCGAGTGCGTCCTTGCCGCTCACGACGCGACCGTCGGCGACGCCGTTTTTGAGCTGATCGATGGGCAGCTTCCGTTCCTTCGCCACGATGCCGACGAACTTGTCGTAAGTCTGCATGACCATCTTCTGGACGTAGTCTTTTTCCTCGTCGGAGAGGTCGCGCGAGCCGCTGAGCATGTCCTTGAAGGCGCCGCTTTTGAACGTGACGAACTCAAGCCCAACCTTGTCGAAGAGTGTCTTGTATTTGAGCGACTGCATGATGACGCCGATCGAGCCGGTGAAGCTCGTCTCGTGGGCGATGAGGTGGCTGCCGCCGCACGCGACGTAGTAGCCGCCGCTCGCCGCCATCGAGCCCATGTAGATGACGACAGGCTTTTTCTTCTCGTCGCGAAATCTGCGGACGGCGTTGTAGATCGTGTCGCTGGCGGTGACTTCGCCGCCGGGCGAGTCGATGTGGAGGACGACGGCCTTGATTGCCTTGTCGTCGGCCGCCTGGCGAAGCTGGACCTTGATGTCGTCCACGGCGGTGTCGGCGAAGGCGCCCGGCTCGAAGCCGCTGATGACGCCACGCAGGTGGACGACGAGGATCTTGTCCGCGTCGCCCTTTTCTTTCGCCGGCGTGAGCACGGTTTCCTCGAATTTTTCCACCCCGCTGGAAACGCTCACGGCACTGCCGGATCCGCCGAGGAAGACCACGTTCACGACGAGGCTGAGCCCGAGCAGAAACAGCGAGACGATCAGCGCGGAAACGAGGCAGCCGGAGCGTGGCGGATTCATGAGGCGCGCACCGTGGAGGAGAAGCACGGCGTCGGCAAGCTCCCCGGACATTTCACTTGCGCCGGAGGGCGTCCCGGGGTGCATTCTTTGGGTTCAACGAACGACTCGCGTCATGCCTTCCGCTGAAAAACAAGACTTGGATATAGGACCGTCGATACGCGGGGCTGCCACGGAGCAAAAGCTCTTCGGCCGCTACACTCTCAAGCGTGTCCTCGGTCGTGGCGGCATGGGCATCGTGTGGCTCGCGCACGACGACGAGTTGCTCCGCTACGTGGCGATGAAGTTCCTGCCCGACATGCTCGTGCGCGACCGCGAGGCGGTCGAGGATCTCAAGCGCGAGACACGGCGCTCGCTCGATCTCACGCACCATCACATCGTGCGCATTTACGACTTCACGCAGGACGAGATGTGCGCGGCGATCATCATGGAGTTCGTCGATGGCGAGACGCTCTCGGCGATGAAGAGCCAGCAGCCCGGCGGGTGCTTCGGAGTGTCGGTGCTCGCACCATGGGTGGCGCACTTTGCCTCGGGGATCGACTACGCGCACCACCAGGCGCGCGTGGTGCATCGCGATCTGAAGCCCGCAAACTTGATGATCAACAGCCGCGGCGACCTGAAGGTCACCGACTTCGGCATCTCGCGCTCAATGAGCGATTCGATGACGCGGGTGAGCGTCTCGAATACCGCCGGCACGCTCGCTTACATGAGCCCGGAGCAGGCGCTCGGCGCACCGCCCGCGCCATGCGACGACATCTACGCCTTCGGCGCGACCATCTATGATCTACTGACGGGGCGCCCGCCGTTCTTCCGTGGAAACCTCCAGGTGCAACTCGAGACGGTGATCCCGCCGCTCATGGAGGATCGCCGCGCGGAGCTGGGCAACAGCGGCGAGCCGATCCCCGCGCTTTGGGAGGAAGTCATCGCCTCCTGCCTGGCCAAGCGACCGCAGGATCGTCCGCAGGGCGTCGCCGAAGCGGCAGCGATGCTGGGCCTCAGCGGCACCAGCGCAGGCGCCCGCCTGACGACCTCGCCGGGCGGAATCATCGAGCCTTCCACCGGCATCACGCGCACTCGTGCCAGTTCCACCGATGACGCGGCGACCGCCGAGCAGGTCGGTTCTGCCACTCCGAAAACCGCAAAACCTTCGACCAACCGGCCAACGAATACGCCACGGCCCACGGGCATGGACGATATTTTCGGCGGGGCATCGATCCGCGACGAGCGCCCGATCGTGCCGCCCCAGGCGCGCACGGTGCCGAAGCCGGCGACCGAATCCGCACCGTCGGCGACCGTCCCGCCCGAGGATCTGACCTGTTACGGCCAGGCTCCCCTCGCACCCGAACCAGCCCCCCCCTCGTCGAAGGCCGCACCGCAGTCGCGTTCGGCGGACGAGGCGCCGCCGGAGCAGGCAGAGTCGCCATCCGTCTCGACCTTCGCACCCGATCGCACCCCGGCGCGGAAGAGTTCCTCAGGCTTGGCCGTTGCCGCGCTCGCTTCGATCGCACTCGTCGCCATTGGGGGCGCCTGGTTTTTTCTGAAGCCGGGAGCGCCGAAGCCGGTGGTCGCACCGGTGGCGATAGTGCAACCCGCCCAGCCGGCCCCGGAAGCCCCGCCGAATTACGACAGCCAGATCGCCGACATCCGAAAATTGATCACGGATGAGCGGGTCTCGCCCGCCTCGGAGCTCCTGGCGAAGCTGCCGCCGGATCTTCCCATCGTCGCGACGCTCCGGACCGAAATCGCCACCGCGCAGGCGGCGTTGAGCAAGCGCGAAGCGGCGAAAATCGAGATGTCGAAGCGTTCGCAGTCAATCGAGCAACTCATCCGCGATTCCGATGCGGCTTTGGCGAAAAGCGACTGGGAAGGTGCGCGACTGCCGCTGAAAAAGGTGCTGTCCGAGTTCGACGCCGCAAACACCGACGCAACCACGCGGCTCGCGAAGATCGACACGGACGAGAAGCGCATGGCGCTGGAACGCGATGAAGACAAGCTTCGAAGCATTCTCGCCAGTGCTGGTGCCGCGCTGGCGACGGACGACTTCGCGGGTGCGAAGCGCATCCTCGAAACCGCGCCCCCGAGTCAGGCTGGAAATGCCGACCTACTCTCGCTGACTGCGAGCATCGACAAGGCGCGGACCGCCGCGATGAATACGGCACCTCCGCCGCCGGCACCGACGCCCGTGATCGAGGTCCCCGATCCGCCCAAGACCACCCCGAGCAAACCCAAGGGTTCGACCGCGCAAACATCGCGCCCCAAGAGCCGCAGCGACGACGACGACACGCCGCCGCGTTCGCAGCCGGCTTCCGCA
The DNA here is from genome assembly GCA_009885995.1 of Verrucomicrobiota bacterium. Classification (GTDB taxonomy): domain Bacteria; phylum Verrucomicrobiota; class Verrucomicrobiia; order Chthoniobacterales; family Chthoniobacteraceae; genus VFJQ01. Next base: position 66,169 of record VFJQ01000008.1, read on the forward strand.
AAAACCTCTGCTCGCCCCCCGCAGCCCGTCGTCTCGCAGAAAAAGGAAGCGCCTGCCCCGCCGGTGCTGCCGCCGAAGAAAAAGCCGAGCAGCGTCAATCGCGGGACGAACATTGGCGGCTAACGTGCTCTAGTTCACGCTATGAAGCCAAACCTCCTGATCTTCGCCGCCACCCTCCTAGCTGCGACGAGCCTGACCGCGAGCGAGGGAAAGGCCACCCTCAAGAATCCCCCGTCGCAAAAGGTGACCACGGTGCAGCCGAAGCCAGCTCCTCCGGTCGCACGCGTGCGCTGGCAGATCCCGAGCGAGCGGCCCTGCGAGAGCACCGCTTGCCGTCCAGTCCGCTTCGCGTGGTCGCCGACGGCGCCCGGCTCCTAGCCGCTACGTCGTCACCGCTTCGGCGGCGCCATATTGCGCCAGCCACTCGCGGTGGAGCTTCGGAGAAATCTCGCTCGGCTTGATCTCGCTGCGTCCGCCCCAGAAGACGTTCGTGTAGGCGACCGGGATTCCGCACGAGACGAGGTGCGCGTCGATTGCGGCCTTGTGCGCGAGGACGCGATCCTTCTCCGTGCCGTGGCAGACGCCCATGATGTTCACGTTCTTGAACTCGGGTCCGCCTTCGCGCCAGTAGGCATGCGTCATGATCTCGTGACGGCCCACTTCGCTGCCGGCTTCGATCTCGCGACCGGCAGGCACGGCCCAATGGAAGAGCGCATTGAAGCGTGTCACCCGCTCGCCGCTGGCGCTTGGCTTCACGTGCTCGAGGAAGGTGGAGAAGCGGCCGATGACGCCGCGCGTGTTGAGGTCTTCGGCGGTGCGGCAGAATGTATCCAGGTCCACGCCCGCCTCGGCGGCGCGGGCTTCCCAGAGACCCACGCGGACTTCATCGGGAGCAAGTTCACGCTTTAGCGCGAGCAGCACTTCCCACTCGCGTTCGTTCAGCGCGACGTTCTCCACCTTCTGCATCTTCGCGCGTTCGGGAGTTCGGTCGCCCGGCTCGATCGTCTTGCGGCGCACATGGCCCACGCCGAGCGCGAAGATGCCCTTGGCCGGCATGAGCTTGAACTTCGTGCAGCCCGTGTGGCGCATCAGCACCGCGCAGTGGTCCTCCATCGAGAGACCCACCGGCACCTTCAGCGTGGTCCAGAGCCGATACTGCGAACCGGCCGTCTGCTGATCGGTCGAGCGCACGACCACATGGCCGCTGAAGGGATCGCGCTGAAACATGAAGTCGAACGCCGAGTTCAGCTTCTCCTCCGGCACCACCCACGCGACCAGCGCGCCCTCGGCGAGTTGCGTGGACATGAGCGTCTGCCGCACGCGGCGGATCGTCCCGGCTTGCAGCATGGTCTTGATCCGCTCCAGCACGGTCTCGATCGCCACGCCGGATTTCTGCGCGATGTCCAGAAAGGGCTCGCGCACGAAGCCGCGGATCTGGTCTTCGCTCACGGCGAGGATTTGCGCGTTGATGGGGTCGGAGTGTTCGATGATCGAGGACATGGGAAAGGGCGGGGAATTAGCCACGAATGGAAGCTAGGCGAAACACCGATCTTGGCGGAAACCGCGCGTCGCTTGCTGCCAGAAACACGAAAAGCCGGGATCGCTCCCGGCTCGGCGTGGTGAAGGGGATTCCGAAGAGACCTAGGCTGCTGCGGCCGCCTTCTTTGCGGCGCGACGGATCTTCTTGATAATGCTGGCGACGGTCTCGCTCGGCTGGGCGCCGTTCTTGATCCAGTATTCGGCGCGGTCGAGTTTGATCGTGTAGTTCTCGCCCTGCTTCTTCGGATCGTAGGTGCCGATGAGTTCGAGGAACTTGCCATCGCGCGGGCTGCGGCCGTCGGCGACGACAATGCGGTAGTAGGGGCTGTTCTTGGTGCCTTCGCGGCGGAGACGGATGCGGACCATATTGGTTCGGTTGGTGTTTGCTTGGGTTGAGAGTGGTTATCGAGGTCTAAAGCCTGGGCGCTGGGCGTGGCGCGCCATTTCTTTCATCTTTCGTGGATCGCCCATCATTTTCATCATCTTCCGCATCTGGCCGAAGCGGTTGATGAGATCATTTACCTCGGTGACGGTGCTACCAGAGCCGCGGGCGACGCGCTGGCGACGGCGGGCATTGAGGATGTCCGGGTTTGTCCGTTCGCCTGCGGTCATCGAGAGCACGATAGCCTCGACTCGCTTCATCTGATTCTCGTCAACCGAGAGGCCCTTGAGGTTGCCCATGCCGGGCAGCATGGCAAGGAGGTTTTCCAAGGGGCCCAGCTTGCGGATCATTTTGAACTGCGCCAGGAAGTCGTTCAGGTCGAACGTGGCCTTCCGCATCTTCTCCTCCATCCGCCGCGCCTCATCCTCGTCGATCGCCTCCGCAGCTTTCTCGACCAGCGACACGATATCGCCCATGCCGAGGATGCGTCCCGCGAGGCGCTCAGGGTAAAAGGGCTCGAACTGCTCGATCTTCTCACCCATGCCCGCGAACTTGATCGGCTGCTTCGTGACCTCGCGCATCGAGAGCGCCGCGCCGCCGCGGGCATCGCCATCGAGCTTGGTGAGGATAAGCCCCGTGAGGCCGAGGGCTTCGTGGAAATGGGTGGCAACACTGACCGCTTGCTGACCCGTTGCCGCGTCGGCGACGAGCAGCACCTCCTGCGGTTGGAGGTATTCCTTGAGGCGTTTGACCTCCGCGAGCAGCGCTTCGTCGATCTCCTGCCGACCGGCGGTGTCAAAGATCTCCACGTCGTGCGGCGTCTCGGCGAGCCAGGCGAGGGATTGCTTCGCAGCAGCGAGCACGTCCTTTTGCTCCGGCAGCGGGGTGAAAACGGGGACGCCAATCTGCCGGGCGAGCGTGGCGAGTTGCTCGATCGCCGCCGGGCGGTAAAGGTCGCACGCGATGAGCGCCGGAGCTTTGCCCTGCTTCTTGAGCCAGTTGGCGAGCTTCGCGGACGAGGTGGTCTTACCCGCGCCATTCAGGCCGACGATGAGGATGCGCGCGGGCTTGTCGAGGCACAGCGGCGTGGCGTCACCGCCGAGGAGCGCGGTGAGTTCGTCGTGGAAGATTTTGACGATCTGCTGCCCGGGCGAGACCGAGCGGAGGACCTCCTCGCCGAGCGCTTTCTCTTTGACCCGCGCGATGAAATCCTTCGCGACCTGGTAGTGAACGTCGGCTTCCAGCAGCGCCAACCGCACCGCACGCATCGCGTCACCGACGTTCGACTCCGTGATCTTCCCCTGACCGCGGAGGTCCTTGAAGATGTCCTGAAGCTTGTCGGCGAGAAGTGAAAACACGGGTTAAAAAGGGCGCGGAAGCTAGCGCGGATTCCCTGCCTGTCGAGCGCTGGTGCGGCACTTCATTTGCCCGCCCCCAAGCGGGGGTGAGCTTTGAGCAATGGAGGATGAGACGCCCACACCGGGTCTGCGCTTACCTCCCGCCCGTTCACCACACCCATCATGAAACAAACCATCCTCTCCTCCCTCCTCGTCCTCGCGCTCGCCGGCCTCGCTTCTGCGGCCAGCGGCGGGAAGGAAATCACCCTCACCGGCCAGGTCGCCTGCGCAAAGTGCTGCCTCAAGACCGCCGACGAGTGCCAGAACGTCCTGACCGTCGAGAAAGACGGCAAGAAGACGTCCTACTACATCGTCCACGACGAGGTCTCGAAAGGCTTCCACAGCGAAGTTTGCAAGCAGCCGAAGCAGGCCAGCGTCACCGCCAAGTGCGAGAAGGTCGGCGACAAGCTGCAACTCACGGCCTCGAAGATCGAACTCGCCAAGTAGCCCTTTTGTTCATGGTCGGTCGCCGCCGGCGGGAACCTTTCGTTCCCGTCGGCGGTTTCCTTTTCCCCCAACGCGGCGGCCTGCTACAAAACGCCATGCTCCTGACCTGCTCCGAGATGCGCGCGCTCGAAGAACGCGCGTTCGCCGACGGCATCACCGCTGAGGCCTTGATGGAGGAAGCCGGCGCCGGCATCGCCCGCGCGGTGCGGCAGCGCTTCCCAGCGCCGGGCCGTTGCGTGGCTATCTTTGGCAAAGGGCACAACGGCGGTGACGCGCTCGTCGCAGCCCGCTATCTCGCCACAGCCGGCTGGAGCATTGAGTTGCGCCCCGCATTCCCGCGCGACGAATGGGCTGAACTCACACGTCGCCAGCACGACCGCCTGGCGCCGCCGCTGGCGACGCGAGAAGACGGTCCGCTGGTCGTGCTCGATGGCTTGCTCGGCATCGGCGCGGGTGGCGCGTTGCGCGAGCCGATTCGCAACGCGTGCCGCGAGATCAACCGGCTCAGCGCAGAGGAGAATGCCCACGTCTTCGCCCTCGACCTCCCGACGGGACTCGACGGCGACACGGGCGCTGCTGATCCCGATGCCGTGATCGCCGACACGACGCCGACGATCGGCTTCGCCAAGACCGGGCTCGTCGCCGACACGGCCACCGATCTCGTGGGCCGGCTCGCGGTCATCCCGCTGCGCGAACTCAGCGCCCGCGCAAGCGGCACTGCCGACGCGACCGTCGCCACCGCCATGGCGCTCGCCCCCCTGCTGCCACGCCGGGCGTTCGACACCCACAAGGGCGATTACGGGCGCGTCGGGATCGTCGCCGGCTCGCTCGGCACTATCGGCGCCGCCGTGATGTGCGCCGAGGCAGCGGTGCGCGGCGGGGCAGGTTTGATCGCGCTCTACGTGCCGCCCGAGATTTACGACATCGTCGCCACACGCACGACGCCGGAGGTGATGGTCCACGCGATCGCCTCGCCTGCCGATGTGCTCGCCGAGCGCCTCGACGTGCTGGCGATCGGCCCCGGCATGGGCCACGCGCACCGCGATGCCGTGCTCGAACTCATCGCCCGCGCCCCGCAGCCCACGGTGCTCGATGCCGATGCGCTAAACATCCTCGCCACCGATCTCTTCACGCTCGACCGCTGCGCCGGCCCGCGCCTGCTCACCCCGCACCCCGGCGAGATGGCGCGTCTGGAGCCCGCCGCACCGGTGCGCACGCGCCGCGAGACGGTCGAGGCGTTCATCGAACGCTGGCCGCACGCGCTGCTGCTCAAGGGCGCGCGAACGCTCATCGGCCAGCGCGATCTTCCACTCAGCTACAACTCGACCGGCCATCCCGGCCTCGCCACCGGCGGAGTCGGCGACGTGACCACCGGCCTCATCGCCGCGCTCGCCGCGCAAGGCCTCGCGCTTTACGACGCCGCGCAGCTCGGAGCGTGGCTGATGGGCCGCGCTGCGGAGTGCGCGATCGACTCCGGCAAGGAGTCCGCCGAGACGCTCCGCCCGACCGCGTTGCTCGACGCTCTCGCGCCCGCATTCCACGATCTGCGGCGAGGCGCGCTTTAGGCAGGGCGCGCTGTCCCAGCGCGCCGCGAACCGCTGAGACAGCGGTCCCTACCTTCGGCGCAAGACGCGCATCCACTCGCGGCCCTCGCGGCCCGGATAGGCGCGCTGCGGGAGCCACTCGCGGAGCAACTCGAAGCGAGGGAGAAACAGCCGGTCGAGTTCCGCGATCGACACCTCGAAGGGCGGCCCTTCGCCGGGCGAAGTGTTCCCCGGATCGGGATAGAAGATCGCCAGCAAGTGCCCGCCCGGCTTGAGCGCGCCATGCACCGCTTCCACGTAGGCGGCGCGCATCGACGGATCGATCGCGCAGAAGCACGTGTGCTCCCAGACCCAATCGAACGCCCCGCGCATCTCGGCTGGCAGCGCGAAGAGATTGCCGAGTTCGTAACGTTCGTCGGCCACGGGCGGAAAGCGGCGCGCGCCCTCGACGGCCGACGGCGCGAGGTCCAGGCCGATCACTTCCGCGCCCTGCGCCACGAGCGCACGCACGTCGTGCCCGAACCCGCAACCGGGCACGAGGGCGCGACCTTCCACGCGGTCGGCGGCGAGAAAATCGACGAGCCCCGGACTCGGCGCGCCTTTCTCCCAGGGCATCTCGCCTGTCTGATACCGTGCTTCCCAATCAGTCGCCATCGTGCCGCCTCCAGATGCTGGCTTGCGCGATGCTGAGTTGAAATTTTCGCGCGTGTTCGCGAATGAGGAAGGGCAGATCCTTCACGGCAACGAGATCGAAATGCGGATCGAGCACGGCGCGAAGCCCATCGAGTGTCGCGACGCGCAGATCGTGGCGCTCGAAACCACCGAGCCACTTCGTCCACGGCGTGAACTCCGCCAGCCACGTGTAGGGCGACGTGATCACCAGTTGCCCGCCCGGCTTCACCAACGACGGCACGCGGACGAGGAAGCGCGCGGGGGCGGCAAGGCGGTCGATCAAGTTCGCCGCGAGCACAACATCGAAATCGCCGAGATCGTCGCGCAGCGCCATCGCATCGCCGACTTCAAAGCTCACGCGCGCCGGATCGACATCCGGACGCCGCGCGACCAGCCGCGTGGTCAGCGCGCCTTCGTCGGCGCGATAGTATCCGAACGTCCCGTCGCGGCGGATCGTCTCCGCCGCGTCGATGAAGCGATGCGAGAAGTCGATGCCCGTCGCGGTCGCTCCGAGCCGCGCCAGCTCGAAGGTTGAGCGCCCAACCGCGCACCCGAGGTCGAGCGCACGCGCTCCCGTCGGCAGCGCACCGACGCACTCGGTCACGCAGCGCACCGCGTAGTCGAGCGCGTATTCCACACCCGGCGGCGGCGCGATCTCGGCGGCGCTGCCGTAGTGGAAGAGCAGGTATTCGCCGAGGAGCTTGTCGGACTCGTAGCTGTTCATTCGGCGAGCAGCCCGCGCATGTAGGCCGCGGGCTCGAAGTTTTCGATCAGCACGACCGTCGCACCCTCGCGATGCATCCGCACCTGCGGCACGGCGATCTCGGGCGTCTTATGCGGGGCGAAGAGGATATCGTCGTGCGTGGCGTTCTTGCGGTTGGCGAAGCGATCCGGCGTGAGCTTGCCTCCGAGATGATCGCTGCGGCCGGTGGCGACGTGCATCGTGCCGAGCACTTTCTCATCCTGAATGTCGCGGCCGCTCACCGGTAGCTCCTGCGTGCCAAAGCCGAGTTCGCCGAGTTCGCCGGTCACGGGGTCGAGGCGCAGCTTTTCGTTGTGCGCTTCGATCGTCGCAGCGTTGCCGCGCAGCAGCGTGGCGCTGGTAATGCGCCCGCCGGTCACGTGCATGAGGCCGAGCGTGCCGTCCTCGTATTTCATCGGGAACTGCCCCTCGACGCCGGCGGGCACATAGTAGATCTCGCCCGCGGGCAGGTTCGCGATGTCGGCGCCACCGCGGCAGAGGCCGTGGCTCTTCTGCGCTTCCTGCTGCGCGAGTTCGACGTGCAGCGTGCAGCGCTCCTCGCCGACGGCGAAGTCGATCTCGACCCAGTCAGCACGCGTCATCCCGAGCCGGAGTTTCTCGGCCTCCTTGCTCACGTCGAAGTAATCGACCGCGAGTCCGCTGCTGAGAATGATCTGGTTCATCCCGTGCATCGTCGCTCCGCGGAAGCCGTGCTTCTTCGCGAACGCCGTGAGAGGCGCCGTCGCCGAGTAGGTCGAGATGCACAGCACGATGTCGTAGCGCTTCAGCACGTCCTCGAGCAACGAGAGCTCGCGGCCATCCGGCGCGAAGCATTTCTCCGGCAGGTCGAGGTTGCTGCCGCCGGTGATTTCATAGGCGAACATCTCGCCGCCGGTGAGCCCGAGTTCCGCCAGCACTCCGCTCTTCAACCCCTGGAAGAACACGTCGTGCGCGTGCCGCTGGATCGTGTGCTCCGGGTTTTCGAGAAAGCGGAAGCCGGCGATGTCGCGCGGGTCGTCGAGGTCGATGAGGATGCAGACGCGCTCGCCGCCCTTCGGATCGAAGACCGTCGTGAGCAGTCGCGTGAGGCTGAACGGGGGGAACTCGCGCTTCTGTGGATTCGGTGCTGTTTGCATGGACCGAACACGTTGCACAAACCAAGCACGGCGTCACACCCGCGTTGCATCCACCGACTTGCCGGATTATCTGCGCGCACCATGTCCGCACCGAAGATCGACCCAGCCCTGCACCAGGCCCGCAAGCCCGACTGGATCAAGGTGCGCCTGCCGAGCAATCCGCGCTTCTTTTCCACCAAGGCGCTGATCGACGACCTGCGGCTGAACACCGTGTGCGAAAGCGCGCAGTGCCCGAACCGCTGGGAGTGCTGGAGCGGCGGCACGGCGACCTTCATGATCGCGGGCGATCGCTGCACGCGGGCGTGCGGATTTTGCGCAGTCACGACGGCGAAACCCTTCGCGCTGGAAGCCGATGAGCCGCAGCGCGTGGCGGAGGCGGTGCGGCGGATGAAGCTCAAGCACATCGTCATCACCGCCGTGGCGCGCGACGACATCGCGGACGGTGGCGCGGAGCACTTCGCGCAGACGATCGAGGCGATCCGCGCGGCGGAGCCGGAGATCGTGATCGAGGTGCTGACGCCCGACTTCCACGCGAAGGAGGAATGCCTGCAACTCGTCGCGGCGGCGCGGCCGCACATCTTCAACCACAATCTCGAGACGGTGGAGCGGCTCACGCCGGTGGTTCGTTCGCGGGCGAAGTATGCGCTGTCGCTAAAGGTGCTCGCGCGGATGAAGCAGATCGCGCCGGATCTGGTGACCAAGAGCGGCATCATGCTCGGGCTCGGCGAGACGGAGCCGGAGATTTTCCAGACGATGGACGACTTGCGCGAGGCCGGCGTGCAGGTGCTGACGATGGGACAATACTTGCGCCCGACGCCGCAGCACTTGCCGGTGGTCGAGTATGTGCATCCCGACACGTTCAAGCTCTACGAACGCATCGCTTACGAGAAAGGGTTCGAGTTCGTGGCGAGCGGGCCGCTGGTGCGGTCGAGCTATCACGCAGCGGACTACGACCCGCGCGCGCGGCACAAGCTGGCGTGACGCGCAAATTTCAACGCAGAGGCGCAAAAGACGCGGAGGGGCGCAGAGGAGCGAGGGGTTGGGTGTGGTCTCATCGAACGCGGCATCACTTATCCCCCGCCTCTCTCCGCGGCCCTCTGCGCCCTTCGCGCCTCTGCGTTGAAACAAACGCCCCATGACCGCAAACCGATCGAGTGTCGCCGCGCTGATCCCTTGCTACCGCGAGGAGCGGCACATCCGCGACGTGGCGGTGCGGGCGAAGGCGCAGCTCGACACGGTGCTCGTGGTCGATGACGGCTCGGACGATCGCACGAGCGACGAGGCGCGCGCGGCGGGCGTGGAGGTCATCACGCACGAACGCAATGCAGGCAAAGGCGCGGCGATCAAGACCGGGCTGCGCGCGTTGACCTCGCGCGCGGACATTGCGTGGGTGCTGATCCTCGACGGCGATGGGCAGCATCTGCCGGAGGAAATCCCGCATTTCCTCGCCGCCGCGAACGAGACGGGCGGGGAGATGATCGTGGGCAATCGCATGGGCGACACGCACGCGATGCCGCTGGTGCGCAAGCTCACGAACCTCACGATGTCGCGGCTCATCAGCCTCTTCGCCGGGCAGGAGATCCCGGACTCGCAGTGCGGCTTCCGGATGTTTTTGCGCGAACTCGCAGCCGCGTTCCTCGACGTGCCGACGAGCGGGTTCGACTTCGAGTCCGAGATGCTCGTGCTCGCCGCGCGGCGTGGCGTGCGCGTCGGCACGGCGGCGGTGAGCACGGTCTATGGCGACGAGGTGAGCAAGATCCACCCGGTCCGCGACACGCTGCGCTTTCTCAAGCTGCTCGTGCGGATGCGGAGCGCGTAGCTACTTCCGCGGCGGGAAGAGCACGCTCATCGGGCCGGGCAGCGGTGCGGTGACGCCGGTCGCGGTGAGCTTGCCGGTCGCAGGATCGATGCGGAAGACGAAGATGTCGTCGCTCGATTGGTTCGAGGCGATGAGCCATTTACCGGTCGGGTCGATGCCGAAGTTGCGCGGGGTCTTGCCGCCGGTCGGCGTGTGCTCGATCAGCCGCAGCTTGCCGGTGCTGCCTTCGACGGCGAAGACGGCGATCGAATCGTGACCGCGGTTGGAGACGTAAACAGTGCGGCCATTCGGGTGGACGAAGATCTCGGCGGTCGAATTGTTGCCGGTGAAATCCGCCGGCAGCGTCGGGACGGTCTGGAGCGGTTCGAGCGCGCCGGTCTCGGCGTCGTGCTTGAAGACGTCCACGGTGTTGCCCATCTCGTTGTTCACGTAGGCGAAGCCGCCCGCGGGGTGCAGCGCGAAGTGCCGCGGGCCGCCGCCGGGCGCGACGCTGGCGAAGGCCGGCGTGTTCGGCGTGAGCGTGCCCTTCGCCGGATCGAATTTGTAGATGAGCACCTTGTCGATCCCGAGGTCGGGCACATAGACGAACTTGTCCGCCGCATCCACGTAGATCCCGTGCGCGTGCGGCTCCTTCTGCCGCTGCGGGTTCACACTCGATCCGGCGTGTTGCACGAAGGCCGTCTGCTCGCCGAGTGAGCCGTCAGCCTTGATCGCGATGCACGCGATGCTGCCGCCGCCGTAGTTCGCGACGAGCAGGTTTTTTCCCGCGTCATCGACCCACAGATGCGTCGGACCGGAGCCGCCGGTGGTCTGTTGGTTGAGCAGCTTGACCGCACCGTCTTCGCCGATCGCGTAGGCGGCTGCGGCGCCGGGCTGGCCCTCGGCGGTGGTGTAGAGGAAATCGCCGGTCGGGTGGATGGCGAGCCAGCTCGCCCGCTTCGCATTGGCGACCATCTGCGGCGCGGAGATTTTTCCCGAGTCGAGGTCGAGCATGAAGCGGTAGATCCCTTGCGTCTCCGCCGGTTTGCCGGTGCTGCCGACGTAAAACGGAATCTCTTCTGCGAAGCTGACGCTGAGGGCGAGGAGGAGGGCTGCGAGGGATTTCATGCAGCGAGGCTGGCGCAAAGCCACACGCAGCGCCAGCCCGGCGTGAGCTTCAGCCGAGCACAGCCACGAGCTTCTCGCGGAGCCGGGGGAGATCGAAGGGCTTTTGGAGAAAGGCCGCGGGGCCGTCGTCCCCAAAACGCTCGGCCACTTCGCCTTCGTTGTAACCGCTCATGAGCACGACCGGCACGGTCGGGTGCAGCGCGCGGACGACCTCATACACACCGCCGCCACCGAGCCGCGGCATCGTCAGATCGAGCAACACCAGCGCGAATGCTTGCGGAGCCGCGCGAAAGATTTCCACGCCCTCCACCCCATCCACCGCCAGCCGCACCTCGAAGCCCAGGCTCCGCAGCAACTGCGAGGTGGCGGCACGGACCGTCGCCTCGTCATCGACCACGAGCACGATGCCCGAGCCGCGCCATTCGGTCTTCGCGGCGAGCGAGCGCCCGGTTACTTCCGCTGCACCCTCGACCGCCGGAAGCAGGACGCGGAAGGTGGTGCCGCGCCCCGGTTCCGTCTCGACCTGGAGCGCGCCGCGATGGCCGCGCACGATGCCGAGCACGGCGGCGAGGCCGAGCCCGCGGCCGGTGAACTTGGTGGTGAAGAACGGATCGAAAATCCGCGCGCGCACATCGGGGTCCATGCCGCAGCCATTGTCCACGACCTCGAGGAAGACGTAATCGCCGGGCGGCAGGTCCGGCCCGAGATGGGCCTCGGAAAAAGTTTCCGGTCCGGCGTGAACGGCCCCGGTGCTGAGCCGGATCACTCCGCCACGCTCGCCCAGCGCCTCGGAGGCGTTGACGACGAGGTTCATCACGATCTGCCGGAACTGCGTGGCGTCGGCCTGCACCGCTGGAAGCTCGTGCGCGAGGTCGAGCGTGAGCGTGGCCTTCTTGCTGATCGAGATCCGCAGCAGCTCGGTCGTCTCGGCGATGATCCGATTCAGGTCCAGGCTGCGGACGACAAAGCGACCCTTGCCCGAGTAGGCGAGCATTTGCTGGCAAAGGTCAGCAGCGCGGCTCGCGGCGATTTCGATCTGCTCGATGGAGCTGAGCACCGGCGAATCGGGCGGCAGGTCCATGCTCACGAGCGAGGCGTTGCCGAGGATGCCGGTGAGCAGGTTGTTGAAATCGTGCGCGATGCCGCCGGCGAGCACGCCGAGACTTTCGAGCTTTTGCGTTTCCTGGAGTTTGCGCTCGATGCGCTTGCGCTCCATTTCCGCCGCGCGCCGATCCGAGATGTCGCGACACAGCGCGATGATGCGCCGGCCGCCGCTGTCGTCGAGCAGGCGGGCATTGATCTCGACGGGCAGGATGCGGCCATCGGGGCACACGTAGTCGAGCTCGAGATGCCGGGTGAAGCCGGTGCTCATGCAGCGCTCCAGTTCACGGGTGTTGCGCTCGTGGTCGTGGAGCGCGGTCCATTCGAGGACTCGCCGGCCGCGGATTTCATCGAACGTCGCGTGGCCGGTCTGGCGGACGTATTCGGCATTGGCCTCGATCACGCAGCCGCGCTCATCGACGACGAGGTAGCCCGTCTCGGTGGCCTCGACGAGCGTTTGGTAGTGCTGCCGGCTGCGCGCGAGTTCCTCGGTGGCGCGGCGCAACTCGGTGATGTCGCGCGCGATTCCCACGATGCCGATGATGCGGCCCTCCGCGTCGCGCAGCGGGAACTTGGAGGTCAGGGACCAACCTTGCGTCCCGTCAGCCATCGTCACGGGTTCCTCGCGATTGATGAGCGGCACACCGCTCTCGATCACGCGCCGGTCGTCGGCCATGTAGCTCCGCACATAGGCTTCCGAGTATCCGCTCCGCTGGCTGAGATCGAGGTCCGTCTGGCCAATGATCGCCGCAGTAGTGAAGCCGAAGAGCTTTTTGTGGGCTTCGTTGACGAGCAGGAATCGTCCGTTGACGTCCTTAAAAAAGATCGAGTCGCCGACGCCATCGATGACCGTTCGGAGCATCTGCCGCTCATCGTGAAACCCGCGCTCGGCCTTGCGCCGCTCAGTGACATCGCGCGCAAGACCGACGAGACCGGCCACGCTCCCAGCCGCATCGCGCAGCGGATATTTGGAAGTGAGATACCAGCCGCGCGAGCCATCCTTCCACTCGAAGGGTTCTTCGCGATTGAGGATCGGCTCGCCGGTTTGGAGCACCTGCAGGTCGTCGTCGTGGTAGCGCCGGGCAAGGTCGGGATCGATCCCCAACTCGAACACCGTTTTGCCGAGGCAGGAGCCGTGCGGCACTTGCAACCGCTCCGAGTGCGCGCGGTTGGTCAGCAGGTAGTGGCCTTCGCGGTCCTTGCAGAAAATCGGGTCCGGCACCGCGTCGATGACGGCGCGAAGCAATGGCAACTCATCGACGAGTTGGGTCTCGTCCGGGGCCTGGAAATCGCGCGGGTTCATTGGAGGAAAGCGGGGTCTTCTTCCCCACTTCGGATAGCACGCGCAAGGCCAAAGACGCCGCGGCGCCAGCGCGCCGCCTAGCCGCGGATCTGCCCCGTGCCGCGCAGGAGATATTTGTAAGTCGTGAGCTCCTCGAGCGCCATCGGGCCGCGCGCGTGGAGCTTGTCGGTGCTGATGCCGATCTCCGCGCCGAAGCCGAACTCGCCGCCGTCGGTGAAGCGCGTGCTCGCGTTCCAATACACCGTCGCGCTGTCCACCTCAGCGAGGTAACGCTCGGCGGTCTGCGCGTTCGCGGTGATGATGCCGTCGCTGTGGTGCGAGCCGTTCGTCTCGGTGTGCTCGATCGCTTCGTCGAGTGAATCGACGACGCGCACCGCGAGGATGAGGTCGAGGAATTCGGTGCGCCAATCTTCCGGCTTCGCGGGCACGACTTTCTCGCCGCCGAGCGGCTTGAGCCCGGCCAGCGCGCGTTCGTCGGCGCGAAGTTGCACGCCTTTCTCCAGCAGCGTCTTCCCCGTCGTGGCGAAGAACTTCTCCGCGATGTCGCGGTGCACGAGCACGGTCTCGATCGCGTTGCACACGCCGGGGCGCTGGCACTTCGCGTTCACCACGATGGCTTCGGCCATCGCGAGGTCGGCGTCCTTGTCCACGGTCAGGATGCAGATGCCGTCGTAGTGTTTGATCACCGGCATCCGCGCGTGCTGCACCACGGTCTCGATCAGCCCCTTCCCGCCGCGCGGGACGATGCAGTCCATGAACTGATCCATCTCGCACATGATCTTCACCGCCTCGCGGTCGGTCACGGGGATGAGCAGGATCGCATCGGCAGGAAGACCCGCATCCGCGCAGCCGAGGCTGAGCGCGCGTGCGATCGCGATGTTCGACGCGATGCTCTCACGCCCGCCGCGCAGGATCGTCGCGTTGCTCGTCTTGAGACAGAGCACGGCGGCATCGGCGGTGACGTTCGGGCGGCTTTCGTAAATGATGCCGATGACGCCGATGGGCACGCGCACCTTTTGGATGCGCAGCCCATTCGGGCGCGTCCAATCGCGAATGATCTCGCCCACGGGATCGGGCAGCTCCGCGACCTGCCGGATGCCATCTGCCATCGCCACGAGCCGCTTCGGATTCAGCGTCAGCCGATCGATCATCGCCGCGCTCAAGCCATCCGCTTTCGCCTTCTCCACGTCCTGCGCATTGGCCGCGAGGATTTCCTCCTGCATGGCGACTACGCGCTCCGCCATGGCGAGCAGGCCGCGGTTTTTCTGCTCGGTGGAGCATTTGCGAAGTTCGCGCGCGGCGGCGCGGGCGCGTTTTCCAAAGTCGTGAATTTGATCGGCGAGCGTCATGCGCGTTCACGGAAGCCGCGAACTGCGTGGACGCAAGTGGTGCTACGGCTCCAGCGGCGCGGGCGGGGTCGGCGGGGGTGGCGGGGGTGGCGGAGTGTAGTCGCTCGTCGTGGGGACTTCGGAGCGGATCATGTCGCCGATCTCCGTGCTCGGCAGCAACGGCTCTGCGCACCTCTGCCATCGGATTTACCACCCCTGTCAGTCCCATTTTCGCCCCCGTCATCGTCATCTCGCTGCTCGTCAGTCCCTTTTCGAGCCGAGGCGATTGCTTCCTCGTCCTCGCCCGTCTCTTTGCCGCCTCTTGTCGTCCCTTCCACATCATCGGGAAACGGCATCTTCGCTCCTAGAAGTGCCCTTTTTATCCCCTGTCAGTCCCATCTTGAGCCCCTGTCAGTCGCTGACAGGCTCCCAAATTTGACTGACAGCCCCCCGGATTGCCGCTGACAGGCCCCTCAAATTGCCGCTGACAGCCCCCAGCTTGCCGCTGCCGACCCCCAAGTTGCCGCTGACAGCCAACGAGAAGGCATCCGCCATCCCTCGATTGGGACCACAGCGGGCATTTCTGGCACCCCGCCAAGGGAGCCTACACCAGCTCGTGCGCGATCTGTCCGTCGAGAGCCGAGCCGCAGGCGAGACGACCGCGGGCGATAGGCGGGGCAATTTCGCGCACGGTGAGGAGTTGGATGACTCGGCCCGTCTGCTTGAAGAACCGGCCCACCTCCGTCTCGGCGTCCTGCGTGTAGTCAAACGAGATGAAGACCCGAATTAGAACGACGTCGCGTCCGTCCGCGGCGGCAGCATGCGACCGAGATAGGTCTTCGGGGTGGCTTTGAATGCCTCCATGCACAAGGGGCAGCAAAGAGTCAGGGTGCGCTCCTCAAAAGTGAAGCGGCAGAGCGCATCGCCATCACGCACTTCCTTCAGGCAGACGATGCACTGGCTGTCGCCGGTGAATTGCTCTTCGGCAGAGGAAGGCATGAGGTGGTGCGGACGAAGCCGCCCGGAATGCAACCGGGCGGCTCCACCTGATTTTCGGCGAATCGCCGGTTACGATTTCTTGTGATCGGTGCAGACGTAGGGCGAGTCCTTGGTGCACTTGCTGCACACGTGTTGATAGGTCGCCGTGGTGCCGGACTTGTCGCCGGACTTCACGGTGATCTTGCCGCCGCAGCCACTGCAGCTGTGTTTCGAGTCGGGTGCGAAGAACCCGAGGACGCCCTTCTCGTCCTTGGCGACGTCGACCGATTTGCAGTCCGGGCAGGCGATGGCGACCTTGGCCTTGGCTTTACAACAATCCATCGCCTGTTCCTTGGTCGTGACCTTGACCGGGAAGTCGGCGGGAGTGTGAGCGCCGGGACCGGCGATGGCGCTGGTAGTGAACATCGCCGCCGCGATGGCGAGGGCGAGGTGGAGTATACTGATCGTCTTCATTGTTCGATTTGATCTCTGAGTTTGTTTTATTGTCGGTGAGTGGCGGAATGCCGCTCATCTACGTGAAAACTGCCACCCGTGGGAAAAGGCGGCTACACAATCGCTGCCAAATGCCGAGCCTTTCTTGCTCATCTGGAACGCGTGAATTTGAGCTTCGCGAGCTGGTCGAGATTGTCGCCGCAGTAGATGACGCGGGTATCGGCGAGGGAGGAGGCTTTGGCCCGCAGGCATGGGCGCGCAGCGTGCCCGGCGCACGCTGCGGCTGGCAAGCGCCGGCGCTACGCGGGAACCGTGAAGCGCGTCCCGGCGGGCTTGCCCGCGAGGATCGCGCGGATCTGCCCGGCCTTGCGCCCGCTGGCGATGTGCGTGGTGATGCCGGCCTCGACGGCGAGCTTCACGGCCTGAAGCTTCGAGACCATGCCGCCGACGCTGAACTTGCCCTTCTCGTTCCGCGCGAGCTGCGCCACGTCGTCGATATCTTCAACCTCGCGCACGGTCCTGCCGCGCTCGTCGAGCAGGCCATCCACGCTGGTGAGCAGGATGAGCGTGTCCGCATTCGCGAGCATCGCGACTTCGGCGGAAAGGCGGTCGTTGTCGCCGAACTTCAGCTCCTCGACGGCGACCGAGTCGTTCTCGTTGATGACCGGCACGACGACGCTGGTAAGCAGGTGCTCGAGCGTGTTGCGCGCATTTTCGTGGCGCGTGCGCGAGTCGAGATCGCCGTGGGTGAGGAGGAGTTGCGCGACGTTCAGCCCGTGTGCTGCGAAGTGTCGCGCGTAGCTTTCCATGAGCTTCGACTGCCCCACCGCCGCGCACGCCTGGCGCGCGGCGAGGGCCTCGGGCCGCTCTTTCAAGCCGAGCACGCCGAGCCCTGCGGCGACTGCACCGCTCGACACGATCACGCACTCGTGCCCGGCCTTCACCGCAGCGGCGACCTCGGCGCTCAGGCGGCGAAACTGCTTTTCGTCCAGCCCGCTGCCGCGGGAATTGGCGAGGATGCCGGAGCCGAACTTGAGAACGAGGCGACGAGGCTTGGACATGAGCGCGCGGACGGTGCGCCGGACAGCGGGGAGGTCAAGGAGGAAGCCGACAGGAGGAAGCCGGAAGGCGCGCTGTTGCATCCGACCCGGCGCTGGTTAGTGTCGCGCCCCGATTTCCCAATGAAACCCGTCGCCCTTTTGCTGGCCCTCGTTTTCTGCGTCACCGCTTCGTTTGCGCAGGCACCTGCGCCGGAGACGGCCAGGCAGCCAGCCGTCACTGCCATCGATCCACTCCGGCCAGCCGTGGAGAGCGTGCCTCCGGCCAAGACAGCACCGACTGCCGATGGCGATGCCCTGAGCCGCCTGTCGCGCATCGCCCAGCCAGCGGACAGCAAGCCGGTGAGCCTCTGGAAGCTGATCGAGTCCGGCGGCTGGACGATGGTGGCGCTCGGCGCGATGTCGGTCGTCACCTTCATGCTCGTGCTCGTCTATACGTTCACGCTGCGCCGCAGCGCGATCCTCACGCCGCACTACATGAACACGGCGGACGTGCTCTTGAAGAAGAAGGACTACCTCGGGCTGCTCGCGATCTCTTCGCGGCATAGCGAGGCAGTCGCGCGGGTGGTGCAGCGCACGCTCGACTTCGCGACGAAGAATCCGAACGCGCCGTTCGACGTGATCCGCGAGATCGCCGAGAGCGAAGGTTCCGCGCAGGCGGCCTCGCTCCAGCACCGGCCAACCTACCTCGCCGACATCGGGATGCTCGCACCGATGATCGGGCTGCTCGGCACCGTCGTCGGCATCATCAAGTCCTTCGGCGTGTTAGCCAGCGGGCAGGCAGGCGGCGGCTCGCGAGAGGATCTGCTCGCCGCGGGCGTGTCGGAGGCGCTCGTGGCCACGGCCAGCGGGCTCATCGTCGGCATCATCGCGTTCACGTTTTACTCCCACTTCCGCAACAAGGTGCAGGGCCTCATCTCCGATCTCGAAGTCGCCTCGGCGCACGTCGTCGGGCTCGTCGCGCTCAACTTCGCCAAGAAGCGCGAAGCCACGCGCGCGGCGGTCGAGGACGAGTTTTAGCGCATGAAGTTCCGCCGCCGCTCCGCGCCCGAGGTCATCGGCTTCCAGATCGCGCCGATGGTCGATATCCTCCTCGTGCTGCTCTGCTTTTTCATCGTGACGTGGAGCTTCGCCCGCAAGGAGATGGAACTCGACGTAAAGGTGCCCGCTGCGCAGAGCGGGAAGGAGCCCGTCTCAACCGTCAACCAGACCGTGCTCAACGTGAAACAGGACGGCACCGTGGTGTGGAATCGCAAGGTGGTGTCGCTCGCCGAACTGCTCCCGCGTCTCCAGGAACTTTCGCGCCTCTATCCCGACTACGCCATCATCATGCGGGGCGACAAGGACGCGAAATACCAGGCGATCACGGCCGTGCTTGACACCTGCCGCGCGGCCGGCATCTGGAACGTCGCCTTCGCCACCGACAAGGTCGAATGAGGCGCGTCGCTCTCGCGGGAAGCATCGCCGCGTTCGCCTTCGCGGCCCAGACGATCGTCGCCCAGGAGATCCGCCGCGCTGAGCCGGTGCGCCGCGGCGAGCCCGTGCCGCGCGTCGCGACGCCCATCCCCGTATCGACGCCGATGCCCATCGCCACGCCGGTCCCGATGCCGAAGGCGACCCCGCGTCCGGCACCGAAAGCGACGCCAGTGGCGCCGCCGGAAATGGCCGACCCGACCGGCGAGATCCGCGTCACGCCAACCGGCACGCAGCTCACGCCCGACCTGATGCAGATCCAGATCGCCGACAGCTACTACTCCAAGGGCATGTTCGACATGGCTGCGCCGGAGTATGAGAAATACCTCGGCCTCTACCCAAATGCGATGGACCGGCAGACGGTGCTCTTCCGCCTCGGCGAGAGCTACCGCCGCGCGGGCTCCTACAACGCCGCGCGCACGAGCTATCTCACGTTGCTCGACCAATTCAGCGGCGGCGAATTCGCCGGCTCCGCTTCGTATCGGCTCGGCGAACTCTACTACGCGGATCGGAACTACTCCGCCGCCCTGCCCTACTACCGGCGCGCCAGCGTGCGGCTCCCGGACAAAAAGCTCGCCAGCGCCGCAAAGTTTTTCACCGGCCGCTGCCTCGAGGCGACCGGGCAGAAGATGGACGCGCGCATGGTCTATGAAGACCTCGTCGCGACGCCGACCGACAATCCGTTCATCGACAACAGCCGCCTCTCCTTCGCACTGCTGCTCAAGGACGCCGGTCGAACCGCCGAGGCGCTCAAGCAAATCGAGGCGCTCGCCAAGCTCGCGGAGAACCCGGAGATCAAGGCGCAGGCGACGGTCTATTCGGGCCTTTGGCTGATCGAACTCAACCAGAACACCAAGGCCGAGGAAGCGCTCAAGCACGCCGTGACGATGGAAGGCGTCGAGCGCTGGCGCGATGTCGCCCAGCTCGGCCTCGCGCAGCTCGCCTTCAACGCGGAGAAATATCAGGAGGTCGTCGATGCCTGGATCAACGGCGAGAAGGACTTCACGCCCGAGACGCGGCCGCAAGCGATGGCGCTCGCGGCAAAGGCCTACGCGTCGCTCGGAAAATCCGCCGAATCGCTCGACCTCTATACCCGGGTCGGGCAGGAATTTCCCGGCAGCGTCTATGCGAAGGAGGCCGGCTTCGAGCGGCTCCGCGCGCTCTACAAAGCCAGCGCACCGAATCTCGTCGAGGAGATCGACGCGTATCTGACCGCCGGCATCGAGGAGCAGAAGAAGGACATCGTGCTGCTAATGAAAGGCGAGGTGCTCTTCAAGAGCGACAACTTCGCCGCCGCCGCGCCGATCTACGAATACGCTGCCAAATCGCGCCAGCTCACCGGCCTGCAAAAGGCGGAGTCGCTCGCGAAACTCGCGTGGTGCTACCAGCAGACCCGCGACGTGAGCCGGGCCGTCGTCGCGCTGAGCGAGATCATCGAGGGCTACCCGACTTACAAGGACATGGCGTCCGTGCTGCTCCAGCGCGCCGTCTCCCTGCTGCGGGTCAATAACCCCGACGGCGCGATCAATGACTTTCGCAAGCTGATCGAGCAGTTCCCGAAAGCGAAGGAGCGCGAAGCGGCCGTGCTCCAGCTCGCGCGCATGCTCGGCCAGCGCGGAGACAGCGCGGCGATGGCGGACGCTTTCAAAATCTACCTGCGCGACTACCCGAAGGCTGCCGATGCGGAGAAGGCGGAGGCGAATTTCTGGATCGGCTCCGTCGCGTTTGAAAACAAGGCGTTCAAGGACGCCGTCGAGCCGCTGCGCACCGCACGAAAGCTCAACAAGGACGAATACTTCGAACGCACCAGCCTGCGCCTGATGCTGTGCTTCTACTACCTCGAGGACACGGCGGGCGTCGCAGGTGAGATCGACACGTATCTCGCCGGCGCTCCGAAAGGCCAGGTCCCCTACGAAGTGCTGCGCTGGCTCGGGATCACCTTTCACGACCGCGCGACGGCGGCGCAGAAAGCAGGGCAACCCGATCAATCGCTCGCGGAAAACCAAGGCGCGCTCAAATTCCTCAGCCAGCTCATGGCTCGCGAGGACGCGAAGCCCGAGGATTGGCGGCCGCTCGGTCGAAGCGCGCTCGCGCTCAAGGACTACGCGACCGCAGACAAGGCCTTCACGGCGCTGCTCGGCGTGCTCAAGGAACCCGGGCCGACGGCTGAGACGTTCAACGACCTCGCGCAGGCGCAACTCGGCGGGAAGAAGTTCGCCGAATCCGCCACCAGCATCGAAGCGGGGCTGAAGCTCCAGCCCGACGGACCGGTCAACGCGGAGCTCAAAATCACCGCCGGCGACGTGCTCGCCGCGCAGGGCAAGTGGCTCGACAGCGCGAAGACCTACGAAGCGGCATCGATCGTCATCGACGACGAGAACATCTCACCGCGCGCGGGGGAAAAAGCCGTCGAGGCCTACCTCAAAGCCGGCGACGAGGAGAGCGCGAAGAAGCTGCTCAACAGGCTCCAGAGCCGCTACCCGGAGTATTTCCAAAACAAGAAGGCGAAGCCGTGAGGCGCGTCTGCGTCTATGCCGGATCGAGCGCCGGCGCGCGGCCGGAGTTTGCGGCAGCGGCGCGTGAACTCGGCACGCTGCTGGCGACACGCGGGATCGGCGTCGTCTATGGCGGCGGCAATGTGGGCCTCATGGGCGTGCTCGCCGACGCGGCGCTCGCAGCGGGTGGCGAAGTCATCGGCATCATCCCGCACACGCTCGCGGAAAAGGAACTCGCCCACGCCGGCGTCACGCGACTCGATGCTGTCGAAACGATGCACGAACGCAAGGCACGGATGGCGGCGGAAAGCGACGGCTTCATCGCGCTGCCAGGCGGCATTGGGACGCTGGAGGAGTTATTCGAATCGCTCACCTGGCTCCAACTCGGCCTGCACGCGAAGCCCGTCGGCCTGCTGAACATCGCCGGCTATTACGACCGCCTGCTCGCCTTCCTCGAGACGATGGAAACCGAACGCTTCATCCGCACCGAGCATCGCGCGATGCTGCTCGTCGAAAGCGAACCCGCCCGCGTGCTCGACCGCCTGCTGGCCTTCACCGCTCCATCCGCCGACAAGTGGCTCGACCGCTTCGCCGCAGAGAACCAGGCCTGAACAAACAAAAACCCCGGACACGCTCAGCGCATCCGGGGTTTTGAAATCGATTGCGGCCCGCTTATGCCGCAGCCGTGGCTTTTGCCGCCGCGGCGCGCTTGGCTTCGAGCGCGGTCTTGGCCTGATCGAATACGGCCTTGAACGCCGCCTCGTCAGTCACCGCGAGATCGGCGAGAACCTTGCGGTCCAAACCGATGCCCGCAGCCTTCAGACCTTCCATGAAACGGCTGTAAGTGAGGCCGTTTGCGCGGGCCGCCGCGTTGATGCGGAGCTGCCAGAGCATACGGAAATTGCGTTTCCGGTTCTTGCGATCCCGGTAGTTGTAAACCAAGGCTTTCATCACCGCGTTCTTCGCGTAGCGGAAAAGCTTGGAGCGGCGGCCGCGGTATCCCTTGGCAGCCTTGATCATTTTCTTGCGGCGCTTGCGGGAAGCGACGGCGTTTGTGGCGCGTGGCATAGGTCGTTAGTGTTTTTGCCGGCGGGCTGTTGTTTGGTTTGAAATGATCCGTCGCCTCGCTCGCCGGAGTATCCGGTTCATTCCCGGAAAGACGTGCGGATCTATGTGGAAGCTTCGCGGTTTACGCGAAGGGCATGCATTCCTTGATGCGCGCGACCATGGTGTGATGCACCAAGCCCGCTTTGCGGAGCTTGCGCTTGCGCTTCGAGCTCTTGCTCGCTGCGAGGTGGCGCAGGCCCGGCTTGCGCCGAAGGATCTTGCCCGTCCCGGTGATTTTGAACCGCTTGGTAGCAGCTTTTTTCGTCTTGCGACGTGCGATGGGTCTTGGCATGGGGCGCGGACGCTAGCAGCCGACCCCGACCCGGCAAGGGCTTTTTCCCGCCTCTTCAGCCGACGTGAAAAACCGCCCGGAACAGCCCGCTGGCTGTGTCTTCCTCGCGGCGGACCGGCACGCCGAGCAAGCGCTGGAACATCTCTGCCTCGAACTTCGCGACGATGGGGAAGGCCCGGTGCAAGTCGAGGATCGGCGAGTGATGCTCGATGATGCATGGCTTGCCGTCGCCCGCTTCAAATTCGCTCATGTGTCCATCGTGGTCCCGCAGTCGGGCGAGCCACTTTGCGCGCTCGGCTGGCGTGTCGCCGCGGAGACGCTCGGCGTAGCCGGCGGTGAGCTTCTGGAAAACAACGAGCAGCAGCTTCTCCGGCGCGGTCGAACCAAAGAGCTTCTGCGCCGCCTCGAGCACGTCGTGCGTGAGCGGGTTACTCGCCGTCGGGAAGAGATCGTGCGCGCGCTGGGTGAGACGGTAGAGCTTGAAGGGGCGTCCGCGGGCCTGCGGCTGGCGCCACGTGTCGAGCAGCCCGGCCTTGTGCATCTCGTCGCACATCTCCTTCACGCCCATGTAGGACATGCCGAGCCGCTCCGCGATGTCGCCCGCGTGCAAGCCCTGCGTGCGCTTGAGTTCGTTGAGAATCTTCAAGCGTGTATTCGGGGCGACGGCTTCGATGAGGCGCTGCTTCATGCGGGGATGCCGCGATGAGAAGCCCACCCGCCCGCGCGGCTCAACCCCGAACCGCAGTTTATATCGCGCCGAACTGCCGCAGCGACTCGACCACCCCGTAGCTCGCCGCGCCGAGCGCCACGTGCCCGCCCGCATCGTTCACCGCGCGCTTCACTGCGTCGTGCGCATTGCTCGGGCACGCGACCCACTTCGCGAAGCGGCCGTCGAGCATCGGGATATCGTTGTAGTGATCGCCCGCAGCGAAGACCTCCTCGCGCTCGATGCCCGTGAGCCGAGCGAGTTCCCCCAGCGCCGTGCCCTTGCTGTAAGCCTCGTGGCAAAAGCGCAGGTAGATCGTGTTGCGCATGAAGTTGAACCCCGGCACGCGCACCCGCTCGCGCTCGAGGAATTCACACACGTCGTCCATCTGTTCGTTCGTCTCCGTCACGATGCCGACCATCCGGTCGCCGTCCTTTTCAAAATGCGCCCACGGCTCGCCGTCGAAGCGCGCGTGGATGTCGGCCAACAGCGGGCTCGCCTGCGAGAAGAGCCAATCGTGATCTTTCGCGCAGCGCACGTTCCAATCGCCGAAGTCCACCCACTTGCCGCTCGCGTCGCGATGGAAGACCTCGCGTTCCGAGGTGAGCACGTAGTCGGGCGGAAACGGGAAATCGAACTCGCGAATCCCCGCCTCGATGTGCCAGAGCACGCGGCCGGTATTGATCGCCCACAGCACGCCGCGCTCGCGCAGCGCCACCAGCGCCTCGAAGAGCGCCGGCGCCACCGGCGGGATCGCGCCGTGCTCGACCAGCGTGCCATCGAAATCAGTGCTCAGGAGTCGGATCATCGGGGCGCGGACCATAGAGCGATGCGACCGCTTGGCAACGGCGCGTGCGTGACGATACTGCGCGCATGAAATCCGCCTACGAACTTGCCATGGAGCGCCTCGAGAAGCAGGCGCCCACCCAGAAAATCACCGAGAAGCAGAAAGCCGAGATCGCCGAGATCGACTCGCAGACGAAGGCAAAGATCGCCGAGCGCGAAGTTTCCCTCCGCGAGCAAATCACCAAGGCCCAATTCAGCGGCGACCAAGCCGCGACCGCCGAACTCGAAGACCAACTCGCCCGCGAACTGCGCCGCATCCAGCAGGACGGCGAGGAGAAGAAGGAGAAGGTGCGCGCGAAACGCTGAAGGTAGGGCGCTGTGTCCTCACCGCGCCGCGGACGGCTGAGACAGCCATCCCTACCTACTCCTTCAAGCCGAACCAATGCACCGTCGTGCTGCGGAAGGTATCGCCCGGTCGCAGCACGGTGCTCGGAAACGTCGGGTGATTCGGCGAGTCGGGAAAGTGCTGCGTCTCGAGGCAAAGGCCCGCGTGCTTCTCGTAAATGCGACCGGCTTTGCCGGCGACGGCCTTGAAATAGTTGCCAGTATAGAATTGCACGCCGGGCTGATCCGTGGACACGCGCATTACGCGGCCTGAGCTCGGATCGTGCAGTTCCGCGGCGAGTGCGAAGCGGCCTTCGCCGGGCGAGTCGATGACCCAGTTGTGATCGAACCCGCCGCCGGGCGAATCCTTCAGCGCGGCGATGTCGCGACCGATCGGCTTGGCCTTGATGAAATCCATCGGCGTCCCCGCGACCGCGCGCAGCTCGCCGGTCGGGATGCTGCCGGCATCGACCGCCGTGTAGCGCGATGCATTCAATCGCAGCGTGTGGCCGAGCACGTCGGCGCTGTCGCCTAGATTCCAATAGGCGTGATTGGTGAGGTTCAGCACCGTGGGCGCGTCGGTCGTCGCGGAGTAATCGATCCGCAGCTCGTCGGCGTCGGTGAGCGTGTAGTTCACGGTCGCCGTGAGTGTGCCCGGGTAGCCTTCTTCGCCGCCGGCGCTCACGTAAGTCAGCCGCACACCGCTCGGTCCCGCCTGCTCGCCGCGCCAGAGCCGCTTGTCGAAGCCGCGCACGCCGCCGTGCAGGTGGTTCACGCCGTTGTTCGTCGCGAGCTGGTATGCCTTGCCATCGAGCGAGAATTTCCCGAACGCGATGCGGTTCGCGTAACGCCCTGCGATGCAGCCGAAGCACGGATGCGGCTGGAGATACGGCTCCATCGAGTCAAACCCTAGCGTCACATCCGCAAACTTCCCGTCGCGATCCGGCACCGTCATCTCGACGAGCGTCGCACCCCAATTGATCACCCGCGCGCGCAGGCCGTGCACATTGGTGAGCGTGAAAATCTCGATCTTGTCCCCGGCTTCGTTGAGGCCCCAGATTTCGCGTTTCATTTCAGCAGGAGCAGAGGCGACGAGGATAAAGGCGAGGATGAAGAGGATGAGCGGCATCGCATCGGAGGCAGTTGACGGAGCGAGAAACGAAACGCTTCCCGCCGCGTCAATTTCATTCACCATGCGCGGCCCTTCGTCTTCACCGCAAAGGCGCGAAGGATGCAAAGGATCGCAAGCATTTCCTCATCCTCTGCGTCCTTTGCATCCTCTGCGCCTTTGCGTTTCAAAACCGCGTCCTCATCCACATGAAAGCCATCTCACTCGACCAACCACAAACCTTCCGCCGCATCGAACTCCCCGAACCCGCCGCGCCCACCACCGGCCAGGCGCTCGTGCGGGTGCACCGCATCGGCATCTGCGGCACGGACTACTCCGGCTACCTCGGCAAGATGCCCTTCTTCACCTACCCGCGTGTGCCCGGCCACGAACTCGGCGTCGAAGTCCTCGCCGTCGGCGAGGGCGTGGCTAACGTGAAGGTCGGCGACCGCTGCGCCGTCGAGCCCTACATGAACTGCGGCCAGTGCCACCCGTGCCGCAAGGGCGCGACGAACTGCTGCGAGCAGCTCAAAGTCATCGGCGTGATGACCGACGGCGGCATGACCGAGCGCATCCTCATCCGCGCAGAGAAACTTCACCCCGCCAACGCGCTCAACCCCGAGCAATGCGCGCTCGTCGAGACACTCGCGATCGGCTGCCACGCGGTGAATCGCGGCAACCCACAGCCCGGCGAAAACGTGCTCGTCATCGGCGCCGGCCCGATCGGGCTGAGCGTGATCGAGTTCGCGAAGCTCAGCGGCGCGCGCACCTTCGTGCTCGATATCAATGAACAGCGCCTCGCCTTCGTGCGGAAGGAAATGGGCGTGCCCGACACGATCTTCGCCAACGGCACCGAGCTGGAAAAACTGCGCGAGCAAACCGGCGGCGCGCTCGCCGATGTGATCGTCGATGCCACTGGCTCGAACAAATCCATGACCGGGTGTTTTCAGTTCGCCGCCTTCACCGGCCGCGTCGTCTATGTCGGCATCACGCAGAGCGAACTCACCTTCCCGCACGCCCCGATCATGCACCGCCGCGAGCTGTCGCTCCTCGCCAGCCGCAACGCGCTGCCGCCCGATTTCACGCGCATCATCAAGCTGATCGAGGACGGCAAAATCGACACCCGCCCGTGGATCACGCACCGCGCGAGCTTCGACGAAATGATCGACGCCTTCCCCTCGTGGCTGAAGCCCGAGAGCCGCGTGATTAAGGCCGTCGTCGCGGTGTAAAGGAAAGCCTCATTCTTAGCCTTGCCTAACTTTCATTTTGTGGGCTATTCGCGCGGCAATGCTCCGCTTTCCTGCCTTCACTGCCTCCGTCTTGCTCGGCTTCACCCTCAGGGCTGCTGAACCCACAACCTTGACCGGCGAATGGCTCGGCGTGCGGGCATGGCTGGAAAATCGCGGCGTCACCGTCGCGGGCAGATACACGGCGGAGATCCTCGGCAACGTGCATGGAGGCCTGCACACGGGCGCGACTTATGGCGGCCTGCTCCAGTTCGCGCTCAATGTGGACACGGAGAAGGCGCTGGGCTGGCCCGGCGCGACGATCCACAGCAGCGTGATCCATCCGCACGGACCGAGCTTGAGCCAGCGCTACGTGGGCGACTTTGGCGTGGTGAGCAACATCGACACCTACGACTCACTGCGGCTCTACGAGGCGTGGATCGAGCAGAGGTTTTTCGGCGATCGCGTCTCGCTGCGCGCGGGATTCCTCGCAGCGGATGCGGAGTTCGCGGTCGTGGATTCCTCGGCGCTTTTCATCAGCTCGGACTTCGGCGTCCCCGCCGCGCTCTCGGCGAATTTCCCAATGTCCACCTACCCCTTCAGCGCGCTCGGCGTGCGGCTGCGTATCGAGCCCGCGCCGGGGTGGAGCGTGCAAGCCGGCGCATTCGATGGAAATCCTGCGCCCGGCGTGATCGGCGATCCGACGCCCGGCGCGGCGGCATCGAATGAATTCAACCACTGGGGCACGCACTTCGCGCTGCGCGGCGATGAGGGCGCGATGTTCTTCGCAGAGATCGGCTGGCAGCGCCAAGGCGAGGACTCGAAGGACGCGCCTGCGCCGCTCGCGACTTCGCTCAAGCTCGGCAGCGCGGTTCACACCGACCGCTTCGCCACGGAAACCGGCGACACGCGTGGCGACTACGCGCTCTACGCCATCGCCGAGCGCGAGCTGTGGCGCGAGCCGGGGACGAAGCAGGACGGGCTCACCGCCTTCGCGCGCGGCGTCTTTGCGCCCGAGAATCGCAACTTCCTCGGCCACTCCGCCGAGGCTGGTCTCGTCTATTCCGGGCTTTTCCAGAGCGAGGCTCGCGACGCGCTCGGCCTCGCCGTGGCGTGGCTGGGAGTGAGCCGTGAGGCGCGGGATGAAGTAACCGTCGAGCTGACTTATCATCGCGCCATCACCGGCTGGTGGAGCGTGCAGCCCGACGTGCAGTGGGTCAACAACCCCGGCGGCAACAGCGACTACGCGCTCGTCATCGGCCTGCGCTCGGCGATAACGTTTTGACCGATGAAACTAGACTCGCACCAGCACTTCTGGAGCTACGACGCCGCGCAGTATCCGTGGATCCCGCCCGGCTCGCCGCTACACCGCGACTGGCTGCCGGACGATCTCGCGCCGCTGCTCGCCGCCCCCGGGCTCGATGGCTGCATCGCCGTGCAGGCGCGGCAGACGGTCGAGGAATCGCGCTGGCTGCTCACGCTCGCGGATCACGCGCCGATCATCCGCGGCGTCGTCGGTTGGGTGGACTTGCGCAGCGAGCGCGTGGAGGAGCAGCTCGCGGAGCTGGCGCCGCACGCGAAGTTCCGCGGCGTGCGCCACGTCGTGCAGGATGAGCCGGACGATCGCTTCATGCTCAGCGCGGATTTCCTGCGCGGCATCGGGAAGCTGAAAGCGTTCGGGCTGACCTACGACATCCTCATCTTCCCGAAGCAGCTTCCCGCTGCGATCGAACTCGTGCGCCGCTTTCCCGAGCAGCCGTTCGTGCTCGATCACATCGCGAAGCCGGCGATCAAAGACGGCACGCTCGAGCCGTGGGCCGCCCAGATTCGCGAGTTGGCGAAGGCGCCGAACGTGATGTGCAAAATCAGCGGCATGGTCACGGAGGCAAAGCACGGCGCGTGGCGCGCGGAGGACTTCCGCCCGTATCTGGACGTGGTCTTCGAGTGCTTCGGCGTCGAGCGGCTGATGTTCGGCAGCGACTGGCCGGTGTGCCTGCTCTCGGGCAGCTACCCGGAGGTCGTCGGCCTCGTGCATGACTACGCGAGCCACCTCGACGCCGTGCAGCAGGCGACGCTCTTCGGCGGAAACGCGGCGCGCTTTTATGGCTTGGCTTAGAGCTGCGGCGCTCGTGACGGTGCTCGCGGCGCAGGCGCTCGCGGAGCCGCAGATGAGCTGGCTGGACAATGGCAAGATCCGGCTCGGCGCGGACCTTGCGATCGGCGGGGCGATCACGTGGCTGTCCCGCTCGGGAAGCGAGGAAAACGTGATCAACAGCCACGACTGGGGGCGGCAGGTGCAGATGTCGTATTACGGCGGGCCGGTGCCGTTCGTTTTCGGCGACAAGCGGCCGGCGAAATACTGGGAAGGGCTCGGGTGGAATCCGATCCAGGCGGGCGACGACTTCGGGCACGGCTCGCGCGTGCTGGAGCACCGCAACGACGGGCAGACGCTCTACGTGAAGTGCGTCCCGATGCAGTGGCCGCTCGATGATGTGCCGGGCGATTGCACCTTCGAAAGCTGGCTGGAACTCGACGGCTCAGCGGTGCGCGCGCGCTGCCGGCTCACGAATGCGCGCGCAGACCGCACCCAGTATCCGGCGCGCGGGCAGGAGCTGCCGGCGGTTTATACGAACGCGCCGTTTCACCGCATCGTGACCTGCACGGGCGAAGGCATCCGCACCATCGAGCCGAAAGGCCCGCCTGAGTGGACGCACTGGCTCGCGACGGAAGGCTGGTCGGCGCTCGTGAACGACGCGGGCTGGGGGCTCGGCGTTTGGAATCCGGGCTGCGTGCGTTTCGTCGGCGGCTTCAACGGGAAGCCCGGCGCGGGCGGGGCGAAGGACGACGCGTGCGGCTATCTCGCGCCGCAGCGGCTCGAGATTCTCGATCACAACATCGTCCACGAATACCGCTACGACCTCGTGCTCGGCACGCTGGAGGGAATCCGCGCGCACGTGCTCGCGCGCACCTCGCACGAGCTGCCCGCGTGGCGCTTCGCGAGTGACCGGCAAGGCTGGCACTACGTGCAGGCCACGGACGGCGGCTGGCCCGTGCGCGGCGAACTCGCGGCGCGTTTCACGGGCGACGATCCGCAGTTGTTCAGCCCCGCGTTTTTCTGCCATGCGGAAGACGCGCCGGTGCTGGTGATCGACGTGGCCTTCCGCTCACACGGGAAGACGGCGCACGTCTTTTGGACGACGCTGGCCGAGGAGAAGACATCGCCAGAGCGCGTGCTGAGTTTTCCCGTCATGGGCGATGGCGAGTTCCGCGAATACCGCGTCCGGCTGGCGGATGCGCCCGGCTACCGCGGCGGTGTCACGAGCCTGCGTATCGATCCGCCCGGCGGTGAGGGCGACTCGGTGCGCGTGCGCGCGGTGCGGCTGGAACACTAACTCGCGGCTTGCGCGCCGAGCGGCGTGGCGTGTTCGCTCGCGGCATGACCCGTCCGCTCCTGCTCCTCGCCCTGCTCGCACTCGCTGCCCACGCGGAAGACGCGCCCGCTTTCCCCGGCCAGAAATCCGCGTGGAATGGCTATGACCGCTACGACTTCACCGTGGACACGCGGCCGGTGATCGTGGTCGCGCCGAAGCAGGCGGCGCCGGGCAAGCCATGGCTGTGGCGTGGGGAGTTTTTCGGCGCGTTTCCGAATGCCGACATCGCGCTGCTCGGCCAGGGCTTTCACGTCGTGCAACTCGTGGACCCGAACAAATTCGGCGCGCCGTCGGCGATGAAGCACTGGGATGCGTTTTACGCGGAGCTGACGGGCAAATATGGCTTCGCGAAAAAGGCGGCGCTGCTCGGGATGAGCCGCGGCGGCCTCTACTGCTACGCGTGGGCTTCAGCGAATCCCGACAAAGTCGCGTGCATCTACGGCGACGCGCCGGTGTGCGACTTCAAGAGCTGGCCCGGCGGCAAGGGCAAAGGCAAGGGCAGCCCGCGCGACTGGGCGCTGGCGCTAGAGGTTTTCGGGCTGCGCGACGAAGCCGCGGCGCTCGCGTGGAAGGGCAACCCGATCGACATCCTCGCGCCGATCGCGAAGGCGAAGATCCCGATCATCCACGTGTATGGCGACGCGGATGACGTGGTGCCGGCGGATGAAAACACCCTCGTGCTCGCGGAGCGATACAAGGCGCTTGGCGGAGAGATCACGCTCATCGCGAAGCCGGGCGTGGGGCACCATCCGCACGGGCTGCCGGACCCGACGCCGATCGTGGAGTTCATCCGCAAGGCGTGCGGAGCGCAGTAGCGGCTACTTCTTCGCCGGCTTCACGTATTCGAGCACCTGGCCGTCGGCGAGCAGGCGCGCGCGCAGCTTGGCGTATTCGACTTTCTGCACCGACACGGCGGCGTCGATCGCGAGCGCGGCGAGGGTCGCGGAGCTCTGGCCGAGGATCATGAAGACCGGCTCCATGCGAATGCTCCCGTAAGCGATGTGGCTCGCCGAGCACGCGACGGGGACGAGGAGATTATCCGCCTGGCCGGGCTTCGGCGTGAGCGCGCCTTGCGCGATTTCGTAGGGCGCTTTCAGCCCGACACCGATGTCGCCTTCGTTTTGCACGAAGCCGTCGGGCGTGACGTAGCGCTGGATGTTGTGTGAATCGATGCCGTAGCTGCCCATGCCGACGCTGTCGGGCGTGGCGCGCGTCTTTTGCAGCTCGTTTTGAGTCATCACGTAAGCGCCGATCATGCGGCGCGCCTCGCGGATGTAGAGTTGATGCGACCAGCCGCCGTTGTCGGTGAACTCATCCTTCGGCAGCCCCCACTTGCGCATCGCATCCTGCACGTCCTTCGGCACACGCGGGTCGTTCGCGATGAAGTAGAGCCAGCCTTTCTGATACGTCTCGTGCTCGCGGATAATCTCGCGCCGGCGCTCGTAGCTGGCGTCGGGATAGTCCCAATTCATGCCGATATTGTCGGTGCTGAACGGCCCGTGATTGTTCGTGTCGGTCTTGTGATTCGGGATCGGGTCGAACTTCTCGAACGTCTCGCGCCAGCCCGCGGCGAAGACGCGCGCGAGCAACTCGTATTGCTTCGGATCATAACCTTCGGGCTTCGCGAACGGGATGCGGTTCGCGTCGTGATCGGTGAGGCACATGCGGAAGCAGTAAGCCTGCACGCCCTTGTCGCCTTCGCCGCGCGCGAGCGGCTGCGCCTTGGCGACGCGCGGGAGCAAGCCGCTCTTCGGATCGCCGGGCACGACGTAAGGGCTGATGTTCAACCCGGCGCCCGTGCCGTCCTTGCCATAGGGGCCGAAGTGATGCCGGTGATCGAGAATGCCGACCTGCGAGCCATTCCACTCCTCGCCATACACACTGCTCCCTTCGCGCCCGACGTGATACTCCACGCCCGCCGCCGCCATGAGATCACCCTCGTAAGTCGCGTCGATGAACATCTTCCCCGCGTAAGTTTTCCCGCTCAGCGTCGTGATCGACACGATCCGCGCGCCGTCCTTCTTCACGCCCTTCGCGCGGTCGAGCCACTCATCGCGTTTCACTTCGATGGAAAATTCGCGCACGTAGTCCTCGAAAATTTGCTCCGCCACGTGCGGCTCGAAGATCCACATCGTGCGGTTCTCGCCATCGACCGCAGGCGTCCCCTGCCCCTTGCCTCCATACTCCTCCTTCTTCTGCTGCTTCCACGCATCGACCTTGTCGTAATGCAGCCACACGCGGTGGTAGAAGTCGCGAGAGAGGCCGCCGATGACGGCTTTGTTGCCCGTATCGGTGAAGCCGAGACCGCCGCTGGAGAGGCCGCCGAGATGTTTGTCCGGGCTCACGATGACGACGGTTTTGCCCATCTTTTTCGCCTGCACAGCAGCGGTAATCGCCGAGCAAGTGCCGCCGTAGATGACGATGTCGTAGTCCGCCGCGAGAGCGATGGACGACACAACGATGAGGGAGAGGAGAAGTTTCATGCGAGGTCTTGGATGGGTCCGGCGTTTTGTTTGCGCAAGGCTTTGCGCACATCGGAGCCGTCGAGCTTCTGCGGACTCACGCCGCCTTTCAGCGCGAGCGCAGCGGCGACGGCGGCGGCTTCGCCAAGCGCCATCGCGGTGACGGTCACGCGCGTCGAGCTCTGCGCGAGTCGCGTCGTGGAGTGGCAGCGGCCGGCGACGAGCAGGTTGCTGACGCGCTGTGGCACGAGCGAGCGATAGGGGATGTCGTAAGGCGCGGGCTGCTGCTTCGGCACGGCGTTCGCGCCCCCGAGAGTGATCTTGTTCGGATGCAGGTCGAGATACCAGCAACCGGTCGCGATGGCGTCGTCGAACGGCTTCGTCGCCATGATCTCGTCCTCGCTGAGCACATGCTGGCCGACGATCCGGCGCGTCTCGCGCACGCCGATGTAAGGCGCGGCGCTTTGGAAATACGCGTCCTCGAAGCCAGGCACGTCGCGCTTCCAAGCCTCGAACATCGCCCACGCATCGGAGCGGCCTTGCATCTCGGCGCGCGTGAGTTCGGCCGGATCGCTCGCGTCGGCGGGCACGCGGATGCCGTGAACGTAAATCTCGTTCGGAGCGAACATAAACATAACGCCGGGGCCGTAGAACATCGGCAACTCGCCGCGCTCGTGCGCCTTCTCGAGCGCGGCACGGCAGTTCTTTGAGAGGTCGGGCGTCTTCGTCACGTTGCCGACGCGGAAGTGCAGCGTGAGCGGCTGAAGCTCGGGCGCTTTCTCCGTCGGCGCACCGGCCCATGCGGCGATGTCGGCATCGCCAGTGCAGTCGATCACGACCTTCGCACCAATGCGAACGAGGCCGGTTTTGTTGGCGACGAGCACGGCGGCGATGCGCTCGCCATCCATCTCCACGCCGCAGGCCATCGAGTGATAGAGCACGCGCATATTCTTCTCCGCAGCGAGCAGGCGGTCGGCGAGGAGCTTGAAGGCCTCGACGTTGCGGATGGTCGGGTTGTGCTTCTCCACGTGGGTCGCATCTGGCGCGCAGATGCCGGACTTCGCGAGCAGTTCCAGCGCGATGCCGCGGACGATGACGCGGTTGTCCCTGATGTCCGCGATCCCGTCGAAATACGGCAGCCCAACCGCCGTAATGATACCGCCCGCGAAACCCGCGCGCTCGATGAGCAGCGTGCGCTGGCCATTTCGCGCCGCGGACAACGCAGCGGCCAGCCCCGCACAGCCTCCGCCGCAGACGAGCACGTCTGTTTCGAGCGCAGCCGCCGGAGCAGCGTTGAGCGGTTGCGGAGCGAGGAAGCCGGCGCCGGCGGCCAGCCCGGCGGAGCGGATAAAGGTGCGGCGGGAAGCGGGAGTTTTCATGGTTCGGTGTGAGGGCGATGAGCGACTCCGGAATAAAATGATTAGGCATAATGCGGTAGTCGATGGTTATCCTGATGCGCGCCCCGCTTCCGGCCAGCTAGGCCGATCGCGTAAAATTCACAGATCCCGACCCTCTTTTCATCTTGTCTCCGAACTCTTTATCTCACAGCCTGTGCGCATGAATTCGCCGAAGGAGGCAGACTCGCCGGGACGGGACGCCCCGGCTGGCGAACGCCAGCCCCGTCCACTGCCGGACTTTTCCAGCAGCATCACGATGGCGGGAATCGCCAAGGCTGCCGGCGTGTCGCAGGGGGCGATTTCTTCTCTGCTGAACGATCGCGATTACGGCATTCGCGTGAGCGAAAAAACGCGCGAGCGCGTCTTCCGAGTCTGCCGCGAGATGGGCTACCTGCCGAACGACCTCCGCGCGGTGGTGCGCATGTATCCAGAGCTCGGCGAGTTCTGCCTGCTGCTCGCGCGCG
Source organism: Verrucomicrobiota bacterium (assembly GCA_009885995.1). GTDB lineage: Bacteria > Verrucomicrobiota > Verrucomicrobiia > Chthoniobacterales > Chthoniobacteraceae > VFJQ01. The sequence goes on from VFJQ01000008.1 coordinate 100,506, forward strand.
ACCTCGGCAATTCGGCGCAGGATCCGGCTCTCGCGCGGCTCGCCAGCGCGGCCGTCGCCGCAGTGCCAAACGATGTCCGCGCGCTGAATGTCGCCCGCTACCACGTGGACGTGGACTACGCCGCGCAGCCTTCGCTGCTCCCGCAGCCAGTGCGGGTCGGCGTGGCATCGAAGTTCGTCGGCTACGGACATCCGAATCTCTCGCTCATCCACACCATCACGCGCCGTGGCCTGCCATTCGTCATGCTCGGCACGAGCCTGAATCTGCCCGGTGTCGTGTGCTTCGTGCCGGATTTTCCGAAGGCCTCACAGACCGCGCTCGAGCATCTCGTCGGGCTCGGTCACAAGCGGATCGCACTCGTCTCAGGGCCGTTCGGCACCTCGGAACCCGCCATCCTTGAATTCAACCGCGGAGTGCGACTCGGACTGGATAAGCTGAACGTGCCGCTCGAGACGCAGCACGTCGTCTATGGCGACTTGAACTTCGCCGCAGGCATCGCCGCCGCTGACACGCTGCTCGAGCGCAAGCCCACTCCGACGGCGATCTACTGCCTGAGCGACGCCGTGGCCGCGGGCGTGATCGCACGAGCGCGGGACCGCGGCATCCGGATCCCCGACCAGCTCTCCGTCGTCGGTTGTGGAGGCGATCCGCTGGGCGAACTCACGCTGCCCGGGCTCACCACCGTGCATTTGCCCTACGAAGAAATGGCCGCGCGAGGACTCGGCGAGGTGGACAAACTCACGCGCTTCGACGGCATGCCCGCAGCGCAGACAATCACGCTCCCCGTGACACTCCTCGAACGCGGGTCGAGCGGACCCGTGCCGAAGGATTAAGGATTACTTCCGCGTAAGTGTGCAGTTTGCCGCTTGACGCTCTCCGCATCCTGCGCCAAAGAGCGCGCCCTTTTCAATGAACCCCGCCCCACTCCTATCCATCGTATCCGGCCTGCTCTGCCTGCTCCTGAGCGTGGTCTTCTATTTCAAGAGCAGCAGCGTCCAGAGCCTCAGCGAAGATCTGCAAAAGCAGCAGGACACGCTTCAGTCCGAACAGCGCTCCTTCCAGACCAAGCAGCAGCTTTTTCAGAATATGCAGCAGCAGGTGCAGAGCGCGCAGCAACTCGCGGAGAAGGTGGGCCCGCAAGTGCTCAACGATCTCGGCTTGGTCGCTCGCGATAATAAGAACGAGAAGATCAAGAAGATGCTCGAAAAATACGGCGTAACGATCAACGAGAAGGCGGCCGAGACGCCGAAGCCTGCGGACCCCGCCGCTCCGAAGCCCGCCGAAGCCCCTAAACTCCAGTAAACCGATCCATGGAATCACAACCCCGCTCCCTTTCCGTTCACATCCCCGTCACGCTGCTTTCGCTCGCGCTCGCGATTTTCTTCGCCTCGCAGATCGGCGCGGCTTCGCGCACCAGCGCTACGATCACCTGGCAGCTCAACAACCTCGACAAAGGGTTGGGCGAACTGAAGACGGCGCAGAAACAGGCCGACGAATTGCTCGCCCAAGCGAAAGCCGTGGTCGATCAAGCCGGGAAAGTTCAGGAGAACTACACCAACCTCTTCAAGGAAGTGATCGAACTCGCCAAGACCGACAAGGACGCGAAAGGCGTCGTCGAGAAGTGGAAGATTCAAGTCAACGAACCCGCCCCGGGAGCCGCAGCGCCCGACGCCGGCAAACCGGTGGAGCCGAAGAAGTAACCGGCCTCACTCAAACTCGAATTTGCAAAGCCCGGCCTCGCGCCGGGCTTTTGCTTTTCGGGGAAGCTCCGGCATAGACTTACGCCATGCTCGAACTCACCGCCCGCCGTCTCGTCCAGCGCCTGCGCGATGCGGGCCACGTCGCGTATTACGCCGGCGGCTGCGTGCGCGATCGACTGCTCGGGCAGGTGCCGCACGACTACGACATCGCGACCGACGCGCGGCCCGAGCAAGTGCAGGAACTTTTCCGCCGCACCTACGCCGTCGGGGCCGCGTTTGGGGTGATCGTCGTGGTCGAAGACGGGCACGACTTCCAGATTGCCACCTTCCGCAGCGACGCGGCTTACATCGACGGGCGCCATCCGAGCGGCGTCGTCTTCACCACACCGCGCGAAGACGCCGAGCGGCGCGACTTCACGGTGAACGGGATGTTCTTCGACCCGCTCGCAGGCGAAGTGATCGACCACGTCGGCGGCCAGCGAGACCTCGCAGCGAAGGTGCTCCGCGCCATCGGCGATCCCGACGCGCGCTTTCGCGAAGACCGCCTGCGGATGCTGCGCGCGGTGCGTTTCGCGACGGTGCTCGGCTTTGAAATCGACCCCACCACGTGGGCGGCTGTCTGCGCGAATGCCGCGCACATCCACGACGTGAGCGCCGAGCGCATCCGCGAGGAGTTGGTGAAAACGCTCGTTCACCCGAACCGCCTACGCGGCTTCGATCTGCTCGATCAGTGCGGCCTGCTCCACGAGATCCTCCCCGAGATGGATGCGCTCAAGGGCTGCACGCAGCCCGAGCAATTTCATCCCGAGGGCGACGTCTTCGTCCACACGCGCATCATGCTCGACCTGCTCCCGCCGCGCGAAGTCAGCGTGCCGCTCGTCTTCAGCGTGCTGCTGCACGACATCGACAAGCCCACCACGCGCACCATCGACGAAACCGGCCGCATCCGCTTCAACGCCCACGACCGCCTCGGCGCGCGCACGACCGAGCGCATCATGGAGCGCCTGCGTTTTTCCCGCAGCGAGATCGACGCCACCGTCGAAGCCGTCGCGCAGCACATGGTCTTCAAGGACGTGCAGCAGATGCGCGTCGCGAAGCTCAAGCGCTTCATGGCCCGCCCGCATTTCGATGACGAGATGGAGTTGCACCGCGTCGATTGCACCAGCAGCCACGGCCTGCTCGACAACTACGACTTCCTCCGCGCCAAGCGCGACGAATTCGCCAACGAGCCGCTCATCCCCGAGCCGCTGATCACCGGCGACGATCTCATCGCGCTCGGCTTCGCGCCTGGGCCTCGGTTCAAGGAAATCCTCGAAGCCGTGCAGAGCCGCCAGCTCGAAGGCATGCTCACCGACCGCGAGTCCGCCCTCGCGTGGGTGAAGGCCGAGCACGCTTCCGCCTAGCGGCGGCGCACTCGCATCCTACAGCGCGCCGAGGATTTCGTTGAAGGTCGCGCTCGGGCGCAGGGCGGCGGAAGCTGCGGCCTCGTCGTAGCGGTAGTAGCCGCCGAGATCGACGCGCCGGCCTTGCACCGCGAGCAGTTCATTCACGATCGTCTGCTCGCTAGCGGTGAGCTTTTCCGCGATGGGCGTGAAGATCGCGCGAAGCCCAGCGTCGCGGTCCTGCGCGGCGAGCGCCTGCGCCCAGTAGAGCGCGAGGTAGAAGTGGCTGCCGCGATTGTCGATCGAGCCGAGCTTGCGTCCGGGCGAGCGATCGTTCTCGAGGAACTTGCCGGTGGCCGCGTCGAGCGTGTCGGCGAGCAGCTTCGCCTTCGGATTCTTGAAGGTTTCCGCGACATGCTCGAACGACGGCGCGAGCGCGAAGAACTCGCCGAGCGAATCCCAGCGAAGGTAGTTCTCCGCGAGGAATTGCTCGACGTGCTTCGGCGCGGAGCCGCCGGCGCCGGTCTCGAAGAGGCCGCCGCCATTCATCAGCGGGACGATCGAAAGCATCTTCGCGCTCGTGCCGAGTTCGAGGATCGGGAAGAGGTCGGTGAGGTAATCGCGCAGCACATTGCCCGTGACGGAGATCGTGTCCTGCCCGGCCTTGAGCCGCGCGAGCGTGAACTCGCACGCTGCGGCGGGCGCGAGGATGCGGATGTCGAGCCCAGTCGTGTCGTGCTGCGCAAGATACGTCTTCACCTTCGCGATGATCTGCGCGTCGTGCGCGCGCTTTTCATCGAGCCAGAAAATCGCGGGCGTGCCCGTGGCGCGCGCGCGGTTGACGGCGAGCTTCACCCAATCCTGCACTGCCGCGTCCTTCGCCTGGCACGCGCGCCAGATGTCGCCCTCCTCGACCGCATGCTCGAAGATCACCACCCCGCTCGCATCGGTCACGCGCACGGTGCCGTTCGCGGGGATCTGGAAGGTCTTGTTGTGCGAGCCGTATTCCTCCGCGGCCTGCGCCATAAGGCCGACGTTCGGCACCGTGCCCATCGTGCGCGGATCGAAGGCGCCGTGCTTTTTGCAAAACTCGACCGTGGCCTGATACACGCCCGCGTAGGAGCTATCCGGGATGACGGCGAGCGTGTCCTGCAGCTTGCCCGCGGCGTCCCACATTTTGCCGGAACTGCGGATCATCGCCGGCATCGACGCATCCACGATCACATCACTCGGCACGTGGAGATTCGTGATGCCCCTTTCCGAGTTCACCATCGCGACTGCCGGACCGCTCGCGTAGGCGGCCTGAATGTCCGCCTCGATCGCTTCTTTCTGGTCCGCGGGCAGCTTTCCGATCTTCGCCACCAGGTCGCCGAAGCCGTTGTTCAAATCGACGCCCAACTCCGCGAGCACCGTCGCGTGTTTGGCCAGCACGTCTTTGAAGAACACCCGCACCGCGTGGCCGAAGATGATCGGGTCGGACACCTTCATCATCGTGGCCTTGAGGTGCAGCGAAAAGAGAACGCCCTGCGCCTTCGCCGCCGCGATCTGCTCGGCGAGGAAAGCGACGAGCGAGCGCCGGTTCATCACGGTGGCGTCGAAGATCTCGCCGGCCTTCAGCGGCGTCTTTTCCTTCAGCACTTTCGCGCTGCCATCCGCACCGATGAACTCGATCCTCACCTCCGTCGCCGCGCTCACGGTCACGGACTTCTCGTTCGAGAAAAAGTCGTCCTTCCCCATCGTGGCGACGCTCGTCTTCGAATCCGCCGACCACGCGCCCATCGAGTGAGGATGCTTGCGCGCATATTCCTTCACCGCCTTCGGCGCGCGGCGGTCTGAGTTGCCCTCGCGCAAGACCGGATTCACCGCGCTGCCCTTCACCTTGTCGTAGCGCGCACGGATTTCCTTATCCGCGTCCGTCACCGGCGCGTCGGGATAATCGGGGAGATGAAAACCCTTCTCCTGCAACTCGGCGATCGCCGCTTTGAGCTGCGGCACCGACGCGCTGATGTTCGGCAGTTTGATGATGTTCGCCTCGGGCCGGAGCGTGAGCGCGCCAAGCTCCGCGAGATGGTCGCCCAAGTGCTGCGACTCGCCGAGCGCGTCCGCGAACTGCGCGAGGATGCGCCCCGCGAGCGAGATGTCGCGCGTCTCCACCGCGATGCCCGCGTGCTTCGTGAAGGCCTGCACAATCGGCAGAAGTGAATACGTGGCGAGCGCGGGCGCTTCGTCGGTCTTGGTGTAAATGATGGTCGGTTTCTCGGACATAAAGCAGGGCGCGGCTGTAGCAGCGCCAGTGCGACTCGTCGAGGGCTCGAAGCGGCCAAACATCGCCAAGCACAGACTTCCCGCGTGACACGCCCCTCCATTGTGGGGCAAAGCGCGGGACACCGTGCCAGCCTTCACCTCCGCCCTCAGCGCCGCCTTGGAAAAACTCGTCGCCGTCCGCGCATTCGTGTGGCTGGCGCTGCTCGCCGTGGTCGGCGTGGCCACCGGCGCATGGACGCGTCCGCTCACGCACGACGAAGCCAACTACTACCTGCCCGCCATCGCCCGCTTCAGCGCGCAGTGGCCGCGACCGGACCTCACCGACTACCCCTTCCCCGGCCCGCCGCTCGCGCTCCTGGCGCAGGCGGCGATCCACCGGATCACCGGCGGCGACATCGCGTTGCTCCGCGGTTTTTCCACGCTCATCGCCGCAGCAGCCGGGCTCTACGCGCTGCGGCGGGCGGACGCGACTCCGCGCGCGCTCAGCGTGCTGTGCCTGCCCTTCTTCCTGTGGAACGCCTACACGCTCAAGCACCACTGCCTGCTCGTCGGCCTGTCGCTGCTCGCCGTGGATGCGTGGCGCGCCGCGCGCTCGGGCCGTGCGAGGCCGGCGCTCGCAGCGGGGCTCTGCGGCGCCGCGGCGGCGAGCGTGAGCCAGCTCGCGTGCCCGCTGATCGCAGCGTTCGGCTGCGAGTTGCTCGGCGATCAGCCCATCCGAAAACGCTGGCGCTGGCTGGCGGTGCTCGCGCCCGCAGTGGTGACGGCGTTTTACCTCACGCTCTGGGGCGGCGCGCAGCCGCCGTCCTACCGCGACCAGCTCCTCGAAAGCCAGGTCGCCACGCTGCGGTTCGCGCCAGCGCAATTCGCGATCGGCCTGCTGGTCGTAGGCTTCTGGCTCGCGCCGTTCGGCAGCGGGTGGCCACGCTCGCTCCGCACCGCAGCATTCCTTTTCCTGCCTGCCGCGGGGCTGACGATCGGGACGCGGCTGTTCGCCGCCGGGACGGATTTCTGGCTCTCCGCACAAGGCCCGGTGAGCTGGCTGATCCGCGGCTTCGCCCGCTCGTCCGACCTGCTCTGCGCCGCGCTCGCAGCGGTGCCCGTCGCGGCCGGTGCTGCGTGGCTTTTCATCAACACCACCCGCAGCGATGCGGAGCGCTGGGCACGCGCGCTCCCGCCGATCTACCTGGCCACCACCGCGTTCGCCGTGCCGTATCTTTTCGAGAGCTACTACCTGCCGCTCGTCACAGTGATGCTGTGGGCGCAGGCGGAGCCGCACACCGCCGGATCACGCGTGTGGCGCACCCTCCTGGCGCTCGCGGGGCTCGGCTACGCGCTCGTGAAACTGCGCGCCGCCTGAACCCGGCGCGGGCTCCTTGCTTTCCGGAGCGCGCTCCCTAGTTTCCGCGCCCATTCATGTCCCAAGACCAAGCCATCGAAGCCGCGCGCAACCGCATCCAGCGGCTCGTCGAAGAGATCGCGGCGCTGTCCAAGCGCGACCTGCCGACCGAGCAGTTCCTGCCCGAATTTCTCGCCCGCGTTACGAAGGCGACCGATGCGCGCGGCGGCGCGGTGTGGCTCGTCGGGCAGCGCACAGCGGAGGGGAAGGCGGAGTTTCAGCTCGCAGCGCAGGTCGAGTTCGAGTCGTGCGGCTTTCAGAGCGATGAGGTGCAGCGCGCGCTGATCCTGCGCGCGCTCGGCGAGTGCGTGAACCAGCGCCAGCCGATCGCGATGCAGCCCATGCAGCAGCAGCCGGACTCCGGTTCGCTCGATGCGCAGCTCGCACAGCTCCGCGGCGAAGCGCAGCCGCAGGGACCGACGAACAAGACGCCGTATCCGTTCCTCTACGTGCCGCTCCCCCTGAAGGAGCAAGTGCTCGGCGTGGTGCAGGTGTGGCTCCAGCCTTACGTCACGGCAGAAAACTATCGCGAGTTCGCCACCTTCCTCGGCCAGCTCGCGGGCTACGTGGAGCAGCACTTCCAGTCGCGCCGCCTCGGCACGCTCGTGGTCGAGACGCAGCGGCTCCAGCACCTGCTCAAATACGCCAGCGACCTCGCCGGCTCGCTCGACCCGATCGAAGTCTCCCGCCTCGCCGCGAACTACGGCCGCGACCTCATCGGCTGCGAACGCTGCTCCGTGCTGTGGCTCGACGGGAACGCCTGGCGCGTGCTCTCGATCTCCGGGCAGGAGGTCGTCGAGAAAAAGAGCACGATGGTGAAGGCGCTCGCCGCATTCGTCGGCGCGCACGTGAAGCCGGAGATGGTCACGCTTTCCAAAAAGGAACTGCTCGCCGCGCACGCGAGCGACGGCGCGGAAGGCGCCGAACCCGTGCCCTCGCGCAGCGGCACGGACGAGATCGACCTCGCCTACTTCGACGTGTCGCACGTCACCAGCGGAGCCATCGCGCCCTTGCTCGACGACGACAAGCAGATCGTCGGCGCCTACTTCGCCGAGAGCACCACGGAGGGCTTCTTCGACGCACCCGAGGGCGCGAAAGAAATGCCACTCGCGCGCCGCGTGACCGATTGGCTCGCCACGCACAGCGGCAAGCAACTCCGCGCCGCACAAGACTACGACACGCTGCCCTTCCTCTTCGCGACGAAGCGCATGCGCGCGACGCGGCTCGCCTTCACCGGCAATAAACGCCGCCGCACCCTCATCCGGCTCGCGATGTGGGGCATCCCGCTCGCGCTGATCTTGATCTACCCGAAGCAGGAAATCGTCGAAGGCGACTGCGCGCTCATGCCTGAGCTTCACAACGCCATCGTCTCCGAGGTGCCCGGCCGCGTGGAAAAGGTGCTCGTGCAGGAGGGCTCGCTCATCGAACAAGGCGAACCGATCGCCGTGCTCGACATGCGCCGTTTCGAGACGGAACTCGACGGCGTGCGCAAGGACATCGCCCGGCTCGACGCCGAGGCCGAGCGTTACCGCGGTGCAGGCGACGAAGCCGGCGCACAGATCGCCAGCCTCCAGGCCGCCTCCGGGCGCGAGAATGCCAAGCGGCTCGAGTCCGACATCGCCGCCGGCACGCTTCGCAGCCCGATCAAGGGCGTCATCCTCACCAAGGACGTGGAAAAGCACGCCGGCGAATTCATCCAGACCGGCACCGTGCTCGCCGAGGTGGCCGCGCTCGACGCGTGGCACCTGCGGATGGATGTGGACCAGCGCGCCATCGGCAAGGTCGAGCGCCGGCTCAAGCGCGGGCCGCTCGATGTCGGCTACATCCTCTACAGCCAGACCTCGCACACGCTCAGCGCACGACTCGACAACGTGCGCCAGATCAGCCAGGCCGCCGAGGCGCGCGACGTGAAGCAGGTCTTCGTCATCACGCTCGACGACGTGAACATCCCGAAGGAAATCCAAAGCTCGATGCGCCCCGGCCTGACCGGCCGTGCGAAGATCGAGCTGGGCCGCAAACCGCTCGCCTGGCTCTGGATGCGCGCGGTGTGGGAGTGGTTCGAGCTGCGGCTCATCGGGTAACGGCGCGGGATTTTTAACGCAGAGAGGCAAAGGGCGCAGAGGAGCGCGGAGGCTTTTTTGAAAGGGCCGCGCGCACACCGTTTCCCCACCGCCACTATTTGCTTTGCGTCCTTTGCGTTCTTTGCGCCTTTGCGTTGAACATTCAGCCCCGCCGCGTGACCGCCTTTCAACTCGCCTCGCTCACCTTCATCGTCGCGCTGCCCGCGCTCGTGTGGTGGTGGGACCGTCAGCCGCACCGGCGCGGTTTGGTGAAGCTGGCCGAGCGCTCGCTCGCCGCGCTGCTGCTGCTGGCCTACGCGGGCGACCTCGCAGCGAAGTGGCTCGACGGCGCGTTCACGCCGCAGTTCGCGCTGCCGATGCAGCTCTGCGATTGGGCGCTCTTCGCGATCGCCGCCGCCCTGTGGTGGCGGCAGCGCGCGTGTTTCGACGTGGCGTATTTCTGGGGGCTCGCGGCGACGTTGCAGGCGATCTTCACCCCCGCCATCGCGGCGGACGTCCACTGGCTGCGGCAACTCGGCTTCTTTTTCATCCACGCCGGCATCGTCGCCGGCGTGGTGCACTTGATCGTGACCGCTCGCTTCCGCCCGACCTGGCCGCGATCCGTCGTGCGCATCGTCGTGACGTCGGAGGTCTATCTCGCATGCGCGCTCGCTGCGAATGCGCTCACCAGAGGCAACTACGGCTTCCTCTCCCACAAGCCCGAGCAGCGCTCGATGCTCGACCTCTTCTCCGACACGCCATGGCTCTACGTGACGCAGCTCAATCTCGTCGCGTTCGTCTTCTTCGCCGCGCTCTACGCGCCGTGGTGGATCGCGGACTGGCGACGCGGAACGCGCCGGTAGGGACCGCTGTCCCCAGCGGTCCGGGGCGAGCGCAGCGAAGCGGCTTGGAGAAGCACCCCCTCGCTGCGCTCGCCCTGCGGACGGCTGAGGACAGCCGTCCCTACCTCACTCCCCGACCTTCTGAATCTGCACCCGCCCGGTCGTCTCCGGCCCGGTGAAGACGCCCTGACCGTCGGCATTCTTGAAGACGCCGTTGAATTTCGTCAGCACGTTCGTGCCGGGGAAGCGGAAGCTGCCGGAGAACTTCCCTTTCGCTGCGTCCATCGTCAGCTTCACCATTTCGACATTGGCGGAGGGATTCAGCGGCTCGACGCGCGCCCGCACCGGCCCG
>VFJQ01000140.1 GCA_009885995.1 Verrucomicrobiota bacterium
CACCCGCCCGAAAATCGTGCGAAATGTAGTGGAGAAAAACTGAAGAAATCGCCCGCCAACCCGCATGAATACGATCTCAGCCCTTCATAACTGTCGAACTTGGGTTAGCCCACCACGATATTCACCAGGCGGCCGGGGACGACGACGATCTTCTTGATCGTCTTGCCCTCGAGGTGCGGGAGCACGTTCGGCGCGGCTTGGGCGGCGATCTCGATGTCGGCCATCGGCGCGTCCTTCGGCACGACGATCTTGTCGCGCATCTTACCGTTCACCTGCACGGGCATCTCCACCTCGTCTTCGATGAGGAGGGCGGGATCGTAGGCTGGCCAAGGAGTGTCGGCTAATAAACCCTCGCCCCCAAGCCTATCCCATAGCTCCTCAGTGAGGTGCGGGGCGAAGGGGTTCAGGACGTGGAGCAGGGTGCGCACGGCGGAGAGCGGGCGCGGGTTGGCGGCGGTGAGGGCGTTGCAGCAGATCATCATCTGCGCGAGGGCGGTGTTGAAGGCGAGGGCCTCGATGTCTTCGGTTACCTTCTTCGTGGTGGCATGCACCACCTTGAGCAGCGCCTTGTCGGCAGGCACGTCCTGCACGCCCGCGCTAACGACCCACTCGCCGGCCTGGTTTTCCTCCATCACGAGGCGCCAGACGCGGGCGAGGAAGCGGTAGATGCCCTCGACGCCGGTCATCGACCACGGCTTGGTCTGCTCGAGCGGGCCCATGAACATCTCGTAGCAGCGCAGCGCGTCGGCGCCGTATTGCTGGATGACATCGTCGGGGTTGACGACGTTGCCGCGGGATTTGCTCATCTTCTGGCCATCCTCGCCGAGGATGAGGCCCTGGTTCACGAGGCGCTGGAAGGGCTCAGGCGTGGAGACGTGGCCGAGGTCGAAGAGGACCTTGTGCCAAAAGCGGGCGTATAAGAGGTGGAGGACGGCGTGCTCAGTGCCGCCGACGTAGAGATCGACTCCGCCGGGTTTGCCGCCACCCATCCAGTAACGCTCGGCGTCTGTGCCCACGAAACGCTCCGGGTTCTGCGCGTCGAGATACCGGAGGTAATACCAACAGCTCCCGGCCCACTGGGGCATGGTATTGGTCTCGCGGGTGGCGAGACCGTGGGCCGGCTCGGCGCCCTCGATGGCGCTGAGGGAGGGAAGCGGGAAGGCGCTGGCTTTCGGCTCGCCGCGCTCGTGGTGGACGCGGTGGTAGCGCAGCCAGTCGGTCGCCTTGGCGAGCGGCGGTTCGGCGGTGCCGGTCGGCTTGAAGTCCTCGAGGTCCGGCGGGATGAGCGGCAACTCGCTCTCGGGGATGGCGTGGTGGCGCCCGCCTTCCCAGACGATAGGGAAGGGCTCGCCCCAGTAGCGCTGGCGGCTGAAGAGCCAGTCGCGCAGCTTGTAGTTGATGGTGCGCTCGCCGAGGCCGCGCTGCTCGAGCAGCATGAGGATCTCCTCCTTGGCGGCAGCGGTGGGCAGTCCATCGAGCGGGCCGGAGTGGATGGCATAGCCTTCCCCCACGAAGCATTCCAGCGGCTCGGCTTCGCAAGGCGAGGAACCACCCCCAAGGCCGAGCGAAGGCGTAGGGCTGACCACGGCGCGGATAGGCAGGGCGAACTTGCGGGCGAACTCCCAGTCGCGCTCATCGTGCGCGGGCACGGCCATGATGGCGCCGGTGCCGTAGCCGAGGAGCACATAATCAGCGATCCAAATGGGGATCTTCTGGTCATTGACGGGGTTGATAGCGAAGGCGCCCGTCCACACCCCGGTCTTGTCCTTGGCCAACTCGGTGCGCTCGAGGTCAGACTTTCGCGCCGTCTTCTCCCGATACTCCTCGACGGCGGTGAGCTGCTCGTCGGTGACGAGTGTGTCCACCAGTCGGTGCTCGGGCGCGAGCACCATGTAGGTGGCGCCATAGAGCGTGTCGGGGCGGGTGGTGAAGACGGTGATGGAGCAGGGAGCAGGGGGCGGGGAGCAGGGGGATTCGGCGGGGGAGGGACTCTGGCCCCATGCTCCCTGCTCGCTGCTCCCTGCTATGGCAAAGTGCACCTCGGCGCCTTCGCTGCGGCCGATCCAGTTGCGCTGGTGCAGCTTGATCGACTCGGGCCAGTCCAGGCCGTCGAGCTCGTCGATGAGGCGCTGTGCATAGGCAGTGATGCGGAGCATCCACTGGCGCAGGGGGCGACGCTCGACGGGGTGGCCACCGACCTCGCTCTTCCCGTCGATGACTTCCTCGTTCGCCAGCACGGTGCCGAGAGCGGGGCACCAGTTCACGGGGGCTTCACTCACATAGGCGAGCCGGACGCTGTCCGGGTCCGTGCCGGGATAGGTGGCGATCGGCTCGGCCTTGCCCGTCTCGGGATTGAACCACGAGTGATAGAGCTGGAGGAAGATCCACTGGGTCCAGCGGTAGTAACCCGGGTCCGTCGTATTCACTTCCCGCTGCCAGTCGTAGCCGAAGCCTATGCGCTGGAGCTGCCCTTTGAAGTGCGCGACGTTCGCCGCGATGGTCACGCGCGGGTGCTGGCCGGTCTTGATAGCATACTGCTCGGCAGGCAGGCCGAAGGCGTCCCAGCCCATCGGGTGGAGGACGTTGAAGCCCTGGCGCTTCTTCGCGCGGCCGATGATGTCGGTGGCGGTGTAGCCTTCCGGGTGCCCGACGTGGAGCCCCGCGCCGGAGGGATAGGGGAACATGTCGAGGACGTAGAACTTCGGCCGGGAAGGGTCGAAGGCGGGGTCGCCGGGATTCGGGACGTGGAAGGTGGCGCGGTCGAGCCAGGCGTGTTGCCACTTGGGCTCGAAGAGGTCGAATGGGAAGGGCTTGCGGCGCTCGGGCGTGGACATGGCGAGAAAAAGGGTGGGGAGCTTGGCGCGCGGAAAGCGTTTGTCCAGCAGCGCGGGGCCCGCTTTCCTCCGGCACCATGCGCCTGCTCATCGCTACGAAGAACGCCCACAAGACCGGCGAGATCCGCGCCATCCTCGGTCCCGGCTGGGAGGTGGAGGACCTGACGGCGCACCCGGAGATCGCCGCACCCGAGGAGACCGGCGCGACTTTCGCCGAGAATGCCGCGATCAAGGCGGTGGCCGCGTCGGAGCTTTTCCCGGGCGTGGTGCTCGCGGACGACAGCGGGCTCGAAGTCGATGCCCTCGGCGGCGCGCCCGGGGTGCGATCCGCCCGCTTCGCCGGCCCCGGCGCGACCGACGCGGACAACCGCGCCCGCTTGCTGCGGGAGCTGACCGGCTTCCCCTCTCCCGCGCGCTTCCGCTGCGTGATGGCGCTGGCCCGCGCGGGCGAGGTGCTGGCGACCTTCAGCGGAGCGGTCGAGGGGACCATCGTCGGCGGGGAGCGCGGCGCGGGCGGGTTCGGCTACGATGCGCTGTTCGTGCCGGAGGGGTTCGCGCAGACCTTTGGGGAGCTGCCCGGCAAGACGAAGAACGGCCTCAGCCACCGTGCGCGGGCCCTCGCGCAGGCGCGGGACTTCCTGAGAAAATGGGTTGACGCCCAATCGACCCCGCAGCGATAAGGCCCACAGTTTTACCAACCACAACCCCAGCCATCCACGCCGTGAACAACCGCACTCTCAAAGCCTTCGCCCCGCTCGTGCTCGCGAGCCTGCTGCTCCAGACGCCCGCCGCCTTCGCAATCACCGGCGGACCTTTCGATAATAACCAGAGCTCCGGCTCCTCGCCTGCAGGCACCTACTCGGGTGTGATGACCGGCAAGAATCTGATCGGGATGACGCAGTTCGGCATCTCCATCAGCAGCGAGAGCAACGGTCGCTTCACCGTCTTCCACGAAGGCATCATGAGCTACGGCGTGGCCCAATGCATCGCCGATCCCGCCAGCCAGCGGATCGCGGGCGCATTCCTCGGTGTCGCCCTGCTACCGAATGGCGAAGGCAACGGCTCCACCGCCGCCGATGCGGGCGATGCGAACAGCACGCAGACCATCACGGTGCGCAGCTCGGCTGAGGGCGCGTTCACTGCGGAGATGAAGGGCTACCCGGTCACCATCACTTTCGAGGGTGAAGGCCAGATCTCCACCGTGGCCAATCCCGTCACCGTGACCGACGGCACCGCCGCGGGAACCGTGACCGTGACCGGCGCCGGGACCGCCGACGGCGAGGGTGCCAACGATCCGCAGATCGTGCAGACGGAGGCCAACGCGACGATCTACAGCACCACGGTGCGCGCGACGACGCCATTCGAGATCCGCGGCTCCCGCACCTCGCTCACCGGCTACACGTCGATCAATTCGTTCACCGGCCTCGAACCGCTGGTGCCCACGAACCCGTAACGCGCGCCCGCGGCCGGGCGGCTCTCGCACTCTCCTTCATGACGCGGCGCCGCGGTTCCGGATCGGGCTTCACAGTCATCGAGTTGCTCACCGTCATGGTGATCATCGCCGTGCTCGCGGTGCTCGTGGTTGGTGCCGTCGAGCAGATCCGCGCGCGGGCCGAGCGGGCCAATTGCACGACAAACCTGCGCAACCTCTACGCCGGGCTCTCCTCCTACCTTTCGCAAAACGAGCACTGGCCGCAGTGTCCGCACAAGCTGGGCAATCAGGCCTATGACCAGTGGTGGATCGACGAACTCGGCAAGGTCGGCATCAATGAGAAGACCTGGCACTGCCCGACGCTCACCCGCGAGATGCACGCCGGCCCATATCTCGAAGCGCAGGGCGGCGCGAGCAAATCGAAGTTCAAGCAGATCCACTACCTGCCCACGCCCTTCGACGACCACCCAGCCACGCCGCGCAAGTGGCCCACGCAGCCGTGGCTCATGGAGATTTACAGCGGCCACGGCAACGGCGCGCTGATGATCTTTCCCGACGGCTCGGTGAGTTCCTTCAATGAGTTCCAGCGCAAGGGCCGCTGAGCCACACCGCTCGTGAAAGCTCCGTTCAGTCTTTTCCTCGCGCTGCGCTATCTCCAGCCGAAGCGCACGTTCGTGTCAGTGATCACGGTCATCTCCGTGCTCGGCGTCACGCTCGGCATCGCGGTGCTCATCATCGTCATCTCGGTGATGACCGGCTTCGACCGCGAGCTCCAGCGCAAGGTGCTCGGCTTCGACGCGCACCTCATCCTCACCAACGAGCAAGTCCTGCGCGGCTGGCGCGACCTCGATGCCGAGGTGCAGAAGGTGCCGGGCGTCGTCGCCACCGCACCCTTCGTGCAGGGGCCCGTCATCGCGGAGTTCAACGGCCGCGTCCTCACGCCGAAAATCCGCGGCATCGAGATCGAGCGCGAGCTGAAGATCGCCGACCTGCGCACGATGATGAAGGCGGGCACTCACGAGTTGCGCAGCGACCAGTGCCTCATCGGCATCGAGCTCTCGCACAGCCTCGGCCTGCAAGTCGGCGACAAGCTCACCATCTACGCCCCGCGCAACATCGGCGACATCCTCGGCCTCATCGACCGCGTGCGGAAGGACCCGAACGATAGGGGCGCGCTCGACGAACTGAAGGAAGTCGTCCTTCCCGCCGAGCTCGAAATCGTCGGCATCTTCGAGAGCGGTCGCTACACCTACGACGCCGAATACGTGCTCACGCCGCTTTTCGTCGGCCAGGAACTCTACGGCCTCGGCGACGACATCCACGGGCTCTCCATCCGCACGACCGATCCCTACGGCCTCGACCCGATCATGCGCGCCATCGATCCGCATCTCCCGCCCGGCACCTCGTCCTACTCGTGGATGGACTTGAACAAGCAGCTCTTCGACGCCGTGCGCATGGAGCGGAACACGATGTTCATCATCCTCTTCTTCATCATCATCGTCGCCGCATTCTCCGTGATGAACACGCTCATCACCGTGACGGTGCAGAAGCGGCGCGAGATCGGGATTATGAAAGCGCTCGGCGCCACGCCCGCGCAGATCGTCTGGGTCTTCCTCGCCCAAGGCATGGTAGTCGGCATCTTCGGCAACGTCACGGGCCTCGCTGCCGGCATTGCGCTCGTCCGCTGGCGCAACGAATTCAAGGACTGGCTCGCTGGCGCGCTCGGTATCGAGATTTTTCCGCCCGGCATCTACCAGTTCTCCCAAATCCCCGCCGAGATCGTCCCCGCCGACGTCACGCTCATCTGCGTGAGCGCCTTCGTGATTTGCGCCCTCGCCGCGTTCATCCCCGCGTGGACCGCCGCGAGGCTCGACCCGGTGAAGGCGCTGCGCTACGAGTAGGCCATGCCCTCATTCGACATAGTCTCCGAGGTCGATAAGCAAGAGATCGACAACGCCATCAACCAGGCCCGCAAGGAACTCGCCACGCGGTTCGACTTCAAAGGCTCGACCGCCACGATCGAACTCAACGTGAAGGACTCGAAGATCGAGATGAAAGCCGAGGATGCGTCGCGGCTGAAAGGCCTCAGCGAAATCGTGCTCGGCAAGCTCGCCAAGCGTGCGATCGACCTCCGCAACGTCGAGCGCAAAGATCCCGCGATCTCGCCACTCGGCCACGCGACGCAGGACTTCGTCATCAAGCAGGGCCTCGATGGCGACAAGGCGAAGGAGATCGTGAAAGCGATCAAGGCGCAGGAGCTCAAGGTGCAGAGCGCGCTCGAAGAGCGGAAGATCCGCGTCACCGGAAAGAAGCGCGACGACTTGCAGGACGTGATCGCGTTCTGCCGCAGCAAAGACTTCGGGGTCGGGCTCGCGTTCGAAAACTTCCGCGACTGACCGGTAGGGACCGCTGTCCCCAGCGGGACGCGGGCGCGCGTCGCTGGTATGAGGCGGACGGCTGAGGACAGCCGTCCCTACCTCGCGCTCACTTCACGTTGATCTCTTTCTTCACCGCCTCGACGCCCTTCTTCGCGCGCTCCGCGTATTTCTCGTTGCGCGGTTCGATGACGCCATCGGCGATGAGCTTCTCCACGGGGATCGCGGCCTTGTCGTTCACCTTCGCCACCCACGCGTCGCACGCCGCGCGCAACTCGGCGAGCTTCGCAGCGTGCGCGGGATCGGCGGCGAGGTTCTTCACTTCGTAGGGATCGGCGTCGCTCTCGTAGAGTTCCTCCTTCGGTTTGTGCTCCGCGAAAAAGAGCCTCTGCACGTCGTTGAGTTTACCCTCGGCGTTCGCCTTGCGCCACGCCTGCATCGTGCCGCCGATCTCCATGTAGCCGATGATCTGCGCATACGGCAGTTCCGGCGCGTAGTTGCGGATGTAGCGGAAGCGCGCGTCGCGCACCGTGCGGATGCGGTCGAACGTCTCGTCCATGTAGTCGCGCGCGCCGTAGGTGTATTTGCGCGGCGCGGCCTTCTGCGCACCGAGGAAGACCTGTCCATCGAAACTCTCCGGCACCTTCGCACCCGCGAGCGCGACCGCCGTCGCCGGGAGATCGACAAACGTCACGAGTTCATCGCTCACCGCGCCCGCCTTTACCTTCCCCGGCCAGCGCACGATCAGCGGCACCTTCAGCCCCGTGTCGTAGCACCAGCGTTTGTAACGCGCCATGCCGCGGCCGTGATCGCCGGTGCAAATCACGACCGTGTTCTCGGCCAGTCCCTGCTTGTCGAGCCACGCAAGCACGTCGCCCATGTCGTAGTCCACGCTCGTCACGAGATCGTAGTAGCGCGCGATCTCCTCGCGCACGATCGGCGCATCGGGATAGAACGGCGGCAGCGCCATCTTCGACGGATCGTGCCGCTGCGCCGGCGTGAGGCGCTCCGTGTTCGCCGCGTATTTGTCGCCGTCGTTGCGCACCTGCGACTCGTGGCTCTGCGTGAAGTTCGCGTAGGCGAAGAACGGCTGCGGCAGCGGCTTGTCCTGCTTCCACCAGTTCGCCTGCGAGTCGCGGAAGTCGTCGGGATTCTTGAAATTGAAGTCCGTCTTGCCCGGCCACGCCACGTGGTAGCCCGCATCGCGTAGCAGCTTCGTGAACGTCACCGGCGGGTTCTTCAGCACCGAGCGCATGTGCATCGCGCCGGTCTTGATCGGATACTGCCCCGTGATGAGCCCGTGCCGACTCGGCGCGCAAACCGCGGTGTGCGTGAAGGCGTGTGTGTAGCGCGTGCCCTGCGTCGCGAGTTTGTCCATCGCCGGCGTGATCGCCTGCGCATCGCCGTAGCAGCCGAGGTCCGGCCCCATGTCTTCGCCGACGATCCAGACGATGTTCGGGCGATCGGCGGCAAGGGTGCAGGCGGCGAGAGAAAGGAATGCGAGGAGGAATTTCATCGCGCGCACGCTAGGCGGTCCCGTGCGCGGGGCCATCCTCCACTTGGGCAGTTACACGCCCTTCGGCACCGCCCAGTGGCCTTTGCGATACTCGCGCCCGACGAGCTTGTTCGCCTCGTCATCGCCGATGAACTTCTCCGCCGCGGGATCGAAGTTCAGCGTGCGGCCGAGCCGGGTGGCGATGTTCCCGAGATGGCAGAGGCACGCGGAGTAGTGGTGAATCTCGATGTCCGCATTCGGCCGCGCGCCGGTGCGGATGCAGTCGAAGAAATTCTGGTGATGCGCATCGAGATCGATCGTGCCCTTCATCTCCTCGCCAGGCGCGTTTTTCTTCCCGAAGATCTGCCAGCTCTTTGCCTTGCCGAGCACCATGTAGCCGCTCGTGCCGTAGTAGGCGTCGCCGTTCTCGTGGCCCTCCTGCACATACGGCGACCACAGGCGCTGCTCGTAGATGAGCTGCTTTTTCTTCCCGCCGCCGAGGTCGTATTCGAAGAGCACGTTCTGCGTGTCCGGGAACTCCTGGTCATCATCGAAGAAATACTTCCCGCCGAGCGCGGCGATGCGGCTGGGGTGGCGTGGCTTGTCGCCGAGCAGGCCCCACACGCCGATGTCGATGTCGTGGACACCGTCGTTCCCCATGTCGCCCGCGCCGAAGGCGTAAAACCAACGCCACTTCGCGTGCAGCAGGCTCGAGCGATACGGCACCGCGGGCGCGGGTCCGAGCCACAGGTCGAAGTCGAGCGTCGCCGGCGGTGGCTCGGACTGCGCGTGGCCGATATTGCTTCGGAGCTGACTGTTCCAGACCTTCGTCGTGAGCACGTCGCCGATCGCGCCGCCCGCGAGTTTCTCCATCCCCGCGCGAAGGTGCGGCGCGCTGCGCGATTGTGTGCCGACCTGCACCACGCGCTTGTTTCGCCGCGCGGCTTCGATGAGCAGGCGGCCTTCGCGGATGTTGTGCGACGCGGGCTTCTCGACATAGACGTGCTTGCCCGCGTCGATCGCGAGTAGCGCCGCGGGCGTGTGCCAGTGATCGGGCGTGGCGATGAAGACGACGTCGATCGACTTGTCATCGAGCACGCGCCGCAGATCATTCTCCGCGCGCGGCGCAGGCTTGCCGGCGAGTTCGACGTTCTTCACCGCGATGCCGAGCCGGTTCGAGTCCACGTCGCACACGGCGGCGATGTTCACCTCGGACAGGCGCGCCAGCCCGCGCAGATGATTCGAGCCCATGCCGCCGGGACCGATGATCCCGACGGTGAACTTTTCATTCGGACTCTGCGCGCGCAGACCAGAGGCGATGTGAAACGTGGCTGCACCGGCAGCGAGTGCGCCGGTTTTTTCGAGGAAGGAGCGGCGAGGGATCGAGGGCATGGCGGGGATCGTAGCGACGCGAGCGGGAGTGACGACTACCCGAAACGGCATCGTGCTCGGCTTCCCTCTTGCCGGTGTTCGGTCGGGATGATTCGCTGCCCCGCTAAATGAGCGACTCCCCGTCACCGATGGTCGAACTGCGCAGCGTCACCAAACGCTTCGGCAGTTTCACCGCGGTCCAGGACATTAACCTTAGCGTTCGCGCTGCTGAATTCATGACCTTCCTCGGCCCGAGCGGCTGCGGGAAGACGACGGTGCTGCGCATGATCAGCGGCTTCGAGACGCCAACGGAGGGTGTCGTGCTGCTCGACGGAAAGGACGTCACGCTCGAGCCGCCCTACCGGCGCGACGTGAACCAGGTCTTCCAAAGCTACGCGCTCTTCCCGCACCTCACGGTCGCGGACAATATCGCGTTCGGCCTCCGGATGAAGAAGGTCAGCCGCATCGAGATCGCCGAGCGGGTGAAGCGCGTCGTCGACCTCGTGTCGCTCGGCGGTTTCGAGCAGCGCAAGCCGGGCGAGCTCTCAGGCGGCCAGCGCCAGCGCGTGGCGCTCGCGCGGGCGATCGTGTGCGAGCCGAAGGTGCTGCTGCTCGACGAGCCGCTCTCGGCGCTCGACGCGAAGCTGCGGCACCAGATGCAGATCGAACTCAAGCGGCTCCAGCAGCGGCTCGGCATCACGTTCATCTTCGTGACGCACGATCAGGAGGAGGCGCTCACGATGAGCGACCGCATCGCCGTCATCAACAAGGGCAAGATCGAGCAGCTCGGCAGCGTGAACGAGATTTACCACCAGCCGCGCACGACGTTCGTCGCGAACTTCATCGGCGAAGCGAACATCCTCC
Source organism: Verrucomicrobiota bacterium (assembly GCA_009885995.1). Taxonomy (GTDB): domain Bacteria; phylum Verrucomicrobiota; class Verrucomicrobiia; order Chthoniobacterales; family Chthoniobacteraceae; genus VFJQ01. Next base: position 10,372 of record VFJQ01000140.1, read on the forward strand.
CCGCGACCGTGCTCGAGCGCGGCGATGAGCGCGTTCACATCAAGCTCGATGGCAAGCTCGATCTCGTCATCCGCGACGCGAATCTCGCCGCCGACACCGAGAGCGTGCTCGTCTCGATCCGCCCGGAGAAAATCCACATCGAGAAGCAGCACCCGAGCGGTGACTTCAATGTGTTCGAGGCGGAGATCGCCGAGGAGATTTTCAAGGGCGCGACCGACGAGTTGACGCTGCGCCACGAGAGCGGGCTGGAGCTTACCGCCTGCGCCGCGAACGAGAGCGCTCACGAAGAGTGCTTCGCGAAGGGCGATAAAGTCTGGTGCTCGCTGCACCCGAACGATGTCGTCGTGGTGCAAGAGGAGTAGCGCTACCGCGGTCCCTTCCAGCGCGCGGCTTCGATGCACGAGATGATGTGCCCGATCCAGCCGCCGGTGCCGAAGGTGATGAACCAAAGCAGGCCCGTGAGGAGGAAGTGGAACAGCGCGGCAAGCATGCGTCCCTGGACGAGTTGCCCGAGGCCGGGGATGAAGAAGCTGCACACGGCAGCGATGACATTTCCTGAGGAACCTTGACCGGGTTGCATCGGCGAAGTTTGCGGAGACGAATCGGCGCGGGCAAGCCTCTTAGTCGACAGCCTCTTAGTCGTCGCGCCGCCCGCCGGTGAGCAGCGGGAGCAGGTGCCAGAGGAAGTAGGTGAGCGAGGTGACGAATGCGGCGACGTAGGTCCAACCGGCGGCGTCGAGCGTCTGGCGGACGCCGGCCATCTCTTCCGGACGCCCGATGAAGCCCATGTCTGCGAGGACGAGTTTCGCACGCGCGGACGCATCGAATTCAACCGGGAGGGTGATGAGGTTGAAGAGCATGATGATCCCCGTCGCGATGGCCGCGAACCACATGGCGGTATAGACGTTGATCAGGCCGATGCCGGCGAGGATGAAGGGCAGGTAGAGGCCGATGCCGCTGGCGAAATTCGTGATGCCGACGGCGCCCATGCGCAGGTGCAGCGGCGCGTAGGCGGTGGCGTGCTGGATGGCGTGGCCGCATTCGTGCGCGGCGACGCCGAGCGCGGCGACGCTGTGCCCGTGGTAGTTCTGCTGGCTGAGCACGAGGCGCTTGTTGAGCGGGTCGTAGTGGTCGCCTAGCATTTCGTCGTGCGCGAGGATCTCGACATCGTGGATGCCCGCGCGGTCGAGAATCGACGCCGCGACCTCCGCCCCGCTGACGCCGGAGGACGCAGGCACTTCGCTCCAGCGGGCATAGACCCGCTTCACCCGCCAGGAGGCGAGGAGGGAGATCAGCATGGCGCCGAGAAAGAGGAAAATTGCTCCGAAGCTCATGATCGCAGTCAGGACTTTCTTCCAAGTGAACTAGCTGCATCCGGTGCGATGCCAACCCGGCCCGAGAAGCTGGAACCGTGCGGGTAGGAGCCCGCACGGTTCGTTGCAACCCAACACACAAACACCCAACGGCTCGATTTTACTCCCCCGCACCGTGGTGCGCAAATCGGCGCCCTCATTTTGTGCGTCACGCCTGCTCGCCAGCGCGAGCAGTCAGCGCATCACACGCAAATCCTGCCGCAGGTATTCGAGCACGTCTTTGAACTTGGCCGCGTTGGCCGGGTTCGCATCGACGAGATCCTGATGCGCCTCGATCATCGTCTCAGCACGGGTGTGCTTGTCGCCCGGTTCCTCAGGCAGCGCTTGCTGCGCAGGTTGTTGATCGATGCTTCGGACGGATGCGTCGATGCTCATCAACTGATCGAGCCCGAGATTGGTCAGCAGGTCGCGGTTGCGATCGTTGAGGTGGATGACACGCAGTTCGCCCGCGCCAAGCTCCCGCAGGCGCAGCGCCATGCCGGTGAGCGTTCCCATGAAGGTCGAGTCCATGAGCGGACAGTGGTCGAGATCCACCACGAACTCGCGGAAACCGCGGTTGGTCATTTCCTTCGCGAACTCCTTGAGCCCGGTGGCATTCAAGAACGAGCCCTTGCCTTCGATCCGAACCCAGACCACGCGATCGGCTGTGCCGACGAGGATGGAAGGGCTCGTATTCATGATCACTACTATGATACGTATAACACTGCTTCGGGGGCTGCCACTGCCGGAATTCGCGGCTTAACGCGATCGGCCAGCGGCCTCCCGTGGCGACGGATCAGTTCCAAAGGAAGGATTGATTCAACGCGACGACCTTCCCGTTCTCGATGATGACGGCCCGCCACGCCGTCACTTTGCCTTCCTCCTCGTAGTCGTCGCCGATGACTTGAAACGTGGTCTTCTGCGAGCCCTTGATGGCTTTGTAATCGACCTCCTTCGCCTGGACGTAGGAGCCGAGATTTTGCTGGCGATACTCGAACCGCACCGTCACATCGGCGGGCCGGTCCGTGCGCCAGAAAAAGTCGTAGTAATGACCGTAGCGCTGGCGGCGATCGACCTGCGTGACCGCGCCGTATTCGATGCGCCGGCGCTCGAAGGCGCTCATGCCGTCGAAGGTCGGCTGATTGAGCCGCGGGTCGCGCGGATCGTAGAGATAGGTCTTCGTCTTGCGGAACTGGAATGTGTCGTCGATCGCCAGCGGGAGCGCCTTCGCTTTGTCGAGCTTGCGAGGCAGCTCCGCGGCAAGGCCCGCCGCCGCTGCGAGTGCCAGCGTGGTGAGCGCGAAAATGGAGCGTTTCATACGCGCGCAGACTACGGATGGATGCTTAATGATGTCAACCAATGCGAACGTCGAACGCCGATGATCCAACTCCGCTATAAACACGGCGTCGAACTGCCCGAGCACCGGCTCTGGCTCGACTCGCAGCGGGCGAAACCCTTCGCCTTCGTCTCCCACGCGCACAGCGATCACCTCGGCGCGCACGACGAGGTGATCGCCAGCCCCGGCACGATGGCGCTCATGCGCGAGCGGATGCCCGGCGTGCGCACCGAGCACGAGATCGAGATCGGCGGATCGCGCGCCTTCGATGGTTGCCGCATCACGCTCCTCTCCGCCGGCCACATCCTCGGCAGCGCGCAGAGCTTTGTGGAAAGCGACGCCGGCACCCTGCTCTACACGGGCGACTTCAAGCTGCGCCCCAGCCTCAGCGCCGAGCCCGCCGCGTGGCGCTGCGCGGACACGCTCATCATGGAGACGACCTTCGGCCTGCCGCGCTACGAGATGCCGCCGACCGACGAAGTGCTCGCGCAGATCGTGGCCTTCTGCCGCACGGCGATCGAGGACCGCGCGACGCCCGTCCTCCTCTCCTACTCGCTCGGCAAGGCGCAGGAACTCATCTGCGCGCTGCTCGCCGCCGGGCTCACCCCGATGCTGCACGAGGCCACGTGGAAGATGACGGAAATCTACCGCGAACAGCGCCCCGATTTCCCGACGGGCTACGTCCGCTTCGACCCGCAGCAGACCGCGGGCAAAGTGCTCGTCTGGCCGCCAAACGCCAAGCGTTCGCAGACGATCGCGCGGCTGCCCAAACCGCGCACCGCCGTGGCCACCGGCTGGGCGCTCGATCCCAGCGCGATCCATCGCTACAAGTGCGACGCCGCCTTCCCGCTCAGCGACCACGCCGACTACCCGGACCTGCTCCGCTACGTCACGCTCGTGCAGCCGCGCCGCGTCTTCACCCTGCACGGATTCGCCGCCGAGTTCGCCGCGGACCTGCGCCTGCGCGGCATCGAAGCGTGGGCGCTGAACAAGGCCAACCAGCTCGACCTCGCGCTCAGCTGATCTCGCGGAAGAGCCACGCGCGGGCGTAGGTCCAGTCGCGTTTGGCCGTCGGCGCGGAGATACCGAGCACGCTGGCGGCTTCGTCGATCGAAAGCCCGGCGAAGTAACGCAGCTTCACCACCTCCGCCTTGCGCGGGTCGTGCGCAGCGAGAGCGTCGAGCGCTTCGTGGACTGCGAGAAGTTCGTCATCCTTTTCCGTCGGTGCGGCGATCTCGATGTCGTCCACGTCCACATGCTCCGCGCCGGCGCCATGGCGGGCGGCGAGCTTGCGCCGGGCACGGTCGATGAGGATGCGTCGCATGGCCTCGGCGGCGGCGCTGAAGAAGTGCGCGCGGTTTTCAAAGCGCTGGTCGCCGAGCCGCAGCCACGCCTCGTGAACGAGCGCGGTCGGCTGGAGCGTGTGGC
>VFJQ01000158.1 GCA_009885995.1 Verrucomicrobiota bacterium
GCCCACCCGCCCGAAAATCGTGCGAAATGTAGTGGAGAAAAACTGAAGAAATCGCCCGCCAACCCGCATGAATACGATCTCAGCCCTTCATAACTGTCGAACTTGGGCTGGCTCGATCTCATCCATCCCGACGAGTTTCCGCTCGGGACTTTCCACACGAATCTCCAGCGGATGCTGGGCTAAGTGCGCTCGCCGCCGACGCGATGGCCGCGGTCCCAGCGGCGCTCGATGCGCGCGCCGTCGATCTTCCAAGTCCCGGCCTCGCGCACGAGCGTGTAATGGACGACCGCGATGCCGCCGCCCGGGAGGAAAAAGTAGGCGGGCATCAGCACGTGCCGGCCCTGCACGGTGATCGCGCCAAATTCCACGCGCTCGAAGCGGGCGATCTCCGGTCGGTCCACACGCACCTGCTCGGCGAAGTCGTCGATGTTGAACCGCTCCTGCATCGAGAGCGACACGTGCCGGTAGGCCCGCGAATAATCTGCGACGCGCAGCGCGGTGAGTTCCTGCATCACCACATCATAAAGCTCCGGAGGCCGCGGCTCGGGAGCGCGACGCGGAGGGAGGGGACGAATGAAGACGGCGGCGCCACACACGGCGAAGGTCGCGCCGACGATGCCGAGCTTCGTGCGATGCCACGCGAGGCTCATGGCGCAGTCGCGGCTTCGGCGATCTTGCGGAGGTGGGGAAACGAGTAGAGGCCCGTGCTGTGGCCGTCGGCCCAGCCGGGCTGGATCGCGTAGCCGCCGACGAGCTGCCAGCCGCGCAGTTCGAAGCTCAGGGGCGTGTAAGTCACCACGGGGCGCTGGATGTGCCCGAGCACATCGGGCTCGCCGCCGCACATCGCGCACGGGCAGTTCCGCCGCAGCAGCTCAAGGCCGAGGAAGGTCTCGGTGCCGTCGTTCCAGGCGACGGCGAGTTCATCGCCGATCTGGGAAATGTTGGTGGGAAGAAGGCGCGCGGCCATGGGCGTTCGCTAGTCGTCGAAGCCCTCACCGGCAACCGGTTTCCATGTCTTGCCCGCGCGCTCGCCGAAGATTGCCGTGCCGACGCGGACGAGCGTCGCGCCTTCCTCGATCGCGATCGTGTAATCTCCGCTCATGCCCATCGAGAGCTGCGGCAGCGGCACGCGGAACTCCGTTTGCAGCCGGTCGCGCAACTCGCGCAAAGCGACGAAATACTTCCGCGAATCCTCCGCTCTCAGCGCGAGCGGCGGGAGGCACATGAGGCCGTCGAGCGCGATGCGGTCGAGAGCGAGCAGCTCTTCCATCTGCGCGCGGAGGCGCTCGGGCGGGAAGCCGAACTTCGTGCCTTCGCCGGCGACATTCACCTCGAGCAGGAGACGCGGGAAGAGGCCCGCTTCATCCGCGATGCGGCTCACGTCGCGCGCGAGCTCGAACGAATCGATGCTGTGGATGAGGTCGAAGTTCAGCGCGAGCGCGTGCCGGATTTTGTTCTTCTGCAAATGCCCGATGAGATGCCAGCGAGCGCGGCCGGGCAGGAGCGGCATCTTCGCCTTCGCCTCCTGCACGCGGTTCTCGCCGAAGAGCGTCTGGCCGGCGTCGAGCGCTTCGAGCACGGCTTCGGGCGGCTGGGTCTTGCTCACGGCGACGAGTTGCACATCCGCCGCGACCCGGCCCGCACGCGCCGCGGCGGCAGCGATGGCATCGTGGACGAGAGCGAGGCGGTCGGCGATCCCGGGCATCAGCAGGGGTCAGGTTGCGTCCGCTTTCTTCACGCTGACGTCGAGCCCGAAGAGCCGCCATGCCGGCACCTCGTGGTAGAACTTCAGCGAGAAGAGCACGCGATACGGTTTGGTCGGGTAGTAGCCGTTGAGAATCAGAATCCCGTCGGTGTTCACCCACGCGGGCCGATCGAACACGGGCTCGGTGCCCTGGATGCCGGCGATGTCGATCTGCTGGTCGATGAAGGACTGGAAAGCGTGCTGGAGCCGCGCGGCGCCGAGTTCACGTTCCTTCGGAGTGAGCGCACGCTTCATCGTGCCGGGGATGGCCGCCGGGCCTTCGCGCGTGACGAGTTGGTCCTGCCAGTGCAGCGACGCTTCGTCGAAGAGATGGAGGAAATCTTTCCGCTGAACGGCGTCGTTGAATGCGAGAAGAGATTCGAGGGTAAGCTTTTTAGCAGCCGCGGCATCAGGCGGCGGATGCTGCGTGGTCGGGTCTCCAAAACCGGGATCGCGACCGATAAGCGTGAAGCGGTTTTCCACGCGGCCGGTCATCGAGTTTCGCGGGGATTTCAGCGAGAGAACCTTCCACGAGCCGCCCTCGTGGATGAGGGCGATCACGAGGCGGATCACCGACTTGGACTTCGTCGTGAACTCCGCCGCGACCCGCGCGACGCTGCGATCGCTGGAGTAGTCGGGCGGCTCGTATTTCGCCGACGCGATGGCATCTAGCCCAAGCTCGCGCAGCGTGGTCTCGAAGAACATCTGTGTCTGCGGGCTTTGAAAACCAAACGCCGCACCGGCGTAGGCGTCGGCAGATTTGCCGCCGGCGATGAGGTCGAAAAAGTTTCGCGCGACATCTTCGGGGCCGGTCTTCTTCGTGCAGCCTGCGAGCACGACCACGATCGCGAGGGGAAACCAGCGGAACCTCATTTGCTCAGCTCGAGCATCCGCCGAATCGGTAACTCCGCCCGCGCACGCAACGGCTCGGGCAGCGTGATTTCCGGCGAGAGATTCAGCAGGGCGTCGTGTAGCTTCTCGAGCGTGTTCATCTTCATGTAGCGGCAGTCCGCGCAAGCGCAGTGGTCGGTCGGGCCTGCGATGAATTCCTTCCCTGGGATCTCACGACGCAGCCGATGCAACATACCGGACTCGGTGGCGATGATGAACGACTGCGCCGGAGAAGACTTGCAGTAGCTGACCATTTTTTCGGTCGAGCAGACCTCGTCCGCGAGCATCCGCACGGCGTAGGTGCATTCCGGGTGCGCGACGACGGGCGATCCCGGACACGTGGCGCGGATCTTCTCGATCGACTGCCGCGTGAACTCGACGTGGACGTAACAGTTCCCCTTCCACAGCTCCATCGGCCGGCCCGTTTGCTCCGTCACCCACGCGCCGAGATTCTGGTCGGGGACGAAGAGGATGTTCCGATCCTTCGGCACGCTCTCGACGATCTTCACCGCGTTGCCGCTCGTGCAAATCACGTCGCTGAGCGCCTTCACGCCGGCGGAGCAATTGATGTAGGCGACGACGTAGAAATTCCTGTCGCGGTGCGCTTCGAGGTAAGCGCCGAGCTTGTCCGCCGGGCACGATTCGCTGAGCGAGCAACCCGCGTCGAGGTCCGGCAGGACGACCGTCTTCGTCGGGTTCACGATCTTCGCCGTCTCGGCCATGAAGTGGACGCCGCAGAAGGCGATGACCTCCGCATCTGTCTCTGCCGCCTTGTAGGAAAGCCCGAGCGAGTCGCCGACAAAATCGGCCAACTCCTGGATTTCCTTCACCTGGTAGTTGTGCGCGAGGATCACGGCGTTGCGCTCGCGCTTGAGCGCGAGGATGTCAGCGGTGAGATCGACACCTGTCATGGGCATGGCTGAATGTGACACCTCGCACCGTGCAGTTCACAGGGAAATTTCGTGTCGCTGGCTGCCGCAGGCCCGTCCATTTCTCCCCTTGCTACCGGAGACCGCGCGCACATAGTGCCGCCCGTTTCGTCGGTTGCTGCAACCGGTCGGGACACCAATAGGAAGGGTGGCTGAGTCCGGTTTAAGGCACTCGACTCGAAATCGAGCGTTGGGTTAAACCAACCGTGGGTTCGAATCCCACCCCTTCCGCCATTCAGCCGCGGTAGCGGAAGCGGACGGGGACTTCGACGGCGGCAGCGATGGCCTGACCTCCGGTGCGAGCGGGCTCGAAGCGCCAGGCCCAGACGGCGCGAATCGCAGCGTCGTCGAGGATCGAGGAACCGGTGCTGCGGCGGAGTGTGACCTTTGTCGGGCGACCGGCGGCGTCCACGAGGACGAGGAGCAAGGCGGCGCCTTCCAGCTTTTTCGTGCGTGCGGCGGCGGGGTATGGCGGGGCGGGGCAGACGTGGTAGCGCGGCGGCTGGTAATTGGCTCCGCCTTTCGCTCCACTGCCGGTGCCGCGGGCGAGTCCGCCGGTGCTGCGCGCGCTGGGGCGTTTCGAGGGCTTGGCCGCGGCGACGGGCATGGCGCTCACGATGCCGCTGGGCGTAGCAAAGATGGCTTCGGCAGCCGTGCTGACGATCGGATCGACCCCGGCCTCCACCCGAACCGCGGGCTGCCCGGGTGGCGGGACGAATTCGACGACGGCGACGATTTCCTCCGTCGGCGCGGCCTCGGCGGGCGAGACCGCAGCGAAGAAGGAGAAGTCCGGCGCGGATTCGCCACGGTCTTCGCGGTGCGATGCCGGCGGATTCACCCGCCACACCCACGCGGCGCAGAGCACGCCAGCATGGAACAGAAATGAGGCGGTGAAAGCAGCACGGCGCATCGGACTACCGTTACACTAAAACCGCAGCCGCGTGCTGACGATGAAGTTTGTGCCGGCTTCGTTAATGCCGGAACCCATGTAGCGGTAGTCGTCATCGCCAATGTTTTCGAGCGCGGCAGTGAATTGCAGCCAGTCGCGCGGCTCCCAACCAGCGCGGACGCTGAAAACTTGGTAGCCCTTCGTGCCGCCGGGCGGGATGCGCTGGGTGTCGGCCATGTCGCCGGGCGAGAGACGGTCCTGGCGGCGAGCGAGTTGGGCGGTGGCTTCGGCGAACCAATGGCGGTCCGTGCTCTGCCAGCGCAACCCGACGAGCCCGGTGAGCGGCGGGATGCGCGACGCTGGGCGCGCGGTGATGTGGCGGCCGACGTAGGTGTCGAGCTCGCCTTCGGTCCACGTCAGGTTTCCGAAGAGGCTGAAGCCGGCGTAGAAGTTCCACTCGGCTCCGAATTCGACGCCGTGAATGAAGCCGTCGCCGACGTTCGCTTTCTGCACCTCGACGTCGCCATCGATGAGCTGGCCGGTCGGGTAGCGGATGATCTGGTTGTCGATCAGCGTGTGGAAGTAGGCGGCGTAGGTTTCGAGCCGGAGCGGTTCGCTGCGGAACTTTGTGCCGATCTCGAAGGCGAGGAAGTGCTCGGGCTGGAGGTTTGGCGCGGGCGTCTCCTGCTCGCCGGAGCGGGCGAGGTCGAAGCTGGTGAGGTCCGCGAGCGTGGGTGCGCGGAAACCCTGCGAGACGCCGCCGAAGAAGTTCCAGTCCCGCGCGACATCGAGCCGGAAGCGCGCGCTGCTCGTGAGGGCGTCGAAGGTCTTATCGATCGACGGAAAGCTGACGGTGTCGAGCGGGTCGTCATCGACGATGCCACCGCGCGCTTCAGCCCAGGAATAGCGAACGCCGAGCGTGATCTCGAGCGGCTCGACCGGCTTGAACTGATCCTGCACATACACGCCGAGCTGGTCGTAGGCGCCTTCGTCGGAGAAGGGACCGCGCGGCTTGATCGTGCGCAGCGAGCCGTCCTCGTTCCAGCGGCTGCCCCAGCTCTCCACGTTGTCGTGATAGTATTCCGCGCCGTAGCTCAGCGTGCCGATGGGCGACGGGCATTCGAGGTTCAGCACGAAGCCATATTGATCGTCCTGAAAGCCGTCCACGTCGCGCCGGAGCGTGTCGCGAACGCGGTCCTGCTCCTCGGTCTGGCGGTGGAAGGAGAAGCTGAAGCGCACGGAGCTCAACCACGAGGCCACATCGCGCTGCTCGTATTTGAGGTAGCCGAGTTCGCGCGTCTGATCGAGGTCGCGACGGAGGTCCGTGCCGTCGGCGAGCCGGTCGAAGCCCTTGTCGGAATACTTCGTCGAGTGCCAGCGCGGCGCGCCGTTTTGCTCCGTGCGGTAGAAGGCCGCGGTGAGGTCGGTGTCCTTGTCGATGCGGTAGAGCACCTTGATATCGCCATCGACTTCGTCGTAGCCGCTCTTGCTCTGCGTGCCGACGAGATCGCCGCCGTGCAAGTCGTCGAAGTCCTTCCACGTGATGCCGCCGAGCACGCCGAGCTGCGGCCCGAGCGCGAGGCCAAATTCACCGCGAGCGATGTGCGAGTTCTCCGCCGTGGCGTAGCGGTAATAGCTGCCGCCGTGCAGGGCGAAGCGCTCGGGCTGCTCGATCGGGTTCTTGCTCGCCTTGCCGTCCGAGCCTTTGCCCGTGGGCAGTTCCGGCCACGGCAGCATCTGCGGATCACGCGTGATGAGGTTCACCGTGCCGCCGATCGCGTCGCTGCCGTAGAGCACGGACGACGGCCCTTTCACCACCTCCAGCCGGTCGATGGTGAACTGATCCACCGTCGCGAAATATTGGTTCGGCCCTTCGCGGAAGGTCGCGTTGTTCAGCCGGATGCCATCGATGAGCGTGAGCGTGCGATAGCCGGTGAAGCCGCGCATGAACGGCGACGCCTGCGCGTAGCCCGTGCGCTGCACCATCACGCCCGGCGTCTCGCTGAGCGCATCGGCGAGCGAGCGCACCGAGCGCTCATCGAGGAAGCGTTTCGAGCTGATGACGTGCGCCGTGTAGGGCGTATCGAGGACGGTCTCCTCGGTCTGCGTCGCCGTCACGATCACCGGATCGAGAGTCACCAAGGGCGGCGCGTCTTGCGCGAGCGCGGCGGAGGCGAAGAGGAGCGAGGCGATGGTGGTGATCAGCGGACGGGGCATGAGTGGGTCGGGTTCGGGTAAGTGAAAGCGTCCCGGTCGGCGAAAAGGTTCAGCGGAATTTTCGCCGCGGGAGAATGGCCTTGATCTGCAGCGGCTGGCTTCGACCATACGCCGCCCTCGTCCGCATGACCGCGTCTTCCGCGCTCCTCGCCAATCCACTCGACCCGCTCGCCCCCGCGACTGCGGCTGCGCCTGCCCTCGACGCCGATGCCGCGCTGATGATGGCGGTCGGCGGCGGCTCCGAGCCGGCCTTCGTGGAACTCGTCCGGCGGCATCAAAATCCTCTACTGAACTTTTTCGCCCGCATGGGCGCTTCTTCCGATCGTGAAGATCTCGTGCAGGAAACTTTCGTCCGCCTTTTCCGCTACCGGCTGCGCTACCAGCCTTCGGCGCGGTTCACGACATTCCTCTACGTCCTCGCCCGCCATGTCTGGGCCGACCGCGGGCGCAAGATCGTGCGGCTCGAACGGCTCTCGTCGCAGTTCGAGGCCGAGATGGAAATCGCCAGCCAGCGGGCGCGACCGGACACGAGCGAGCGCATCGACGTGGACGCGGCGCTCGCCTGCCTCTCACCCAAACTCCGCGAAGTGATCGTGCTGAACATCTACCAAGGCATGCGCTACCAGGAAGTCGCCGACGTGCTGGCGATCCCGCTCGGCACCGTGAAGTCGCGCATCAACCTCGCGCTCAACGCACTCCGGGAGATCATCCATGCCCGCTGAGGTGATGTGCCCACGCTGCGAAGACATCGCGGCTTTCCTGGCCGACGAACTCGCGATCGATGAGCGCGTGGCCTTCGAGGCGCACCTCCTGAAATGCGAGCGGTGCTCCGATGCTGTGAAATCCGCCCGGTCGATCGTCTCGCTGCTTCACTCCGCGCCACGGGCGGAGGTTTCTCGCGATCTGGCACCGGCGATTCTCGCTACGCTCCGAGGGCAGTCGAACACGCCGCTCTGGCCACGAGTCGCCGGACTCGCCGCAGCCGCGGCGATCATCATCACGCTCGGCCTTTCCAAGGCGTGGCTGTCCGCACGCCCCCGCCCGGCAGCACCACTCGCGAGCACCGCACCGCGCGAAAGCGAAGCCGCCAGCGCGACGCGCGCGCTCGACTGGCTGTGCAAGGCCCAGGAGCCCGATGGCTCCTGGAGCGCCACGCGCTGGGGCGGCGACCGGCGCTTCGAAGTCGCCCTCACCGCTCTCCCTCTCATGGCGCTGCTCAGCAGTGAGCAGCCGACGCCAGAGCACTCGACCGCCGTCGCAAAAGCAGTGGATGCCTTGATGAAAAGCCAGGCCGCGAACGGTTCGTTCGGCGACGCGTTCTTCGGCTCCTGCTACAACCAAGGCATCGCGACTCTCGCTTTGCTCCGCGCATACCAACGCCAGCCGGACGCGGAACTGAAGCGCACGATCGAGGCCGCATTCGACGTCATCCGGATCACGCAGACCGCGAGCGGCGGCTGGGGTTATCTTGGTTCGCCGCAGCCGCATCCCGCCGTCACGCTCTGGAACGTCGATGCGCTGAAGCTCGCCGCAGCCTTGGGCATCGCGAATGTCCAACCCAGCCTCGATCGCGGCACGCGGTGGATGCAGGAACACTCATCTCCTCCACGCGGCGCAACTCCCGCCAGTGACGTGGATTTCTACCAAGCCTTCTTCCTCGCCTCCGTCCTCAAGCAATCCGACGACGCGCCTTCGCGCGAAAAGCTAGCCACGATCCGCCACGCGCTGCTGATCAGCCAGGTGCGCGACGGCTCAGACTCCGGCAGTTGGGCGCCCGACGATCAATGGGGCCGCGTGGGCGGCCGGCTCTACTCCACCGCGCTCGCGTCGCTCTCGCTGCGCTGACCTAGTGTAGTGCTTCGCAATAAGTGTAACGTGCGTCTTTTCTGGAGGGGCGGGAGTGGCGAGAGTAGAAGGATGCGCATCGCTCGTTCTCCTGCACCGTCGGTCGAA